>JAUCYS010000023.1 GCA_030373505.1 Parasphingorhabdus sp.
TCATCCAACGCCGCCTAATCGCTAAAGCGATAAGGCTCTGTATCCTTCTCCCTCACGGGAGAAGGGATAAACACGCTCAGGAACCGCGAAGCACCCCGACCCGGTTTCAGATCAGTCCGGGGGACTGATCGACCTCAATCTTTTGAAAGGAGGGGCTTCTCAGTTGACGACGATTTCCGCTCAACCGAAACTAGGATCTAGTAGCGGCGCAGCAATCCGGCCATTTTGCCCTGAATCCGCACTTCCCCCGCGCCATAGATTTGCGGCGCATAGGCGGCGTTGGCGGGGTCAAGGCGGATGCGCGCTCCGTCCTTGCGCAGATATTTGAGCGTCGCTTCCTCTTCGTGGATCAGCGCCACGACAATCTCGCCGTCACGCGCCACTTCGGTCTTCTGGATCAGCGCATAGTCGCCGTCGAGAATGCCGGCCTCGATCATTGAATCGCCGGATACTTCCAGCGCATAATGTTCGCCGGGGCCGAGCAGCGCCGCGGGCACACTGAGCGCCGACTGGCCTTCCAGCGCCTCGATCGGCGCACCGGCGGCGATCCGGCCGTGCAGCGGAATTTCGAGCACATCGTTGTTGGCGGCCGGAGCCGGATTGGAAATCACCTCGCGCACCGGCGTCTCGGGGTGCAGCGACACGACATTGGACGCCTCGGCCTCGTGCACGCCGCCCTCGGGCAGCTTCAGGACTTCCAGCGCCCGCGCCCGGTTGGGCAGGCGGCGAATGAAGTGCCGCTCCTCCAGCGCGCTGATCAGCCGGTGGATGCCAGACTTGGACTTCAGGCCCAGCGCCTCCTTCATTTCCTCGAACGAGGGCGAGACACCGCTCTCCTTCAGCCGGTCATCGATGAAGCAGAGGAGTTCATGTTGTTTCTGCGTAAGCATGTCCAGGGTCCTGTTATGGGAACGAATACAGAACAATTATGAAACAAAAAGGGGGAAGTCAAGCGGGAAGTGATTATCCCCCTTGGCAGAATGGTGGGTGGCAGGGACAGATTCATCCTCTGTCTCAATGGCGGCTATTCGCATATTCCGTTAGAGAGCTGCCGTGCCGGACTCGCGCTGGCACACTCCGTTTACCGAACCGATTTTGCTGTTCGCAAGCGGCGCTACCGCGCGATGGACGCGATCACCCGTGACAATTTGTCGCGAACGGCGGCGGCGGCCTGTTTCAATTGCGGATTGTCTATGGCCTGCATTGAGGCGACCGGATTGATTGCGGCCACCTCCACCCTGCCATCGCCCATTTGCTGGACCACCACATTGCACGGCAGCATCGTTCCGACCTTGTCCTCGAGTTGCAGGGCCTGGTGCGCCAGCGTCGGGTTGCAGGCGCCGAGAATGGTATAGGGGCGAAAATCGACGTCGATTTTCGCCTTCAGTGTCTGCTGAACATCAATGCGGGTAAGCACGCCGAAGCCCTCGACCTTGAGCGCGGCTTCGGTGCGCGCGATCGCTTCGTCAAACGCCATCTCCACTATCGTCGCCATATAGTAGCTCATAGCTGTTCCCGCATCACTCGCCGTGCTCGATGTCATCATCCTCGTCCTCATACGGGTGCTGGGCACCCAGTTGATTTTCACCATATTCTGCGCTTTCCGCTGAACGCGGAACAAATGCTTGCGGGTCGATTTTCAGGATACCGAATATCGCGGCAGCCACCACGACCATGCCGATCAGATAGGCGAAAAGCGAAGGCTTGCGTGCGTCGCTTGCACCGGCATGGCGCTGTGCCGGTTTGGAACCGGAAACCATCGCCCGGACAAGATTCTCTCGGGTCAGCGCCGACATGAAAATTACCGCCACTATGTGAACCGCAACCAGCGCCAGCAAGCTCCAACCGATCACTTCGTGAAGCTCTTCGGCGGATCCCCCGCCACTGGTGACGAGCAGCGCACCGGTCCAGACGACCACAGCGGTGACGGCAATCAGCAGCAAGGCGGATATCCAGCCCACCGGGTTATGGCCAAGTGCGGCAGTCGGCTTGAGCCGAAGCATTTCACCGATATGATGCCCCGCGCCCCCGACCTTGAATATCTCCGAAAAGCGCGCATGTTCGCCACCGATAAAACCCCAGACGATGCGAAAAGCGATCAATATGGCCGCGAACCAGCCAGCCATCATATGCCACTGGCTGAGCAGGCTATCTTCTTCAGCGGAAAGAAAGGCCACCGCGATCGCGATGACGAGCAGCCAGTGAAAAATGCGCAATGGCCCGTCCCAGACATGGATGCGCGGGGCAAGAGCTAAGGGATCATGTTCGGACAATGATATCTCCTCTCGCAGAACAGCCTTCGTTCACGGGTTGTGTGTTGCAAGATTGGTTGCACTCGGAAAATACGCAGATTTACGGATGCACGCCGCGCATGTGACGGGTTTTCGGCAGTCATGGAAACGCGTCGGCAAGCCCCTAAGGATAATTGCGGGTTTTTTTCATCCTGTTTTTGGCAATGATTTGACCGTCTCGACGGAGTCGGCTCGTGCTTCTCCCTGTTTTGCCGAGCCCAACTCCAGCGAGATGATTGGTGGCCCGGCGCAAGCATTGCTGCCCGTTGGCCTTCGTCCAGTCGACAAGATCAGAAACTATTGAACATGCTCTGCAATTTTGGAAACCGGAGAATGTAATGTCCAACAAATCGGTGAATTTGAAGAATCTATGTCTGGCTATCGCTGCCGGATTGGTATTGGCATCACCCGCTGCGGCGCAAAGGGGAGGCAGATCAGCTCCTCCTTCCATGCCCCCCGCACAGGGCACCGCAGCAGGTGACCTTGTCCAGGATCGTACCCGCGACCGCCTTGAGACGCCCGATCGGGACCGTTTGCGTGACCGGGATCGGATCGACACTCCTGACCGGGATCGCCTGAGAGACCGTGACCCGCTTTATCTTGGGATACGTGACCGGCTTCAGAGGTTTGATCGTGATCGGGATGGCTTCATCGACCGGTCGGAGTTTCAGCAATGGCATGAATCGGCTTATGATGCGATCAATGCTAGCGGCAACGACGGGTTCACGCTGCAGGAATTTCAGGCCGTCCGGCTTGGCCCCGGACCAAGGAGCGATGTCCCGGGCGCACGAAGCCAACGCAATCAGGACCGCGCGCAGCTTCGCAAGGCCGAGCGGTTCCGGCTTATGGACGGCAATGGTGATGGCATCGTCACCCGCGCCGAGTATATGAATTTTGGCGAGCTCAACTATCTCGACGCGGATGCCAACGATGATGGCAAGCTCAGCTACACGGAATTGCAGCAATTTCATCGTGAATGGTGACCATCAAGGCAGCATGTCCGAGAGTTGAGGACATGCATATTCGAGAAAGCAATATTCGATAGCGCGTTCCCTTGCGGTCCGCTATGATCTGGCACTGACGAAATCGCCCGCCCCCGTGCCTTCCACGGCCAGCTGCCGCGAATGCCAATGGCCCCCTTGCAGCGAAAAGCCGACATGGCTGGCGCGTTCAAATTTTTCGCCGTTCCAGACGATCACCTGCAATTCCATCTCGTTGCCCTGCTCGACATGCAGCCAGTTGAAGCTTTGCGGTTCCTGGTTGCGCAGGCGGGTCGAGGTGGCCGTGCCCGCCTGGATCACCAGCGTCGGTCCGGCCTCGGCGACCATTTTTCTGGCGGCTTCGGCATAGGTGCGGTGGAAATGGCCGGCCAGCGTCACATGAACCCCCGCATCGATGATCGCCTGCAGCGCATCCTTGTGCCGGCCCACCGCTTCGCTGAGCTCGTTGCCCTGACCGATCGGCAGTTCGAACAGCGGATGGTGGGTCACGAGGATTCGCGTCTTGCTGGCGGCAACGTCGTTGAACCGCTGGCGAATGAGCTGCATCTGCTCCTCGTTGATCCGTCCGTCCTTGATGGTGAGCGACCGGGCGGTGTTGATTCCCAATATCGCGGCCTCGTCCGTTTCCATCCATGGGCACAGATCCTGTGCGATATGCCGTTTGTAGCGGCCAAGCGGTGAGGCGAAGCGCCGGATCACATCATATAAAGGCACGTCATGATTGCCGGGAACGACCAGCAACCGGTGGCCGTTGTCTCGCAGGGCGCCCAGATAACTGGCCGCATCCCGAAACTGTTTTTCGCGCGCGCGCTGGGTCAGGTCACCGCTGATGATGACGAGATCGGGCTGTTTCTCTTTCAGCCAGTCGATCGTTGCTGCGACGATGTCCGGGTCATTTGCGCCAAAATGAATGTCAGATAAATGTGCGATCCGTGCCATGAGAGTTTAACGGTTGAATCCTAAACAAGTTTCATCGTGCATCCAATTATCCATCGCAGCGTAGTCTCATCATGAAAACCAATAATCTCCCTCGGGATGCCATTCTTGTGATTAACGCCGGATCCCGCAAGGGAGACGACCTGTTCGAAGAGGCGAAAACAAAGCTCGCCGAAGCGGGTATCAATCTGGTCGACTCGGTGGACGTCGAGAACCCCGAAAATATTCGCAAGATCGTGCGCCAGGCGATCAAGGACGCGCCGATGGTCATCGTCGGTGGCGGCGATGGCTCGCTGTCCGGCGTGGTCGACGAATTTGTCGGCAAGGATTGCGTCTTTGCGATATTGCCGCTCGGTACCGCCAACAGTTCGGCACGGACGATGGGGATTCCTCTCGATCTGGACGGCGCCATTGACGTTATCGCCAATGGCAGGCGCAAGCCGATCGATCTTGGCATGATCGACGAGGATTATTTCGTGAATGCCGCATCCCTGGGGCTTTCACCGATCATCGGGGAAACGGTGCCGAATGAACTGAAACGCTATCTCGGCCGTTTCGGCTATCTGTTCTGGGCGATGAAATGCCTCGTCGGTTTTCGGCCGTTCCGGCTGATGATCGATGATGGCGCGGAAAAGCACAGGCTGTGGTCGACCGAAGTGCGGATATTGAACGGATCCTATCATGGCGGTCTGGAACTGTCCGACAATGCGGAAATCGACAGCGGGGAGATCGTGATCCAGGCTGTGGTCGGGAAGAGCAAATTCCAGCTGGCGTGGGACTGGTATGCAAAAGCGCTCAAGCTGAGGGACCGGGACGCAAACACGCGTGAATTTGCCGGAATATCCTTTCAGCTGGATACCAGGCCGAAGCTCAAAATTTCAATCGATGGCGAAGTGCTGGCGAGCACGCCCGTACAGGTGAAGATTGCGGCGAAAGCGATAGAAGTTGCTTTTCCGGCGGATGAACAGCGGACGGACTGAATCGATCTGATAAGAAGTCTGAATAATCATGTTCTACCAACTGTTATTCAACAATATTTAGGGGAGCAGGCCCTTATATCGCGATATAGGGCACCATCGCACCCGCCTCAGTCCCGGCGGCATCGGCCGGACGGTACAGCAGCGCATTTGCCGCAGCGAGCACCGAAAGCTTGGCGCTGTCCTGGCTGGGGAATGGCGTGATTCCGGACGAATCGACCCTGGAGCGCAGAAATTGCGCGCGGGGGCCGACCGCGGGCAGGGCTTCGGTGGTCGGAGCGCTCTGATAGACGGGCAGACAATGTGCGGCGCCAGCCATATAGCGCAGCAGCGGCAGCAGCAGCACAGTCGTGGAGACAAAGGCGGAGGCGGGGTTGCCGGGCAGGGCCAGAATCACCGTCTCCCCCCATTTCCCCGCCATCACCGGTTTGCCCGGCTTCATCGCGATCTTGTAGAAATCGATTTCGGCACCAAGCTGGCGGAAGGCGGGGCCGACCAGATCATGGTCGCCGACTGAGGCACCGCCGATGGTGACGATCAGATCGCAGTCGCGGGCGCTGGCCAGCGCCTCGCACAATATCTCCATATCATCCGGAATCCGGCTCAGGCTGCGGGTTTCGCTGGTCAGGTCGGACAGCATCGCTGACAGCATGACGTCATTGCTGGCCGGGATCTGGTGGGGCAGGGTGTCACTGCCCGGCGCGACCAGTTCATCGCCGGTCGAGACCAGCGCCACGCGGGGCCGCCGGCCGACCGAAAGTTCACCATGGCCGGCGATCACCGCATGGCCGAGCGCCGCCGCATTGAGCAGGCTGCCGGCGGGCAGGCCGAGGCTGCCTCGTGCAAAGTCGCCGCCCCTGTGCCGGACATGGCGGCCTTTTTCGGGGGACGGCTCGGCCGTCAGCCGGATGGTGCTGCCATCGGCTGCGACATTTTCCTGCATTACCACGGTATCGGCGCCCTCGGGCAGCAGGGCACCGGTAAAAATCCGGGCGGTCTCCCCCGACTTGAGCGCGGCGCAGGGCGGGCTGCCGGCCCTGCATTCTCCTACCAATGTCCAGGGGCCGTCGCGGTCCGCGAAACGGATGGCATAGCCGTCCATCGCCGACATATCGGCAGCGGGCTGCTCGCGCCGGGCGATCAGGTCTGCGGCGAGATAGCGGCCGAGCGCGGCATCGATGGCAAGGGTTTCGGCGGGCAGGCGGGATGCCAGTGCGATCAGTCGCTGCTGCGCCTGATCCAGAGGCAGAAGCGCGCTCATCCCGCTGTCCAGTCTCCCGACTTGCCGCCGGTCTTGCTGAGCAGCCGGATATCGCGGATCGCCATATCCTTCTGCATCGCCTTGGACATGTCATAGATTGTGAGGAGTGCGACGGAACAGGCTGTCAATGCTTCCATTTCTACACCGGTCTTGCCGGTCAGCCGGGCCAGCGAACGGACCCTAATGCCGTCCTCCAGAAAGTCGAAATCAACCGCTACCTTGGTCAGCGCCAGCGGGTGGCACAGGGGGATCAGATCGCTGGTCTTCTTGGCCGCCATGATCCCGGCGATGCGGGCGGTGGCCAGCACATCGCCCTTCTTCATCGCATTGGCTTTTATTGCTTCCAATAGTTCCATTTTCATCGCGATCCGGCCTTCGGCCCGGGCTTCGCGGACACTGTCCGCCTTGTCGCCGACGTCGACCATATGGGCCGCGCCATCGCCGTCGATATGGGTCAATTTGCTCATTCTTGTCCTGTCAGCAGCGCGCGGGTTGCGGTCTCCACATTATCCTGTCGCATCAGGGATTCACCTACCAAAAACGCCCGCGCCCCCGATCCGGCCAGCCGCTGGCAGTCCCCATGGGTGAAAATGCCGCTTTCCGATATCATGATCCGGTCTTCGGGCACCAGCTTCGCCAGCCGCTCGGTCTGGTCTAGGCTGGTTTCGAAAGTCTTGAGATTGCGGTTGTTGATGCCGAGCAGCGGCGAGCGCAGTTTTAGCGCCCGTTCCAGCTCCGCTTCGTCATGCACCTCGATCAGCGCATCCATGCCGAGCGCCAGCGCCTCGGCCTCGATTGCGGCGGCCAGCGCATCGTCCAGCACCGCCATGATGATCAGGATCGCATCGGCCCCCAGCGCTCGCGATTCGGCGACCTGCCAGGGATCGACCATGAAATCCTTGCGCAGGCAGGGCAGAGTGACCGCGGCGCGGGCGGCGACCAGATAGTCGTCCTGGCCCTGGAAATAGGGCGCATCGGTCAGCACCGACAGGCAGGCGGCACCGCCGGCCTGATAGGCGCGGGCATGGGCCGGGGGATCGAAATCCTCGCGGATCAGGCCCTTGGACGGGCTGGCCTTCTTGATCTCGGCGATCAGGGCAAAGCCGCTAGCGGATTTCTCCCGGATCGCCGCGGCAAACCCGCGCGCGGGGTCCTGGCGATCGATGGCATCGCGCAACACCGCATCGGACAGGATCGTCCGCTGCTGTGCCACATGATCGCGCTTGACCGCGCAAATTTCTTCGAGCTTGTTCATTGGTTGGCGATCCAGCAGTTGAGCATGGCGTTGGCAAGGCCCTTGTCGATCACTTCGCCGGCTTCCTCGACCCCGGCTTCCCAGCTGTCGACCTCTCCGGCGACCATCAGCGCGGCGGCGCTGTTGAGCAGCACCGCATCGCGATAGGCGGATTTTTCGCCCTGCAGCAGCGCGTTGAGCGCAGCGGCATTATAGGCGGGATCGCCGCCCCTGATCGCTTCCGCCGGATGGCGGCTCAGGCCGACGTCTTCCGGGCTGATCCGGCTGATCGTGACGCTTTGCCTGTCGATTATCGCCACCCGGCTGGGTCCGGAAATGCTGAGTTCGTCCAGTCCTTCCTCGCCGGAAACGATCATCGCCCTGTCATAGCCCAGCTGCGCCGCCGCTTCGGCATAGCGCTCTACCAGATCGGGCGAGGCGACGCCGATCAGCTGGCGCTTTACCTTTGCCGGATTGCACAGCGGTCCCAGGAGGTTGAAGATCGTCCGGCGGCCGATCGCCTTGCGGATCGGCGCCAGCGGCCCAAGCGCCGGATGATGGTTGGGGGCAAAGAAAAAACCGATGCCGATCTCGCGCAAATTCTGCTCCGCCCTTGTTGCTGCTTTGGCGAGATCGAGACCAAGGGCCTCCAGCGTATCTGCTGCGCCCGATTTGCTGGAGGCAGCGCGGTTGCCATGCTTTGCCATCGGTATATCGCAGGCAGCAACGACCAGCGCAGTGGCGGTCGAAATATTCAGGCTGTGGCTGCCATCGCCGCCGGTGCCGCAGACATCGATGGCATTTTCCGGTCCATCGATGCCGATCATCCGGAGACGCATTTCGGTGGCGGCAGCAGCAATTTCGGTGGCGGTCTCGCCCCGGTCGGCAAGGGCGGTCAGAAAGGCGGTGATTTCCTCTGCCGAACAATTGCCGTCGAATATCGCGGAAAAGGTCTGGCGAGCCGCCGCTTCGGACAGCGGGCTGGCCGGATCGGGAAGGCTCATGCCGCTTCCTTCGCTTCGATTCCGGCAAGCGCCATGAAATTGGCCAACAGCTTGTGGCCATGTTCGGTGGCGATACTCTCTGGGTGGAATTGCACGCCGTGGATCGGCAGGCTTTCGTGGCGAAAGCCCATCACCGAGCCATCGTCGGCGGTGGCATTGACCGGCAGGCAAGCGGGAATATCCTCGACAATCAGCGAATGATAGCGGGTCGCGACATAAGGCGAGGGCAGGCCGGCAAAGACGCCGCTGCCGTCATGGGTCACCGGCGATGTCTTGCCGTGCATCAGCCCCCCGCGCACGACCTTGCCGCCGAAATGCTGGCCGATGCTCTGGTGGCCCAGGCAGACACCGAGCAGCGGTTTGCCCGCATCGGCGCAGGCCGCGACCAGATCGAGCGAGATTCCCGCTTCATTCGGGGTGCAGGGTCCGGGCGAAATCAGAAAAGCCTTTGCGCCGGTGCGCAGGGCTTCGCCAGCGGTCAGCGCATCGTTGCGCTCCACTCGCACCTCGGCACCCAGTTCCATCAGATAATGGACCAGATTGAAGGTGAAGCTGTCATAATTGTCGATAACCAGAATCATGAACGGGGTCTAACGGCGCAGCGATAAGCGGCCAAGAGGAATATCGCACGCGGTGCCGGTTAATGACCGGGGAAATTCGGGAAAGTCCTGTTTTCCCGCTCGATAATGATTGAAATTGAGCGGCATGCGGCCCATCTCGATATCATTCGTAACCAAAAAGGACTGTTCGTCGATGAAATCCCGCCATCTCATTCTGTCAGCTGCCGCTTCTCTTCTTGCTCTTTCGGCGGCAATGCCGGGATCGGCGAAAGAACGGTCATCGACGGTTGCGGATGATGCAGCGGCGACGGAGTCTGCTAAACCCGAACTCGGTGCCTGGGGTATCGAACTCGACGCCCGCGATCTTTCGGTCAAGCCGGGTGCGGACTTTTTCCGTTACGCCAACGGCCATTGGCTCGATACCGTGGAGATTCCGGAAGACCGGTCGCGCTACGGCTCGTTCGACATATTGCGCGAACGGTCCGACGACCAGATTCACGCGATCCTTGACGATCTCGCGGCGCAAGGCGACGAGGCGGATGCGCTGGATCAGAAAGTCGGTGCCTTTTACGGTGCCTGGATGGATCAGGCGACCATCGAAAAGCAGGGCACCAAACCGCTCGAGCCCTATCTCGCAGAAATCAACGCCGTCGACGACCGGGCCGGCTTGCTGAAATTGTTCGGAACCGTTGGCTATGCCTCGCCGGTTGGCGTCGGCATCCTGCCCGATCCGGCCAATCCCACCCGCTATATTGTGGCTGCCGGGCAAAGCGGTCTGGGCATGCCCAATCGCGACTATTATCTCAAGGAGGGCGCAGAATATGACAAGTTTCGCGCTGCCTATCGCGACTATCTGATCAAGATCCAGACGCTGGCCGGGATCAGCGATGCTGCGGCGAAAGCCGACCGTATCATTGCCCTCGAAACCGCGCTCGCCAAGGAACAGTGGGCGCCCGAGCGGCAGCGTGATATCAAGCAAGTCTACAATCCGATGAATCGCGAGCAATTGATGGAGCTGGCACCGGAATTTGACTGGACCAGCTGGCTCGACGGTATCGGGTTCGGCAAGGTCGACAGGATCATCGCTTCGGAAACAACCGCCATCGCAGCGAGTGGCGATTTGCTGGAAAGCGTGCCGCTCAGCACCTGGAAAGACTATCTGGCGGCGCATTTCATCAGCGACAATGCCTCCTATCTGCCGAAGGCGTTTGACGAGGCCAAATTTGATTTCTTCAGCAAGACGCTGCGCGACATCCCGGTCCAGAAAGAGCGCTGGAAGCGAGGCGTTGATCTGGTCAACAACCATATCGGCGAGGCGGTCGGCCAGAAATATGTCGACCGTCACTATCCCGCCGAAAGCCAGCGGCAGATGACCGAACTGGTCAGCAATCTGACGGCCGCCTTGGGCGAACGGATCAGCAAGAGCGACTGGATGGATGAAGCGACCCGCAGCGAGGCGCAGAAGAAGCTCGACGCCTTTGAACCGCGGGTCGGCTACCCGTCCAAGTGGATCGATTATTCGCCGCTGGTTGTGAAGCGGGACGATCTGCTCGGCAATGTACAGCGGGCCCGGCAATTTGCCTTCGATATCGATCTGGCGCGCTTGCCCCATCCGGTCGATCGCGAGCTGTGGGAAATGAACCCGCAGACGGTGAACGCCTATTATAATCCGTTGCTCAACCAGATCACGTTCCCGGCGGCCATATTGCAGCCGCCCTTTTTCGATCCCAACGCCGACCCCGCCGTCAATTATGGCGCGATCGGTGGCGTGATTGGCCATGAAATCGGCCACGGCTTCGACGATCAGGGCCGTCAGTTTGATGGCACCGGCAAGATTCGCGACTGGTGGACCAAGGAATCCGCAGAGAAGTTCGAGGCGCGGACGAAACAGCTCGGCGAGGCCTATGACAAGTTCGAACCGATCCCGGGCGTGCATGTCAACGGCAAGCTGACCATGGGCGAAAATATCGGCGATCTCGGCGGCCTCGAAATGGCCTATTCCGCCTATCGCCGCTATGTCGCCAGCCATGGCGAGCAGCCGGTGCTCGACGGTCTGACGGGCGATCAGCGCTTCTTCCTCGCATGGGCGCAGGTCTGGCGCGCCAAGTCCCGCGAAAACGCGCTGCGCGAGCAGTTGCTGACCGATCCGCACAGCCCGCCGGAATATCGGGTCGACGGTGTCGTTCCGAATATCGACGCCTGGTACAAGGCGTTCAACATCACGCCCGACAGCGCGATGTATATTCCGCCTGAAAAACGCGTGAAAATCTGGTAGGCAGCGATATGAGCGAACCCGTCACCGTCAATATCCCGCACCAGCTGGGGCTGGAAGAAGCCAAGAGCCGGATCGGCAGCGGCATCCACACGCTCAGCGATATTATCCCTGGCGCCGCGATGACCGATCATCGCTGGGAAGGGGATCATCTCCATTTCACGCTGGAGGCGATCGGCCAGCGGATCGTCGCGGACATGCATGTCCGGGAAGAAGAGGTTTACGCCCTGTTCGATCTGCCACCGATGCTCGCGATGTTCGCAAACAAGATCAAGGCGAAGCTTCAGAAGGAAACGCCGAAGATGCTCGAGTGAGCGCGGCTGGTCACGAATCGCTTTAAGCTGCGGGAGCAGCTCGGCGCAGGCCATTTTTGTCGGCAGCAGCGGGGCGAGAGGCGATCGTTAAGACGTGCTGGCAGAGGGAGCCCATTGGTCCGGGAAACGGACATAGGCCGGCCCGCAGCAAAATCCTGAATAGCGCTCCATGTGCCAGCCGAAAAAAAGCTTCCCAACCAATCCATATTTCGATTATTATGGATATATGGATTCGACAAAAGCAATAGAAGCGCTTGGCTCACTCGCTCAAAACACCCGGCTGGATGTTTTTAAACTGCTGGTTCGGCATGAGCCTGCCGGCATGCCGGCTGGCGAGATTGCAAAACGGCTGGATGTACCGCCGAATACGATGTCCTCTCACCTGTCGATATTGTCGCGTGCTGATCTTGTAACGTCAAAGCGCCAAAGTCGTCTCATCATCTATCGCGCCAATCTTGCGACCATGAATGCCCTGATGGCATTCATGCTGGAGAATTGCTGTTCCGGTGAAGATTGCGCTCCCATTGCCAACCAGCTGGAAAGGCTCTGCCAATGAAACGCATGCATATTCACGTCGGGGTGGATAATCTCGACGCCTCGATAAGATTCTATTCCACGCTATTTGATGCCGAACCAGCGGTGACGAAGGACGATTATGCCAAGTGGATGCTGGATGACCCCCGCGTCAATTTCGCCATATCGTCTGAAAACCATGCAGCCAAGGGTATCGAGCATCTTGGCATTCAGGCCGAAAGCCCGGACGAATTGCAGGAAGTCTTTAGCCGTCTTCGCAAAGCCGATGCGCCCCTGCTCGAAGAGGGGCAGACCACTTGCTGCTATGCCAGGTCCGAAAAGAGCTGGGTAGCCGATCCGGACGGCGTGGTGTGGGAAGCCTTTTACACCAGCGGAGAGTCGGTCGTATATGGCGATGACCCCGCATTGTCTGCTGTTTCGGAAAATGCTGCTGAAACAAGCTGCTGCGCTCCATCGAACGCGAGCATGTCATGAGCGAGCGCGTTTACAACGTCCTGTTTCTCTGCACAGGCAATTCGGCGCGTTCCATATTGGCAGAAGCGATATTGAACCGCGAAGGCAAGGGGCGTTTCAAGGCCTATAGTGCAGGGAGCAACCCTGCTGGCAAGGTCCATCCCTATTCGCTCGATCTGCTCGCATTGATGGATCATCCGACAGAGAACCTGCGGTCCAAGAACTGGGAAGAGTTTTCAGGTCCGGATGCGCCGAAACTCGATTTCGTTTTTACAGTTTGTGACAATGCTGCTGGCGAGACCTGCCCTGTCTGGCCCGGACAACCGATCACTGCCCATTGGGGCATTCCCGATCCAGCGGCGGTAACAGGTAGCGAGGCAGAAAAACGGGCAGCCTTCACCGAAGCCTATCGGATGATGCTGAATCGCATCAGCCTGTTTCTGGCCTTGCCGCTCGAAAGCATAGACAAGATGAGCCTGCAAAGCCGCCTCAGGGATATTGGCGCACAGAAAGCCGAGGCCTGAGATATGGCAACGCCTCACCTTGAGACACCTGCCGATGCAGGGCTTGGTGTCTTTGAAAAATGGCTATCGATCTGGGTTGCGGCTGCCATATTGGCTGGCATTGTTATCGGCAATGTCGCTCCTGATACGGTGGCGATTCTTGCGGGACTGGAATATGCTTCGGTCAATCTGGTGGTGGCTGTTCTGATCTGGGCAATGATCTATCCGATGATGGTCGGCGTGGATTTTGCCAGCCTCAGGCATATTGGCGACAAGCCCAAGGGTCTGGTCATAACGGTTGTCGTCAACTGGTTCATCAAGCCGTTTACCATGGCTGCATTGGGCGTGCTGTTTTTCAAATATATGTTCGCAGGCCTGATTTTACCGGATGATGCGGAGCAATATATAGCGGGACTCATCTTGCTTGGCGCAGCGCCTTGCACCGCGATGGTATTCGTCTGGTCACAAATGACCAGGGGTGACCCCGCTTATACGCTCGTTCAGGTATCGGTGAACGACATCATAATGATATTTGCCTTTGCGCCGATCGTCGCCCTCTTGCTCGGTGTCACCGATATCGTCGTGCCGTGGGCGACATTGCTGCTGTCGGTAGCGCTATATGTGGTTATTCCGCTCGTCGCCGGTGCGCTGACGCGCCGGGCTCTGCTCGCTCGTTCAGATGGAGACGAAACTGCGATCACCGCATTCACGGGACGCATCAAACCTCTTTCCGTCCTCGGGCTGTTGCTGACGGTTATATTGCTGTTTGCCTTTCAAGCGCAGACGATTGTGACACAGCCGTTGCTGATCGCGCTTATCGCCGTCCCAATCATTATCCAGAGTTACGGCATATTCTTTGTCAGCTACGCCGCTGCCTGGGCGTGGAAGGTGCCGCATAATGTGGCGGCACCATGTGCGCTGATCGGCACATCCAATTTTTTTGAACTGGCGGTAGCAGTGGCGATCGGTGTTTTCGGTCTGGGGAGCGGTGCCGCGCTGGCTACGGTCGTGGGCGTTCTCGTCGAAGTTCCGGTAATGTTGTCGCTTGTGGCATTTGCAAATCGTACCCGCTCAAATTTTCCGGCAGCATAAAAGCGTACGAGCAGGGAAAGCCGTCAAATCCAGTGTCTGCTTGTGCGCTGTCCGTTTCGGCCCTCAGCGAAGGCTCTCAGATCACTGGCCAAATCCGACGTCGCGCGCCCGCTTCACCGCTTCTTTCGCCGCCGCCAGCAAGGCTCCGGCCTTGGCCTCACATTCGGCCTGTTCATAGGCCGGAACGCTGTCCGCGACGATGCCCGCGCCGGCCTGCACATGCAGCATGCCGTCCTTGACGATCCCGGTGCGCAGGACGATGCAGCTGTCCATGCTGCCGTCGGGAGAAAAATAGCCGACGCCGCCGGCATAGGCGCCGCGGGTTTCTGGTTCCAGTTCGGCGATGATCTGGCAGGCGCGCACCTTGGGCGCGCCGCTGACCGTGCCGGCGGGGAAGCCGGCGAACAGCGCGTCGAGCGCGTCCTTGCCGGGAGCCAGCTGGCCGACGACATTGGACACGATATGCATGACATGGCTGTAAAATTCGACGGTATAGCTGTCGGTCACCTCGACGCTGTGCGCGCTTGCCACGCGGCCGACATCGTTGCGACCGAGATCGAGCAGCATCAGATGTTCGGCCCGTTCCTTGGGATCGGCGAGCAGGCTGTCGCGGTTGGCCTTGTCCTCGGCGGCATTCTTGCCCCGCGGACGGGTGCCGGCAATCGGCCGGATCGTGACCTCGCCATCGCGCGCCCGGACCAGGATTTCCGGGCTCGAACCGGTCAGGGCAAAGCCGGGCAGGTCGAGAAAGAACAGGAAGGGCGAGGGGTTGATCCGGCGCAGCGCGCGATAGAGTTCGATCGGGGGCAGGGTGAAGGGCGTGGTGAAACGCTGCGCCAGCACCACCTGAAAAATATCCCCGGCCTCGATATAATCCTTGGCGCGCAGCACCATATCGGCATATTTTTCCGGTCGAAGCTGCGCGGTGAACTCAACTCCGTCCGGGCCGAGCTCGTCGAAGCCAGCCTCTCCTTTACCGGCCAATCGTCCGTCGACAAGCTCGGGACGAACGGGGGCTGCGAGGCCGCGCTGCGCTTCGTCCAGCCGCTCTTCTGCCGCGGCGATTTTCGTGCCGGCATCGCCATCGCTTTCCGGCCAGACCGGCGCGACCAGAAACAGCTCGTCGGCCAGCCGGTCAAAGATCAGGATCACCGTCGGCCGGACAAACAGCATGTCGGGCAGATCAAGCTCCGATTGCGGCGCTCGCGGCAGCTTCTCGACCAAACCGATGGTCTCATAGCCGAAATAGCCGACCAGACAGGCCAGCGCCCGGGGCAGTTCTTCCGGCACGTCCATCCGGCAGGCCTTGACCAGGTTGCGCAGGGCAGCAAGGCTGTCGCCACCTTCCGCAATGAAAGCATCCCGGTCCTTCAGCCATGTGCGATTGATCGCGGCTTTCGTGCCATCGGCGCGGAACACCAGATCCGGCGCCAGCCCGATCATGCTGTGCCGGCCTCTGGTTTCGCCGCCCTCGACCGATTCCAGCAGATAGTCGCCGCGCCCTTCTTCCATCAGCTTGAGCGCTGCGGAAACCGGCGTTTCGGTGTCCGCGACCTGGCGGCGCCAGATCAGCGCCGGCTTGCCATCGCCCAGAGCCGCACGCGCCGCTTCGATGCCGAAACTGCCCGCCATCGGCCGGTTAATTGCCGCCGAGCAGCTGATTTTTCAGCGCGGTAAGCGAATCCTCGTTGCGCTTGACCCCGATATCCGCCTTCATCGCATTGATGAACTGGGCGGTATATTCGTCACCGAACACCTGCTTGAACTGGGCCTTGGTGGCTGTCAGCAAGTCTTCCCGCTTGGACGCGTCACCGCGGTTGAGCTTGTCGAGGACAACCACGAACCATCCCTGGTCGCGCGGTGCGGCGAGCGATTTTGCGGTGCCCTGGGCCATGCTGAACATCAGGCTGAGGGGTGGCGGGACCTGTCCCTGCTGGCTCTGCCGGGCCAGATCAGCGCGGCTCGAAGAGATTTTCTGAACGCCGGGCAGCTTGACCCCGGCATCGGCGACCGCCTTGGACAGCGAAGTGCCGCCGCTGACCGCTTTTGCGATCTTGTCCGCGACCGCCTTGGCTTTTTTCGATCCCTGCTCCAGCATATAGTCGCGGGTAACCAGTTGCTCGATTTGCTTCAGCGGCGGCGGTGCGGCTTCGGTGATATCGGTCACGTCAACCACGGCATATTGCTGGCCGGGAATGATTTCGACGACCTGCGGTTCGGATTCTGCTTCCACGGCAAAGGCGATCGGCAGGATTTTCTGCATCTCCGGAATTGGCCGGTAATTCTGGTCGTTCGGATTCTGGCCATTGGCTAGCAGAGCGGGTGTGGACTCCACTTTGAGCTTTTCCGCCTTCGCGATATCGGCCAGCGTGGCGCCGTCGGCAAATTCATCCTCCATCCGGACCGTCAGTTCCGCCATCGCCTCTTCGATCTTTGTGCGGGTCAGTTCGTTGACGATCTCCGCGCGGACCTGTTCCAGCGAGCGAGCGGGAATCTGCTTGACCCCTTCGACCTTTACGATGTGCCAGCCAAGCGCGCTTTGCGCAGGCCCTGCGATACCGCCCGACCGAACCGAGAAAGCGGCGTCGGCGACGGCCTGCGATGCGTTATTGGCAAAGTCCGTCTTGTTGATCGATCCGACTTCGGCGGCAGACAGGCCAACCGACTGAGCGGCTTGCTCCAGCGAGGAGCCGGCCTTGATCTTGTCGGCCAGCGCCTTGGCTGCCGCTTCGGTCGGGAGGATCACCTGATTGAGATTGCGGGTCTCGCTGGCCGCGTAGCGGGTCTTGTTGAGATTATAATAGCCCGCGATTTCCTTTTCCGTCGGCTTGATCTTGTCGTTGAACCGGGATTTTTCGAACAGCGCGTAACGGATCGTCCGCCGTTCGGGGATGGTGTAGCGCGAGGCATTTTTGGCATAAAAGGCTTCGATCGAAGCTTTCGCCGGCTTTACATCATCAATGAAGGCCACCGAGGGAATGGTCGCTATCTGTCCCTCGCGCGATTCCAGCAACAGCGACGCGTAAGGAACGACCAGTTTCTGAGGGACGGCTGCGCCAAAGCTGGCGGTCGTCAACAGCTGGTCGGCGAGCAGGTTGCGGGTAAAATCGTCGCGCAACTGGCTCTCGCTGATACCCTGCTGCTGCAGCGCACGGCGGAAATTTTCCTCGCTGAACTGCCCGTCCGCGCCCTGGAATGCGCCGATATTGGCAATTTCTCCGTCCACCAGCCGTTTGCCGGCGGCCATACCATATTTGGTGCCGAAATCGGCAATGGCAAAGCTGTTGATCAGTCGTTCCAATACGTCGTCAAAGCCGCCGCCGTTGATATAGGTTTTCAGATCAAGGCCCGTATTCTCACGCTGTTCGGTGCGAAAGGCATTGTTGACCGACTGGCTGAGCTCGGCCGTGGTCAGCTTGCTGTCGCCAACCTTGGCAGCGGTGCCGGAACCCGTGACGCCGCCGAATGTGCCGCTGCTCGATACATCCGCCGTGGCGAAGGCAAGGGCGATCAGCCCGATAAAGCAGAAGGTCAGGAAAAGCCCCAGTTTCGAAGAAAAGATACGGCGGAAAAAGCTGATCATGAAAGAGAGGTTCCATTGCGGGAGTGGGATTTGGCCCTGCTTTAGGCGGCTTGGCTTTGCGGTTCAAGCAAAAGACTGCCGAAGGAAATTGGCAAGCGGAGCGATATTTGTTAGCGCAGGACGATTGGAAAAAATGAAAAAGGCTCAGGACATTATGGCAAACCGCAAATATATTGTCGGCAACTGGAAAATGAACGGGTTGCGCGCGCAGCTGTCCGATATTGCAGCCATTGCCGCGATCGCCGCGAGTCATGACTCGGCCGACGTCGGTATCTGTCCGCCGGCCACGCTGATTGCTGCGGCCGCGCAGGCCAATCCCGGCTTTGCCATCGGTGCGCAGGATTGCCACCACGCCGAGAGCGGAGCGCATACCGGCTGCCTGTCTGCAGCGATGCTCAAGGAAGCCGGTGCCACCTATTCGATTCTCGGCCACAGCGAACGCCGGGCCGATCAGCAGGAAGATGATGCCGAGGTGAAGGCCAAGGCAGAGGCGGTACATGCAGCCGGGATGGGGGCGATCATCTGCGTCGGCGAAACCGAAGAGGAGCGCGATGCCGGGCAGGCGATTGAAATCGTTACGGTCCAGCTTGCCCGGTCGTTTCCGGCGAAAGCCAGTCCCGACTGGCTTACCATTGCCTATGAGCCGGTCTGGGCGATCGGCACCGGCCGGGTTCCCGAGGCCAGCGATGTCGCGGAAATGCACGCAGCGATCCGCAAAAAACTCGGAGAACTGATGGGGCAGGGCAGCGACGATGTCCGCATTCTCTATGGCGGATCGATGAATGGCAGCAATGCAGCCGAATTGCTGGCGGTGCCCAATGTCGACGGCGGGCTCGTCGGTGGCGCCAGCCTGACGGCCGCCAAATTCGGACCGATTATCGAGGCTGCTGCCGCCTGCTGAGCCGGGCGCGGAGGAGATATTTTCGGGCGTCGGGCATATCCTGATTCGCGCCGGAACTCCGAATCCTCCGAATTTTCGCGATCGGCCGGTTTGGTCCTATCATGCAGTGGCTATTTTCATCGCTTGAACTCGGACCGGCCAATCGCTATGTGCGCTGCACGTCAGAGCGCATGCTCGCCTTATTAGTTCGGAAATCCCATGTTTCTTTTTGTCACTGTCCTTCAAGCCATAGTTGCCGCGATGCTGGTGGGCGTCATATTGATGCAGAAATCCGAAGGTGGCGGACTGGGTGTTGGCGGTTCGCCATCCGGCATGATGTCGGCACGCGGGGCTGCGGATCTCCTGACCCGGACGACATCGATTCTGGCAGCTTTGTTCGTCATCCTGTCGATTACCCTGGCGGTAATGGCCGCTGCGGAAGGCAAGATAGAGACGATCGACCAAAGTCTGCAACGCGACAACAGCGCACCGGTCTCGGCACCTGCTGACGACGTGCCGCTGGCCGGTGACGATCCGCTTGCGGCGGCAGCCGCTGCGGCGGACGAGGAAGCGCCGGCAAGCAGTTCCGTTCCGCTCGATCAATAAAACGCTCCGACCCGCAAACCGGGTCCCCATTGCGCAATTTTTGCGGCTTTCGCTGGTAGCTTCCGGCCGGGCCGAATCTCGACCTCATAGAATTGCCCGGTCAGAATAATATTTATTTCGCTTTTCCGGATTCGTGGGATTGCCAATTGCGGTGATAACGCCTTAAGCCTCTCCTCCCATGGCGCGATATATTTTCATTACCGGCGGTGTGGTTTCCTCTCTTGGCAAAGGTCTGATGGCGGCAAGCCTCGGCGCGCTTTTGCAGGCTCGCGGATATTCCGTGCGAATCCGGAAACTTGACCCCTATCTCAACGTTGATCCGGGCACGATGTCGCCCTATCAGCACGGCGAAGTCTATGTCACCGACGACGGGGCCGAGACCGACCTCGATCTTGGCCATTATGAGCGCTTTACCGGCGTGCCATCGCTGCAGTCCGACAATGTGACCTCGGGCCGGATTTACCAGTCGATCATCACCAAGGAACGCCGCGGCGACTATCTCGGTGCCACAGTGCAGGTGATTCCGCACGTGACCGACGCCATCCAGGAATTTGCCGAGGACAAGCTTGACGGCATTGATTTCGTGCTGTGCGAGATTGGCGGGACCGTTGGCGATATCGAAAGCCTGCCGTTCATCGAGGCGATTCGCCAGCTGCGCAACAAGGTCGGCCGCGACAACGCCATTTCCGTTCATGTCACCCTGGTGCCCTATATCGCAGCCGCGGGTGAGCTGAAAACCAAGCCGACCCAGCATAGCGTCAGGGAACTGACGTCGCTGGGCATCCAGCCGGATATCC
Organism: Parasphingorhabdus sp.; assembly: GCA_030373505.1. GTDB lineage: Bacteria > Pseudomonadota > Alphaproteobacteria > Sphingomonadales > Sphingomonadaceae > Parasphingorhabdus. The sequence continues at coordinate 20,299 of JAUCYS010000023.1, forward strand.
TGCTGTGCCGCTGCGAGCATCCGCTGCCCGATACGGAACGGGCCAAGATCGCCCAGTTCTGCAATGTCAGCAAGGAATCGGTGATTCCGGCTCTCGATGCGAGCAATATCTATAATGTACCGCTGCAATATCATCAGGAAGGTCTGGACAATGTGGTTCTGGGTGCCTTCGGCATCAAAGACGCGCCGGAACCGGATCTGTCTCGCTGGTATGATGTCATGGAGCGGATCGAGCATCCCGAAGGCGAAGTCATCGTCGGCGTGGTCGGCAAATATGTCGGGCTGCAGGATGCCTATAAATCGCTGCAGGAAGCGCTGTTCCACGGCGGTTTGGCCAACCGGGTCAAGGTGCAGGTGCGCTGGCTGGATGCGGAACTGTTTGAGAATGAAAAAGATCTGGCCGCCAAGCTGGAACCTCTGCACGCGATTTTGGTACCCGGTGGCTTTGGTGAACGGGGCAGCGAAGGCAAGATCGGATCGGTCAAATTTGCCCGTGAGAATAATATTCCCTTTTTCGGTATCTGCCTGGGCATGCAAATGGCCTGTATCGAAGCGGCCCGCAATCTGGCCGGGATCGACGCGGCATCCACGACCGAATTTGGCGATACCGCGGAACCGGTGGTCGGCCTGATCACCGAATGGATGACCCAGGAAGGCCTGCAGAAGCGGGAAGCCGGCGGCGATCTTGGCGGTACGATGCGACTCGGTGCCTATGATGCGGTGTTGCAGAATGGTTCGAAAATCGCCGAAATTTACGGTTCCAGCGAAATCAGCGAACGCCATCGCCACCGTTATGAGGTGAACAAGGGCTATGTCGAACGACTGGAACAGACCGGGCTGATCTTCTCCGGCATGTCACCGGATGGCGAATTGCCGGAAACGGTCGAACGGCCGGATCACAGCTGGTTTATCGGTGTCCAGTTCCACCCTGAGCTGAAGAGCAAGCCCTTTGATCCGCATCCGCTTTTTGCGTCGTTCATTGCCGCAGCCTTGCAGCAAAGCCGCCTGGTCTAAGCATATCGCCCTAATAAAATTGGGTGATTCGCGCAGATGTCGAATCTGTCCAATCCATTTCCGGAAATGTGATTAAGATTACGAGAATATCGCGGAGGAAGGATGACCAAAACTTCCCAGGCGGTTTGGGGAATATGAAAAGTGAACGCTGAGGAACTGGCAAATATACTGGCTGAGCATAGCCTGTTTGCTGATTGTGACGAAGCCGAGCTGGCTGACCTGATATTGCGTGGGCATTTTGTGCAATATAAGAAAGGGGATGAATTGATCATGCAGGGCGATCCTGGAAACTCGTTGCTGATATTATTGTCGGGCAATGCGCGTACCAGCATGATCGCCAGCAATGGCAATGAAGTGGTTCTTGATTATGCCGAAGCCGGACAGGTTCTGGGCGAAATCGCGCTGCTGGACGGCGGCGAACGGACCGCCAGCGTCACTGCCATCGAGCCAACCTCCGCTCTTTCGATCACGCGCGCCGCTTTTGAAGATATTTTGGCCAAGCACAAGAATATGGCGCTGCGTTTGCTGAAAGTCATGGCGAAACGCATCCGGACGGCAAACAGCATGATCGAGGGGGATCGCGCTTATACGTCTGGACCGCGGCTGGCCCGCTATCTGCTCAGGCTGTCTGTGGCAGGCGCAAACGAAGGACGACTGAAGCTGGACCTGAGCCAGAGCGAACTCGGCAATTTTGCCGGCATGTCGCGTGAACATATTAATCGGCAACTGTCCGCCTGGTCGGAAGGCGGGATCGTGGCGGTGGAGAGCGGGAAGATCCGGATATTGGATCATGCAATGCTCTCCCACATTGCCGAAGCAGATTCTTGACGGCATTGGGCCTTTTGCGACCCGGGCCAAATGTCGTTGAGAGTGACACCATGCGGGTGTCAGGGGCAGTCGGATCCTCATCCGGCTGCCCCATTTCATTTGACCATTAAAAAAGGCAGCCAGATTGCTCTGGCTGCCTCTGCTTTTCGGTTTCAGAACAGGCTCAGGCGGCCTTGTCTTCTTTCTTGTCCCGCTTGTCCGCGATCTTGGTGACATTGTCGCCTTTGTTGATGGCGATTGTCTGCGGGCGCATCGCTTCCGGAATTTCCCGGACCAGATCGATGACCAGCAGGCCATCGGCGAGCGCGGCATTCTCGACGCGAACAAAATCCGCGAGTTCGAAGCGCCGTTCAAAGTTGCGGTTGGCGATTCCCATATGCAGGAACTGCTTGCCTTCATTATTTTCGGCTTGCTTGTTGCCAGCGACGAGCAGCAGATTCTGCTGGGCGGTAATTTCGATTTCGTCGTCCTTGAAGCCGGCGACGGCAAGCGTGATCCGATATTGGTCTTCACCGCTGCGTTCGATGTTGAACGGCGGATAATTTTCGGATTGCTGCGCGCGGGCGTTATTTTCAAGAAGGTCGAACAGCCGGTCAAATCCCACGGTTGAGCGGCGGTAGGGGGTAAAGTCAAAACGATTCATCTCTATATCCTCTTCAATTGAGCAATGTAAATCTGGACCCGCACATGCGGCATCCGGTTCGTTGATGCGAAACCCTGACGGCGTTTCACATGAACCAAGATATGATCAAATTGCCTGATTTCAAGAGTCAGAAAAGAGCGAATTTACAGGGTCTTGAAAAATTTTTAGGGCAAAAAAAACGCCCGGATGCCGCTAAGCACCCGGGCGAAAAATGGTGACGAACTAATTCGTCCCCTGTTTTCCCGTCCTATTCAACGCCGCTTGTCCCCCAACATTTGGCGGAACCGGAAGGGATCCCTGAACCATGACCCGTTAATCGAGATGTTTGATTCTGTAACCATGTCTGATCGAATGACATAAATTTGTCATGGTAAATTTCACCTATTGCAAATATTGGTCGCCACTTGTGTCATATCGGCAACAGCAGATTAGCCACCATCCCACTTGCCTGCCCGGATCAGCACCCGTAAAGGCAGGGAAACCCGATCCAAGGAAGTCGCTGCCAATATGCTCCTATCCCGTTATGAATGGGTCATCGCTAAACGCTATCTGTTGCCGGGCAAGGGGGAGGGATTCATTTTCCTCGTTGCCAGCATCAGCCTCGTGGCCGTCATGCTCGGTGTGGCCGCCCTGATTGTCGTGATGAGCGTCATGAACGGCTTCCGCGCAGAGCTGTTCGACAAGATTGTCGGCCTCAACGGCCATGCGGTGATCCAGGGCTATGGCGGACGCATCCCCGACTGGCGAGAGCTGCTTGAGGAAACCCGCGAGACCAAGGGCGTGGTCTCGGCCTCGCCGCTGATCGAGCAGCCATTGCTGACCACCTTCAACGGCCGGGTCGAAGCGGTGCTGGTCCGGGGCATGCTGGTTCCCGACATATTGAACAATGAAACGCTCGACGGAAAAACCGTGGCCGGTGACCTTGCGCGGCTGGAGCCGGGGTCGGGTCGGGTCGGAATCGGCAGCCGGCTGGCGACCACGCTCGGGGCACAGGTTGGTAGCCGGATCACGATCATCAACCCGCAGGGGCGATCCACCCCGTTCGGGACGGTCCCGCGCGAGATCGCCTATGACGTGGCTGCGATTTTTGAAGTCGGTGTCTATGACTATGACAAGGCCTTTGTGATCATGCCGATGGAAGACGCGCAGACCTTGCTGTTGCTCGGTGACCAGATCGGGATGATCGAAATCAAGACCGATGATGCCGACAATGTACGCAACATACTGGATCCGCTGGTGCCCAAGGTGGCGGATCGCGGCATCATCACCGACTGGCAGACGATGAATGCCTCGCTGTTCGAGACGCTTCAGGTCGAGCGGGTGGTGATGTTCGTGATTCTCTCGATCATCATTCTGGTTGCGGTGTTCAACATATTGTCATCGCTGATCATGCTGGTCCGGGCCAAAACCCGCGACATTGCGATCTTGCGGACGATGGGAGCCTCGCGGGCCTCACTGCTGCGGATTTTTGTGACCGTCGGCACCTCGATCGGCATGCTCGGGATTGCAGCCGGCATCATTCTCGGGCTGATCGCCATCTATTTCCGGCAGAATATCATCAATTTTGTCCAGATCATCACTGGACAAAATCTCTGGGATCCGTCGATCCGCTTTCTGACCGAGCTGCCGGCGCGCACCGATCCGATGGAAGTGGTCGGAATTGCCGGGCTGGCGCTTCTGTTCAGTTTCCTGGCCACCCTTTATCCTGCCTACAAGGCCGCCAGCACCGATCCGGTTCAGGTGCTCCGCTATGAGTGACAATATGATCGGGAAGACTGTCGAATTGCGCAATGTGAAGCGCAGCTTTGTGCAAGGCGATGTCGTGATCGAGGTGCTTCGCGGCGTCAATCTCGACATTCATGCCAATGAGATTGTCGCGCTGCTCGGGCCGTCCGGTTCGGGCAAGTCGACGCTGCTGCAGGCGGTGGGCTTGCTCGAGGGCGGCTTTGAAGGGTCGATCAAGCTTGCCGGCGAGGAAACGGCGCAATTGCCGGCCAGCGGCCATACGCGGATCCGGCGGGACTTGCTGGGGTTTGTCTATCAGTTTCATCATCTGCTGCCCGACTTTTCCGCGCTGGAAAATGTCGTGATGCCGCAGCTGATTGCGGGTGTCAGCCAGAAGGCGGCGGAAGTGAGAGCGGAAACGCTGCTCCGCAGCCTTGGGTTGGGCGAACGCCTCGATCACAAGCCGAGCAAATTGTCCGGCGGGGAGCAGCAGCGCGTCGCGGTCGCTCGCGCTCTGGCCAATGCACCAAAACTGGTTCTGGCAGATGAGCCGACCGGCAACTTGGATGAAGCAACCGCCGATCTGGTGCTCGCGGAATTTATTGGGCTGGTGAGACAGGAAGGCAGTTCCGGACTGATCGCCACCCATAATGAGCGTCTGGCCGCCAAAATGGATCGAGTCGTCCGGCTCCACGAGGGTGTTTTAACCTAGGTATTTCAACCCGGAACGAGAATGGCTTTGACTTTTTCGGTGCGAGTATCAATCTGTGCCATCAGCACGACCTAGAAAATTGAACATTGCGGGGCGCATATGAAGGTTACGGAATTCCAGGTAAAGCAAGCGGATGGCTCCCTCCAGGACCTGTCCGTTCACAAGGGCAAGGTTCTGCTGATCGTGAACACCGCATCGAAATGCGGCTTCACCCCGCAATATGAAGGGCTTGAAAAACTCTATCAGGAATATGGGGACAAGGGGCTGGAAATACTGGCTTTTCCCTGCAATCAATTTGGCAATCAGGAACCCGGCAATGCCGAGGAAATCCGCAATTTCTGTTCGCTCAACTATGACGTCAGCTTCCCGTTGATGGGCAAGATTGACGTCAATGGCAATGATGCCGATCCGCTGTGGAAATATCTGAAATCGGAAAAATCGGGACTGCTTGGATCCCGCATCAAGTGGAATTTCACCAAATTCCTGGTTGACCGGGAGGGCAATGTGGTTGGCCGTTTCGGTCCCGCCGTGAAACCCGACCAGCTGAAAAACGAGATTGAAGCGCTGCTCTAGCCGCGCTCAGGCGGGCGGCCATGGCCGCTCGTGACAAATAGCCTGTGGACAAATAGCCTGTGGACAAATGGTCGATAGTTCCCATTCCCGACATCGCAGCATATGCAAAGCCCGATTGGCGCGCTAGTCTGACGCCATGGCCCAGACACCCTTCGTCCATCTTCGCACCTTTTCTGCCTATACGATATTGGACGGCGCGATGGAGCCTGCAGCGATCGGGCCTGCGGCAAAAGAACGCGGCTTTCCGGCGGTTGCGCTGTGCGACCGGATTGGCCTGTTTGCCTCGATGGCCTTCGATGACGGTTGCCGGGCCCATGGCATTCAGCCCATTACCGGATGCTTCCTGAGAGTTGCGCGCCCGGGCACCGCCGATCCGGCGAGGCCGGTTCTCGACTGGCTCGCGCTCTTTGCGCAGGACGCCGAGGGATATGAAAATCTCTGCAAGCTGGTTTCCGCTTCCCATCTCGACCGGCCCAGCGAGCTGGAAGCCCATGTCGGGATGGATTTTCTGCGGGACCGCAGCGCCGGGCTGATCGCTCTGACCGGTGGCGGGGAAGGGGCTCTGGCCCGCCTCATTGCGGAAGAACAGCAGGGCGAAGCGGATGCCTATCTGTCCCTGCTGCAGCAGTATTTTCCGGGACGCCTCTATATCGAACTGTCGCGCCGGGAAGACCCGGTCGAAATGGCGGCCGAAGCGGGTTTGATCGCGCTGGCCATGGAGCGGGACATTCCGCTGGTTGCCACCAATCCCAGCTGTTTCTCCGAGCCCGAATTTCACGAAGCGCATGATGCGATGAAATGTATCGCGCAGTCTGCCTATGTCGAGAATGATGACCGCGAGAAGCCGTCCAAACATCTGTGGATGAAAAGCGCGCTGGTGATGGAAGACCTGTTCTCCGATATCCCGGAGGCCCTGCAGAACACGCTCGTCATTGCCCAGAGATGCGCCTTTTCCCCGCCCAAGCGAGATCCGATTCTGCCCAGCCTCGCGGGCGATCTGGCAGGGGAGATCGAGCAGTTGCGCCGGGATGCGACGGCAGGGCTGGAACGGCGGCTGGCGCTGCTCGACATCGCTGACGAGGACGAGCGGAAAATCTATTTCGACCGGCTGGCATTCGAGCTGGACGTGATCGTCAGCATGGGATTTCCCGGCTATTTCCTGATCGTTGCTGATTTTATCAAATGGGCAAAGGACCATGACATTCCGGTCGGGCCGGGTCGTGGTTCGGGCGCCGGCTCGGTGGTCGCCTGGGCGCTGACCATCACCGATCTTGATCCGATCAAGCTGGGCCTGCTGTTCGAGCGGTTCCTGAACCCGGAACGTGTGTCGATGCCGGATTTCGATATCGACTTCTGCGAAACCCGCCGCGGCGAGGTGATCCGCTATGTGCAGGAAAAATACGGCAACCGGCAGGTCGCGCAGATCATCACCTTCGGGAAACTGAAATCGCGCGCCGTGCTGCGCGATGTCGGACGGGTGCTGCAAATGCCTTACGGGCAGGTCGACCGGCTGACCAAATTGATTCCCAACCATCCCACCGATCCGTGGGATTTGAGGCGCTCGCTTAACGGCATCTCGGAGCTGGCGCAGGAATATAAACAGTCCGATGTGAAGCGGTTGTTCGATCTGGCGATGAAGCTCGAAGGCCTGCCGCGCCACAGTTCCACGCACGCTGCCGGCGTGGTGATCGGTGACCGGCCGCTGGACCAGCTGGTGCCGCTCTACCGCGACCCCCGGTCTGATCTGCCGGTGACCCAGTTCGACATGAAATATGTCGAAAAAGCCGGCCTGGTGAAATTCGACTTTTTGGGCCTGAAAACGCTTTCGGTGCTGAAGAAGGCCGTGGAACTGCTCGCCGAACGCGGCATCCATGTCGATCTGGACGGGCTGAGCTGGGAAGACGAGAAGGTGTTCGAACTGCTCCAGCGCGGTGAAACCGTCGGCGTGTTCCAGCTGGAATCGGAGGGCATGCGGCGTACGCTGGCGGCAGTGAAACCGACCAATTTCGGCGACATTATCGCACTGGTTTCGCTCTACCGCCCTGGCCCGATGGACAATATTCCCCTGTTCGGCGACCGCAAGAACGGGCGCGCCGAGATCGCCTATCCGCATCCCCTGTTGCAGGACATCCTGAAGGAAACCTACGGGATTTTCGTCTATCAGGAACAGGTGATGCAGGCGGCCCAGATCATCGCCGGCTATTCGCTGGGCGAAGCCGATTTGCTGCGCCGCGCGATGGGCAAGAAAATCCAGGCCGAAATGGATACCCAGCGCAGCCGGTTTGTGTCCGGTGCGGCAGACAATGGACTGAACAGCGAACAGGCGAACGAGCTGTTCGACTTGATCGACAAGTTCGCCGGCTATGGTTTCAACAAGAGCCACGCTGCGGCCTATGCGCTGCTCGCCTATCAGACCGCCTGGCTGAAAGCGCATCATCCGCACGAATTTTACGCCGCCTCGATGTGCTTCGACATGCACCAGTCCGACAAGCTCAGCATTTTTGTCGACGATATGAAGCGCCTCGGTGTCACCGTCCTGGGACCGGCGATCAACAAGAGCCGGCCCAATTTCTCGGTCGAGGAACAGCCCGGTGCGCTGCTCGCCGTCCGCTATGCTCTGGCTGGTCTCAAAAATGTCGGCGAAAAGGCGATGCAGTCGGTGGTTGCCGAACGGGCCGAGAAAGGGCCGTTTTCCTCGATCGAGGATCTGGCCAACCGGATCGATACCCGGGGCCTGAACAAGCGTCAGCTGGAAAGTCTGGCCTCGGCCGGGGCCTTTGACGAGCTGGAACCCAATCGCGCCGCCATTTATGACGGAGCGGACATGATCCTGTCGGTTGCCAATAGCGCCGCCGATGCGCGGGAAAGCGGGCAGGGCGGTCTGTTTGGCGAAGGCAGCGCAGGCGGTGAAATGCAGGCGATCCGCTTGCCAGAGAACAGCCACTGGTCGCTCGGCGAGATCATGGTGCGGGAACGCGACGCCTTCGGATTCTACTTTTCGGCCCACCCGGTTTCCCAGTTCCAGGCGGTGACCGCATCGCTCGGCGCGCTGACCCATGCCGCGCTGTGCAGCGAAGGCCCGATCGGTGAAGGGGTGCGCAAGCCGGCGGTGATGGCGGCGCTGATCGAGAAGGTTCGCTGGCGCGACAGCCGCCGCGGCAAACGCTTTGCGCTCGCCGACCTGTCCGACAGCAGCGGGCAGTTTTCCGCCAGTTGCTTCGAGGAGGAGCAGTGCAAGATTCTGGAGGAACTGGCCAGTCATGGCGGTTGCGCGCTTCTCCATGTCGAACTGGATCAGCGGTCGGATGACGAAAGTCCGCGCGTCGCCATCCGGCGAGTGCAGCCGCTCGAAGGACTGGAAAAGACCACAAGGACAAGAATGGAGCTAGAAATCCATGATATCACGGGACTGCATGAGCTGACCAATCTGGTCGCACCGCTGGTCGGCGGCCAGAGCGAACTGGTGGCAATCATGGCCGGACCTGAAGGCGAACCGGTCAGGGTCTGCCTCGGACGATCCTTCCGTCTCGATGCCGAAACGGTCGAGACACTGCAACGGGTTAACGGGATATCCGCTGTCCGCCTTGGCCCGGCGCGGCCGATGCGAGTGGCGAAACCCAAATTAAGGCTTGTCAGCTAGGCCGAAACAAATCAGAAACCGGCCAAATAGTAATGTTTGGAGAGAATATATGGCCGGTGCAATGCAAGCGACTTCGCTCAAGATCACCAATCTGATCGATCATGCCGAGCGCGAGCATGGTGTCCGCGAGATTGTCAGCTACTGGGCAGACGGCACTATCTCGCGCAGCAACTGGGCCGAGATCGGACGCGATTCGCGCAAATTCTCTCAGGCGATGCAGCGGCTGGGGATGAAAAAGGGCGACCGGATCGCCACCATCGCGATGAACCATGCCCATCATCTGATCAGCTGGTACGGGTCGGCCGGCATCGGCAGCATCCTGCACACCGTCAATCCGCGGCTGTTCGAGGAACAGCTGGTCTATATCCTCAACCACGCCGAAGACCGCGTGCTGCTGTTTGACAAGATGTTCACCCCGATCATCGAACTGCTCAAGCCGCAGCTGAAAACGATCGAACATTATATCCAGTTTGACGGCGAGAAGGGGAATTACACCACGTTCCGGGAGCTGGTCGATGCCGAGGACGGCGATTTTGACTGGGTCGAGGTTGACGAGAATGATCCCTGCGGCCTCTGCTACACCAGCGGCACGACCGGCAACCCCAAGGGCGTGCTCTACGAGCATCGCTCCAATGTCCTGCACGCGATTACCGAAGTGCAGCCCGATGTCATGGACCTGTCCACCCGCTCGGTGATGCTGCCGGTGGTGCCGATGTTCCACGCCAATGCCTGGGGATTGCCTTTTGCCTGTGCGACGGTCGGTGCCAAGATGGTTTTCTCCGCGAGCAACGACGCGGAGGTTTTGTGGAAGCTGATTCGCGAGGAAGGCGTGACGCACAGCGCCGGCGTTCCGACCGTCTGGCTGTCGATGTTTGCCGATATGGACGCCAATGGCGGTGATTATGGCGACCTGAGCGTGGTGGTGATCGGCGGCTCGGCCTGTCCCCGTTCGATGATCGAGCGGCTGATGAAGAACGGCATTCGCGTTGCCCATGCCTGGGGCATGACCGAAACCTCGCCGATCGGCACGACCGGGGCGCTGCCGGCCAACTGGGACGAGCTGAATTTCGAGCAGAAGGTCGACGTTGTATCCAAGCAGGGCCGCCCGCCTTTTGGCGTGGAACTGCGCGTCATCGACGAGAATGGCGATGTCGCGCCGCGCGACGGCAAGACCAGCGGGGTCCTGGAAGTCCGCGGGCCGTGGATCATCAAGCGCTATTATCGCGCCGATGAAGACGCGGTCGAGGATGATGGCTGGTTTGATACCGGCGATGTCGCGGTCTTGCATCCCGATGGCACGATGCAGATTACCGACCGGGCCAAGGACGTGATCAAGTCGGGTGGCGAGTGGATCAGCTCGATCGAGCTGGAAAATGAAGCGGTCGGCTGTCCGGGTGTCGCCGAAGCGGCGGCTGTCGGCGTCTACCATCCGAAATGGGACGAGCGACCGTTGCTGCTGGTGATCCGCAAGGCCGGCAGCGAGATTTCCGAGGCCGACGTGATTGATTATCTGTCCGGCAGAGTCGCCAAATGGTGGTTGCCGGATGAAGTGAAATTCGTCGATGAACTGCCACACACCGCCACCGGCAAGATCCTG
>JAUCYS010000024.1 GCA_030373505.1 Parasphingorhabdus sp.
ATCAAACCTCCAGTGGAGGTCATGCGGCATAATCCCGGTTACGGCATTATGACCAAGTTCGTGCAAGGCGGTGCGGTAATAGTCGATCTGGTGAGTGAATGCTGGTTGCGGGGGAACCTGCACATAATCCGCGCCCACGTTGTAAAAGGCTTTGGTCCCGCCCGTCCGGAAATCCGCGCCTGTGGCGGCAATCAGAGCCTCGGCCTGATCCTGCAACTCGCGTGTCGGCAATGGCGCTGGTTCGGCGATCAGCCGCTCGGGCAAGCCATCGCACTGCGCCGCGTTGAATACTGTAAAGCGTTTGAGGAACGGAATAGAGCGCGGCTTATCGCCCTCGCCCTGCTCGTGCCTGTCATCGTCGGGCGTAAAGCGGTCGGCATAGAAGATCGTCCGGCCCTTCTCGCCCTTGCGAACGCATCCGCCAGCGGCCAAGGCTTGCCGGAATGTCAGCCAGTCCTGCGAGGGATAACCGCCATCAATGACAGCGCCCCACAGAATAAGAATATTGATACCTGAATAGTGCCGCCCCGAAATCGCATTACGCGGCAAGCCAGTTACAGCGTTCCCGCTGTTCCAAGGTTTCACCCAAGGAAAAATCCCTTCTTCCAACTGCGCGATAATCTGCGCGGTGACTTCATCATAAAGCGACGCCTTCGGCGCAACCCTGCCGCTCCGGCGCGATTTGCGCGCCGTGCGCGAAGCGCGCCTTGCCTTTGCTGTCCTGCCCTTGCCGTTTTCACTGACTTTCGTATTTTCATGCAACATAACCGCCTCCATCGCCCCAAAACTGCCGCAACCGGCCCCGGAGAGGCGGGGTGGGCGGCAAGAGCGACCAAAAAGGCCCGCATCAAGCGGTCAGGCGCACCCGAAGGGATGAAACAAAGAGGAATACCCGGTCCTGAAAGGCCGGGTTGCGCCTGAGCGCGGCGGGCCTAGCCGGGAGCGCCGCCCACACCGTCTCTCTGGTGCCGGAAAACAACGCCGGCGCGTCCGCGCCGTCCATATCAATCGCAAGCAATCGCGATTGTCCCATCCGCGAAGCGGCCCAACAGAAACGGCACCCTTGCGCAGCGTGACGCAGTGCGGTGGTGTGCGCGCGCGAAAGTGCGCCAGCGCCCAACGCGCAAGGAGAGAGGCAAGAGTGCCTGCGGGTCAGAACAAAAAAGCCGCACCCTCAAGGAGCGCAGCGGGAAAGAGTGCGTCCTTAAAATATCCCGCTCATTATCCGGGGCGTTGCGGGGTGTCCCTGCAGAAGGGGTAGCGGGAGACAGCGCAGCGGCTCCGGCTCAGGGGAAGGCCCTCCCCAAAACATAAGTTCAGACAATATTCCTGGAACCTTCTACCTCTGTCAGGAAACAAACCACGCTCATCTGCATATACAAAACCTCACAGTCCAGCCCCAGAGATTGGCGGTTTCATATCAAGGCACACTCATAATCAAATATCTACATGTGTTCAATTATCACAATATCTAATATCTAAATATGTTCAATAATTATTGTTTTGATCATCTATGAGTGTTAACAGAGCGCCGGAGATCAGATATGTCAAATGCAAAACAATCCGGCCTTGCCCGCAAAAACCTAGACAAACGCCTCGGTTTTCTGCGTGATACAAATCTTACCAGACCAGTAGGCGGCTGGATACGAGCCATTCGCGATGCACTCGGAATGTCGAGCCGTCAGCTTGCGAGCAGATTAGATGTTTCACAGTCGCGTATTACCCCGCTGGAACGGGCCGAGGCGCATGGCTCGGCCACGCTAAAAACGCTGAGAGAAGCGGCTGAGGCGCTGGATTGTACACTGGTTTATGCATTTGTTCCCAATAAGCCGCTCGATCAGATCGTAGAGGATCGAGCGCGCAGCAAGGCCTATGACCAGATCGGCACCATATCGCATGGTATGCTGCTGGAAAATCAGTCCATGACCAAAGCGCAAATGAACGAAGAACTCGAACGCATGACCAGAGACATTCTGGCAGAGCCGATCAGCAAGCTGTGGGATGATGAATGACCGATCCGCTGTTTGATGGTGATGATGAAGCCAACACACCTTTAACTGAGGAAGAGCGTGAACAGCTGATCCCGACCTATATCACGCTGCGCAGCGAGCTCAACGAAGCCGAGCAGATTAACATTACCGAGGCAAGCCGCTGGTATGGGCGAAAGCGCAAAGCCGATATACTCGATGATGCGCTCCTCAAAGACCTGCACAAACAGATGTTTGGGCAGGTGTGGAAATGGGCAGGCAAATATCGCCAGAGCCCGCGCAACATCGGGATTGATGCCTACCGGATCCCGACCGAAATGCGCCAGCTTGTCGATAATGTCCGGTTCTGGGTAGAAAATGAAACCTATCCGCCCGACGAAATTGCGGTCCGGTTCAGCCACCAGCTTGTCTCCATTCATCCCTTCCCCAACGGCAATGGACGCCATTCCCGCATGGCAGGAGATTATCTCGCGGTCCAACTAGGCCAGCCTCCATTTACATGGGGGCGGACAAGCCTGACCGATGCCAGCGAAACCCGCAAAGCCTATATCGCAGCATTACAGGCAGCGGACCGGGAGGACATCGAACACCTATTAAAATTCGCACGGGATTAGCCGGAAGAAAATCGGCAAAATACCTTGCCACATGGGCCTTGATATCAGGCAATGCGGGCCACCGTTTTTGGTGCGCAATTACCTAGCAAAATCAAACCAGAAACGTCGCTTGCGCACTACCTCATTTACAGCATAAATACAAAAATCAGGAATAGGGGGAATATGTCGGAAATAGCTAATTGGACGAAACCGGGCAGCTTTTCTGCCGGACGTGATCCGCTCGGTTTTCAGGCGGCATCGGTTCGGCTTTACACCTCGCTTGTTCCGGGGCTTACAAATGTGACCAACCGACTTCGATACTACTCGTTCTATTGCTGGGTTCTATGGCAATTTGAGCAAATTCATCACACCTCAAAAGAAGACAAATGGATATCATTCATCCGTCGTTCGGAAGCCGCAATTGCGCTGGCTTGCCTTATTGGTGATCCGACCAAAGCCGCTGGCATGGCTGGATCAGATTGGTGGCGCAATGCCGCAGCTGATTCTTCAATAAAAAAATTCGACCTCATCAAACCGACAAACCGTCCCGGAAAAGATGGACAATACCTAAAAGCCAAGTTTGGAAATTTCGGACAATTCTACACCGCAAGTATGCTGGAAATGAAGCTGATTGAAAGAGTCGAGGACAACTCTCCTCGCGTTTTTGGTGTGACAGAAGCAGCCGGAAAGGCACTTGCGCTGGCAGTTCAGGAAGAACATCCAAAAGCTTGCGAACTTTTTCTGAGAGCCGTGCAAACAGGAAGTATTTCAAGACAAGACTGCGAAACGATTTCCGAGTCACTTCACCCATCATATCTCGACCCGAACAGTGAAGAGGCACGTTTGTTGAAAGAGTTTATACAAGGTGGGCGGAAGGAAGATCCGACCTCTGAACCGAGACGCATTACGCTACGCAATATGTTGGCCGTTGTTGCTGACGCAGAAGGGGAATTCGATCTGCGTAAAGAACTATATGTCCAGCCCGGAAGGCTTCGTGAGGCTACCCACGCCATTGAAAACTTAATGGAGTGGCGGGCATATTTTATCAACGAATTTTGCCATATCGCGCTCGAAGTGTGGGTTAATGCGATTGTCGGACTTTCAAACCAGCTCGAAGAACCCTCGTCGGTTGAAAAGTTGGCAAACGACCTCGCATCAATTGCCGTTCCGGATGCTAAGGTTTCGACCGCGGCTTTTGCTAAGAAGCTGGCTTTAAAAGACCTTGAAACAGAACATGATCTGGGATCGGAATTAGTGGCTGTAACTTCAACCAAGAAGCGCCCAGATGCAGGAGCTATTGCTGGCAGCGCCAAGCTTCTGCTCTCCCTCTGGCTGCGATGGACCGGTGAAGCCGAAGTCCGTGACAAATTGGCCTTGGCAACATCTGAAGGCCGTTCGGCTGAAGGCGTTTTCAGATTTCTGGATATGAACCAAAATGCCAATGCCAGAGAAGCAATCGCCGACCTGATCAAAAAATTTGTAGTTTCAAACCATCTGATGATCGCCGGTCAGAAACTCGCAACGGGCGGACGTTTTACCTATCGGTTCTTGCTTGACGATGGTTGTCTGGTGGATGGAGAGTACGGAGAGTACACCTACACAACGCCAAGAATTTTCAATCTACTGACTTTTGCTCGGGATGCCCATTTGGTCGATCCGGAATCGGGAAAAATTACCGCCGCAGGTACGGAATTTCTTAATGCCGCATAGCCTCTTTGATGACTTCAAGCAGGGAGGCTACCACAGTTCAATTCTCTCAACATTCAGTGTCGATCCGGCCTTTTACGATTCGAGTTTGCAACTGAGGCTGCGCGGGATGGGATGCCAGAACAACCTGCTCATTGCAGATGCATCAATGTTGGATCAATCGCTTGAAACAATCCCAGACGCATTCCAGCATGCAGGTCGAAAATATTTGGTTGCCCCAATTGCGACAACAGCATGTTTCCATTCAAAATTGGCACTGCGCTACGGCAAAGCCAAAGCCAGACTAATAATCGGTTCTGCGAACGTTACTGCCGCAGGCTGGGCGGGCAATCTCGAAATGGTGTCCGCATTAACATGGCAAGCTCGGGATACTGGCGATGATAATGAAATCAGCCGAACGCTGATCGTCAGAGCTCATAAATGGTTATCGGCATTGCTCGAAGAAAATGATGACAGCAAACTGGCCTATAAGCTTGAGCTAGTTCATAGCCAATCGCCATGGATCAATGATGAAATGCTGGAGGGTGATAACCCATTCCGATTGTCCGATGGATCGGAGATAGACCTGTTGCTTTCCGACCCGTCCAGCACGGCCGGGCTGGGTGACAGGATGCTCAGTTTTATCGACGAGCCAATCGAAAGGCTGACCATTATTTCACCCTATTGGGATGAGCAGCTTTCAGCATTGAAGCGCTTGAGCGGCGAAGTCGGCGATCCAGACTTGCGGATTTTTCTTTCTCTGAACAACCGAAACGCATCTCGATCATCGACTTTTCCGGTGACAGCAATCGGCGATCTACTATCACCGAAATTTCACCCCATTGGCTCCGCTGGCGATGTTACTGATCGCTTTCTCCATGCTAAAATGTTCCTTTTCCACGGTCAGGATCACGACTTCCTCTTTCTAGGTAGCGCGAATTGCACGGTCGCCGCATTGGGTGTTCCGGGCAGATCCGGGACTAACCACGAATGCTTGCTTTACCGGAAGCTGCCTCGCGGAACTGTGAAAAAATTGTTGAAGCTCTCGTTCAAATTCAAAATTGCCATAGCGGACATCACGGCACCGCCTGAAAAACAAAAGACAGCAAAAGATACCACCAGCTTTACCGCCGGAACGGTAGAGCGCCGCGCCAACACGCTATTCTGGTTTCCTGCTCCAGATTTTTCTGGGTCTGCATCGTCCATCAAAGTGGGTCGTTTGGTGCTTCAATTGTCTCAACGTTCAGACGGAGTTTGGCTCGCGGATATCGGCGAAGCCACCCTGGACTCAAATGTCGCTAGGATTTGCCTTGCCGAAGGGCGCGTAAGCCGCCCGATGATCATCGCCAATCCAGAAGAGTTGATGCGGTTCGCCCCGTTTCCGATTGCCGATTCACTCCGCAGAAAGCTTGATGCTGTGCTGAACGGTGATGCTGATCTCATCGGCCTTGCGAGAGACATTCATCTCCTGCTCGAAGACGATGGCAAGATCGGCCCTTCGCTGGAACGAGTTCGCTCAGCTGGAGGGCGAAGCAATGCCCCAAGTGTCACTGGACGGGATTTTGCTACAGCTGAAGAATTTCGGAAAGCGCTTAATCTGACGGCCAGCATGAAATCGGCTGGCCTTGCGCATGGTGAAAATCCGGCTTTGCAAGCTCTTCTCCAAATTGTCCTGCGCGGCATGGTAAATATCGATCCCATCGACAAAGTGGATTCTGATGACGCCGCAAATGCTAAGGGGCTCGATCTTGGCGAAGATCAAGACGATGCAGGACTGTCAGACGATGAAGCAATCCCGTCGCCCTCAGACCCTGCCAAAGAAAATCCGCCGCAGGCGGTTTCTGAAAGTGAGTTTCAGAGAAATCAGTCAGCGCTTTGGGGTGGTATTGAGCAGTTTCAAGACTTCCTTGCGCGGTCAAAGGAAACAGAGGCCGCGCTTGACTTGAACTTCATCACGAGATCGCTGTTCATGCTTTACCTCATGCTTCACGGCTGCACGAAGCAATATCAGATTGAAGACGGTGAGACTAAGGTTCTCATTCCGTTTTCTGGCGATACAGGAGAAGATTTTCACGACAGTTTCTTGTTTGTCGCGGCGCAATCTATTGCTGCGATATGGGGGCCGGACTTTGCGCGGAGCCTTATCAGTCGGTTGAACTTCAAAGCTGAATCCGACGCCCTGCCCATTCAGATCACAACGTTAACGATCATCACTCGCTGGGTTTTAGCGGCTATTTTGTCTGAAGTGAGAAGTATGAAAGCGCAAAAGTCGTTGTGTGCGATACTCGAAACGCAAGTGCCAAAACTGTTTGCTGCGACAAGGGTGTTTCCCGAGCTTGATCAAGATGAGATACTTTCGACAATCCGGCGAATGGAGGAAAACATCGGGATGGATGCCGATCAGGGTGCAAGAATCAGGGAAACCTTGAATGAACTCGCGCAAGAGTCCGTATCATGAGCGGTGATGTCACCACCAAAAGGCATTTGTATGAGTCGCGAGCGTATTGGAATTTGCGCGAGACTAATCGGTACAAAACAGATCAAATATCATGAGCAGCCATCCGATGATTGCCAAGACGCAGCGGCCAGACACTTTGTGGCTTGCCTGAGGATCAACGGAAAGCTATCCCACCAGAACAAAATATGAACTTACCGAAGGAAAGACTTGCTATCTGGGACAGATAACGACACTATGTCGCAAAATGACCCAGAGGTGATATGATAAACCAATTTACTGCTCTTCGCATTCGCGCCGGTCTCTCTGTTGACGACCTGGCTTTGATGACAGGTTACAGCTCGCGCCAGGTCCAGCGTTGGGAAGCCGGTGAAGGCAAGCCAAGAGCAGCAGCAATCGGCCTGATGCGGTCCATGGCTGAAGCAGCGCCTGCTGAGCAGGCAGGCAGCCGGTTCAACTTTATCGATCTGTTTGCCGGAATCGGCGGTATCCGCAAGGGCTTTGACGCCATTGGCGGCCACTGTGTCTTTACCTCGGAATGGAACAAATATGCGCAGCAGACCTATGCTGCCAATTTCCGCGACAATCACCCGCCCCACGGCGATATCACTGAGATCGGAACCGACGAGATTCCGGATCATGATGTGTTGCTGGCAGGCTTTCCCTGCCAGCCCTTCTCAATCGCTGGCGTTTCCAAGAAGAACTCGCTGGGACGTAAGCACGGCTTTCTGGATGAAACGCAGGGTACGCTATTTTTCGATGTGGCGCGTATTCTGAAGGTAAAGCGACCAGCTGCCTTTATGCTTGAGAATGTCAAGAACCTGACGGGGCACGACAAGGGGCGCACATTTCAGGTAATTCTTGACACTCTCACGAAAGAACTGGGCTACAAGGTGTGGCACAAGGTCATCGATGCTCAGCATTTCGTACCCCAGCACCGCGAGCGCATTATCATTGTCGGGTTCCGTGAAGATGTCCCGTTCAGCTGGGACGATCTGAAACTCGCTGGAAAAGGCAGCGTCCGCCTCAGGAGTATCCTGCACGCCGAAGACGGGTCCGAGAAAGCCGAGGAACCCTATACGCTCGGTTCAGCGGCGGCGGTGAATGGCAAATACACGCTGAGCGATAAGCTCTGGCAGTATCTGCAAGGCTATGCGGCCAAACACAAAGCGGCTGGTAACGGCTTTGGCTTTGGCCTGGTCACACCGGACGACGTCTCCCGCACACTATCTGCCCGCTACTATAAAGACGGGTCGGAGATACTTGTCAGTCAGGGCCGGAAGAAAAACCCTCGCCGCCTGACGCCGCGCGAATGCGCACGGCTTATGGGGTATAGCGATGACTTCCGTATCCCCGTGTCAGACACACAGGCGTATAAACAGTTCGGCAATTCGGTGGCGGTGCCGGTATTCGAGGCAGTAGCCCGGATCATGCAACCGCATATCAGGGCTCTGGTTGAGCCGGTCCGGCAGCGCGAAGCTGCCTGAGGCGTGACAGACGTCCATGACGCCGCGACCCGCAGCCGAAACATGGCAGCAATCAAAGGCCGCAATACAAAACCCGAACTTTTGGTCCGTAAGGCGCTGCATGCGGCAGGACTGCGTTACCGATTGCATGGCAAAGACCTGCCAGGAAAGCCCGACCTGATCTTTCCTCGCTACAAAGCGGTCGTCTTTGTGCATGGCTGCTTCTGGCATCAGCACGATTGCCATCTGTTCCGGTGGCCATCCACCCGGCAGGATTTCTGGCGTGCGAAGTTAGGCCGTAATGTTGCCAATGATCAAAGAGCCCAAATTGCGTTACTGGAGACAGGCTGGCGTGTGGCAAAAATCTGGGAGTGTGCACTGAAAGGCCGGACCAGACCTGACTTTACTAAAGCTATGCAGTCGCTGATCGCCTGGATAAAGGCAGATCAACAGACAATCACGATCAGGGGCGGATAATTGGTCGCATCACTAGGACAGTTGCTCGACCTGATGCGTCATCATGGCGCAACCCGCATATATGCCAAGAAGCTCGCTCCCAACGACAATTCCAAGAATCAGGTTTATCTGGGCGGTGATTTTTCAGCGCTCAACATTATTCCGCACGGAGAGATCTATTCTGACGATGCTGAAGTAGCCGGAGCTGTTCGCGACCGCGCCAAGGCGGCTGTCGATTTCTACTGGATAGATGAAGCGGGACGCCATCAGGCACCTAATACCGGTCTCATTCTCTATCCAAAATATCCGGAAGTTCGCATGTCCGGGTTCCTGCTTGGCTGCAGAACGGCACCGTCAGAAATCATGCGGGTAAGGGATGCAGGCCGGATGCTTATTCTGGGCATCACTCGCCAAGGCGAAGTGATGGGTTATGCCGCCACCGCAGACGATCCCATCACAGCCGAGCTGAACGCGCACGACTGGCCAACAGTGGGCGTCTTCCTTGAACTCCCTCTGACGTTGGATCATCTGGAAAGCCCAAGGGATCGGCTGCTGAATGAGCTCCGCCGTATTTATGAGCTGCACTGGATTTCATCCCAGAAGCTGGCGAGCGACGGCACAAAGGCTGCTTATTCTGCCCGCAATGGCGGCGGTTATACGTTGGAAGCGGAACTGGGGATCACACCTAATGGCTATGCCGAGCCTGACTTCATGGGCTGGGAAGTAAAACAATATGGCGTTCGGGACTTCGTGAAATTCAAACCGAAGTCACCGGTCACGCTGATGACGCCTGAGCCTACCGGCGGTATCTATCGCACCGAAGGCGTTGCCGAATTCATGAACAGGTTTGGCTACCCGGATCAGTCCGGTAAGCCTGATCGCATAAACTTTGGGGGTCGCTACGATTGCCAGCGCCAGCACCATGCGATGACCGGACTTCGTATGACACTGACCGGCTATGATACTGATACCGGCAAGATCACCGATCTTGATGGTGGCCTGAACCTGATTGACGTCGACGAGGAAATCGCGGCGTCCTGGTCTTTCAAAGGTATGATGGCGCACTGGAACCGCAAGCACGCACAGGCGGCCTATGTCCCTTCCCTGTTTCAAACTCCGCCACCAGAATACAGCTTTGGCGCACATATTCTTCTGTGCGAACAGACGGACTTCCTGCTGTTTCTCAAAGCGTTCGCTGCAGGTACAATCTACTATGATCCAGCGGTCAAGATGGAGAACGCCTCATCGGCGAATCCGAAGATCAAGCGCCGCAGCCAATTTCGCGTCGCTCATGCTGGCCTGACACAGCTTTACCAGCAGCACGAACATGTGCAGTTCTGAAATGGCTGCATCTTAAGCGCTTACTCTGCAATAGGCTTGAAAATTTTGGCAAAATAGCAACAATGGCTGTTCTGCTTTATTGCCTTTTAGGACATTCGCGAAATTCTCATTTGTTCGCTGAAGTAGCCATTCGACGCAATAAGTTACTGGGTCATAGAAAGTGGTAGTGGCCGGAGCAGCATGCAGAAAATACAAAGAGAGCGCTCGCGAAACGTCAAGTTTCGGCCTATTCAACAATCGCCCTAAACCCACATCCACGTTACTGACCGCACCTAGAGCCGTGAAACGCTTCATAAACTGGACGGGACGAACCAAAGAATTCAGCGAGTTCGGCCTTACGCTCGTTGAACAGACGTTGTCCTGCATCCGGCAAAATTTGTTTTGCGGCCACCACATCATCTAGAGGTATTGGCCGAATCTGGTCCGGTTCATCAATACGGCATAGGCGGTCGCGGCCTATCAGCAGTCCAGCCTGACCATCCGCATTTTGACTACTTAAATCCATCGCTACAGAGATAATGTCGCGCCAATGCCATTGCCCGCCGCGCTCGATTTGCTCCTCAGTCATACGCAGCTCTCCAGACCCACATCCTAGCGATAGAATTCGCACTTTTCTTCGATCAAGGTCATAACATGTTAGAGCATCGACTAGTGCCAACATGACTGGGTTATTCGCCCAGATTCCACCATCTGCGTAATATTGCGATCCGATGCGATGAGGTGGCAGATAAGTCGGGGCTGCAGACGTCGCCAGCGCAATGTCTACCATTCTATTCGACCAGTCTCCGCGGAAATCCGGGTGATGCGGCGTCTTTAGTACATTAACTTTCGTGTGCGCATCGAACGTCGGAATGACCAAGCGGCGTTCGGAGTCACCGAGTTTCTTTGCACCAAAGTTTCTTTCCAATAAAGCCCGTAACGCATCTGGATTATACCTTACACGACGCAAATCGCGCCCTTGCTTGCCCAACTTTGCAAACCACCCTCCAAAGCCTTCCGGCGGGAGCTCAGGCGGAAAGATTTCCTCACCGTGATCTGTATAAAGCGCGAGTATATCTGAGGCCCGCATTCCAGCGCCCAGGCCCATGGCAATGATGCCTCCGGTAGAGGTGCCAGCGATCATGTCAAAGCAAGATGCCACAGTTGAACCGTTGAGAAAATGCCGTTCGCATTCATCAAGAATTTTCGCCGGAAGAATACCCCGTATTCCACCACCGTCTATGGAAAGAATCCGAAACTCTTCGTCATTCCAAGGCAGTTGTGGCCGCAGATTCTGCCTTATCCCGGTTGAGCGAATACCGGATGGCAACGGCGCCAAGTTACTTG
Organism: Parasphingorhabdus sp.; assembly: GCA_030373505.1. Lineage (GTDB taxonomy): Bacteria > Pseudomonadota > Alphaproteobacteria > Sphingomonadales > Sphingomonadaceae > Parasphingorhabdus. Next base: position 11,312 of record JAUCYS010000024.1, read on the forward strand.
AATCTAGAGAAGTTTGCACCTGTACTTTCCTTTCCGGCGTGGCGGCCAAGGCCAAGCCATTTCTTTGTGGCGAGCCAAAGCTCGTAGGACTGGAGCCAATGCAATGCGAACGGGACGGTCGTTCGCGAAAGCGGATCGCTGAGCGTCCATTCACGAGCATCCGCATCGAAAACACAGAGAAATGGACCGGCTCTTTCCACGCGGGGGTGACGCCAATACACATGTGGAAGGGGCCCCTCTTCAGCATCTTCCTGCCGCTGAAGTGCTGGCTCAACCACCTCGACCAAAGGCTGCACATAAAGAAGCGAGCGGTATTCGATTACCAATGGCACAGAATGTTCGATGCGGACTGTGTAAGGTGTCTCATAAGGCTGAAGCGTCCCTTGCCAACTAGCCGTACGATCATCGATGCGCGAGCACACCCAAGTTGGTAACTCGCGCGCCATATCTTCGATCTGCTGGTCCAAGGTCATCCGTCTGGGATCTCGCCACCCATGCTCGTGTTTGCGCGAACGGGAGTGATGAGGCCGACCCCAAGGCCAAGACCACCAGCGTTCATTACACCTGAAATCGCAGGGTGACGCGGGCTGGTTGCCGGAGATTGCAATTGCCCACTTGGCGTCATCTGTGAAGCGCCACCTAGGACAGCATTATTTTGCGCCTTAGCGTGCTCTTTAAGAACATGATCCGCAATCGTCGCTCCAAACAGATCATCGAATACCCGTTTTACACGCATGGGGTCAAAGCCTTCTCGGCGCAGGTCCTTCAGCTCGTCCACAAGATGACGAAGGTCAGCCGCCCAAAGTCTCTGCGCTTCGCGATCTTCCGGCCAACGATCCGTAAACTGGTCTGGGAGGTATGCGGGGTTGCGAACATCTAAAAGCCGACCATGCCTGTCTGCCTCGATGATGACATCCCGCATGGTGGTTGCTACGCTAAGCAATTCATCAGTTAGGGAAGCTCCGACTTGCGGCGCATCGAGAGCCAGGGCAGCCATGACAACAGATGGCGGCTTGCGTTGACCAGCGTGGTCCCCATGCTTGCGATAGCGCTTATCGCGGAAACACTTGAGAAGCTGAAGGGCAACCACACGAGGTGATTTGCGTTCGAGAGGCATATGCTCAGGCATCGGCTGTGTAGCCGCTTTCTCCACGAGGACAGGATTACTTGCGAAAAGCTGCCCATCAACCAAGAGCCGCCGCGCCTCAAACCGACGCGCGAACTCCAAACTGATCTCCACAGTTTGGTTAAAATGGCGCGCGAACCCATCAGGATTAATTTCCTTCGTGTAAGCTTCTCCCGATTCAGGCTTATGATGAAAGAGTTTCGATACGCGTTCCGGCGTCGCGGGAAGGCGCACGACTGGCATAAGGTCTACCGTTACCCCATCAGAGTAATGCACGGTCACGCAGCGACTGTTACGCTCCACCGTTAACCCGCGATAAAGTTCATCATCCGTGTTGACGATTGCGCCGTATAACCGATCAAGCACTAAATCTGGGTCGGTTTCAGAAGGGATGACAAGCTCGATCACCGCATCGACATCATGCTGATCGCGTTTGATTTTCGAACGGATTGCCGCATGAATTGCAAAGCTGCCCGAAGGATAAACCTCGTCGACGTCCCCTTCTAACGGACTCCCAGGACGATCAACATGCCGCGCAAGCGCTTCGTATCTCCTTGTTGCTTCGTCGTGCATACTCGGGGTCAACTGAAGTGAGCGCGCGATATCCATTAGCGCGGCCTCTATAGGCCCCAGTGCACGGGCGACTTCGATCATTTTTTCGGTGTTCATCGGGTTTCCCTGCGCTTCTAAAGTCAGCCCTTTGGCGGATGTGGATCTTTGCCGTGGCTGTCGCTTTGAGCGATTCGTCCGTCACGGTTATGGATACGGAATTCGGTAGACTGGTTGCGGCTAATTTCGCGGCCGCGGTCAATCGCATCGCGCTTGGTATCGTGGTGGCTACTCGAACGAGTTGCGCCGCCTCGCTTCACATCCCATCCGCCATCGGGGTTGGGAACTACGTGGTGCGTTTTGGGGCCTTTGGTCATTTCGGATTTTTCCTTCAACTAATATTTAAGACGTATAATAAGTGCGCCTACTCCGAACAGCATATAATGCTTGAAAATCGGAAGTCAAGAAGTTAAAGTATGCCTATACCGAACTTTTGAAGGAGACCGTTTATGGCCAATGTCTTGGGCGATAAGATTCGCGATCTGCGTAAGGAGAAGAAGCTGACGCTCGATAAGCTTGCTGAGCTCACGAGTTCCAGCAAGAGCTACATATGGGAACTGGAGAACAAAAATCCGCCTAGACCATCGGCTGAAAAACTGTCGAGGATTGCTGAGCAGCTCGGCGTCACAATCGAGTATCTTATGGACGAAAAAAACGAGTTGAAGGCTGAAGACGCCGTCGATGCCCAATTCTATCGCAAGTACCGCAACTTGCCTGACGAAACCCGCCACAAAATCCGTAAGATCACAGACATGTGGGACGACGAGGAATAATGGAAGATAAGTCGCCGCAACGCTGGGCTATCGACCTGACACTTGTTCTCAAGGCGCGTGACGGCGATGATCGGTTTCCGCTTGATGTCAAATCGCTGGCCAAAGCTTATTCACACCAAGTATTTCCCGACGACCCAGTTACTATGTTGAAAGGGGATGACCTCGGACGATTTGAAGGCGGCCTGTACAAAGCTCCTCCCGGTAAGAAGGGATGGGGTATCATCTATAATTCAGCGATCAAGTCTCCTGGGCGGATTAATTTCACCTTGGCTCATGAGTTCGGCCATTACCTTGTCCACCGAAATCAGTTTCCCAACGGCCTGCAATGCAGCGCCGAGGATATGGCAAAATGGGACAGCGAATACGGCCAGATCGAGCAACAGGCCAATGAGTTTGCAGCGAGCCTTTTGATGCCACGCGACGACTTTGCAAAACAGGCCCCCCCGAGAAGCCGACCGACGTTCGACCAGCTAGGAGCCTGTGCTAATCGCTACGGCGTGTCTCTGTCAGCGGCAACGCTCCGCTGGCTTCAATTCAGCGAACAACGCACTCTTTTTGTGGTTTCAAGAGATGGTTTTATACTTTGGTCACGGTCCAGCCCGAAAGCGCTACGGTCCGGAGCCTACATAAAAACCGCCAATGTCCGGCCAGTTCCGTTACCTACAGAGTCGCTCGCCGCACAGCCCCATCTGCTAGAAAATAGCAAGGGTCGAGCGGAGCATCCTTCCTTCGTTTGGTTGAAAGAACCTTGCGCCGAAGAAACGATTATGTCGGAACGCTATGATAAGACTTATACGCTCTTGCACCTTGGCGCTGCGCCACCATGGCCGTCGGAAGAACACGAAGGCGAAGCCGACACATTCGACCACATGATGACGCGATAAGTAACACTCGTGCATATCACTCAATTTTGACCGATAGCGCGCACTTCAAGTACTCATAAAGGCCCAAATGCCGCTTCGCGCCGTAATTTTGTGGCGATGGCTAAATCCCGTCCGGGATTTCTGCGGCCAACATGACAATACCGTTCGATTGTCATTTCGCGAAAGCGGAGCGCGGGACGTGCATCCCCAAGCGATCCGCTAATGCAGGCTCCTACCCACCGTGCGGTGGGCCTGTCGGAGCCTGCTGGTATAGATGGTGCGGGCGGTGGGAATCGAACCCACACTCCTTGCGGAACGGGATTTTGAATCCCGCGCGTCTACCAATTCCACCACGCCCGCGTTGCGACAGGCATATAACGTCACCGCCGCAAGACGCAACGGAAAACATCAAGAATGCAAATTATGTCTTTGGCTTCATAGACTTCTTTGAGGCCGTCAAGGGTTTAGGCCGCGTTCTGCGGACATTAACTGCCGAAGCGTCGATGTTGTTCTTCAAATGCCGCCCATAATACTTCTCGATCATCTCGACACTCGTGCGGCAGTTCTTGGCAACTTGATAAATATCCGCGCCTTCGAGCAATCGAAGACAGATATAGGTATGCCGCAAGCTGTAGCATGTGCGGACATGGCCATCGCGGTCGAATTTCAGATTGAGCTCGTCTAGGACGGTATTCATCAATTCGCGTGGCGTCTTCCCGAATATCGGGTCCGTCGGTTTAAGCTCCTTGCGATCACGGACACGCTCAAAGGGCAAGATAGCGCCGGGCATCGATTTGCAGAAACCGACACCCCGTTTCCCGCGCACCTCTATCTCCAATATGCGCTCACCGGTTGATTCATCATCTACTATCTTGACGTCGCGCAGCTGAATTCGTGCCGACTCATCGGGGCGAAGCCCGGTGTTGCCCATGAACAGAACATAGTCGTGAAATGTCTCGCAGACTTCACGCCAACGCGGCTTGGGAGGATTCTTGGCCCGCTCGCGTGTGGCTTCGTAAAGCAGCTTATATTCTTCGGGCGAGAACCAGGCGCGATGCTCCAGCTTGCCCGATGTCTTATATGGCGCTGACATATCCGGAATTGCGGAAATCCAGCCCTTGCGATTGGCGGTCTTCAACACCTGACGTAGCGTGACGATCTCGCCATGCAATGTCGCGCGAGCCGGCTTCTTCGGCTTACCGGTTTTCGCATCAAGGCGGGAAGTCTGGCGATGGACACGATAATCTTGCACCTTGCCCGCGTTAATGTCTTTTAGCGGAGTATCACCAAAGAATGGCAAGAGGTGGACGCGGACGTGAATGGACTTCGATTCCACATATCCAGCATTGCGTTCGCCCTGCGTGATAACCTCGAACTCATCGAGAAATGCTTTGGCGGCATCTTCGAAACTGGGACCAGTTGGCGTTCGGCGCAGGCGGCCATCGGTCACTTGGCCAAGTCCGGCAACAGGTTCGAGGTTTGCGGCTGGAGAGGATTTGACAACAAAGCAGAGTCCGCCTCGTCCTACGCTGGCGATCCTCTACGCATTTCTCCATGTACCAGTCGCGCGCGAAATCCTTGGCGGCAGCAAGGTTCATCTCTTTGGTTGTCTGCCGATGGTTGCGGCTGCCCAGATAGGTTGAGCATTGCCAGAAGCGACTATTCTCACGCCGATAAACGTGAAGCGCGCCATCCATCAGAGCGTAGCTTTCAGCTGTCATAACGAAACTCCAAAATGTGTAAGACATGTGTAAGTCTTTTTGGAAGTCTCGTCCTTGCTCAAACCGTTGGTATTAAAGGGTTTTTGGCTAATTTTTTAAGGTAGAACTCAATTTTGAGTGCAGCGCGTCTACCAATTCCACCACAGGGGCTCTTTGGCTGCGTCGATTGACGGTCAGCGAAATCGAAGCTCTGTTAGCGAAGCGCTTATCCGCTGGCAACGGCTTTTTCCAATGGCGCCTCCTGCTTCGGACAATCAGTAGAGCGCGCCGCCGCTTCCGGTCTGGAACAGCCAGAGCGGGAAAGCCGCCACGGCCATCAGGCTGCCCAGCGGCAACATGCTATCGGCCGATACCGATTGCCCGCGCCACCGCCAGGATATCGCCACCAATATACCGACAAGGCTGGCCCCGAGAATCACCATCGGCAGCGCCTGCCAGCCCAGCCAGCACCCGATCGCACCAAGCATCTTCGGATCGCCTGCACCAAGGCCGTCCCGCTTTCTGATCCTCCTGTACACAGCTGCAATCACTGACAGCGAAGCGAACCCGGCAAGGCCGCCGATCAGACGGTCCGGCAGCCCGGGCTCAAGCGAGAACAGGCCCGCCGCCAGCCCGGACAGCGCCAGCAGCACAGTCAGCCGGTCCGGCAACCAGTGATGCTTTACGTCCAGGGCAGCCAGCGTCATCAGCAGCCAGGCCAAATGTCGCACCGGCCAGACCATCGATACCCGGACTCACCAACAGGGCCAGGCCGCCAATAAGGCCGGCAACCAGCTCTGTCGCGATATGGTCGGACGCGATCCTGGCTCCGCATTGCCGGCATTTTCCTCGCTGCAGAAAATAGCTCGCCACCGGAATCAGCTCCCATGCGCGCAAGGGATGGCCGCACGTGTCGCAGGCTGAACGCCCCCCGACAACCGACCGGTCCTCCGGCCACCGGACGATCAGCGTCGCCAGGAAACTGCCGATGATCAGTCCGAGCAGCGCACCAAAGAGGGGCGGGTAAAAAGCGGGCAACGGGCGCTCCCAATGAAGATTTAATGGTCGATTGGCACGGTCGGCCCTTGCATTCAATGGCGCAATTGAAAAAGCCGGGATGCGCGCCTATGTGCGTTGCAAGATTCGCGCTTGCTTAACGCGGCGCTCCCAAACCAGAAAGGTCCAAGCATGTCCAGTTCCGATCCGATCGTCATTCTCTCTTACGCCCGCACCCCGATGGGCGGCATGCAGGGCGCACTCGGAGAGGTCAGCGCATCCCATCTCGGTGCCGTCGCGGTCAAGGCTGCGGTCGAGCGCGCCGGCGTGGACGGTGCGGACGTGGAACGCATCTACATGGGCAATGTTTTGTCCGCTGGCCAGGGCCAGGCCCCTGCCCGCCAGGCAGCCATTTATGCCGGCCTGCCGCAATCGGTCGAGGCAACGACGGTCAACAAGATGTGCGGATCCGGCATGCAGGCCGCGATCATGGGTGCCGAAGCCCTGGCTTCCGGCTCGATCGACATGATCGTCGCCGGCGGCATGGAAAGCATGACCAATGCGCCCTATCTGCTGCCGAAGATGCGCAGCGGTGCCCGGCTCGGCCACACCGAAGCAAAGGATCATATGTTTCTCGACGGCCTCGAAGATGCCTATGAACCCGGCCGGGCCATGGGCAGCTTCGCCGAGGAAACCGTCGGCGAATATCAGCTGACCCGGGAAGCCCAGGACGAATATTCGATTGAGTCACTCGCCCGCGCGAAGGCCGCTGTCGAAGGCGATGCCTTTGATGACGAGGTCGTCGCGGTCGAGGTCAAGACCCGCAAGGGCGACGTCACGGTCGACAAGGACGAGCAGCCGCTGAAGGGCAATCCGGACAAGATTCCGCAGCTCCGCCCTGCCTTTGCCCAGGACGGAACGATCACCGCCGCCAATGCCTCGTCCATTTCCGATGGCGCTGCCGCAATGGTGCTGACCCGCGCGAGCGTCGCCGAAGCCAAGGGCCTGAAGCCGGTGGCCCGAGTGGTCGCGCATGCCGCCCACGCACACGCGCCCTCGAAATTCACCACCGCTCCGGTCAAGGCGATAGAGAAGGTTCTCGATAAGGCTGGCTGGTCGGTTGCCGATGTTGACCTGTGGGAAGTCAATGAAGCCTTCGCCTGCGTCGCCATGTTCGCGATGCAGGATATCGGCATCAGCCGCGACAAGCTGAACGTCAATGGCGGCGCAACGGCCCTTGGCCATCCCATCGGTGCCAGCGGCGCTCGGATCATGGTGACCTTGATCGCGGCCCTGAAAAAGCGCGGACTGAAAAAAGGCGTTGCAGCGCTGTGCATCGGCGGCGGCGAAGCCACCGCAGTCGCGCTGGAATTGATCGACTGATCTATTTCAGCGGTTCATCGCCCCAGATATCGGCAACGCTGATATAACCCTTGCGACCGGTGACGTCGAACAGGCACCAGCCTTTTTCGCATTCGGTCAGACTACCGACAACGCCCGGCTCGGCCCGCCAGATCACTCTGGCGCCCGATGCCGGAATCGCATGCATGGCGACCGGCTTGCCGCTGGTCGCCAGCACCAGCCCGGTTCTGGATGCGCTGAGCAGGCGCGCGTGCATCCACCCCTGCGTTCCTTCATGATCCTCGACCTTTCGCCACGACTTGTAGCGAGCAAGAATCTTCACTGGCAGCTTCTCGCGCTTGTAGATCCACATCGTCGGATATTCGGTGCTCGGACCGGTGCGCATCCGCGCCTCCGGCTCGTCGATCGAGGCCCAATAGGGCGGCTCCTGCTGCGCCGAGGCAGGCGATGACAGGAACAGACCCGAAATCGCAAGAAGCATGAATGCCGGAATACGCATGATGATTGGTTACTCGTCCCCTGATTGCGCAGAGCATAGCCCGAAAGCCAGTACAGCTTCAAGCGCCGCCTGCTTGACCTGAAGCAAAATTCAGGCATAGCCATTTGCCTATGGCAGACTCACCCCCTCTTTCGAATCCCCGTGTCATCATCACCCGCGAATTGTCGGACGCTGTGCAGCAACGCATGTGCGAACTGTTCGATGCAGTCCCCAATTATGCGGATACGCCCTTTTCCCGGGACGACCTGATCGCGGCGATGGCGGACTGCGATGTTCTGGTACCGACCGTCACCGATCATATCGATGCGGAAATGATCGCCAATGCCCCGGACCGGCTTCGGCTAATTGCCAGTTTCGGCGCCGGAGTGGATCATATTGATCTCGCCGCGGCTCGCGCCAAGAAAATCCTGGTAACCAATACGCCGGGGGTCTTCACCGAAGATACCGCCGACATGACCATGGCGCTGATCCTGTCGGCACCGCGCCGCCTTTCGGATGGCGAAAAACTGATCCGCAGCGGACAGTGGGAAGGCTGGAAACCATCCGGCATGCTTGGCCATTGCATCGGCGGCAAAAAGCTCGGCATCATCGGCATGGGACGGATCGGACAGGCGGTTGCCCGCCGCGCCTCCGGTTTCGGCCTGTCGATTTTCTATCACAATCGTCGTCAGCTGCCGCCCGCCGTCGAGGAATCGCTGCGAGCAAGCTTTGTCGCCGATCTCGACGAGCTGATCCGCGAGTGCGACATCATCACCTTGCACTGTCCGCATACCGCCGAGACCCACGAGATGATCAATGCCGAACGGATCGGCATGATGAATCCCTCCACCTATCTGATCAACAGCGCCCGCGGCGATCTGGTCGATGAGGATGCCCTGATCGAGGCCCTGCAGAACGAGCGCATCGGTGGCGCCGGACTCGACGTCTACCAGAATGAACCGGCTATCGATCCTCGCTTTTTGACGCTGAAGAACACCGTGCTGCTGCCGCATATGGGCAGCGCCACTTTTGAAGGGCGCGAAGCGTCGGGAGAACGGGTGATTACCAATATCCGGGTATGGGCCGACGGCCATCGTCCGCCCGACCAGGTGCTCGAAGGCTGGGTCTGAGCTTTCCGTTGAGTCCCCTGCCCGTCTCGACTAGAAATTCGGCGCAATCTGATTCGCACGAGCTTTCGGCCATAATAAGATAACAGCTGCAGGGGATATCATGAAATATTCAGTCAAGTCCTTGGGATTGGCGGCGACCACTGCCCTGCTGGCTTCCCCCCTGCACGCGCAGCAGACGCTCGATCCCGCCATTGCCGATGTCGCCAATAGCGGCGACACGGCCTGGATTTTGACCGCCAGCGCGCTGGTCCTGTTCATGACCCTGCCAGGGCTCGCACTTTTCTATGGCGGCCTGGTGCGCGCCAAGAATTTTCTGTCGGTGCTGATCCAGTGCATGGCAGTCGTCGGTATCTGTTCCCTGCTGTGGATCGTGGTGGGCTACACGCTCGCCTTCGGCGGCGTGACCAACGGTTTTCTCGGCAATGGCATGAACTGGATGCTCGCCAATCTCGGCAATGTCCGGCAGGCGACCTTCGTTCCGGAATCGAGCTTCGTCCTGTTCCAGATGACCTTTGCCGTCATCACCCCCGCGCTGATGATCGGCGCCTGGGTCGAGCGCGCGCGCTTTGGCTGGGTCGTCGCCTTTTGTGCGCTCTGGTCCCTCGTCGTCTATGCGCCGGTGACACACTGGATATGGGGTGGTGGCTGGCTCAGCGGCCTCGGCGTTCTGGATTTTGCTGGCGGGATCGTGGTGCACACCACGGCTGGTGTCTCCGCGCTGGTCGTGGCGATCATGATGGGCAAGCGCACCGGCTGGCCAAAAACGATGATGATGCCGCACAGCCCTGCGCTGACCGTCGCCGGTGCCGCGATGCTCTGGGTCGGCTGGTTCGGCTTTAACGGCGGCTCCGCCCTGACCGCAACCGACGATGCGGCAGCGGCAATCATCAACACCCATGTCGCGGCTTCGGTGGCGGCGCTGGTCTGGATCCTGATCGAGAAATTCAAGGTCGGCAAGCCCACCGCCGTGGGCGTCGCAACCGGCGCGATCGCCGGACTGGCAACGATCACCCCGGCGGCCGGCTTCGTCGGCCCCGGCGCGTCGATCCTCATAGGGGCCTCCGCCTCCATTGTCTGTTTCATGGCCGTGGGCCTGGTCAAAAACGGTTTCAAGATTGACGACAGCCTTGACGTATTTGCGGTCCACGGTGTTGGCGGGATGCTGGGAAGCCTGTTGCTCGCGCTGTTTATCGGCAGCGGCTTTGGCGGCATCGGCTATCCTGGAGGCATGGCCTTTGGCAGCCAGTTCGTCGCCCAGCTGATCGGCGTCGGCGCGGTGGCCATCTGGTCAGCAGTGGCGACGCTGATACTCGGCCTGGGCATCAGCTTCATCCTGCCGATGCGGGCCAGCGAGGATGACGAGCGCGATGGTCTGGATATTGCCAACCATGGTGAACGCGCCTGGGATCTGGACTGAGGGGCTACGCTCTTTCTCCGTGAAGAGAGAAAGCTTCATCGCTAGGGCCCTAGGAACGGCTCAAAGTTCCAGATGCAGAAACTGGTTAAAGTCGCTCGCGACATAGTCGCCAAAGGGCTCGCCATTTCTGAATCCGCGCTTGCGATACAGACTGAGGGCTGCCTCAAATTCGGCGCCGGAACCGGTTTCCAGACTCAGGCGCCGATAGCCTCGCTGCCTTGCTTCGTCGATAATGTGATTGAGGATCGCCCGGCCGACGCCCTTGCGCAGATGCCGGGAGTCGGTGCGCATCGACTTGATCTCGCCGGTTGATGGCGACAGCTGCTTGAGGGCGCCGATGCCCATCAGTTCCCCACCGTCCCAGGCGGTCCAGACCGAAATGTCCTGCCTCTGCAAACCCGAAAGGTCCAGCGCATAGACGCTGTCAGGCGGCGAGCTTTTGTGCATTCCGGCAAGATGAACGGCCAACAGGTTCTGCACCTGCCGGCCGTTCAGATCGTCGAGCCGGATGCCCAACTCAGTCGCCAGTCAGGATACGGTCCATCAGCTGCTGCACCGTCGGCACGAAGCCGTTGGAATAGAAAGGATCGGTTCCGAAATTATAGGCGCCATGGCCGGCAAACATCAGATGCTCCTCGACCGGTGCGCCATGAACGATTTCCTGCAGGCTTTTCTGGATGCAGAAGCTGCGCGGATCGGCGAGCCGCCCGGTGCTGTTATTGTCATGGTCCTTCCAGGCGGAAAAACCGCAATGCGAAAGACAGCCCATGCAGTCAGCCTGGTCCTTGCGGATCATCTTCGATTCTTCCGGCGTCGCGAAAACCAGCGTATTGTCCGGCGTTTTCATCGCCATGGTAAAGCCGAGGCCATCCCATTCGCGCGCGCGCAGCAGATCGTTGCGCGTCACCCAGAAATTCTTGCCCTTGATACCGACGTCCAGTTGGTGGGTATGCTCGCCCGCCTTCTCGGTGGAATAGGGAATCTGGCGCTCCGACCGGGCTTCCAGACTGCGCAGAAATTCGTTGCGAACCGCAGAGCTGTAGAAACCGGTTGGCGAGAATTTGTGCAGCAGGATATCGCCTTCCTTGATCTTGGTCAGCTCGCTCTTCCAGCTTTCCGGAATCGGGCTTTCCTTGGTCAGCAAGGGGCGCGTACCGAACTGGAACGCGATCTGACCCAGCTCCTCGCTGTCGATCCAGTCCTGCCAGTCACGCAGATGCCAGACACCGCCCGCCATGATGATCGGCACGCTGTCGGCAATGCCTTCTCCGCGCATCGTCTCGCGCAAGGCCTTGACCCGTGGATAGGGATCTTCCGGCTTTCTCGGATCTTCGGCGTTGGACAGGCCATTGTGCCCGCCAGCGAGCCAGGGATCTTCATAGACCACGGCAGCCATCAGATCGGGAACCTTGTGATAGGCCCGCTTCCAGAGCGCCCGGAAGGCGCGAGCGGAGCTGATGATCGGCAGATAGTTCACGCCATATTGCTGCGCGATTTCGGACAGCTTGTACGGCATGCCGGCACCGCAGGTAACGCCGGCGACCATGCCCCTGGTTTTTTCCAGGACACCTTCCAGCACCTGCTGCGCGCCGCCCATTTCCCACAGGACGTTGATGTTGATGGCGCCCTTGCCATTGGCAATCTCATGGGCGCGGGTGACCTGTTCGACCGCCCCGTCTATCGCATATTGGATCAGTTCCTGGTGCCGCTCCTCGCGTTTGCGGCCATGATAGATTTGCGGGATGACATTGCCATCCTCGTCATAGCTGTCCGCATTGACGGCAGAGACGGTGCCAATGCCACCAGCGGCGGCCCATGCTCCCGAACTTGCGTGATTGGTGGCGGCGACGCCTTTTCCACCCTCGATCAGCGGCCATACTTCCCGACCGTTATACTGAATGGGTTTTAAGCCCTTGAACAATGAAATCTCCTCTTATCCCCAAATGCCGATATAGACGGCAGTGCATCAAAATGCTCGTAAAAACTCTGTTATGAAATTCGTGATCCAGGCGCGCCAAAATCCGAGCGCCCCAGCGCATGGCCGTACAGCAGGCCATAGCGGCCCAGCATCTTGCTTTCATTATATTCTGCCTGGGCCTTGGCCCTGTTCTGCATCCCCAGATCTTCGCGCAACTGCTGGTGCTGGATCAATGTGGTCAGCGATTCGAGAAACTTGCTCTCGTCATCCAGCGGTTTGATAAATCCCCGATTGGCCTGCGAGACCATCGATTTGATATCGCCGACATCCGTTGCCACCACCGGCAGGCCGGCGGCCATCGCCTCGATCAGGGAAATCGGAAACTGCTCACTGTCCGAAGACAAGGCAAAAATGTCGAAAAGACCGATATAGCGCGCGGGGTCGGCAAGAAAGCCGGGCATCAGCAAGCGATCGCCAAGGCCGGCCCGCTCGGCCTCCGCCACTATGGCGTCCCGTTCCGGTCCTTCGCCAACGATCACCAGACGAACATTCTCGCCAGCGGCAGCGCAGGCCCGCACCAGCCGCGGCAGATTCTTGATAGCGCGCAATCCGGCCACTGTGCCGACGACAACCTCGCCGTCGCGCTTGACGAAACCGGGCAAGGCCCCGCGTTGCACTTTTTTCTCAAACCGTTTTACATCGATGCCGTTGGGAATGCGGTGAATTTTCTGCTCCGGCTGTTTCCAGACATCCCTGGCAATTCCCGCCAGTTGCTCGGACGGAACGACCAGCGCCTGCGCCGCACCCAGAGCGAATGTGCGGAACCAGTTTCTTTTCCAGTTGAGCTTGGTCTGCTCGTCTTGATTGAAGCCGTCCTCGTGATGGATCAGCGGCGGCAGGCCTTCCACACGGGAGAACAGGGTCCGCGCCATCACCCCGTCCATTGATCCCCAATTGTAGGACAGGATCAGATCAAACTCTCGGAAATAGGTGACGAACGCGCGATAGCGCTTCAGCGACGGCTTTCCGGCGAGCGATGGCGCATCCTTTGGAAAGGCTGCCTTGATATTCCGGTCGATCGCATCGCGAGCGGACAGACTGTCTGGCTCGGCAGACAAGATGACATGTTCGGCGGCATCACCGAAATGATTCATCAGCCGAACGGCACGCGCTTCCTTGCCGCCCAGATTGAACGTGCTGTGCAGATGCAGGATCTTGGCTGGCTTCATGCGGTTTTCATATCCGGCTGGCTTACGTCATTCAGTCGACGCGTTGGAGCAACTGGTTGATCGCGTCAAGCGAGGCGGGCTCTTCCAGCGTCGGCGCATGGCCGACGCGCGGCACCGTCACCAGCTCGGCCTTGTCCAGTTTTTCCAGCATCTTCTGCGCGGTCTGCTCGCTGAACAGGTCTGACAATTCGCCGCGCAAAATCAGCGTCGGAACCTCTCTCATATTTTCCAGCGCATTCCACAGCGCTCCGCTACCACCGCCCTTGCCGTCAAATGGCTCGGCAATCTTCATGTCATAATCCAGCTTGATCCGGCCCGAGCTGTTCATGCGGTACAGTTTCTTGGCAAAGGCGATCCAGTCCTTCAAAGTGAAATCCGGGAAAATATCGCTGTTATTTTCTGCCAGGTCGCGTCCGGCATGGGCCCAGGTATCAAAGCTCCGGCCCTGACCAACATTGGCGGCGATCCGGTCAAGCCCCCTCTGGTCGAGCTCCGGTCCGATATCGTTCAGCAGCGCACCGGCGACGCGGGCCAGATCGATCTTGGCCATCAACATCGTAACAACCCCGCCCAGTGAGGTGCCGAAAAAAATGGCCCGGGGAATTTCCAGTTCCTCCATCAGCATGATGATATCCGAAACATATTGTTTCGGGTTATAGGTGCTGCTGTCCTTGGCATATTCGCTGTCGCCGCGGCCGCGCAGATCTGCGATCACAATTCTGCGCTCGCCGTTGAACAGTGTGCCCAGATGACGGAAATCCCGGGCATTGCGGGTTAGCCCCGGTATGCAGATGACCGGTGTTTTACCGCTGTCGGACGGATAGTCCCAGGCGTGCAGTTTCAATCCGTCATCGGATTCCCAGTATATGTCGTGATATGATTTTTCTTCACTCATCCTGCGTCTGGCCTTGTGTTCGCACTTGCTGCGCGACCGATTAGCCGCCACTGTTGGAAAATGCCATATAAACCGCAATCCGAACCCGGCAAGAGCGTCTATCAGCCCGATGTCCAGATCACCCGCCTGGGAGAGAAGATCGGCGATCCGGTCGCAGCAGCCGATTTTCCCGAGCATATTCTCCGCTTCAGAAATGACCGATGGGACCAGAGCGTCGGGCTGCATACGCTTGGCGACGAACAATGGATTGCCCATTTCGGCAAGTTCGAGCCGCTGGCCGACAATCTCGATCCGCCGCTCGCGCTTCGCTATCACGGCCACCAGTTCCGCACCTATAATCCCGAGATTGGTGACGGTCGGGGTTTTCTGTTTGCGCAGCTGCGGGACCATGAGAATCGTCTGATGGATCTCGGGACCAAGGGCTCCGGGCCGACTCCCTGGAGCCGGGCCGGCGATGGCCGGCTTACCCTCAAGGGGGCGGTCCGCGAAATTCTCGCCACCGAGATGCTTGAGGCACTCGGCGTCAATACCTCAAAGACATTCTCTGTGGTCGAGACGGGGGAAAAATTGACCCGCGGCGACGAACCCTCGCCCACCCGCTCTGCGGTCATGACCCGGTTGAGCCATAGCCATATCCGGATCGGCACCTTCCAGCGGATCGCTTTTGAAAAAAATGAAGAGCTGATGTACCGGCTGGTCAGCTATTGCCTCGACCAATATTATGGCGGCGTACAGACCGATGATCCGGCGACCGAATTGTTTGAAAAGGTGGCGCAGCAGGTCGCCAGGCTGGCCGGATCCTATATGACCGCAGGCTTTGTCCATGGCGTCCTCAATACCGACAATATCAACATCACCGGCGAAAGCTTTGACTATGGCCCGTGGCGGTTCACTCCTTATTGGGAACCGGGCTTTACAGCGGCCTATTTCGACCATGAAGGGCTCTACTGCTTCGCCCGGCAACCCGAGGCACTGCACTGGAATCTCGCACAATTGGCGAGTGCGCTGCGGCTGATTGCCAACAGCGAACCGCTGGTGGCGACGCTGGAAGGCTTCCCGAAAGCCTATGGCACCGCCTTCACCGAACATTTCTGCTGGCGGCTGGGCATCGAGTCCGGTGGATTTGAAAAGGATCGCGATCTGGTCGTGGCGGCGGAAAAGGGACTGGCGCAAAAAACCGTCGAGATTGACCGCTTCTTCTTCGACTGGGGAAAGGTCGCGGACCTCGCCAGCCCCGAAGACATGTCTCCCGAATTTTCCGACTTTCGCAGCCTGATCGCTGATCGCTCACGCAGCCGGGTACCGGTCAGCAAATACTGGCTGCAGCCGGCGCCCTGTTCGATGCATATCGAGGAAGTGGAGTCGATCTGGGCGGCCATCTCCGAGAACAACGACTGGACCCCGCTTTCGGAAAAAATCGAGAATATACGCGATATGGGAATTGCATTGCGTAAAGGCTGAAACAGGCCGGTCCGATGGCGAGGTACCGCAAGAAATCCGTGCAGGAGCGCTGGATTTTTAACCTATGGTCTATCGCACCGGATATGCCCTATAGAGCTCAGACATATTGAATAGATCATACACAGAGGCTGATTTGAGCGACC
This sequence comes from Parasphingorhabdus sp., assembly GCA_030373505.1. Lineage (GTDB taxonomy): Bacteria > Pseudomonadota > Alphaproteobacteria > Sphingomonadales > Sphingomonadaceae > Parasphingorhabdus. The sequence goes on from JAUCYS010000024.1 coordinate 27,412, forward strand.
TGATATCCATCGAACCCGCAACGGGAGCCACCCTGTGGACCGGCACCAGCGGCGACGCCGACGCCGTGGTGGCCCGGGCGCGCGAAGCCTGGCCCGGCTGGGCGGCGACCGCGCTGATCAAGCGGATCGAGGCTGTGCGGCGCTATTCCAACCGGATCCGGACGAGCGGCGATGAACTGGCCGAGCTGATCTCCCGCGAGACCGGCAAGCCGCTCTGGGAAGCCCGCACCGAAGTGGAATCGGTGGTCAAAAAAGTGGATATCTCGGTCAACGCCTTTGCCGAGCGCACCCCGCAACGCCAGCTGCCGAGCGCGCCCAATATGCGGGCAGCCCTGCGCCACAAGCCGCATGGCGTTCTCGCGGTACTCGGCCCGTATAATTTTCCCGCCCATCTGCCCAACGGGCATATCGTTCCGGCGCTCATTGCCGGCAATACAATTGTCTTCAAACCGTCGGAAAAGACTCCGGCCGTTGGTCAATATCTGGTCGATGCGTTTGAAAAGGCCGGCTTTCCTCCCGGCGTTGTCAATATATTGCATGGCGGTCCGGCCACCGGCAAGCAGCTGACCGCCAACGAAGGGCTGGACGGTGTGCTGTTTACCGGTTCGGCCCGCACCGGCATTGCCCTCAACCGCCAGTTTGCCACCCGCCCGGACAAGATACTGGCTCTGGAAATGGGCGGCAACAACCCGATCATCGCCTGGGATACGGACGATATCCACAGCGCCGCGGTGCTGATCGTGCAGTCGGCCTTTCTGAGCGCTGGCCAGCGCTGCTCGGCGGCAAGCCGGCTGATCGTCAAGGATACGCTCTATGACCGCATCATCCGCGAGGTGAAGCATATTTCGGATCGCCTGATCATCGACGAACCCTTTGCCTCGCCGGCCCCGTTCATGGGACCGGTGATCGACAATGAAACCGCCGACGGCCTCACCGAGAGTTTTCTGGCCCTGATGAGCCATGGCGGCAAGCCGATCAAGCATATGGCGAGACCGGTCGCTGGTCGCCCCTTTCTTACGCCGGGTATCATCGATGTCACCGATCTCGAAGAACGACCCGACATCGAGCTGTTCGGCCCAATCCTGCAGGTTGTCCGCGTCGCGGATTTCGAGGAAGCGATCGCGGAGGCCAATAATACGCGCTACGGCCTGTCATCGGCGCTGGTCGGGGGGACGGCCCAGCAATATGACCAATATTGGGCGAACAGCAGAGCGGGAATCGTCAACTGGAACAAGATGACCGTCGGTGCTTCATCCGAGGCCCCCTTTGGCGGTATCGGCCTTTCCGGCAACCATCGGCCCAGCGCCTATTATGCGGCGGACTATTGCGCCTATCCGGTTGTCTCGATGGAAGCGGAGCAGGCCCGCGCGTCGATCGGTGTTGGCCTGAAGGACGAAACGATTGTCGAACCGGACGAGGCCGCTCCCGCTAAATAGCTGAGCTTAGGCAGCCCCAAAAACTTCTGTTTTGAACATGCGGCCCGATACGCGCATATCGGCTGCATGGAAAATATATCAAACAAGGCTGCCGCTACTGGCAGGGTCTATCTCGTCGGCGCCGGTCCCGGTGATCCGGAACTGCTCACCCTGAAAGCAGCCAGACTGCTCGAAAGCGCCGACGTGATCGTCCATGACGGCCTGGTCAGCCAGGAAATCCTTGATCTGGCATCATCGTCCGCCCGTCTGGTGTCGGTCGCCAAGAAACGCTCCCTGCACAGCGTACCCCAGGACCAGATCAACCAGATCCTGGTCAGCGAAGCCGCCAAGGGCCATCTGGTCGTGCGGCTCAAGGGCGGCGACCCGTTCATTTTCGGACGGGGCGGCGAAGAAGCAGACGATTGCAAGGCAGCCGGCGTCGATGTCGAAATCGTTCCCGGTATCAGCGCGGCCCTCGGTTGCGCCGCCCAGGCCCGCATGCCGCTCACGCATCGCGATGCGTCGAGCGCGGTTTCCTTTGTCGCCGGCCAGTGCAAGGGCCTGTCCGACCAGAACTGGTCAGGCCTTGCTGGCAAGGGTCGCACGCTGGTGATCTATATGGGCGTCGCCAATGCCGAGGCGATCGTTGAAAAGCTGATCGCCGATGGCGCCTCGCCCGATCTGCCGGTAGCGGTCCTCGAAAATGGCACGCGCAGCGATTTTCGCGCGCTGCGGACGCTGCTGACCGACCTCGGCGATCTTGTCCGGCGCGAGAATGTCCGGAGCCCCGCCTTGCTGGTCGTGGGCGAGGTTGCTCGCTATGGCGACGCCGAAAACAAGTTTCGCGAATTTGCTCGAATGGCAGGAGTCGGCGCATGAAAATCTTGACCGGGAATGATCTCAAGACCGGCGACGTGATCTGGTGGACCGGCCTCGACTGGTCGCGCTTTGTCCGGGATGCAACCGATGTCGGCGATCAGGGTGAAGCGATCCTGCACCGAGAGGAAGCGGCTCGCCGGGTGAATGCGCCTTATATTATCGACGCCGAACAGACCGATGACGGCCCGCGACCAGGTCATATCAAGGACCGGGTGCGCGCGCTCGGACCGACCGTTCGGCCTGACCTGACATTGAAGCCGGCCGATCCCGACGCCGGCGAATGGGTGATCTGACATGTATCAATATGACCAATATGACCAGAAGATGGTCGACACGCGGGTCGAGGAATTTCGCGACCAGGTAAAGCGCCGGCTTGCCGGTGAGCTGACCGAGGACCAGTTCAAGCCGCTGCGGCTGATGAACGGTCTCTATCTGCAACTGCATGCCTATATGCTGCGGGTCGCCATTCCTTACGGCACGCTGAGCAGCAAACAGATGCACATGCTTGCTCATATCGCGCGCAAATATGATCGCGACTATGGTCATTTCACTACGCGCCAGAATCTCCAGTATAACTGGATCAAGCTGGCCGATGCCCCCGACATTCTCGCCGACCTGGCGACTGTCGAGATGCACGCGATCCAGACCAGCGGCAATTGCATCCGCAATATCTCTTCTGACCAGTTTGCCGGCGCGACCGCCGACGAAGTTACCGACCCGCGCCCATGGGCGGAGCTGCTGCGCCAATGGTCCAGTTTCCACCCGGAATTTTCCTATCTCCCCAGGAAATTCAAGTTCGCGGTGATCGCCAGCGATACCGATCGCGCGGCGATGCGGCTGCACGATATCGGCATCCAGCTGGTGCGTAACGATGCTGGCGAACTGGGCGCAAAATTCTTCGTCGGTGGCGGCATGGGCCGGACCCCGATGATCGCTCCGGAAATCCGCGACTTTGTCCCGGCGGATGAGCTGATCAGCTATGCAGAGGCCTGCCTGCGCGTCTACAACCGCTATGGCCGCCGCGACAACAAGTACAAGGCGCGGATCAAGATCCTCGTCCACGAA
>JAUCYS010000025.1 GCA_030373505.1 Parasphingorhabdus sp.
GCGAGACCGGCTGCGAACATTGCGCCCATACCGGCTTCCAGGGCCGGATCGGCGTGTTCGAGGCGATCCGCATCGATGACACGCTGCGCAAGCTGATCAATGATGGCGGCGATGAGGCGCGCATTGCCTCGCACGCGTTCCTGCGCCAGCCCAATCTCGGCTCGGCCGCGAGAGCCCTTGTCCGCGAAGGCCTGACCACGGCCGAAGAGGGAATCCGTATATCGAGACGCGAAAGCGAAGCGCTGGTCGGCTAGCTCTTTCCATGGACGGATTGCGGCGCTACTATCACGCATGACCGATCAATCCACCATGACCTACGCGCGCTATCTTGCGCTCGACACGCTGCTCGACGCGCAGCATCCCGTATCCGATCTCGACGACGAGATGCTGTTCATCATCATTCACCAGACCAAGGAACTGTGGCTCAAGCAGATCATCCGCGAGATGCGTCTGGCAAAACGGCAGATTCAAAGCGGGGCGCTGGTTCCGGCCTATAAGGCGCTGGCGCGGGTCAGCAGGATTCAGGCGGTGATGACGCTCAGCTGGGATGTGCTGTCGACGATGACGCCCAGCGACTATACCCGGTTCCGCCATGTGCTGGGCCCCAGTTCCGGCTTTCAGTCGGACCAGTTCCGGACCGTGGAATATATGCTCGGCCTGAAGGACAAGGGCCTTCTGAAATATCAGGAGGATCGCCCGGAAGCGCAGGCGGCGATGCTGGCGGCGCTCGATCAGCCGAGCGTCTGGGATGACGCGATAGCGGCGTTGGCACAGGCCGGCTTTGATATCGCTCCAGACCTGCTGGACAGGGATTTTTCCCAGCCTTATCAGCCATCCGAACAGGTGGAAGCCGCCTTTCTGGAAGTGTACCGCAACCCCGATAAATATTGGGAACTCTATCAGCTGGCGGAAAAGCTGGTCGATCTCGATGACGCGATGGCGACCTGGCGGCACAAGCATGTGCTGACGGTGGAACGGATCATTGGCGGCAAAATGGGCACCGGCGGTACCTCCGGCGTCTCCTATCTGCAAAGCACAATTGGCAAGCGCGCCTTTCCCGAGCTTTGGTCGCTGCGTACCCAGCTATGAGCTGGAAATATCTGTTTTCCAGATCGCTGAAGGCTCAGCCGGAGCGTCTCCATTTTGCGGCCCACAGCCATCACCTTTGGCCGGACGCCAGCCATGCCGGTCATATGGCGGCCTGGGACGACGCCGCTCGGCTGGCAGATCACAAATGGGACAGGATTATGGGTCCGGTCTGGTCGGAGGCGCAGCAGCATGTCGCTGATGAGCTCCATCTGCCTGATCCGGCGACCCTCTGCTTTGCACCGAACACCCATGATTTTCTGGTCCGGCTGGTCTCCGCCCTGCCGATGCGACCGGTCCGGGTGCTGGCCACCGACGGGGAGTTTCACAGCTTTCGCCGGCAGATGACGCGCTGGGTGGAGGCCGGAGAAGTGCTGCTCGAAACGGTATCCCCCGGCTCCTTGCTGGAAACCGCCCGCGCCGGTCAGTTTGACCTGATCTTTGCCAGCCATGTGCTTTTCAATTCCGGTACTATTCTGTCCGATCTCGAAGGGTTGGCGAACCTCTCGCGGCCCGAAGGACCCTGGGTAGTGATCGATGGCTATCATGGTTTCATGGCGGTCGAGACCGATCTTTCGTCTTTCGCCGACAGGATATTCTATCTCTCTGGTGGTTATAAATATGCGATGGCGGGCGAGGGGGCCTGTTTCCTGCACGCGCCGCGCGGCTATGCCGAGCGGCCAGTCGTGACCGGCTGGTACGCCGCCTTCGGTGATCTTGCGCTTCCGTCCGGCGATGTCGGCTATGCGCCCGATGGTCGACGCTTTCTCGGTAGCACCTTCGATCCTTCCGGCCTTTACCGCTTCAACGCCGTCCAGAATATGCTCAAGGCCGAAGGGCTGACGACAGCGGTGATCTCAGGCCATGTCGCGGGACTGCAGGCGCAGTTTCTTGCGGAGAATCCGCTGGCGGATTTCGCCTTGCTCAACACGCTGGACGACGGCCCTCATGCCCGCTTTCTTGCCTTTCGGGGCAGTCGGTCGGCGGCGGTTCACGCAGCGCTGGCTGAAGAGAATGTCGTCACCGATGTTCGCGGCGATGTTTTGCGGATCGGCTTTGCTCTCTATCATGATGCCGAGGATGTGACGCGTCTGTCTACAATATTGGGGCAGCTCGGCTGAACAAATTGCCGTTGCGGTTTCATGGTCCGCAGGAAATGGACCTAGGGGAACTTATTCCAAATAATCCTCCCAGTTTGCGCAACCGGCGCAGGGTTTTGTCAGGACCATCCTTTTCTAATGCCGGGCGGGCAAGATTTTCGGATTTCGGAGCAACGCTGCGGACAGCAGCGCGATGATCAGGCCGACCGGGAAAATCTCGAGAAAGGTCATGGGAATACGGATATAGATTTTACCGTAGTCGGACCGCATTTCTTCCAGCGCGGCAATTTCCTGTGCCAGTTTGTCGGCGCTCAGACCGGCGGCCCATTTTGCCTCGATCGCGCTGTTCACATAGCTGTCGATAAAGTCATAGCCGCTGGTCATCAGATAAAGCTCCCAGACGAGCGTGTAAATGATTGCCGCGATGACGGCGATAGCAAGGCCCATGGCAAAGGCCGGCAGAAAACGGATGACTCCGCCGAGTTGCTGGTCGCGATAGCGCTTGATGCCGATGAAGATCATCGACAGCGCCACTATCATGGTCAGATAGCCGAAAATCTCGGATGACAGAAAGCTGCCGCCATCGCTGACCACAAGTCCGAGAATTAACGTCGCAATCGTGATAGTTCCGGACAAAATTCCGTAGGTGATGGCAATTTTCTGCATGTCTTTTCCTCCCGTTCCTGCGCCGGTTATGGCACCAAGACAGGCGTTTGAAAATCACCCGAACGGATGACCGGGCCGGAATCACCCCGAAGGATCAGGGGATGAGATGCAGGCTGCGCGCTTCCTCTATCGCCCGCACCCGGCCATTGACCTGGAGCTTGGCATAGAGGCTTGCGACATGGGTTTTGACGGTATTGGGCGAGATACCAAGCGTGCGAGCGATTTGCTTGTTCGACTGTCCTTGCGCCAGGGATTCCAGCACCTCCAATTCCCGGTCCGATATGCCAAGCGATTTCAGCGCAGCGCGATTTTGTTCAAACGGTCCAGCGGGTTTCTGTGCGGTCAGTCGATGGCCGACCCAGAAGCCCAATATGGCGAAGCCGAGCGCGATCAGCGTGACATAGATTTCGAACGGATAGGCCTTGGCAAAATATTCATATTGCAGCCATTCCAGTGCGAAGGCGCCCGCAGCCAGCAGGATGGCGTAGAGTATCACAATCCGGGCCATCGGTCGTGTCACGCTCAGGCCCCGTCGGTGCTAGCTGAGGGGGTGGCCGGCTGGCTCATGATGGTATCGGTCGCCTGGTCATTGTGTCTCGTCCAGCAGATATTTCTGCCAGAATAGCAGGCTTGCCCAGAACTGATAGTCGGCATTGGCTTTCTTGCGGAAGCCGTGGCCCTCGTTTCCGGCCAGCAGATGCCAGGCAGGCTGGCCGTTGGCGCGGACTGCGGAAACGATCTGTTCGGCCTCGCTCTCCGGGACGCGCGGATCATTTTCTCCGGTCACCACCATCAGCGGAATATCAATCTCGCTGGCCCGGCCCAGTGGGCTGATTTCCTCCAGTTTCGAACGCTGCTCGGGGAGGCGTTCGTCGCCATATTCCGCTCGCCGGAGATCGCGGCGATAGGCCTGCGTGTTTTCCAGGAAGGTGACGAAACTGGAGATGCCGACCACCTCCAGCCCAGCCTTGAGCCTGTCGCCGTAGCGCAGCATCGAAGCCAGTGTCATATAGCCGCCATAGCTGCCGCCGGTGACGGCGATACGCTTGCGGTCAATGTGTCGGTCCTGACGCAGATGGTCCAGAAAGGCGCCGATATCGAGCACGCTGTTCTCACGCAGCCAGGGGCCGTTGTCGAGCGCCAGGAATCGTTTGCCGAAACCGGTCGATCCGCGGACATTGGGGTAAAAGAGCGCGATGCCGAGCTCGTTGACCAGATAATTGTCGCGCCCCAGAAAATACGGCTTGGCCTGGCCTTCCGGGCCGCCGTGGATATGGATGATCAGCGGTCGCTTGCCCTTGTGGCGGGCGGGGTCGGGCCGGTACAGATAACCGGACATTTTTTCGCCGTCGAAGCTGGTGATCTCGACCAGTTCCGGCGCCACATTGGCGGCGGTGTCTAGACCGCCGGTCTCGCTCCTGGTCCAGCGGGTGACAGCCAGCGTTTGCGGGTTGATGCTATAGGCGTCGCTGCCGGTGCGGTTGCCGTTGAGCGTGATCCCCAATTCTCCCCACGGCGCGAATTTGACCCCGCTGATCACGCCGGCCGGCAAGCTGTCCGCGACCCGAATCTGGCCGCTTTGCGTATCATAGAATTTCAGCAGCGATCGGCCTGCATGATTGACCTCGAAGGCGATCCAGCGGCCGTCCCGGCTGATGTCGAAATCGGTGATATCCCAGATCTTGTCGTCGACCAGCGGCTCGAACAGGGATGTCTCCAGATTGACCACGCCCAGCCGCTTGACGTCGCTGCCATAATCGGACGCGGCCCAGAGCCGGCCGTCCGGTGCGAATTTCAGCCCGTCATAGCCGACCGGATTGCTGCTGTCGGTCAGCTTGCGCACCGTGCCAGCCGCGAGATCGATCATATAGAGCTGATTGTCGCTGACCGAGATATAGTTGAAGACCAGCAACTGCTTGTCATCCGGCGAAAAGTCGATCGGAAACCAGCCGCCGCCGGTCGATGCGATCAGCATTTTTGCGCTGTCCGGATAGGCCGGGTTCATCAGGTAGATGTCGTTGTACAGCCCGGTGCGCTTGTTCGAGCCGAAGGCGACCAGCTTGCCGCTACTCGACCAGGGGCCGAGACTGTTGCGGCTTTTGCCGTCGGTGAGCAGCCTGGGCTGGCCGTTTGCCAGCGCGTAAATCTGGTTGACCTCGTTGCCGCCGCTGTCTTTCTGGAACAGCAGAGCCGAGCCATCGGGCGCGTAGCGGGCGGAATAGACCGGTTCGCTGGCAAAGGTCAGCTGTTCGCGCTGGCCCATGGGCGAGGCGACGCGGTGCAGCTGGCTGGTGTCGCCGAAGCGGGTCGAGACCAGCATCGCTTTTGTCTTCGGGTCCCAGTCGACAAAGCTGGCCGTGCGATATTCCATATAGGGGCGGGTGCGCTCGACCATAGCGAGCGGAACCGCGGGAATCTGGTCGGCGACAAGCGCGGCCGGCCGGGGCGCGGCATCCTCGGCCAGCGCTATTCCGGGCATTGCGATTGTCGCTGCTGCCGCCATCAGGCCGGCCAACCCCTTGCGTATCATATTCTGTCCTGCTGTTCCGTTTTGCGATGTTTATGGACGAAGCGGGACAAAAGCAATTAGAGGGGACCATGTTTTCTACCGATCATCCCTTTGTTCTGCTCGATGATGCGCGTGCCTGTGATGCCGCTCCGGCGCGGCTTTACCGGGATCCGGTGGCGGTGGTGCGGGCCGACAGAATGGAAGAACTGGAAGCATGTTTTGCCGCTCTGGCGCGGGCCCGAGGGGAGGGGCGGCATGTGGCGGGCTATCTGGCTTATGAGGCGGGGCTGGGACTGGAAGAGCGGTTGCGGGGGCATATGCCGGAGGACCGGCCGACGCCGCTGGCATGGTTTGGAATATTCAATGATTACAAAGAGTTATCGCAGGATCAAGTGATCGAATCGCTGCCCGATCGCAACGGTGCCTGGCTCGGCCGGCTGAAGCCCGGGGTGACGCGCGAGGCCTATGATGCGGCGTTCGAAAAGGTACAAAATTATATCATTTCCGGCGATATTTATCAGGCGAACCTCACTTTTCGTGCAGAAATGGACTATTCGGGGCATCCTCTGGCGCTTTTTGCCGCAATCCGCAGCCGGGCGCAGGCCGGCTATGGCGGGGTGGTGTTCGACGGGCAAAACTGGATGCTGTCCTTCTCGCCGGAACTGTTCTTTGCGCTGAAAGACGGCCGGATCACCGCCCGGCCGATGAAGGGCACGGCGGCGCGGCTTGCCGATCCGGGGGCCGACGCGGCGGTGCAGGCGCGGCTGCAGAGCGATCCGAAACAGCGCGCCGAAAATCTGATGATCGTCGACCTGCTGCGCAACGACCTGTCGCGGGTCGCCGCGCCGGGCAGCGTGCATGTGCCGCAGCTGTTCCATGTCGAAAGCTATCCGACCATCCACCAGATGACCTCGACGGTCACCGCCGAGCTGAAAGGCGGGCTGGATGCGGTCGATATCATCCGCCAGATTTTCCCTTGCGGCTCGATCACCGGCGCCCCGAAAATCCGGGCGATGGAGATTATCGACGAATGCGAGCCGGACCCGCGCGCGATCTATTGCGGCTCGATCGGCCGGATCGATGCGCCCGACGCACAGGGCCGCTCCGACGCCGCCTTCAATGTCGCGATCCGCACCCTGTTCATTGCCCCTCAAAAAGACAGCAGCAAAGAAACGCTTTCCATCGGGCTCGGCTCTGGCATAGTGGCGGACTCAAACGGGGATGACGAATGGCGGGAATGCCTCGCCAAGGGGAGGTTTGCAAACGTGGATGTCAACGCACAGGATGGCCACAGGGTCGACCTGATCGAGACCATGGCCTTTGAACCCGCCAGCGGCATTCAGCGGCTGGAGGCGCATCTGGAACGGATGAAGGCGAGCGCCCGCGCCCTGCAATTTGAATTTGACCGCCACGCCGCCCGCAACGCCATCCAGGCGATCACCTTTCACCAGGAGGCGCCCGCGATGGTCCGCCTGCATCTCGCGCCGTCCGGCGCGCTGGCGATCGAGCTGAAGCCGCTGCCGGCCCCGCCCGACGGCCCGGTCCGCTGCCGGCTGGTGCCGATCCAGGCGGAGACGGAAGATTTTCGCCTGCACCACAAGACCAGCGACCGGCGGGTCTATCAGGTCGAGGGGCTGGCCGATGGCGTCCATCCGCTGTTTGTCGATGGCGACGGTTATCTGACCGAAGGCGCGATCTGGAATATCTTTGTCGAGCGCGACGGCAAGCTGCTGACCCCGCCGCTGGCACGCGGCGTGCTGCCCGGTGTGCTGCGGGCGGAACTGCTGGACAGCGGGCAGGCGGTCGAAGCCGAGCTCCGCGCGGAGGATCTGGCGGGCGGGTTTTTTGTCGGGAACAGTGTGCGGGGGCTGGTTGGCGGCACTCTGGCCTGAGCCGCGCTTCCGGGGTCGGGCGGCATGATCGGCCCGCCGGGTTTAATGGGTCCAGTCGAGCGTCAGCGTCTCGAAATGCCAGCGCAGCTGCGCCGGGGTGGCGCCATCGACATCATTGACTCGCCGGACCACGGCACTGCCTTCCATGCGCACCGGGCGGCCCTCGCCGTCGCTGGCGGTGATGGCGAGCGGCGCGGTGTAGTAAAGCGATCCGGCTGCGCCTTCGATCGTGCCATCGGGCATGGACACGGTGATTTTGCCCAGGTCCGCAAACAGCGCGGCAAAGTCGGTCCTGCTCCATTTGTCCCGGTCCGCAGGGCTCAGCATCGTCCAGGCCTGATCATATTCGCCGCGTTCGATCGCTCGGGCAAAGGACAGCAGCAGATTGCGTGCGCCCTTTTCGCCGCGCTCGGCTTCGGCGGTCAATGGCGGCGGGGTCAGATCGGGCGTGGTATCCTTGGCCGCCCCCTCCGCCGAGCCAGTGTCCTGTGAGGACGGGGGCGCGGTCGCCGTCTGCTCTTCGTTCGGGGAGTCCTGCGTCTGGCTGCATCCGGACAGGATCAGGGCGAGGGCAAGAGCAAGCGAGGGGGCGGGGGTGTGTTTCCGGTTGGTCATGGCTTTCAAACCCGCGAGAAAGGCGAGGGTTCCGGTCGCCGCCGGATGATTTTGGCTTGCGCCGGCAGGCGGATTTGGCCAACGACCAGATATGACCATTGCCCGCCACCGATTGATACGGCGAGCGCAAGGCCGCCTGGTTCTGGGCGGCGGCGCTGCCTTGTTGCTGCTCTATCTGGGCCTGTTGCTGTTTGCGACTTATGATCGGGCGCTGCTCGGCCAGCTGTGGTTTCTGCCTGGCGTAGGCATGCTGGCGGCGGTGATTGCCAATACATCGGGGACCGGCGGCGGCGTGGTATTTGTGCCGGTGTTCAATGCGCTGCGCGAACATGGAGTGCTGACGCTCGATCCGCTGCGCGTGACCGCGGCGTCGATGGCGATCCAGAGTTTTGGCATGACGGTCGGCGGCCTGCGCTGGACCGAGCGCTTGCTGGACCAGCCCGCGGCATCGGCGACCGAGGCCCGGGTGCGGCCGCGCGATTATGCGATGGTCATCGGGGCCGTGCTTGCCCTGTCGCTGCCGGCGATGTGGGCGATGCAGCGGCTGACCATGGTCGACGGGCATCTGATCCTGCTGGGCTACAAGATTTTTTCGATCTTTCTGGGGCTGGCGCTGATCATCACCACCTGGACGGTCAACAACAACCGGCCGGAACGGGGCCGGCTGGAGCCGGTTGATATTGCGGTGCTGCTGCTGATCGCGGTGCCCGGCGGCGCGCTGACCGCGCTGTTTTCGGTAGGCGTCGGCGAGCTGGTCGCGCTCTATCTGTTCATCCGCCACTATCCGGTGCTGCTGTGCACCGGCACCGCCTGTGTCATTTCCTCGGTCAGCGCGCTGGTCGGCAGCATCTGGCATATCCAGGCGGGGACGATGCCGTGGGAGATCGTGCTGCTGGCCGCGCCTGGCGCGGTGTTCGGCGCCTTTCTGGCGCGGCCGATTGCGCTGTGGCTGGGAGCGAGAAGGCTGAAGACGCTGGACGGGACCTGGATTGTGCTGTCGGCGGTTTATCTGGTGGTGTTGAATTGGGTGCGTTGAGGGTGGGGGTGCTTGGTAGCGTTATCGAAAGGGCGATCTGAATGTGTTTGTGAAACGTACCGGTGAGCTGCATAGGCCGACACTGGCACGCTTGGCGTGGCGAGCGGGGCTGCTTGAGAGAGGGGTGGCGGTCGAGGATGATACTACCCACAATGGTATGGACAGAAAATGTTGTGGAAAACTAGTTAATGAATCTGTAGTCGCTTGCAATTTTACGAAGAACGAAATAAGAACAAAATAGGGTGTCTATGAAAATCAGCGATTCTAATTGTCAGCCTGAAAGCGCCGTTTATGGTATTAGGGAAATCGCCAATTGGCTGTTGGCTTACGCCGATGAAAACGATGTAGGGTTATCGAATATGTCATTGAATAAGCTAGTTTATTTTATACATGAATACATGCTCGTGAAGTTTTCAAGAAGAATTTCAGCGGCCAAGATAGAAGCTTGGGAGCACGGCCCCGTTTTTCGTGAGCTATATCGATCATTCAAAAAGTTTGGTGATAAGTCGATAACATCGAAGGCAAGTATGTTTGATGCAAAGCTAAATTCGGTGGTAGAGGTTGAGCCAAAAATTTCCTATCATGATGGGCTTCTTATGCGAGAAGCAATTGATGATTTGCTTCGTCTTCCGGCGTCAATACTCCGCGATATCTCGCATGCGTCTGGCAGTGCATGGTCAGCGGTCTGGTATCACGAAGACAAAACAAACCCAGGAATGGAAATTACTGACGAAATAATCCTTACAAGCTCTCCCCAAAGGAATTTTTTCCAATGATGGAACCAATAAAATCTATAAAGAAGCTACGTAAGCCGCCAGCAGTTCAAAACTGGGTTCGTCACATGCAGAGGCGGACAGACGATACTGCCCTAGCGCTATTTAATTTCGTAAAAAACGCTCCTCGACATAGCTTATCTAAAATTTATAGTATTATCAAACAGGTTGTTGTTGATGGCATTTCGGATGAACAAGCTTACAAATGTCTTTCCAAGATCGAAAATCCTCGTGTTCAGGAATATGGAGATCAAATTCTCAAGCCTCTACTCCCGTATATTCGGGCCAGAGGATGGCAAGGGATCGAAATCTTTAAGGACATGGCAGAATTTTACCCTGTCGGCGCTAATGTTAATGTCCCGGTGCGGCCAACGTTCGTGATCAATGATGATGGACAGTTGGTGCCATACTTCGTTATCGGATGGACGGAAATTGGCCTCAGCCTCTATCAAAAGCGGATTTTTTCAACGATTGTGACCGAAACAATATTATCGTTGGAAGAGTTTATTGGGTCGGATGCTGTCATTGTTTGCGTGCCAAGGTACAAGTTTTCTAAGACAGAACGAGAGGTTGTGTCGTGGAAAGCAAGCTCTTACGAGTTGTTGTCCGTTGACGAAAAAGCTGATTTGTTTGATCGCTATGGCAATGCTCTCAATCAAGCGGAGCAGATGATTCTAAATGAATTGGGTGCGTGAATTACAGTAACACTGCGCTCAACCTAGTTCGGGTTGAACGCTTACCCTCTCTTCATCCGGATAAGCTGGCGATCGGCAATTCGAATTACCCTGACGGTGCGTTTTAATTTACAGCGCGCTCCAAATTAATTCGTGCTCTGTCTCCGGGTCTCAAATGTCTGATTAAACCTAATCAAATTGCGGGCGCGTGGTAGCCGCGACAAGCTGGATGGATGAAGCCAAAACCGATGTTTTGGATTGGAATAAGTGTTGATGAATATCGACTTATGTTAAGTTAAACTCGCTGTTCATCGTTATGAGGGTATTTTAAAATTAGACGGTAGCGCGTTAATTCGTGTCGTTTTATCGCATTCTAAGTTGACCAATTAGTAACCTAATCGCTATATCAAGCATTCAGGAGTTAATGAAATGCAAGCAGCTATCAAATCTCGACCAGCAAAAATCGCTACGGCCCGTCCGGCTGGCGACCGCCGTCGCGTGGATATTAAGCAGGCATATCAGGACATTATGGAACGCTATCCTAAAACGATGGCTCGCCTTGCCGAATGAACTTGTTTGGCCACGAGCCGAAGAAATTTCCCAACTTAATCAACTGATTGTCGAAGAAACCGGCGAACCATTTTCGTTGCTTAAACCAGATCAATTAGAAAGCGCATGCGCGCGCCCCTATAACTTGTGGACTTATGGGCATGAGGAACGGATGGCGTGGCTTGCTACATCGCTGATCCTAGGGATCGCTACGAATCATCCGTTTGAACAAGGCAACAAAAGAACCGGTTATGCAGGAGGGCTAGTCTTCTGCCTCAACAACGGATTTTTAGTTGAAGGCACTGATTCAGAAGAATTTGGCGACTATATCATTTCGGCCGTCACCGGCGAGATATCTGAAGATGAATTCGCATATTCACTAGATGACTATCTAGTCGAAAACCTAAACTTCTGACTGCCAATCTACTCGTCGCCCCAGCGCAGGGCAAAAGTGTAGAAAGCTCTCCCAAAGCTTCATTAAGTTGAGTAGCCTAACCCGACCATACACTCAGATGGAAATATGGTTTGGATCCCAGCCCTCGCCGGAATAATCTTTTTCCGTCATCCCATCCCCACCCCCCCACCGATAATTCCCTATCGCCCCGGGAACCGATCCCCCCGATCCGGGTTTTTCCTGAATGATCCATCACCCGCAAAAATCTGCCCAGCCCGCGGCAGCCTCAGGACCCCGGTCTTGATCCGCACCACCAAGAATGGCTCGGCTTTCCGCATCCCCAGTCTGGTCTATACCAGCGACGAGGAGCCGGGTATCTCTCGCATCCGGCGGGGGCGGGGGTTTCAATATTTGCTGCCGGACCGCAGCCCGCTGAAGGACCGTGTCGAGCTGGCGCGGATCAGGAAGCTGGGGGTGCCGCCGGCCTATACCGATGTCTGGATCTGCGTGAAGGCCAATGGCCATATCCAGGCGACCGGCTTTGATGCCGCGACGCGCAAGCAATATCGCTATCATGACCAGTGGCGGGTCTATCGCGACCAGCAGAAATTCGACCAGCTGGCGGAATTTGCCGCGACGCTGCCGCGGATCCGGCGCAAGGTGAACAGTCTGCTCAGGCCCGACGGGGGCGTCGATATGCTGAGCAAGGAAGTGGCGATGGCGGCGCTGGTGCGGCTGATCGACCGGACCGCGATCCGGGTCGGCGGCAGCTCGCTGGTCAGCAAGGGCGCGACCACGCTCGACAATCGCAATGTGACCTATGGCGAGGACAGGATGCGGCTGCGCTATCGCGCCAAGGGCGGCAAGAAAGTGAGCTGCAGCCTGCGCGACAGCCGGCTGCAGAAAATCCTCGAGCAGATCGACGACCTGCCGGGCAAGAGGCTGTTCCAATATGTCGGCAGCGACGGGGCGGTGCATCCGCTGGACAGCGGCGATGTCAACCAGTGGCTGAAGGAGATTTCCGGCATGGACAGTCTGAGCGCCAAGATGTTCCGCACCTGGCATGGCAGCGTCGCGGCGATGGAGGCGATTGCCTCGGAGGAGAAGCCGACGATCAAGCTGGCCTGCGAGGCGGCGGCAGCGGCGCTGCGCAACACGCCGGCGATCTGCCGCAAGAGCTATGTCCATCCGGCGCTGTTCGATCTGGTCGAGATGGAGGCGGACGAGCGGAGCGCGCTGGTCGAGGGCTATGATGCGGATATTAGCGGGCTGCGGGTGGCCGAGAACCGCTTTGCCGGTTTTCTGGTACGGGAGAGCTGAGGGCGTAGCGGGCTGGCTTCGGCAGGGCGCAACGGACTTGTGACGCGGCTTTCATGACAAGGCATGACAAAGGGCGCTGGCCTGCGGAAATGGTCCGGCGGGCCAGCGCCCCTGTGATTCTGTCCCGGCTCCGGGGGAGGGGCCGTCAAGGGATATTAGCAAGGGATTTTAGAGAGCGACCTTGGCATGATCGCCCATTTCGTCGCCCTTCATGGTGATGCCGGTCATCATCTTGAAGATGCCGACCACGCCGGGATCGGCTTCCCAGATTTCGGCGTCGCCGAGATCCATGCGCAGCATCAGCAGGCTTGGGTCCTGACGGCCTTGCTCATACCAGGATTCGGCGGCCTTGTTCCAGTGCTTGTCGATGATCTCCTCGCGGGTCTCTTCGGTCAGATTGCCGGAGACGCAGGCGAACAGGTCGTGGCCCTTGGCGACAAATTGCATCATCGCCGGGCCGCCCTTGGCGAGCCGGTTGTCGCGCGAGGTGTAGAACCAGATCGCGCTGTTGGCGTCCTTGTCGAGTTGCGCGCGCATCGGGATCGAGTGTTTGCGGTCGTTGTCGAGGGCGAGCATCACGAAAGGGCTGTCGGCGAGGGATTCCCAGAATTCCTTCCGGACTTCTTCGGGATCGGAGGTCTTGTTCATGTCTGCGTCGCTCATGTGATGTTCCTTCTTGTTGTCTTTCCTAATCAACGCGCAGCACCGAGAAGGTTGCACGAACGGGCGAAAATTCATGGAAATTTGCCGGATCGGGTGGCGGGTTGCGGGGATGCGGCGGGCGGTTAAATAATTCCGGCTTTCCGCGGAACGATTGGCCGGGTGGGCCGTTGGTTTCATGTAGCCTTACGGCACTGGCCTTTCCCCCTATTTGAGGGCCGCCGTGGCGCTATTCCCTGAACCCCGAGAGGAGAGACAAATGTTATTGGAAGAAGAAAGCAACAGAACCGTTATCGCAAGCGACCGCGTCGACGGAACAACGGTCTATGGCGCCAACAAGGAGAAGATCGGCAAGGTCGACAAGCTGCTGATCGACAAACGGCAAGGCAATGTCACCGATGTGATCATTTCCGCCGGCGGTTTCCTTGGCATCGGCGACGAGAAGCACAGCATCCCCTGGGAAAAGCTGGACTATGACACGGAGCTTGGCGGCTATTGCATCGACGTGACCAAGGAGCAGCTGATGGATGCGCCGCGCTTTTCCGAGAAGGAGCCGGACCGCGCCTATGACCGGGACTACCAGACCAGCGTCTATGAATATTGGACGGTGACGCCTTACTGGTAAGGCTTGCTGACCAACAGAAAATGAAAAAGCCGGGCGGATTGATTTCCGCCCGGCTTTTTCGTGAGTGGCGGATGGCGGCGGCTAGCCGTCGCCGTCAACCTTTTCCGGCAGGTCCTTGCGGTCGGTGCTGGCATAATCCTCCAGCTCCTCTTCGGTCATGCTGTCATACATCTGTTTCGAGGCGCCTTGCAGTTCGCTGACCTTGGTCTCGCCGCGTTTCGCGGACAGGGCCGCTCCGGCGGCGCGCTGCTGGGCTTTGGATTTGGCTGGCATGATTTTCTCCTTCTGGGTTGCGGTTGAAAGCGGATGGGAAGTCATGGCGGGGAGGATTCCGCCGAGTCATGCTCGCCGGGATCCCAATGTTCGGTAAAGGGTGCGCTGGCGATCAGCACCACCAGCACGATGCCGGTGATGATCGCTGCCAGCCAGATCTCGCCGAAGCCGCAGACCAGACCGATGGCGCCGGCGGCCCAGATCGAGGCGGCGGAGCCGGCACCCTGGACGAAGCTGCCCTCGCGGAAGATAGCGCCGGCGCCGAGAAAGCCGATGCCGGTGATCACTCCCTCGAAGATGCGGCTGGGGTCGATCTGGCTATGCGGAGAAGCGATCGTGTCGAGCAGCTCCAGCGCCCCGATCGCCAGCGCGCAGGCGGCGACCGAGATGATGACGAACGGCCGGAAATCGATCGGCTTGGTGCGCAGGAAACGCTCCATCCCGATCAGGAATGGCAGCAGCGTCGCTGCGCCGAGCCGCCACAGCGCCTCGGACCAGGAAAGGCTGTCCGGTCCGGTCAAGATATCCGCCATGCAAGATGCAACGCGCGGCCGCCGGATTTGTTGCATCGCCGGAGCGGGGCGAAGGGCGGCGGGGGCAGGCGTTTCGCTGGATCAGGCGGGGGATGGGGATCATTGCGCGGATGTAAGGAGATTTTTCTTCTGCCGGGGGGCAAAGCCTCTGGTAAAAGCGGGCGCAATCCCATAGCTCGTGCCTGAATCAAAAACGGAGTCCCGCAATGACCGAAGCTGTCGACAATCCCCGCCTCGAAACCATGGCCGTACACGCCGGGACCGAGCCGGACCCGACGACCAACGCGCGGATCACGCCGATCTACCAGACGGCATCCTATGTGTTCGACGATGCCGCGCATGCCGCCGATCTGTTCAATCTCGATGCGTTCGGCAATATCTATACCCGGATCATGAACCCGACCAACGGCGCGCTCGAGGGCAAGATTGCGGCGATGGAGGGCGGTATCGGTGCGCTGGCGGTGGCATCCGGCCATGCGGCGCAGCTGCTGGTCTTCCATGTGCTGATGGACCCGGGGGCCCATATCGTCGCGGCGAAGAAGCTGTATGGCGGCTCGCTCAACCAGCTGGGCCACAGCGTCAAGAAATTCGGCTGGAACGTCAGCTTTGTCGATGCCGATGATATCGGGGCGGTGCGCGATGCGATCACCGACGACACGCGCTGCGTCTTTATCGAAAGCCTCGCCAATCCCGGCGGCGTGGTGCAGGATATCGCGGCGATTGCCGATGTCGCGCACGCCGCTGGCATTCCGCTGGTCGTCGACAATACCATGGCCTCGCCGGTGCTTTGCCGGCCGATCGAGCATGGCGCGGATATCGTCGTCGAAAGTGGCACGAAATTTCTGGGCGGGCATGGCAATTCGATCGCCGGGCTGATCATCGATTCGGGCAAGTTCGACTGGACGCAGAGCGACAAGTTCGGCTTTCTCAACCAGCCCAACCCCAGCTATCACGGCAAGGTCTTTACCGCGGCCTTTGGCGAAATGGCCTTCATTCTGGCAGCGCGGGCGCTGTCGCTGCGCGATCTCGGCCCGGCGCTGGCGCCGTTCAACGCCTTCCAGATTCTGACCGGCATGGAAACGCTGGCGCTGCGCATGGAGCGCCATTGCGACAATGCGCTGGCGCTGGCGAAATGGCTGCAGGGCCGCGACGAGGTTGAATGGGTTTCCTATGCCGGACTGCCGGACAGCGACTATCACGCGCTGGCGCAGAAATATCTCGGCGGCAAGGGCGGCGCGGTGTTCACCTTTGGCCTGAAGGGCGGCTATGATGCGGGCGTCAAGCTGGTCAGCGCGGTCAAGCTGTTCAGCCATCTCGCCAATATCGGCGATACCAGATCGCTGATCATCCATCCCGCATCGACCACCCACAGCCAGCTGTCGGCCGAGGAACTGGTCGCCGCCGGTGCCGGCCCGGACGTGGTGCGGCTGTCGGTCGGGATCGAGCATATTGACGATATCATCGCCGATATGACGCAAGCGCTGGAGTCACTGTGATGAGCGAAGGTGCAGGCGACTATGTCTATGACGAAGAAACCGGCGAATGGCTCAGCCCGGAGGATGCTGCGGCGAAGTCGACCGGACCGGAAGTGGTTGATGCGGTCGGCAATATCCTCGCCGATGGCGATGCTGTCACGCTGATCAAGGATTTGAAGGTGAAGGGCGCTGGCCAGACGCTGAAGCGCGGCACATTGATCAAGTCGATCCGCCTGACCGGCGATGCGCAGGAGATTGATTGCAGGCACGAGGGCATCAAGGGACTGGTGCTGCGGGCCGAATTTGTGAAAAAACGTAGCGGCGGCTAATAGCGCTGTTGCGGTGCAAAAGTTTTCTGATTAGGCAAGGCCGCGTCAACGCCTTGCAACAGGATTCTTCATGACCAGTATTTCAAAAGCTCTCGGCCGCATCCAGCCTTCTGCAACGCTCGCCATGTCGGCGAAGGTCTCCGAACTGAAAGGGCAGGGGGTCGACGTTATCGGCCTGTCGGCGGGCGAACCCGATTTCGACACGCCGGACTTTGTCAAGGAAGCGGCGATTCAGGCGATTCGCGACGGCGATACCAATTATACGGTGGTTGATGGCACGCCAGCGCTGAAGGCGGCGATTATCGGAAAGTTCAAGCGCGACAATGACCTGACCTATGCGGCGAACCAGATTACCGTGAGCAATGGCGGCAAGCACACCCTGTTCAACGCGCTGGTCGCGACGCTGGACGAAGGCGATGAGGTGATCATCCCCGCGCCTTACTGGGTGAGCTATCCCGATATCGTCAATTTCGCCGGCGGAACGCCGGTGATCGTCCAAGCCGGAGCCGACCAGGGGTACAAGATCACGCCGGCACAGCTGGAATCGGCGATTTCGCCCAAGACCAAATGGCTGATCCTCAACTCGCCTTCCAACCCGACCGGCGCGGCCTATAGCGCAGAGGAACTGAAGGCACTCGCGGAGGTGATCCTGCCGCACCAGGATTTGATGGTGATGACCGACGATATGTACGAGCATATCTGGTATGCCGATTTCCCCTTCGCGACGATCGCACAGGTCTGCCCGGACCTCTATGACCGCACGCTGACGGTCAACGGGGTCTCCAAGGCTTATGCGATGACCGGTTGGCGGATCGGCTATGCCGGCGGTCCGGCGTGGCTGATCAAGGCGATGGCCAAGTTGCAGTCGCAGTCGACCTCCAATCCCAGCTCGATTTCCCAGGCCGCAGCGGTGGCCGCGCTCAACGGTCCGCAGGATTTTCTGATCGAGCGCAACGCCGCCTTCGAACGGCGCCGCGATCTGGTGGTGTCGATGCTGAACGACACGCCGGGGCTCGAATGCCCGACACCGGAAGGGGCCTTCTACGTCTATCCCGACGCCAGCGGCGTGATTGGCAAGACCACGCCAAAAGGGCAAGTGATCAAGACCGACGAGGATCTGATCGCCTATTTCCTCGACGAGGCGCAGGTTGCCGCCGTGCATGGCGCGGCCTTCGGCCTCTCACCGGCGTTCCGGATCAGCTATGCGACCTCCGAGGAGCTGTTGAGCGAGGCCTGTACGCGAATCCAGCGAGCCTGCTCGGCGTTAACTTAGGCCTCAAGCGCCGGGCGCAGGCATCCGCCTGCTTGGCTATCCTCGCATAAGCTCGGTCGCGCGGTCGCGCTTGCCTCCGCTTCGCGTCGGTTCGGCGGTCGCGCTCGCGGTTAGTTTCTAACCGAGGCGTAGCCGAGGCAAGGCCGGCCGCCGCGCCTTATGGCGCGCAAGCCAAGGGCGCGGATGCGCCCGCCCGGCGCTTGAGGTCAAAATACAGTCGACATAGAAAAGCTTGTCGCGGACAAAGTGAATATGGCGCTGTGATCAGGTTCACAAAAGCGACAGGAAAACTATATTAGAACTGTAACCAACAGGCGGGATGTTTCGAACAAACGGATAGCCCCAAGGAACAGAGTATGATGAAAATATTCAAATCCGATCTGACCTACAGTCTTGGCGGCGGCTTTATCGCCGGAGCGCTGATGCTGTTTCTGATGCAACCCGCCGACCAGCGGACGGACGTGGGCGAGAATCTGTCGTCTACCGTCAGCTCGGCCAGTCAATTGCTGAACCACACATCATGAGCGCTTTCCTGACCAGAACCATCACCCTTGGTGTCGCTGTTGCGGCATTTGGGGCGGTCTGGGCAGGTGTTCAGTCCAGCGTCCCTGTGGATCAGGCGTCCGGCCCCTTTCTGGTCGGAGAAGCCCATGCCGCGGAAAAAGCCACCATCATCCCGGCACCGCGGGTCAGCACCACGGAAAGCGGCAAACGGGCCGTCGCGATTTTTGCCGGCGGCTGTTTCTGGGGTGTCGAAGCTGTCTTTGAACATACCAAGGGCGTGATCAGCGCTTCGTCCGGCTATCATGGCGGCACCAAACGGACCGCGTCCTACGAGATCGTCAGTTCCGGCGTGACCGATCATGCAGAAGCGGTGCGCGTGGTCTATGACCCGGACAAGGTCAGCTATGGCAAGCTGATGCAGATCTATTTTTCGGTGATCACCGACCCGACCATGCTCAATGCGCAGGGTCCCGATCGCGGCAAGCAATATCGCAGCGCGCTGGTGCCGATGAACGCCGTGCAGGCGAAAGCGGCTCGCGCCTATATCGCGCAACTGGAGAAGGGCGATTATTGGAAGCGTCCGATCGTGACGCGGATCGAGGCTTACAAGGCCTTTTACCCCGCCGAAACCTATCATCAGGATTTCATGCAGAAGAACCCGCACCAGGGCTATATTGTCCGCTGGGACAAGCCGAAGGTCGCCAATCTGAAGAAATATTTCCCGGGCCAATATCGGGCGCAGCCCGTATCCTGAGGCAGGGCGCCATTTAACCGACTGTTAGCCTGGCTGTGTTAAAAGACAGGGTAGAGGCAGAGGGAAAATGGTAAACCACAATTTCGAAATGCTGATCGCAATCACCGGACTGGTGACGGGACTGGCTTTTCTGTGGATCGCCCGCATTGAGGCCCGTTAGGAGACAAGCCTATTTCGGGCTGAGCACCATCAGCATCTGACGGCCTTCCAGCTTCGGATAGGCTTCGACCTTGGCGGTTTCCTTCATGTCTTCCTGTACCCGGACAAGCAAGGCCATGCCGAGCTGCTGGTGCGACATTTCACGGCCACGGAAGCGAAGGGTTACCTTCACCTTGTCACCATTGTCGATGAACTTGTTCACGTTGCGCATTTTGACGTTATAATCATGATCGTCGATGTTCGGACGCATCTTGATTTCCTTGACGTCCTGGACCTTCTGGGTCTTGCGCGCGGCATTGGCCTTTTTCTGGGCCTCATATTTGAACTTGCCGACGTCGAGATATTTCGCAACCGGTGGCTGCGCATTGGGAGATACCTCGACCAGGTCGAGGCCCACTTCTGCTGCTCGCTCGATCGCTTCCCTTGTGCTCATCACGCCAAGGTTTTCGCCCTTGTCGTCGATGACCCTGACGGTGTCGGAATTGATCAGATCGTTAAAGCGCGGGCCACCTTTGACGGGTGGCATGGGGCGGCGAGGGGGTGCAGCTATGTTAAATACTCCTGAGTGGTTGTTTATGCTGGCTCATTAGCCGCAAAGCTCACAGGAATAAAGCCTTCTTGAGAGGGAAGGCGAGATAAGCCCCGTAAGCCGTGGTCTGAATGCAACAGCGTTGTCTCTTATATCGTTATAGAGCTGCTGTTTTCAAGTCCGGTGCCAGAGCCTCGCTCTGCAACAGGGTCACGACCTCGTCCAGCGTCAGGAACTCCTGCTCCTTCTGGCCGAGGCGGCGCAAGGCAACCTTGCCTTCCTCCGCTTCCCGCATGCCGACGACCAGAATGTTGGGCACCTTGCCAACCGAATGTTCGCGCACCTTGTAGTTGATCTTCTCGTTGCGCAGATCGGCCTCGACCCGGATGCCGGCGGCTTTCAGCTTTTCGGCCACCTGCTCGGCATAGGGATTGGCGTCGGTGACAATCGTCGCGACCACGGCCTGGGTCGGGGCGAGCCAGAGCGGCAGCTTGCCGGCATAATGTTCTATCAATATGCCGATGAACCGCTCGAACGTGCCGAGAATCGCGCGGTGCAGCATGACCGGGCGATGGCGGCTGCCGTCCTCGCCGATATAGCTGGCGTCCAAGCGTTCGGGCAGCACGGTGTCGGCCTGGATCGTGCCGACCTGCCAGGTCCGGCCGATCGCGTCGGTCAGATGGAATTCCAGCTTGGGCGCATAGAAGGCGCCTTCGCCGGGCAGTTCTTCCCAGCCATAGGCCTCGGTCGCGCGACCGGCTTGCTCGACCGCATCGCGCAAAATCTGTTCGGACCGGTCCCATTCTTCGTCCGAGCCAAAGCGCTCGTCGGGGCGTAGCGCCAGCTTGATCTGATAGTCGGCAAAGCCGAGGTCGCGGTAGACCGCGTCGAGCAGGTCGCAGAAGGCGACAATCTCGTCGGTCAGCTGGTCCTCGCGGCAGAAGATATGCGCGTCGTCCTGGGTGAACTGGCGCACGCGCAGCAGGCCGTGCAGCGCGCCATGCGGCTCGTTGCGGTGGCAGCAGCCGAATTCCGCCATGCGGATCGGCAGGTCGCGGTAGCTCTTGATGCCCTGCTTGAACACCAGCACATGGGCCGGGCAGTTCATCGGTTTCATCGCCATCATGCCGGCGGTGCCGGTGATCACGGGGCCTTCGCCATCGGCGTGCGGAACCTCGTCGGGGACGGCGAACATATTCTCCGAATATTTGCCCCAGTGGCCGGATTTCTCCCACTGGTTGACGTCCATCAGCTGCGGCGTCTTGATCTCGTCATAGCCGGCCCTGTCGAGCTGGCGGCGCATATAGCGTTCCAGCTCGCGCCAGATAAAATAGCCCTTGGGATGCCAGAAGCAGGAGCCCTGCGCCTCGTGCTGGAAGTGGAACAGGTCCATTTCCTGGCCGAGCTTGCGATGGTCGCGCTTCGCGGCTTCCTCGAGCCGCAAGAGATGGGCATTGAGCTGTTTCTTGTTGAGCCAGCCGGTGCCGTAGATGCGCGACAGCTGCGGATTGCGCTGGTCGCCGCGCCAATAGGCGCCGGACACGCGCATCAGCTTGAAGGCCTGCGGGTCGAGCTTGCCGGTCGAGGCCAGATGCGGGCCGCGGCACATGTCCATCCAGTCGTCGCCGGACCAGTAGACGGTAATTTCGTCGCCTTCGGGCAGTTCTGCCGCCCATTCGGCCTTGAACGTCTCGCCGTCCTGCTGCCAGCGGGCGATCAGGTCGTCGCGCTCCCAGACTTCCCGGCGCAGCGGCTTGTCGGCGGCGATGATCCGTTTCATCTCCTCCTCGATGGCCGGCAGATCCTCGTCGGTGAACGGGTCACCGGCGGGGGCGAAATCATAATAGAAGCCGTCATCGGTCGAGGGGCCGAAGGTGATCTGCGTGCCGGGGAACAGATTCTGCACCGCTTCGGCCAGGATATGGGCATAGTCGTGGCGCGCCAGTTCGAGCGCATCATCCTCGTCCCGCGAGGTAACCAGGGCGAGTTCGGTATCCTGTTCCAGCGGCCGCATGATGTCGCGCAGCTCGCCGTCAATTTTCGCCGCAAGCGCTGCCTTCGCCAGGCCCGGACCAATGTCGGCGGCAATCTGTGCGGGAGTAGTGCCCGATGCCACTTCACGCGTGCTACCGTCGGGAAGGGTGATTTTAATCATCTCGGTCATGGGCTCGGGTCATCTCAAAGTTGGTCAACGTTAGGGCCAGGAAAGCTTGAATGTCGGCTGGCGGCGGATCGGGTTTGACTTAGTCTTTTGGGGCTTCAAGTCAACCAAATCAGACGGTGGCTGTTGGCAAAGCGGGACTGCAGGCAAACCGGGGAACGGGAGGTCTCCCTTCTGGGGGACAAGTCCCCGGACGGTTTGGGCGATTGTCCACAAAACATCGCGGGCAATTGAAAAGACGCAAGAATTTTGGTGCGCCTGGTCAAAAGTTGATTTAGGTTCCGGCGATGGCTGAACATCCGAGCGCATGGCTTATCGATGGCAAGAGCGCCCTGAAACGGCAGGTGCGGATCGAGGTGATTGGCGGGACCTTTTTGCTCTATGAACCGCAATGGCGGAGCGAGACCTTTTTCTTCGGGGATCTGGTCTATCGCGGCAAGGAAGGCGAATCGCATGTCTTCGGGCTCGAGGACGGGATCAAGGAGCGGCCGAAATGGAAGCTCGGGATCAAGGGTGACATTCCGGCGGAACTGTCCGGCCTGCTGCCCAGGGCCAAGCCGCCGCTGCTATCCAATATCGGCATGCTGATCATCGCTTTTCTCTGTCTGGCCATTGTCTATTTTGCAGCCGCCTGACGAGGGCTGCCATCGCCGCTAGACCTGCCGACGCAGGTGTCCATCTTCTGCACAATATTCGGACGAAAGAGCGGGTTGAGCGACCGGGCTTGCCTCAACATGCCTTCTCATCAATCGTTTTTGAAGTATAGGGCGGGAGATGGACCCCCGCCTCCGCGGGGGCACAATTGGGTGACTATATGGAAGATGATATATTTTATCTCGATCGGCCCGGTGGGGCTTCGCTGGCTTATTGCTACACGCCGCCCAAAGCCGGGGTGAAAGGGACGACGCTGGTTTTCCTGCCCGGCTATATGTCGGATATGGAAGGGGGCAAGGCGCTCGCCATTGATGCATGGGCGAAGCAACAGGGGCGCGCCATGCTGCGGCTGGACTATGCCGGCTGCGGTGCCAGTGGCGGGGATTTCGAGAGCCAAAGCCTGACCAGCTGGCGCGATGATGTCCTGTTCCTGATCGACAAGGTGACTTCCGGTTCTGTCACTCTGATCGGCTCGTCGATGGGCGGCTGGCTGATGCTGCTGGTGGCGCTGTCGCGGCCGATGCGGGTGAAAAATCTGGTCGGCATTGCGGCTGCCCCCGACTTCACCGACTGGGGCTTCACCCAGGAGCAGAAGATGACGATCTTGCGCGAAGGCAAGCTGGAGGAGGACAGCGAATATTCCGAGGAGCCCTATGTGACCACGCAGATTTTCTGGCAGTCCGGTGAAGCCAGCCGCCTGCTGCAGAAGGAAATTGCCTTTGATGGCGCGGTGCGGCTGCTGCACGGGCAGAAAGATGCCGATGTTCCGTGGGAATATAGTCTCGAGACGGCCAGGAAAATCCGTTCAGATGATGTGCAGGTCCATCTGGTAAAAGACGGCGACCATCGCCTGTCGCGGGATCAGGATATCGCCTTGCTGATTGATGTGGTCGCGCGGCTCGGTTGAACCCCGGCTTATTCCTACAAGGCCTGAACGGACATTCTTTCATGATTTCGTCGCTACTCCTGCCCATATTGATACAATCGGCCACACCGTTCGGATCGCCGATAGATCCGGTGCTCCGGCCTTCCCAGCCCAAGTCGGAACAACCGGTGCAGTCGTCTGTGCCGAAAATCCAAAAGCCAACGGACCGACGCTTTTTCCAGTGCACCGCCGAGGCGACCGAGGATCCTGGCAAGGGCTTGCTGGCGGCGAACAAATGGCAGATCGAGGGCGGGGGCTATCTTGCCCGCAATTGCGTGGGCTTTGCCTATGCGGAACTGCAGAACTGGACCAAGGCCATACCGGAATTTGTCCAGTCGGCCGAGGGCGCCGAGGCAGCCGGCGACGAGCGGGCAGCCATTTTCTGGTCGCAAGCGGGCAATGCGGCGCTTGCTGGCGGCGATCATGCCGGGGCGCTGAAATATTTTGAGGCCGCACTGGCACCCGATACGCTGGATGATCTGCTTAAAGGCGAGGTGCATCTGGATATGGCTCGGGTGTTTGTGGCGCAAGAGCAATATGATCAGGCGAAGAATGAATTTGCGATCGTTCACCAGCTTGTTCCCGAGGACCCCCTCGGCTGGCTGCTGTCGGCGACACTGGCGCGGCGGACGGGCGATCTTGTGACCGCCAAGGCGGATATCGCGGAGGCGGCCAAACGGGCCGGCACCGATCCCGCGGTCGCGCTGGAAGCCGGGAATATCGCCTATCAGGCAGGCGATGTGGTGAATGCCAAGAGCAACTGGGAACAGGCGGTCAAATTCGGGCCGGACAGCTCTTCCGCCAAGGCCGCAAAACGCTATTTGGCGCAGCTGGTCACCGCCGTCGAGGAATAAGATCAGCGAGCCGCTGACTGGCAGGCGGCCCGCTATCCCTGCCGGAATCAATCCAGATAGAAATTCACTGTCGTCACCACGCGGACCTTTTTGTAGGGCGTGTCGGTCACACCATAGCCGCCGGCATCGCCGTCGCGGCTGTCGATGCTGAAATAACCCTGGGTGGCAGACTTGATGCCGCCGACATCGGTGCCACTGTCCTCCGCGAACTGTTCGGCGGACTTGCGGGCATCCTTGGTCGCCTCGGCAACCATTTCGGGTTTGATTTCGTCCAGCTTGGTAAAGGTGTAGCTCATGCCCGATCCGTCCTCGAGCACGACCCCGCGGCGGACCAGATCGAACTGGCGAGCGACGGCAGCCTGGGCCTTTTCGATGTCTTCGGTACGCAGACTGAGCCGCTGACGGATGGTATATTGGGGGATGCCGTCGTTGCTATACTGGTTCACATTGGCACCGGTCGGCTGGAGCGCATCGGCCTTGAAGCCCAGTTCCTTGAAAAAACCGGTGATGGCGGTCGTGTCGCGGTCGATATCGGCCTGGGCGCTTTGCAGGTCGGTGGACTGGGCGCTGTAGGCGATGGTCCAGGTAGCGAGGTCAGCGGTGACGTCGCGCTCGGCAAGGCCGCGTACGGTGACGCTGCGATCCGCCATTTTGGCGCGGAGCAGGCCATCGCCGAGCAGATAGCCGCCGACAATCAAACCAATGGTCAGCAGGCCGGCGCTCGCCAGCCAGACCTTGTTCTTGCTCTCGATAAATTTCTCGCTCATCACTCTTTCCCTCCATGCAAAAGCCGCTGTTAGGGGACTAGAGTATCTGGAGTGACGGGATTATGCGAGATTAAACGGGATTTGGCGGGACGGATGGCTGTTTTTCGGGCCATTGCGGCACTCGATTAAAAATTTTGGCGTTTCGATCTGTTGTCTAGAGTGAATGGCGAAATGGACAACGGCGGACAAGAAATGCTGGAGTCCAAGCCGGTTTTCCAGTGAATCGCTGAGAAACCTCTTAGAGGCCGCAAAGCCGCTTTTATGGCGGGTTTCGGACCGTGAACCTATGTTCCGACCCTGCCGAATGCTCAAATAATAGGCAAAGGAAGTGGGCCTTTACCGTGCCCAGTTTGCGAAGATGAGGTTTTGGCGGAAAAGCGGGATCGACACGTCAATCAGATCCATCGGTGGCTGCGTGAACTGGGACGATTTTTTAGCAGTCAGGAGAACAGCGCGGTCGCCATTGACCAAAGCACGCGCAGGGAAGCGAAAAAGCCGTAGACGACGAACACGCTGGTCAGCACCACTGCAATGCGGAAGACGAGCGAAGGTGGCGGAGAGGGAACTCTATCTTCAAAGTCGATCATCATAGTGTCGTTCATATACCAAATGATCAGCGGTTCATCAATGCACCCATTGATCAATACCGGACAATGGTCCGGGGCGCGGCAATCCGAAACCTGCGCCCATATAGCCTGGCTATCGACAAACGATATGCAGGAACTTTGATCAATGGAAAAGGAATTTGATATGCTTAGGCAACGTAAAGCCGCAGTCCAGGAAGTTCAATCACGTCTGTTCGATGCCGAAAGGGCAATCGACGACGCCATTAGCAAGGTAGCCGAATTGACCCGTTTCATGCCGGTTGCTCGTCAGAACGCGAAGCTTTCAGCAGTTTTTGGACAGGAAGCGATTGGCCATGCTGGCAAGTCGATTACGAGTTTGATTGACGCTCGGGCGGAAATCACGGCCGCACACAACCGACTGGCCGAAACGCGAGATCAGATGGGCTTGCGCGAAATGGCAATGGGAAGCACCGGCGACAAGCCGCCCGTCGTCTCACCGACTTCGGCCGAAAAACGGGAGCAAATCGGCCTGCGGGAAGTTGCAATGGGAAGTGGGGATATGAAGCCGCCTGCTGTTTCGGCATCTTCGGACGAAAATGTTGTCGAAATAGCGGCTTAATCAACGACGGATAGGGAACCGGGCGCTCCATGGGGCGTCCGTTTTTCTATAAATGTCTGACAAAAGCTTCGAGAAGGGTCGGCAATTCGGTCATTCCGAATGGTGTGCGAACAATGTTGGATCGGTACCTAATAGCGATCGGGAAAACTAGGCAGTATTTCCCAAGCCACCGGGAGTTTCTTAGGCTTCAATCCCTCGGTGTGGATGGATTTAA
>JAUCYS010000003.1 GCA_030373505.1 Parasphingorhabdus sp.
GAGGATATCAAATCGCTATATCAGCCGGAAATCGGTATTGTTCGAGGTGGCCTATCATTCGTTCGTGGCATCGGATGTTGAACTGAAGAAGATTGAAGATATCGGCGTCGAAAATTCTCGACGGCGTCCAGACCTTACAATTTTTGATAAGAAAATACGCTTGTCTGAGAGTGGTCAGCCATTGTCCTCCCTAACTATCGTCGAATTTAAGCGACCGATGAGAGACGACTACACCGATGATGACAATCCGCTATCTCAAGTGGTTGATAACATAAATGAAATTCGCAATGGTGTTGCTAAAGATGCAGATGGCAGGCCTATTAAAATTGTAGCCAACTCGATTCCGGTAAAATGTTATATTGTTTGTGATATAACAAAACGGCTCCGCAAACAGTTGATGAATTGGGGGGCGATGGAAATGCCAGGCCAAGACGGTTTCTATGGCTATCATCCCAATCACCAGTTCTATTATGAGGTGATGGACTATGACACAGTGCTGCAAAATGCCGAACGAAGAAATCGTGTGCTTTTCGATAAATTGAAACTCTTGGGGAATGAGTGAGGTCCCTTGACCCAAACCCGAATCCCCGCTAAGGGCCGCGCTTCCGCTTCTTCGGGCTCTGCTCGACGCCGCTGAAAACTTACATAGGCAAAACACTTGCCGCCACTTTGGGCGGTGAGAGTAACCCCTGCATAATGCAGGACTAATCTACTATAAGGTGAAGACTTTATGCCAACGATCAACCAGCTCGTCCGTAAAGGGCGGGTGCCCCAGAAGACGAAGTCCAAGGTGCCAGCCATGGAAGCCAACCCGCAGAAACGCGGCGTTTGCACCCGTGTCTATACAACGACTCCAAAGAAACCAAACTCCGCTCTGCGCAAGGTTGCCAAGGTTCGCCTGACCAACCAGCGCGAGGTCATCAGCTATATTCCCGGTGAAGGCCATAACCTTCAGGAGCATAGCGTTGTGCTGATCCGCGGCGGCCGTGTGCGCGACCTTCCCGGTGTGCGCTACCACGTCCTGCGCGGCGTTCTCGATACCCAGGGTGTCAAGGACCGCAAGCAGAGCCGTTCGAAATATGGCGCCAAGCGTCCTAAATAATTCAGTTTCGGAGTTATAAGATATGTCACGTCGTCGTCGTCCCGAAAAGCGGGTCATCCTGCCCGATCCGAAATTCAAGGATCTGGTGCTTTCGAAATTCATGAACAACCTGATGATGGATGGTAAGAAATCCACCGCAGAGCGCATCGTATATGGTGCCTTTGACAGCGTTGAAGCCAAGGCGAAAAAAGATCCGCTGCAGCTGTTCCATGATGCTCTCAACAATATCAAGCCGGGCATCGAAGTGCGCAGCCGCCGTGTTGGTGGTGCGACCTATCAGGTTCCTGTCGAGGTGCGTCCCGAACGTGCGCAGGCGCTGGCGATCCGCTGGATGATCTCTGCCGCTCGCGGCCGCAGCGAAACCACCATGGCTGCCCGGCTGTCGGGAGAAATTCTCGACGCGTCGAACAACCGTGGCAATGCGGTGAAAAAGCGGGAAGATGCGCACAAGATGGCAGAAGCCAACCGCGCATTCGCTCACTACCGCTGGTAGAAGCGCCCCGGACTTACTATATTCGTCCTATCGGCGACCTAGCGGGCAACCGCCAGGTCGCCGCTATGGTTAAAAACCGATAGATTCAAACATCACAGGGCTGGCATTGTTCAGCCCATTTCACTATAGGGCGACCAGAATTGGTTCCCCACATATCGGAGTACAGACTATGGCACGCAGCCATCCGCTCAAATATTATCGCAATATCGGCATCATGGCCCATATTGATGCCGGTAAAACAACGACGACAGAACGTATCCTCTATTATACCGGCAAGTCCTACAAGATCGGCGAAGTGCATGACGGCGCGGCGACGATGGACTGGATGGAGCAGGAGCAGGAGCGGGGCATTACCATTACCTCGGCTGCGACGACCTGTTTCTGGAATGCCGATGACCGCAAGGGTCCCGAGCACCGGATCAACATCATCGATACGCCGGGCCACGTTGACTTCACCATTGAAGTTGAACGTTCACTGCGTGTGCTCGATGGCGCGGTTGCCTGTTTCGATGGCGTTGCCGGCGTTGAGCCGCAGTCCGAAACCGTTTGGCGCCAGGCTGACAAATATAAAGTGCCGCGGATGTGCTTCATCAACAAGCTCGACCGCACCGGCGCGGATTTCAAATTCTGCGTACAGTCGATCATCGATCGTCTCGGCGCGACCCCGGCGGTTCTCTATCTGCCGATCGGCATCGAAGCGAGCCTGGTCGGCCTCGTCGATCTGGTGAACCAGCGGTCGATCACCTGGAAGAATGAAGATCTGGGTGCCGAATATACTTATGGTGAAATCCCTGAGGATATGGCCGACGAAGCGGCTGAATATCGCGAGAAGCTGATCGAGCTTGCTGTCGAGCAGGACGATGACGTGATGGAACAATATCTGGAAGGCAACGAGCCCGACGCAGCGACCCTGAAGGCGCTGATCCGCAAGGGCACGCTGAACCAGAGCTTCGTTCCGGTCCTGTGCGGCTCGGCGTTCAAGAACAAGGGCGTCCAGCCTTTGCTCGACGCGGTTGTCGACTATATGCCGAGCCCGCTCGACGTTCCTGCCATCAAGGGCGTTCTGCTCGACGGCGAAACCGAAGACAGCCGGCCATCTTCCGATGACGCGCCATTCTCGGCTCTCGCCTTCAAGGTGATGAACGATCCGTTCGTGGGTACGCTGACCTTCTGCCGCATCTATTCCGGCAAGCTGGAAAAGGGCACATTGCTCAACTCGGTGAAGGACAAGAAGGAAAAAGTCGGCCGTATCCTGGAAATGCACTCCAATGACCGCAAGGACATTGAAGAGGCCTTTGCCGGCGACATCGTTGCTCTGGCGGGTATGAAAACCACCACGACAGGCGATACGCTGTGCGACCCCAGCAATCCGATCATCCTGGAACGCATGGAATTCCCCGAGCCGGTTATCGAGCTCAGCGTGGAACCGAAGACCAAGGCCGACCAGGAAAAGATGGGCGTTGCCCTGCATCGCCTGGCCGCCGAAGATCCTTCGTTCCGCGTTTCGACCGATCATGAATCGGGCCAGACGATCATCAAGGGCATGGGCGAGCTTCACCTCGACATCCTGGTTGACCGCATGAAGCGCGAATTCAAGGTCGAGGCCAATGTCGGTGCGCCGCAGGTGGCTTACCGCGAATCCCTCGGCAAGGCAGTCGAAATTGACTATACGCATAAAAAGCAGTCCGGCGGTTCCGGTCAGTTTGCGCGTATCAAGTTCGAAGTCACGCCGGGCGAGCGTGGATCGGGCATTACCTTTGAAGACGAAATCAAGGGCGGTAACATTCCGAAGGAATATATCCCGTCGGTTGAAAAGGGCATGCGCGAAACCGCAGAAACCGGCTCGCTGATCGGCTTCCCGATCATCGACTTCAACATCCGCGTCTTTGACGGCGCCTATCATGACGTCGACTCCTCGGCGCTGGCCTTCGAAATCGCTGGTCGTGCAGCAATGCGCGAAGCGGCACAGAAATCCGGCATCAAGCTGCTTGAACCGATCATGAAAGTTGAAGTGGTAACACCGGAAGACTATCTTGGTGATGTGATCGGCGATCTTAACTCTCGCCGGGGGCAAATCCAGGGTACCGATACGCGCGGCAACGCCCAGGCTGTGAATGCCATGGTGCCGCTGGCCAACATGTTCGGTTATGTAAACGAACTGCGTTCCTTCAGTCAGGGACGCGCACAATATTCGATGCAATTCTCGCATTACGAAGAAGTGCCGAGCAATGTGGCCGAAGAGATCAAGGAGAAAATGGCCTAACGGCCGCTCCTTTTTGAGCTAATGCGCTTTCCTTTTGTGCGGGTCTGGCGGGAAAACCCCCAGACCGGCAAAAGGGTGTTGACAGAATTGGAGAGTCTCGCCAAAGCGCGGCGCAGACTATCAAGATGATAGAAAATCAGAGGTAAAATAAAATGGCTAAAGAGAAGTTTGAGCGCAATAAGCCGCACTGCAACATCGGAACCATCGGTCATGTTGACCACGGCAAAACGACGTTGACTGCGGCGATCACCAAAGTGCTTGCTGAAACCACCGGCGGTAAGGCTGTCGACTTTGCAAATATCGACAAGGCACCGGAAGAGCGTGAGCGCGGCATCACCATTTCAACGGCCCACGTTGAATATGAAACCGAAGCACGCCACTATGCGCACGTCGACTGCCCAGGCCATGCTGACTATGTTAAGAACATGATCACCGGTGCTGCTCAGATGGATGGTGCCATTCTCGTGGTTAACGCTGCCGACGGCCCAATGCCACAGACCCGCGAGCACATCCTGCTCGCCCGTCAGGTTGGTGTTCCGGCTCTGGTCGTGTTCATGAACAAGGTTGACCAGGTCGACGACGAAGAACTGCTCGAGCTGGTTGAAATGGAAGTTCGTGAGCTTCTGTCCTACTATGACTTTGATGGCGATGCCATTCCGATCGTATCCGGTTCTGCCCTGGCTGCGCTGGAAGGCCGTGACGACGAAATCGGCAAGAACAAGATTCTTGAACTGATGAAAGCTGTCGACGAAGCCATTCCTCAGCCAGAACGTCCAGTCGACCAGGCATTCCTGATGCCAATCGAAGACGTGTTCTCGATTTCGGGTCGTGGTACGGTTGTTACCGGCCGTGTTGAAACCGGCATCGTGAATGTTGGCGATGAATGCGAAATCGTCGGTATCAAGGATACCACGAAGACCACCGTTACCGGCGTTGAAATGTTCCGCAAGCTGCTCGACTCCGGTCAGGCTGGCGACAACATCGGCGCGCTGATCCGCGGCGTTGACCGTGACTCGGTTGAGCGTGGTCAGGTTCTCTGCAAGCCAGGCTCGATCACCCCGCACACCGAATTCTCGGCTGAAGTTTACGTGCTGTCGAAAGATGAAGGTGGCCGTCATACGCCTTTCTTCGCCAACTATCGTCCGCAGTTCTACTTCCGCACGACCGACGTGACCGGTGAAGTGATCCTTCCTGAAGGCACGGAAATGGTTATGCCAGGTGACAACGTGACGATCGGCGTCAAGCTGATTGCTCCGATCGCCATGGACGCGGGCCTCCGCTTCGCTATTCGCGAAGGTGGACGGACCGTCGGATCAGGGGTTGTCAGCAACGTAACAAAGTAATATAGAAACGCCTCGCTGCCCGGATCGGTGATTCGGGCAGCTAGTTTTTTCGCCGCTCCGGCCT
Source organism: Parasphingorhabdus sp. (assembly GCA_030373505.1). Lineage (GTDB taxonomy): Bacteria > Pseudomonadota > Alphaproteobacteria > Sphingomonadales > Sphingomonadaceae > Parasphingorhabdus. The sequence goes on from JAUCYS010000003.1 coordinate 5,266, forward strand.
TTTCGCTAGAAAATCGGGGCGGTTTATTTTTGGCTCTTTGACATTGGTAACAGGTACATGGAAACGCAGAATATTCGCATTCGCTTGAAGGCATTCGACCATCGGGTTCTAGATCAAGCAACTGGCGATATCGCTGACACAGCACGCCGCACCGGCGCTCTCATTCGTGGACCGATACCTTTGCCAACGCACATTGAAAAATTCACCGTTAACCGCGGACCGCACGTGGACAAAAAGTCCCGCGAGCAGTTCGAGGTACGGACCTACAAAAGGTTGCTCGACATCGTGCAGCCAACACCGCAGACCGTCGACGCTTTGATGAAGCTTGACCTTGCTGCTGGTGTTAACGTCGAGATCAAGCTGGCCTGAGACAACTGATCGGTTTTCCGCCCAGGCGGGGATCAGACACACGACTAAGGATACCGCCGGATTTAACCGGGCAGCGTCCTCCGTCTCGTTCCGATATTCGGAACTATTACAGCCCGGACGGGGTGACGCATGACAATTTGGGCTGGCAAGCCGGACGAAATGGTTCGTTCGGCCTCTGTGAAGGAGATTGATCGTGCGTACAGGCGTGATCGCGAAAAAAATGGGGATGACCCGCTTGTTTCAGGAAGACGGACGGCATGTGCCGGTTACCGTTCTTTCTCTGGAAGAATGTCAGGTTGTTGGTGCTCGTAATCAGGAACGGGATGGTTATTTTGCCGTTCAGCTCGGTGCAGGCCCCCGCAAAGCGAAAAATGTAAACAAGCCGCAGCGTGAAGCTTTTGCCAAGGCAGAAGTTGAGCCAAAAGCACGTGTTGCCGAATTCCGGGTCGATAGCGAAGATGCTTTGCTCCCCATCGGTGCCACGGTAACCGCTGATCATTTCATTGCCGGCCAGATGGTCGATATCCAGGGCGTTACCCAGGGTAAGGGCTTTGCCGGTGCGATGAAGCGCTGGGGTTTCGGCGGTATGCGCGCAACCCACGGCGTTTCGATCTCTCACCGTGCGCATGGTTCGACTGGTCAGAACCAGGATCCGGGCAAGGTGTTCAAGGGCAAGAAGATGGCCGGCCATATGGGCGCGAAAAACCGCACCCAGCAAAATCTGGAAATCGTCCGTACAGACGCCGCTCGCGGCCTGATCTTTGTGCGCGGCAGCGTTCCCGGTTCCAAGGGTGGCTGGCTGCTCGTGAAAGATTCTGTGAAAGTTGCTCTTCCCGAGGGCGTTCCATTCCCGGGTGCCATGCGCCGCAACGCGGATGAGACGGCAACGGAAGAAGCACCGGCAGGCATGATCGAGCCGGACGCAGAAATCGAAACGCCGGTTGGCCCAACCCACGCAGAAGTTGCGGAAGCGGCAGCAAAGCCGGCTGGCGAAATTGACGGGGCATCCGATGCCGCAGATGACGCCGGGAAGGAGGGCTAGACCATGAAATTGAAAGTGATAACCCTCGACGCGAAAGCCAAGGGCGACATCGAATTGAACGATGACGTTTTCGGTATCGAAGCGCGTGCAGATATTCTCCACCGTGTCGTCAACTGGCAGCGCGAAAAAGCCCGCGGTACGGCGCGTCCGACCCGCGAGCGTGCAGATGTTGCCCGCACCGGCAAGAAATACGGCAACCAGAAGGGCGGCGGTACCGCTCGTCATGGCGATCGCCGTGCCCCGATCTTCATCGGTGGTGGTAAAGCCCATGGTGCCCGCAAGCGTGATTTCAATCCGTCGCTGAACAAGAAGGTTCGTGCTTTGGGTCTGAAGATGGCGCTGAGCGACAAGGTCAAGAATGACAAGCTGATCGTTCTGGAAAATCTCGATGTGAAGGAAGCCAAGACCCAGGCGCTTCTCGCCCAGATCGGCAAGCTCGGTTTCGGCAGAACGGCGCTGATCATGGACGGTGATGCGGTCAACGATGCTTTCTCCAAGGCGTCGAACAACATTCCCCTCGTAAACGTGATGCCAGCTGCTGGTGCCAATGTTTATGACATCCTGAACCATGAAACCCTGGTGCTGACGCGCGCAGCGGTAGAAAAGCTGGAGGCGCGCTTCAATGGCTAAAAAAGAAGCTGTCGATATCCGTCACTATGACGTGATTGTCGGCCCGCACATCACCGAAAAGTCGACCTTGCTCAGCGAGCATAATGCTGTGGTGTTCAAAGTTGCGAACACCGCGACCAAGCCGCAGATCAAGGCCGCCATCGAGGCGTTGTTTGATGTCAAAGTCAAGAACGTCAACACGCTGGTGCAAAAGGGCAAGACCAAGAAGTGGAAGGGTCGCCCCTATACACGCAATGACATCAAGAAGGCTGTTGTCACCCTGGCTGAAGGCCAGACCATTGACATCACCACGGGAGTTTAAGGGCACATGGCATTAAAATCCTATAAACCGACAAGCCCCGCCCGGCGTGGTCTTATCCTGGTCGACAAGAGCGGCCTCTGGAAAGGCAAGCCCGTCAAGAAGCTTGTCGAAGGCAAGAACAAGACCGGTGGCCGGAACAACAAGGGCCATGTCACTTCGCGCGGCATCGCCGGCGGTCACAAGCAGAAATATCGCCTCGTCGACTTCAAGCGGCGCAAGTGGGATATGGCTGCGACCGTCGAGCGGCTCGAATATGACCCGAACCGCACCGCCTTTATCGCGCTGATCAAATATGAAGACGGCGAGCTGGCCTATATCATTGCGCCGCAGCGTCTCGACGTTGGCGACAGCGTGATTGCCGGTCACAAGACCGACGTGAAGCCAGGCAATGCGATGCTCCTGTCGCAGATGCCGGTCGGCACGATCGTTCACAATGTCGAAATGAAGCCAAGCAAGGGCGGTCAGATTGCCCGTTCCGCCGGTGCCTATGTCCAGATCGTCGGTCGTGACCGCGGCATGGTTATCGTTCGCCTGAAAAGCGGCGAGCAGCGGTATCTGCGCTCCGATTGCATGGCCACCGTTGGTGCGGTTTCCAACCCGGACAATTCGAACCAGAATTTCGGCAAGGCAGGCCGTACCCGCTGGAAGGGGCGTCGTCCTCTGACTCGCGGTGTTGCGAAGAACCCGGTCGATCACCCGCATGGTGGTGGTGAAGGCCGGACCTCCGGTGGTCGTCATCCGGTCACCCCTTGGGGCAAGCCGACCAAGGGCGCCCGTACCCGTAGCAACAAATCGACGGACAAGATGATCATCCGGTCGCGTCACGCGAAGAAGAAGAGGTAAGCATGGCTCGTTCCATCAAAAAAGGTCCATTTGTTGACCTCCATCTGCTGAAAAAAGCGCAAACCGCGCAGGAAAACAGCACTCGTACACCGATCAAGACCTGGTCGCGCCGTTCGACTGTTCTGCCTGACTTTGTCGGTCTGACTTTCAGCGTTTACAACGGCATGAAATTCATTCCGGTTTCCGTGAATGAAGACATGGTCGGCCACAAGCTCGGCGAGTTTGCGCCAACGCGCAACTATTACGGTCATGGCGCAGACAAAAAAGGCAAGAAATAATGGGTAAGGCATCATCACCCCGCCGTGTTGGCGACAATGAAGCTTTGGCTGTTGGCAATTCCATCCGTGGTTCTGCCCAGAAGCTGAACTTGGTTGCACAGCTGATCCGTGGCAAGAAGGCGGAAGAGGCTCTGAACATTCTGTCCTTTTCGAAAAAGTCGATGGCCAAGGATGTCAGCAAGGTGCTTGCTTCAGCAATCGCCAATGCCGAGAATAATCACAATCTGGATGTCGACGCGCTGATCGTTCACGAAGCGAGCGTCGGCAAGTCAATCACGATGAAGCGCTGGAAGGCGCGGGCACGTGGTCGTTCAGCCAAGATTATCAAGCCATTTAGCCGCGTCCGCATTGTGGTCCGCGAGCATGAAGAGGAAGAGGCGTAACCATGGGTCAAAAGAGTAATCCTATCGGGCTTCGCCTGCAGATCAACCGGACCTGGGACTCTCGCTGGTATGCGGAAGGTTCCAACTATGGCGACCTCTTGATGGAAGACATCAAGATGCGCAAGTTCATCATCAAGACCCTGCCGCAGGCAGCGATCTCCAAGGTGGTGATCGAGCGTCCGGCCAAGACCTGCCGCATTTCGATCTATGCCGCACGCCCTGGCGTGATCATCGGCAAGAAGGGCGCGGACATTGAAAAGCTGCGCCGCCAGCTGAGCGACATGTCCTCCGGTGACGTTTCGCTGAACATCGTCGAAATCCGCAAGCCGGAAGTCGATGCACAGCTTGTTGCGCAGGGCATTGGCGATCAGCTGATCCGCCGCGTTGCTTTCCGTCGCGCCATGAAGCGGGCAGTGCAGTCTGCGCTGCGGCTTGGTGCCGAAGGCATCAAAATTGTTTGTGGTGGCCGTTTGGGCGGCGCGGAAATCGCGCGCGTTGAATGGTACCGTGAAGGCCGCGTGCCGCTCCATACGCTGCGCGCCAATATCGATTATGCCGAATATGAAGCGCTGACCGCTTACGGTATCATCGGTATCAAGGTCTGGATTTTTAAAGGCGAGATATTGGGTCACGACCCGATGGCTCAGGATCGGTTGATGGTGGAAGCACAAACTTCCGGCGTCCGTCCGCAGCATCAACGTTGATTTTTGAGGAATAGGTAGAGCATCATGCTGCAACCCAAGAAACATAAGTTCCGCAAGGCTTTCAAAGGCCGGATCAAGGGCAAGGCCCCTGGTGGTGCCACGCTGAATTTCGGCAGCTATGGCCTGAAAGCCATGGAACCTGACCGGATTACCGCGCGCCAGATCGAGGCGGCTCGCCGCGCGATCACGCGTCATATCAAGCGTCAGGGCCGGTTGTGGATCCGGATTTTCCCGGACGTGCCTGTATCCAAGAAGCCTGCCGAAGTTCGTCAGGGTAAGGGTAAGGGCTCGGTTGAATATTGGGCTGCCCGGGTGAAACCAGGTCGTATCCTGTTCGAACTGGATGGCGTTCCCGGACCGATTGCAGCGGTCGCGTTCGAGCGGGCAGCGATGAAGCTCCCGATCAAGACAAAGGTTGTGGCCCGCCTCGGCGATACGTCACATCTGGAAGGTTAAGCTAGATGAGCATCAAGACAGAAGATATGCGGACCAAGACCGACGATCAGCTCGAGACGGAACTGGGCGAACTGAAACGCGAGGCATTCAACCTGCGCTTTCAGTCAGCGACCAACCAGCTTGAAAAGCCAAGTCGTATCCGGGAAGTGCGTCGCACGATCGCGAAAATCAAAACCCTGCAGAACGAGCGCGCGAAAGCCGCTGTTGCAGAAAAGGCGTAAGGAACCGATATGCCAAAACGTATTCTCACCGGCACGGTTGTGTCAGACAAGGGCGACAAGACGGTTGTTGTCAATGTCGAACGCAAAGTGAAGCACCCGCTGTACGGAAAAATCATCCGGCGCTCGAAGAAATATCATGCGCATGACGAGAACAACGAAATCAAGCTCGGCGAAACCGTCCGGATCGAAGAGACCCGGCCGATCTCCAAGCTGAAGACCTGGAAGGTTCTGGAACGGGTCGGCGCAGCAGCCGGTCTCGCAACGCCGACGGTCAGCGAGATCACGGCCAGCGATCCGAAGGACGAAAAGGTCAAGGCGCCCGTGGCGGCCGACGACAAGGCTGACGCCGCGCCAGCTGGCGAATAAGTTTAGAATGTCCCGGATCTGCCGGGATGACGAAGTAGGAAACGCCCGGTAAAATCCGGGTTTATGAAGAAGGAATTGGATCCATGATCCAGATGCAATCGAACCTGGAGGTCGCGGACAACAGCGGCGCCAAACGCGTGCAGTGCATCAAGGTGCTGGGCGGCTCGAAGCGTCGCTTTGCCGGCGTCGGCGACATCATTGTCGTGTCGATCAAGGAAGCAGCGCCGCGCGGCAAGGTCAAGAAGGGCGACGTTCACCGTGCTGTGATCGTTCGTACCAAGAAGGACATCCGCCGCAAGGACGGATCGGTCATTCGGTTCGACAGCAATGCCGCGGTTCTGGTGAACAACAACCAGGAGCCTATAGGCACGCGTATTTTTGGCCCCGTGGTTCGCGAACTGCGTGCGAAAAAACATATGAAAATCATCAGCCTTGCGCCGGAGGTGCTTTAATCATGGCCAATGCAAAGATCAAAAAAGGCGACACCGTCGTGATCCTGTCCGGCAAGGACAAGGGCAAGTCGGGTGAAGTCAGCAAAGTGATGCCGAAGGATGGCAAGTGCATCGTTTCGGGCATCAACATTGCTGTCCGTCACCGCAAGCCAACCCAGGCAAACCCGCAGGGTGGCCTGGAGCGTCGGGAAGCAGCCTTGCACATCAGCAAAGTGGCTCTCGCGGATCCGAAGGACGGCAAGCCGACTCGGGTTCGATTTGAAAAGACAGAAGACGGAAAGATGCAGCGTATCGCTGTAAAGTCCGGGGAGAAAGTCGATGGCTGACAAAAAATATATCCCGCGCATGCGCACCAAATATGACGAGGAAATCGTCAAGGCGATGCAGGAGAAATTCAACTATTCCAACCATATGGAAGTGCCTCGTATCACGATGGTTACGATCAACATGGGCGTTGGCGAAGGCAGCCAGGACAAGAAGAAAGTCGCGACTGCTGCAGCCGAGATGGAATTGATTGCGGGCCAGAAGCCGGTCATCACCAAGGCGAAAAACTCGATCGCGACGTTCAAGTTGCGTGAAGGCATGCCGATCGGATGCAAGGTCAATCTGCGCCGCGAACGTATGTATGAATTTATCGATCGTCTGGTGACGGTTGCTATGCCACGTATCCGGGATTTCAGAGGTCTGAACCCGAAAAGCTTTGACGGTCGCGGCAATTTTGCCATGGGCCTGAAAGAGCAGATCATTTTCCCCGAAATCGCGTATGACAATATCGACGTGGTTCGCGGCATGGACGTGATCGTGACGACAACAGCAAAAACAGACGAAGAAGCGCGTGCGCTTCTGGCATTGTTCGGTTTCCCGTTCCCCAAAGAGGAACAATCGGAAGAAAAAGAAGCCGCGTAAGCGCGCTTCATTATACGGAAGGACGAGAACTTAAGTCATGGCGAAACTGAGTTCCATTAACAGAAACGAAAAACGCAAGCGGATGGTGAAGAAATACGCCGGTCGTTATGCGAAACTGAAGGCTATGGCATCGGATCAGTCTCTCGACGAGACCGAACGTCTGATGGCGCGCCTCAAAATGGCGGAAATACCGCGCAATGCGAACCCAACCCGCGTGCGCAACCGCTGTGAAACCACAGGACGTCCGCGCGGCTATTACCGCAAGTTCCGCCTGTGCCGCATCGAGCTGAGAGACATGGCCAATAAAGGCCTGATTCCCGGCGTCACGAAATCAAGCTGGTAAGGGAGAGATAATATGGCTTTTACCGATCCCTTGGGTGACATGCTCACCCGTATCCGTAACGGACAACAGGCACGCAAAGACAGCGTGGTAACGCCTGCGTCCAAACTGCGCGGTGCCGTCCTCGAAGTGTTGCAGCGCGAAGGTTATATTCGCGGTTTCAGCGAAGAAGAGGTCAACAAGCACCCCGGTCTGCGGATTGAACTGAAATATTTTGAAGGGCAGCCGGCAATTCGCCACGTGGCCCGTGTTTCAAAGCCTGGTCGTCGCATCTACAGCGGGTCGGAAGATCTGCCACGGGTTCGCAACGGCTTGGGCATAACAATCGTATCGACGCCAAAAGGTGTTTTGTCCGACGCGGAAGCGCGTCAGGCGAAGGTCGGCGGCGAAGTACTGGCTGAGGTATTCTAATCATGTCCCGTATTGGCAAAAAATCAGTAGCTATTCCGGACGGCGTCACCGCCGTGATGGAAGATGGTCTGGTCAAGGTCAAAGGACCAAAGGGCGAGCTTTCGACCCCGATGGTTGACGACCTGACCTATGAACTGGGCGACGGTGGTTTGCTGGTGATGCCAGCAAACAAGTCGAAAACCGCTCGCGCATTCTGGGGAATGCAGCGGACATTGGTGCAGAACCTGGTCGACGGTGTCACCGAAGGCTTCACCAAGGTGCTGGAAATCAACGGCGTTGGTTATCGTGCCGCGGCTCAGGGAAAGAATCTCAATTTGCAGCTTGGCTACAGCCATGACGTGAATTTCGCGATCCCGGACGGCATCGAAATCAAGACCCCGGATCAGACCACCATCGAAATTTCCGGCATGGACAAACAGCAAGTTGGCCAGGTCGCTGCCGAAATCCGGCGCTGGCGCAAGCCCGAACCGTATAAGGGCAAGGGTATCAAATATCGCGGCGAATATATTTTCCGCAAAGAAGGGAAGAAGAAATAAGCCATGGCGAATATTTCTCAGTTCAAACGGCGCCAGCAACGCGTACGCAGCAAATTGCGCAAGCGCGGGCTCTCAAAGCCTCGTTTGTCCGTGCATCGCACGAGCCGGCATATCTATGCTCAGGTTATCGACGATGCCGAGGGCAAAACGCTGGCTTCCGCTTCGACCATCGACAAGGCGTCCACCGTCAAGACCGGTGCGGATAGCAAGGCTGCTGCCGATGTCGGCAAGCGCGTTGCCGAAGCTGCCAAGAAGGCAGGCGTTAAAGAAGTAATTTTTGACCGTGGCGGGTTCCTGTTTCACGGACGTGTAAAGGCCCTGGCCGACGCAGCACGTGAAGGCGGATTGGAGTTTTAATATGGCTGATGACAAAACAACCCCAGAAGGCGCGGCACAGCCGGGCACCACTGGTGAAGGCAATCAGCCGGAAGCAGCGATCGCAGCTGAAGCCAAAACCGGTGGTCCCGAGCGCCAGTCGCGCGGTGGAAACCGTGGCGGTGCCGGTGGTCGTGACAACCGCGGTGGCGGCAATCGTGACAATCGCGGCGGTGGTCGGGACAATCGCGGTGGCGGTCGTGGCGGTCGTGGCAACAATGACGGCGGCGAAGAGCTGATCGAGAAGCTGGTTCACATCAACCGCGTTTCGAAAACCGTCAAAGGCGGCAAGCGGTTCGGTTTCGCTGCGCTGGTCGTGGTTGGCGACGGCAAGGGCCGGGCCGGCTTCGGCAAGGGCAAGGCCCGCGAAGTGCCGGAAGCCATTACCAAGGCAACCGCCGCTGCAAAGAAATCGATGGTTCGTGTACCGCTGCGTGAAGGTCGTACCCTTCACCATGACGGTACCGGCCAGTTCGGCGCCGGTAACGTGACCGTCCGTTCGGCCCCTGCGGGTACCGGTATTATTGCCGGTGGTCCAATGCGTGCCGTATTTGAAAGCCTTGGCGTTTCCGACGTTGTGACCAAGTCCAACGGCACCGCCAATCCTTACAACATGATCCGCGCAACCTTTGCCGCGCTGGCAGATCAGTCGAGCCCGAAAGCTGTTTCCCAGCGTCGCGGCAAGAAAGTGACCGACCTGCTTGCACGTGCTGGCGGTTCGGCTGCTGAAGTGGCAGCTGATGCCGCGGCAGTTACGGAGTAATTTTGATGGCCAAAGTAAAAATCAAGCAGATCGGATCCCCGATCCGTCGTCCGGAAGCCCAGCGTAAAACGCTGATCGGCCTTGGTCTCAACAAGATGCACCGTGTCTCCGAACTGGAAGATACAGCAGAAGTGCGCGGCATGATCCGTAAAGTACATCATCTGGTGGAAGTCGTCGAAGGGTAAGACCCGACACTTCCGTGCGAATAAAAGCGAAAGCGAGTACACGACATGAAACTGAACGAACTTAAAGACAATGAAGGCGCGCGCAAGTCGCGCATGCGTGTTGGCCGGGGCATTGGCTCGGGCAAGGGCAAGACCGGCGGACGTGGCCAGAAGGGCCAGAAATCCCGTTCCGGTGTTTCGATCAACGGCTTTGAAGGCGGCCAGATGCCGCTCCACATGCGTCTGCCAAAGCGCGGTTTCAACAACCCGTTCGGCACCGACTATGCGGAAGTGAACCTGGGCATGATCCAGAAGTTCATCGACAGCAAGAGCCTCGACGCCAAGGGCACCATCGATCACGCAACACTGAAAGCGGCGGGCCTGGCTCGCGGCGGCAAGGACGGCGTCCGGTTGCTGGCCAAGGGCGAACTGACCGCGAAAATCACCATCGCCGTAGCCGGCGCTTCCAAGGCTGCTGTCGCAGCGGTTGAAAAGGCAGGCGGCAAGGTTGAAATTCTTGCAGCAGGCGGCGAACGCCGAGCCAAGGGCGAGAAGAAGGCGGTTGCCTCCAAGCCCGCGCGCGAGAAAAAAGCCGCGAACAAGGCGAAAAAGAACGATTGATCTTCGAGAGGCGCTAGATTTAGCGCCTCTTTTTCTGGCCCCTTGTTTTTGATGCACGAACATCCGATATGGGGCGGGTTGCATAGCCGCATAAGCGGCTATTCATCTCCGGAGATTGCAACAGACGCAATAGTTGGAGATGGGCCTCTGCCTCCGCAGGGGCGCGTTGCAAACTAATAGTGGGCAGGGAAGTCAAGCATGGCATCAAGAGCCGATCAGGTCGCAGCGAATCTAAGCCTGTCGAAATTTGGCGAAGCCACAGAGCTGCGCAAACGCATCTGGTTCACGCTGGGTGCGCTTATCATTTTCCGTATGCTCAGCTTCGTACCGCTGCCGGGCGTCGATCCGGTCGTGCTGGCTGATCTCTATGATCAGACCCGTGGCGGCGTCCTCGATATTTTCAATACATTTTCCGGCGGTTCGCTGGCCCGGATGAGCCTGATCGCTCTCGGCGTCATGCCCTATATTACCGCCTCGATCGTGGTTCAGCTGGCCGCAGCGCTGTCGCCGACCCTGGCCGCCGTCAAGAAAGAGGGCGAGGCGGGCCGCAAGAAACTCAACCAATATACCCGCTATGGCACGGTCGGCCTGACCGCCGTCCAGGGCTATTTCATCGCCGTCGGCCTGGAAAGCTTTGCCTCGCAATCGGGTCTGCAGGCGGTGGTCGAACCCGGCTATCTGTTCCGCATCGGCGCGGTTATCAGTCTCGTGGGCGGTACGCTGTTCCTGATGTGGCTGGGTGAACAGATCACCAGCCGCGGTATCGGTAATGGTATCTCGCTGATCATCATGGCCGGCATTGTCGCCCAGATGCCCACATTCGTCGCCAACCTCATGGAAGGCAGCCGGACCGGCTCGATCGGTGCGCTGACGATCGTCGGTCTGATCGTGATGGTCGCCGGACTGATCCTGTTCATCAGCTTCATGGAGCGTGCCCAGCGAAGGGTGCTGATCCAATATCCCAAGCGCGCGACCCAGAATGGTGTGATGCAGGCCGACCGCAGCCATTTGCCGCTGAAGGTCAATACCGCCGGCGTGATCCCGCCGATCTTTGCTTCCTCTCTGTTGCTGATGCCGCTGACGGTCACCCAGTTTGCGGGCAACACGGTTGCCGGTGAATCCGCGTTCGGTGATTTCATCATCACGCTGAACCAGTATCTGGCGCACGGGCAGCCGCTCTATATGGCGCTCTATGCAGCGGGTATCATCTTCTTCTGCTTCTTCTACACGGCGGTTGTGTTCAACCCCGAGGAAACGGCCGAGAATCTGAAGAAAAACGGTGGTTTTGTTCCCGGCATTCGCCCGGGCAAGAATACCGCCGACTATCTTGATTATGTGCTGACCCGGATTACCGTGGTTGGCGCGGCCTATCTTGCCTTTGTCTGTGTCTTGCCGGAATATGTGATGGCGCAGACCAGTCTGCCGATCTTCTTCCTCGGCGGCACGAGCCTGTTGATCGTCGTCAACGTCACGGTGGATACGGTGACCCAGATCCAGAGCCATTTGCTGGCGCTGCAATATGGCGATCTGCTCAAGAAGGCGAAGCTGAAGGGCGGACGGCGCAAACGCTAAGCATCCGTCCGGCTTGATCGACACATTATATTTTCCATTATCACGGGGGTAATCGCATGGACATCATCTTGTTGGGGCCACCGGGTGCCGGGAAGGGAACCCAGGCGAGCCTTCTGAAAGACGAACATGGCATGGTCCAGCTGTCAACCGGAGACATGCTGCGCGCCGCCGTGAATGCCGGAACCGAAGTCGGGTTGAAGGCCAAGGCGCTGATGGAAGCAGGCGAACTGGTGCCGGATGAGGTGGTTTCCGGTATTATCGGCGACAAGCTCGATGAACTCGGCTCCGAACAGGGGGTTATCTTTGACGGCTATCCCCGCACCGCCGCCCAGGCCGAATCGCTGGACGAGATACTGGCCGAGCGCGGCCGCGTGCTTTCCTATGTGATCGAGCTTTCGGTCGACGAAGATGCGCTGGTCGAGCGGATCACGGGCCGGTTTACCTGCGCAAAATGCGGCGAGGGCTATCACGATATCTTCAAGCAGCCTGCCGTGGCTGGCGTGTGCGACGTGTGCGGTTCGACCGAGTTCAAGCGCCGCCCGGATGACAATGAAGAGACCGTCCGCACCCGTATGCAGGAATATCGCGCCAAGACAGCGCCGATCTTGCCGATCTACGAAGCGCGCGGTATCGTCCGCAAGGTCGACGGCATGGGGAGCATGGCCGACGTCCATGAAGCGATAGAGGCGGTTCTGTCGCTCTGATTTGACAGAGGGGAGACAGGGGCATGGCCAAGCTGTTATTTCGGGCCATATTGGCAATGGCAGCGTTGGGCGGCACGGCCACTGCCCGGGCGGAAGTGACCAACACCGCTGACAACGGCTTTACCGTGCAGCATCAGACGGTCATTGCCGGTGACGCCGAGGCGGTCTGGAAAGCGATGATCGCTCCGTCGCGTTACTGGAACGGCGATCACAGCTGGACCGGGGATGCCGGGAATTTCTATCTTGTTCCCCAGGCCGGCGGCTGTTTCTGCGAACTGATCCGGACAACGTCCGCAGACAATATCAAATCATCCGAGGGCAGCGTCCAGCATATGCGCGTGATCTATGCGCACAATAACAGGATGCTGCGCATGTCGGGTGCTCTCGGCCCGCTCCAGTCGGAAGCGGTCACCGGGACGCTGACCATGCAGCTTCAGCCGCAGGGGCAATCGACGGTGGTCCGGTTCACCTATAAAGTGGGCGGCTATATGGAATTCCCGGTCGACCAGATGGCGACGGCTGTCGACGGGGTCATTGGCGAGCAACTGGCCCGGCTGTCGGCGCTGTTCGGCGAGGGGCAGGGGGATGAACCTGCGGCGGCGGAAAAGCCCTCCGAGAGCGATGAAAGCGGCGGCGCCCCGGACCCTGATCAGGGCTGATTTCCCGCTCCCGCTCGTCGCTTTACCAAAGCCGATGAATAGTTCTATGAAGGTTTCCTACCCGTTGCCGACTCGAAGAGTCGACAGCGATAATCGGGTCGCGCTGATATACAATATTGGGGGTATAGGATGGCCGTTTCCGATCATGTGGATTTTCCGACATTCATGGAAGGCGTCAAGAAACGCAATCCCGGGCAGCCTGAGTTCGTCCAGGCGGTGCAGGAAGTCGCGATGGATATTTTCGACTTCATCCAGGACAAGGAAGCCTATCACACGGCGCAGATCCTGCGCCGGATTGCAGAACCCGACCGGGTGATATCCTTTCGCGTCTGCTGGGAAGACGACAATCACAATGTCCGGGTCCAGCGCGGCTTCCGGGTGCAGAACAACAATGCGATCGGTCCCTATAAGGGGGGCATCCGTTTCCACCCGAGCGTCACCGAAAGCGTGCTGAAATTTCTGGCGTTCGAGCAGACGTTCAAGAATTCGCTGACCGGATTGCCGATGGGTGGCGGCAAGGGCGGGGCGAACTTCAACCCGAAGGGCAAGTCCGATGCCGAGGTCATGCGCTTCTGCCAGTCGTTCATGACCGAGCTGTATCGCCATATCGGTCCGGATACGGATGTGCCCGCTGGTGACATTGGCGTGGGCGGTCGCGAGATCGGCTATATGTTCGGCCAGTACAAGCGCATCACCAATCGCTGGGAAGGCGTGCTGACCGGCAAGGGGCTGGAATATGGCGGCTCGCAGATGCGGCCAGAGGCGACCGGTTATGGCGCGGTCTATTTCATGCAAAATATGCTGAAGCACAAGGGCGACTCGATCGAGGGCAAGACCGCCGTCATTTCCGGCTCCGGCAATGTCGCGACCCATGCCGCCGAGCAGATCACCAAACAGGGCGGCAAGGTGCTGACGCTTTCCGACAGCGGCGGTTTCATTCACGATCCCGACGGGATCGACCAAGACAAGATCGACTGGGTCAAGCATCACAAGACTCATACGCGGGGCCGGATCAGTGACTATATCGACCATTTCACCGGCGCATCCTATCATGAGGGCAAGCGCCCCTGGAGCGTGCCCTGCGATCTAGCCTTGCCCTGCGCGACTCAGAACGAGCTGAATGAAGAGGAGGCCAGGGAACTGGTGGCCAATGGGGTGATAGCGGTGTCGGAAGGCGCGAACATGCCGACCACGCTGGAGGGCGTGCATGTCTTCCACGATGCGAAGATCATGTATGGCCCGGGCAAGGCGGCCAATGCCGGCGGCGTGGCCGTATCCGGTCTGGAAATGAGCCAGAATTCGGAACGGATCAGCTGGAACCACGAGCGGCTCGGCGAGATGCTGACCGATCTGATGGAAGGCATTCACGACAAATGCGTCGAATATGGCGACCAGGGCGATGGCTATGTCGATTATGTGAAGGGGGCCAATATTGCGGGCTTCAAAAAGGTGGCGGATGCCATGCTCGCTTATGGCGTCGTCTAGATTATAATTATCTTGCGCAAGCCTGTGCCATCGGCCAGATAATCGGTTGATGGCGCAGGCAAATATCCCCAAGGCGAAGCGGTATCGCCGCAAGCTCAAAGAACCCTGCGAAATAGGCTGGTGCGAGCTGATCGACCTGCCCGCATTCGGCGTTAAAAATCTGCATGCCAAGGTGGATACCGGCGCTGCCACCTCGTCGCTGCACGCGACGCGGATCAAGCCGTTTAAGAGAGATGGCCAGACATTGGTGCAATTCACCATCCCGATGGGAAGCGGTGTGCCCGACTATCATTGCGAAGCGCCGGTTTATGGCCAGCGGCGAATAAAAAGTAGCAATGGTGTCATGGAAACCCGATATGTGATAGAGACCGTTATGAAACTGGGACCGCTTGAATGGGTAGGTCACATGACGCTCGCCAACAGGCAGTCAATGATATTTCCGGTCCTGATAGGTCGCCGGGCGTTGAAACGGGGCTTTCTCGTCAACAGCGCCAAGCGGTGGATGCTGGGGCGGCACCAAGAAAGATAATTTATGAAAATCGCCATGCTTGCCCGCAACCCCAATCTCTATTCGCACAAGCGTCTGGTTGAGGCGGCAGAAGACCGGGGGCACACGCTCGACATTCTCAATACCACTCGCTGTACGGTGAATATCGCCAGCCACCGGCCGACGATTACCTATAATGGCAATACGCTGGAGGGTTATGACGCGGTTATCCCGCGGATCGGCGCGTCGATCACCAATTATGGCGCGGCGGTGCTGCGGCAGTTTGAAATGGCCGGCGTCTGGCCGCTCAACGAAAGCGTCGCCATTGGCCGCAGCCGCGACAAGCTGCGCTCGATGCAGATATTCGCCAAATATGGTCTGGGCCTGCCGCTGACCGCCTATGCCAATGATCCCAAACAGGCGGAAGAGATTATAAAGGCCGTCAATGGTCCGCCGGTGGTCATCAAGCTGCTGGAAGGCACCCAGGGCATCGGGGTCGTTCTCGCCGAGACCATGTCGAGCGCCAAGTCGGTGATCGAGGCGTTTCGCGGCGCCAATGTGAATATTCTGGTCCAGGAGTTCATCAAGGAAGCCGGCGGTACGGATATTCGCGCGCTGGTCGTGGGCGGCAAGGTGGTTGCCGCAATGAAGCGGACCGGTGCGGCAGACGACTTCCGCTCCAACCTGCATCGCGGCGGCAGCGCCCAGATCGTCAAGATCACGCCCGAAGAGCGTTCCACCGCCCTGCGTGCGGCCAAGCATATGGGCCTCAATGTATGCGGCGTCGACATGCTGCGCTCCAATCACGGTCCGGTGATCATGGAAGTGAACAGCTCGCCCGGTCTTGAAGGCATTGAAAATGCCACCGGCAAGGATGTCGCGGGCCTGATTATCGAATTTATCGAGAAAAACGCCAAGCCCGGGAAGACCAAGACGCGGGGCAAGGGTTAAAGACCCGGGCTGAACGGTCGGGTTGCCAAGGCACCGGACAAAGAAACCGGAAAACCTGCTGCGCTCTCTGGAGTGCGGTTTGCGGCGCCGCTACCGTTTGGACAGGGCAGGGAGAAGGGGTAAGGGCCTGTTTCCTGCTGCCGATCCTCAGATCACCTCATCTTCGTCGAGCAGCTGGTTGCCGGTAATCGCATCCTCGATCTGCTCCAGCCGCTCGCTGACCGTATCGAATATGCTGACCTCGGCGATGTGGAGCAGCGCGTCCCCCTGATTGACGACCGGCAGGTTGCTGTGGCCGATCACGATGCCATCGATCGGGGACAGGATCGCTTCTTCGCCATCGCCGAAAATATCGCTGATATAGGCCACCGGGTCGCCCACGTGGACCTTGGTTCCGGACGGCGATACCAGCCGGCAGATGCCGCCCCGGGTTGAGCGCAACCAGAGCGTACGCGTCGCCTGGGCTGGCGGCGTGCCGCGCTGGCTCCACCGCTTGGTTTCGATCATCTCCAGTTTCTTGAGCACGCGCAGGATACCGTTGACTCCGGTCAGCACCGAAAATTCGTCAAAGCGCAGCGCTTCTCCGGCTTCCAGCAGCAGCATGTCGACCCCCGCCTCCCGGGCCAGCGCGCGCAGCGAGCCGGGGCGGAGATCCGCCTCGATGATCACCGGCGGGCCGAAATCCATGGCCAGATCCTTGAGCATGGGATTGCCCGAAGCGATGCGAATCTGCGGCAGATTATAGCGATGCAGTGCAGCGCTGTGGATGTCGATGCCCAGGGAGCAATGATCGATAATCTCCGTGGAAAAGATATGGGCAAGCTGCGAGGCCAGCGAACCCTTCTCCGTTCCCGGAAAGGACCGGTTGAGATCGCGGCGGTCAGGCAGATAGCGGCTGTGAGTGATGAACCCGTACATATTGACCACCGGCACGAATATCACGGTTCCCGCCATGCGGCTCGGGTGGAGCTTCTTCATCACCCGGCGGATGATCTCGGTCCCGATGATTTCATCGCCATGGATTGCCGCACTGACAAAAATCGTTGGTCCGGCGCGCTTGCCGTGGAATACCCGCACGACCATATTGGCCTGCATGCCGGCGGACAGATCGCTGATCGGGATGGCAATATCGCCGATTTTGCCCGGCGCCACCATATGCCCGGCAATTTCGAACAGATCGTTTTTGTTTCTATTGGTCATCATGGCCCCCCGGAATGGACGGAAACTATGGCGCGGGATGATTGCCGACCGCAAGGCAAATCAGAAGAATCCGGGCTTTTGAAACACGCTGACGCGCAATGCCGACCGCAAGGGCGCCGCGATCAACCGCAAGCGGGCAGGGGGCAAAAGGCAAATCACCGGTCCTGCCAAGGAGATCAGGTGGCAAAAGGGGGTTTGCACGGACTCTCGTCCTCCGGTATAGCCGGTTACAGCAGCAAAGCCGCATTCTTCCGCGCTTGACACGCTGGTCAACTCTCCCTAAATAACAGCCATTCGAAACCGTTTTGAACCGGCAACACCCTTCGTGGTGCGCGCTGGTTTTGTGCGTTTTGAGTAATGTTTTTAACGACTTGGCTATGAGATAGGTGCCGGCGAATCGGTCCCTGTGGAGCATGGAGAAAAATATTGGCACGTATTGCTGGGGTAAATATCCCAACCAACAAACGCGTAATCATCGCGCTTACCTACATTCACGGTATCGGACGCACCAGAGCGGCTGAAATTGTCGAAAAATTGAAGATTGATCCGGCCCGCCGGGTTCAGGATCTGACGGATCAGGAAGTTTTGCACATTCGTGAAACCATTGATGCCGAGCATACGGTTGAAGGCGATTTGCGGCGTGAAGTTGCAATGAACATCAAGCGTCTGATGGATCTGGCCTGCTATCGCGGCCTGCGTCACCGTAAAGGTCTTCCTGTTCGCGGACAGCGTACGCATACCAATGCGCGCACCCGCAAAGGCAAGCCCAAGGCGATTGCTGGCAAAAAGAAATAAGACTTGTCTTTGGACAAGTATCTTCAAGATATTAGGTAGGAATTGATCACATGGCACGCGAACCGCAGCGCATAAAGAAAAGCGCGCGCAAGAATATTTCGGCAGGCGTAGCGCACGTCAACGCCACTTTTAACAATACGATGGTCACCATCACCGATGCCCAGGGCAATGCGATAAGCTGGTCCTCGGCAGGCATGATGGGCTTCAAGGGCTCTCGTAAATCCACGCCTTATGCAGCTCAGGTTGCAGCGGAAGACGCGGGCAAGAAAGCGGCTGACCATGGTGTGCGGACTTTGGAAGTCGAAGTGAAAGGTCCCGGTTCCGGTCGTGAATCCGCTCTTCGGGCGCTTCAGGCTGTTGGTTTCACGATCACCTCGATCCGTGACGTCACACCGATCCCGCATAACGGTGTTCGCCCATCGAAAAGGCGCCGCGTCTAAAACCGCTTGAGTTTCGGGGACGGCCGCTTGGCCGGTTTCCACATTTTTAAAATTCAGAGCGGTTCCGACGTCCACAGCCGCTCTTTGAACCACTAGGGGAAGTCCATGACTGTCAACATGAAGAACTGGCAAGAACTGAAGAAGCCCAACGTCCTCGACATCAAGCCCGGCGGTGACCCAAAGCGCAAGGCGACCTTTATCGCCGAGCCTCTGGAGCGCGGTTTTGGTCTGACCATGGGTAACGCGCTGCGCCGCGTGCTTCTGTCCTCGCTTCAGGGCGCGGCAGTTACCTCAATCAAGATCGAAAATGCCCTGCACGAATTTTCGTCGCTGCCAGGCGTTCGCGAAGATGTGACAGACATTGTTCTGAACATCAAGCAGATCGCACTGAAAATGGAAAGCGAAGATGCCAAGCGTCTGCAGCTGTCCGCAACCGGCCCTGGAGAAGTCAAGGCTGGCGATATTGCCGTATCCGGCGACATCGAAATCATGAACCCTGATCTGGTGATCTGCCATCTCGACGAAGGCGCGTCGCTGAACATGGAACTGACCGTCAATGTCGGCAAGGGCTATGTACCGGCTGTCGCAAACCGTCCGGCCGATGCGCCGATCGGCCTGATCCCTGTCGACTCGCTCTATTCGCCGGTCCGTCAGGTTTCCTACAAGGTCGACAATGCCCGCGTTGGTCAGGAACTGGACTTTGACAAGCTGAACCTCACCATCGAAACCGACGGTACGGTCACCCCTGAAGATGCCATCGCTTATGCGGCGCGCATCCTGCAGGACCAGCTGCAGCTGTTCGTGCATTTCGAAGAAGCGCTGGAACAGGTTTCCTCGCCGATCGGCATGGCCGCCCAGCAGAGCCAGGCAGAAAGCGATGCCAACCAGCTCAACCGCTATCTGCTCAAGAAGGTCGACGAACTGGAACTCAGCGTTCGCTCCGCCAACTGCCTCAAGAACGACAATATCATCTATATTGGCGATCTCGTGCAGAAGACCGAAGCCGAAATGCTGCGTACCCCGAACTTTGGCCGCAAGTCGCTGAACGAAATCAAGGAAGTGCTGTCCAGCATGGGTCTGCGTCTCGGCATGGACATCCCCGGATGGCCGCCTGAAAATATCGAAGAAATGGCCAAGAAGCTCGAGCAAGAGCTGCTCGGTTAATTGATCTACCGTTGGTGGTGAGCTTGTCGAACCACGTTTCTCTGATGAGAAGCGCCTTTCGACAGGCTTAAAACCAACGGACTACGGGTGATGGGTTGCCCCTTAAGTCAACCTGCTGCTGGGTACCTCATACGGCCCTTTAACGAACGAAGGAAATACCATGCGTCATAGAATGAAGGGCCGCCGGATGCAGCGGACCGGTGCTCACCGTCAGGCTCTGCTGAAGAACCTCGCCGCGGCACTGATCAAGCACGAACAGATCCTGACCACTGTTCCAAAAGCCAAGGAATTGCGCCCCGTCGTCGAAAAGCTGATCACGCTCGGCAAACGCGGTGGCCTGTCCAACCGCCGGATCGCGCATTCGCGTCTGATGGACGAAACCCAGGAAAAGAAATTGTTCGAAGTCCTGGCCGATCGCTATGCAGAGCGCAGCGGCGGTTATACCCGCATCATTCGCGCCGGTTTCCGTGCCTCCGATGCCGCCCCGATGGCGATCATCGAGCTGGTTGACCGCGACGTGGACGCCAAGGGTCAGGACAGCGGTCCGGACCAGAATGCCCAGGATGAATACGAAGACGCCTAAGTCTTTCATCCTGTAGACAGTTTCAATTGATATGAGAGACCGTGAGCGATAAGCTTGCGGTCTCTTTTCTTTTGTCCGGAGTGAATATGCGCAGCCTGACCCTTTTGACGCTCGCCATGGGATTGGCCACCACTGCGCCTGCACTTGCGGCGCAGTCCGAAAACAAGGAAAATGTCCTGACCTATCCGGAAGCCAGAACCGTTGATGTCGTCGAGGAGCAGTTCGGCGAATATATTGCCGATCCCTATCGCTGGCTCGAAAATGACGTGCGCGAGGATCCCGAAGTGGCGGAGTGGGTGAAGGCTGAGAATGCCGTGACCGACGCCTATCTGGAAAAACTGCCGGGCCGCAAAGTCCTGGCCGAGTCGATGACGGAATTGTTTGATTTCGACGATCTCGGCAATCCGGATGAAGCGGGCGGAAAATATTTCTACGAACGCAAGAGCGGCGGCCAGAATCAGGCGGTGCTCTATGTCCGTGATGGCGCGGATGGTGAAGAGCGGATGCTGATCGATCCAGCGACATGGTCGAAAGACGGCGCCACGGCGCTGGCTGGCTGGAAGCCCTCTGCTGATGGCAGCCTGCTGGCCTATGCGGTTCAGGATGGCGGTTCCGACTGGCGCACGCTGAAGGTGCTTGATGTGGCAACGGGCGAGGTCAAGGAAGACACGGTGGAATGGGCCAAGTTCACGGATCTGGCCTGGATGCCGAACAATATCGGCTTTCTCTATTCCCGCTTTCCGAAGCCGGAAGAGGGCGCTGCGTTCCAGTCCCTCAACGCCAACCATGCCGTCTATCTGCACGTCATGGGCTCGGAACAGGCGAAGGACACGAAAGTATATGCGACGCCGGATCAGCCGGAGCTCAACCACTCCGCCCAGCTGACCTCGGACAAGGAATGGGTGGTGATCACCTCTTCCTCCGGCACCGACGAGCGCTATGAAATCACGCTGATCAAGGTGGATGCGCCACAGCTCCAAACGCGCAAGCTGGTCAGCGGGTTTGAAAATGACTGGCGGCTGATCGATGGCGTTGGCGATACGCTCTATTTCGTGACCAACAAGGACGCGCCGCGGATGCGGGTGGTGAAGACCGACGTGAGCGCGGCGGAACCGGAATTCACCGAGGTGGTTCCGCAGAGCGATGCGGTTCTCGGCGGGGCGATGATTGTCGGGGATCATTTGGTGATCAGCTATCTGGTCGATGCCAAAAGCCAGCTCTCCGTGTTCGATCTTGACGGCAAGGCGCTTGGCACGCTCGATCTGCCCGGACCGGGGCAGGTCGGTAGTCTCAGCGGTTCGATGAAGAGCGACGAGGGCTTTTTCACTTTTCAGAGCTTCAACCGGCCGACGACGGTGTTCCGCTATGACGGAAAAGCGGCACCAACGATCTGGGCCAAACCGGCACTGCCGTTCGACCCCGACACGGTCGAAGTGACCCAGCGCTTTTACAAGAGCAAGGACGGCACGAAAATCCCGATGTTCCTGGTGCATATGAAAGGCCAGGATCTCTCGAAAGGCGCACCGACCATGCTCTACGGCTATGGCGGTTTCAACATCTCGGTGCTGCCGCAATATAAGCCGGCCTGGATGGCGTGGATCAAGGCGGGCGGTGTCTTTGCCTCGGCCAATCTGCGCGGCGGCGGGGAATATGGCAAGGAATGGCATGATGCCGGCCGGCTGCAGAACAAGCAGAATGTCTTCGATGATTTCATCGCCGCCGGCGAATATCTGATCGGCGAGGGCATCACCCCGAAAGACGGTCTGGCGATCGAGGGCCGGTCCAATGGCGGATTGCTGATCGGTGCCGTGATGAACCAGCGACCCGATCTGTTCACCGCCGGCCATGCTGCGGTCGGGGTGATGGACATGCTCCGCTTCAACCGCTTCACCGCCGGACGCTACTGGGTCGATGATTATGGCTATCCGGACAAGGAGCCGGATTTCAAAACCTTGCTCGCCTATTCGCCCTATCATAATCTCAAGGGCGGGGTCGATTATCCGGCCCTGATCGTCTCCACCGCCGATACCGATGACCGGGTGGTGCCGGGCCACAGCTTCAAATATGTCGCGCGGCTGCAGGCGCTGGATACCGGCGATGCGCCGCATCTGATCCGGATCGAGACGCGGGCCGGCCATGGCAGCGGCAAGCCGACCGACAAGCTGATCGAGGAATATTCGGACATCTACGCCTTTCTGGCGGATGCGACGGGACTAGAGCTGGAAAAATAATCTGCGATCAGTGGCTTCGATATCCAGGAGATTGATCTGAGCTATCGGGTCAGTGGAAGGTAACGCCGACGAAAGAATGGATATTATCAAACAAGTGGCCCAAGTCAGGCATTTGGTAATTGGTCGGCGGTTTCACGTCTGAAGTTGGGTGGTTTGCGGACGCTCAAGACACACTATTCAAACATCAGCTACTGGGCCTTGAGCGGACTATCCGCTTCTGGCCAATCTCTCGCCAGAATGGACAGCCGCGAACCGGGCGGAACTTAAGCCAATGCAAGGCGTTACCTGCACATGACCTTACACCACACGCGCACGGGCCGCGGAAAACCACTCCTGCTGGTCCATGGGCTTGGGGGAACCTGCCGCTCTTGGGACACGATCTTGCCTGCGCTGGCCCAGGTCAGGGAGGTAATCGCCGTGGATCTGCCGGGCCACGGGCAGTCCCCCGAAGAGGCCGACAGCGGTACGTTTGACGGGCTGGCGCGCAGCTTGGATAACTGGCTGGGCGCTGAGAATCTCACGGGAATCGATATGGTTGGCAGCTCCATGGGCGCTCGCATGGTGCTGGAGATGGCGCGACGCGGCCAGGCCGGCGCGGTCGTCGCTCTGGATCCGGGCGGCTTCTGGCAAGGGTGGGAGCGTGGCTTCTTCAGGACGACTATAACGGCATCGATTGCTCTGGTACGGGCGCTACGGCCGGCGCTTCCTGCCATTACCGGAAATATCGCAGGCCGGACCGCGCTCATGGTCCAGCTCTCGGCAAGGCCGTGGGCGCTGGATCCCGCGTTCGTATCGCACGAACTAAGGAGACTGGCGGATACACCTACCATCGACTCGCTGGTGAAGGATCTCGCTTCCGGCGCAAATCAGCAAGGTACTGCGAACACGCCGGCCCCGGTTGTAATCGGCTGGGGACGCAAGGATCGGCTGTGTCTACCGCAGCAGGCAAACCGCGCCATGGCGGCCTTTCCTCAAGCAAGGATGCACTGGTTTGAGCGCAGCGGACACTTCCCGATGTGGGACCAGCCTCAGGAGACCGTCAAGGTCATTCTGGATGCAACCGATCGATCAGGATCATATTGACGCTGTCATCGGCGGATTGGCAGCTCGAAGGCTCCACCATGGGCTTGTCCCACATTGGCGCTTCCCGGGACTAAAGCCGCCGTGGCCTGCCACCTGAACGGGTTGCAGCTTTCAGGGTGGTGGACAGATGAATCCGATGACTGGAATTAGGGCGCAAAGCGGACATAGTTTTAAATCGCAGCAAATGACCGCTAATGCGGCGGAAGCGGTCATATGCTGTGCGGGCACCAAATTTCAGATTTTCACCACTGATACTGCGCAAATTTTTCGCAGCCAGGGCGGAGAAGGTGATTTCCAGTGCTCTAAATCCTCTTGTCCCTCATTCTGGAAGTTTTGTCCTGCCACACTGGATCAACCACCTTATGCCCGATTGACTGACATATTGTTCATAAAAAGTGCTATTAACCTGAATAATGCCTGTCGACCCAGTTCAGCCCTCACTCAACCCGAATCCGTTAAAAGGGCTTCACAAGCTCGGGAAAAGGTTTCGGGCAGTGTGAAAGGAAAGTGGACATGAACAAGTTGAACAAGGCTCTGGTCGGAACCGCTGCTGCCGCTGCAATGGCCGTTTCTGCAACCCCCGCAATGGCCCGGGACGGGCACAGGGGCGGACCGAGTGCTGGCGAAGTGATTGCCGGCGTAGCCATCATCGGCGCGATTGCCGCCATCGCCAGCTCCGGCAACAAGGACCGCAGATATCGGGACGATGATTATCGCGGCGACCGCTATGGCAATGACCGTTATGCGGACAGCCGCTTTGGCAACCGCTATCGCCAGATTGGCCAGCGCCAGGCCGTGAACCGTTGTGTGCGCGCCGCTGAACGCGGAGCGACCAACTATGGCCGGGCCAATGTCACCGACATTCGCGACATCGACCGGACACGCTACGGCTATCGGGTCAAGGGCCGGATTCTGGTGGATCAGGGCCGCGGCCGCTATCAGCGGTCCGGTTATTCCGACAAGGGCAATTTTACGTGCTATATCGAAGGCAACCGGGTTAGCGACGTGCGTTACAGCGGCCTGCGCTACAGCCGCCGCTAATCGATGAACGGTGTTCGCCGATACTGAAAAGGTTCAGCCTGGTGACAGGCTGGGCCAATTATATTCTGTCTCATTGCAGCTCCGGGTACGGGATGGCTGCGCTCGATAGGGGTATTTGACATGACCAAGATGACCAGATTTTCTGCAATTGCTGCATCCGCCGCGCTGGTTTTGACCGGCTTTTCGCCAGCCATGGCCGCGCCGATGCGTAGCGGCTCTGCCATCACTACCCCGATCGATCCGGCAGCGCTGGGCTGGTCTGCGAAGACGGACAAGGCCAATGGCTGGCGGGATTATCGCGGCTATCGGGACTATCGCGGATACGGAGGATATGGCGGCTATCGTGGTCACCGCCGACATCGCGATGGCATCGATGGCGGTGACCTTCTGGCCGGCATTCTGGTGATCGGCGGCATTGCCGCCATCGCCAGCGCGGCGTCAAAAAAGGACCGCGACCGGCGCTATGATGACCGGGACTATCGCAGCGAAAATTCGCGCTATGACGACCGGCGTTCCGATCGGCGGGAGGACAGCCGATATGACCGGGGAAGCGGGGACATGGACTCGGCCATCAATGCCTGTTCCGATGCCGCGGAGCGACAGGCCGGGCGCGATGCCCGCGTCGCGACGATCGAATCCGTTGTCCGCGACGGTTCCGGCTGGCGTGTGGAAGGCGAACTGGCAAACAGTGCACAGCGCAGCTTTCTCTGCGGCGCCAGCAATGGACGCGTCGATTTCGTGCAACTGGAGGATGGCGAGCTCGCCTTCGCGAACTAGCGCCTGACCCTAGACCGCGGTGCGGCCGAATTCCTGACGGGTGACCGGGTGCGATGCGCTCAGGCCGCCGTCGACGGCAATGGCCTGGCCATTGACATAGGATGAGCGGTCGGAGGCCAGAAACAGCGCCACTTCCGCCATTTCCATTGGCGAAGCGCCGCGGCGCAGCGGGTTGAGATAGCCGAGCCGGTCTTCTTTGCCCTTTTCGCGAGCCTTGTCGTAGATGAACTGCGTCATGCCGGTTTCGGTAATGCCGGGGCAGATGGCGTTGCAGCGGACATTGGACGTCGCGAACTGCTGCGACGCGACTTTCACCAGATTGATCACCCCCGCCTTGGATGCCGAATAGGCCGGCCCGCCGGCGCCGGACCTTATGCCGGCGACGCTGGCGGTGCAGATGATCGAACCGCCATGTTTGCTCTCGGCAATCACCTTGCCGGCATATTTGCAGGCCAGAAACGGCCCGATCAGATTGACCCGCAGCACTTCCTGCCATTCGGCGACGCTGCTGTCAAAAATGCCCTCAAAGCCGCCGCCGATCCCGGCATTGGCAAAGAAGACATGCAGATCGCCAAAGCGCTGCTCCGCCGCATCGACCAGCATCTCGACATCGCCTTCCGATCCGGCATCGGCCTTGATCGCGATAATATTCCCCTCGGACCCTTTCGCGGTGTCCTCGACCGCGTCGGTGACATCGCTGGCGATAACCTTGGCGCCATGTTCTGCGAACAGCAGCGCCGCCGCTCGGCCGATCCCGCTACCGGCCCCAGTGATGATCGCGACTTTGTCCTTGAGGTCCATATTACGCTCCTGCGCGTTTTGCGGCTTCCCAACCGGCTTGTGCCAGCGGCGTTACCCGGTCGGACATTTCGGCCGCCGCAGCGCTGTTGGCGGTGCCGTCGGCGACCCGCTTCTGAATGCCCTGTAGAATAGCAGCAATGCGGAACAAATTATAGGCCAGATACCAGTCCATCGGCGGCAGCTCTGCCATGCCGGATTTTTCGCAATAGCGGGCAATGGCCTCCTCGCGCGACGGGATGCCCAGCGCAGCCAGATCGACGCCCTTGAGACCGCTGCGGCCCTCCGGTTCCATTTCATAGGCCATCAGCCAATAGGCGAAATCGGCAATCGGATCGCCCAGCGTCGACAGCTCCCAGTCGAGCACTGCGATCACCCTGGGCTCGTCATGCGCGAAAATCATATTGTCCAGCCGGTAGTCGCCATGGACGATGCCAAAACTCTTCTGCTCGGGGATGGTCCTGGTCAGCCATTCGATCAGCTTGTCCATCTCCGGAATTTCCTGCAGCTCGGACAGCCGATATTGCTGGGTCCAGCGGGAAATCTGGCGCTCGCAATAATTGCCCGGCTTGCCGTGCTTCTCCAGCCCCAGTTCGTTCGGGTCATAGCTGTGCAGCAGCGCCAGCGTGTCGATCATCTCGAAATAGATCGCGCGGCGTTCCTCGGGATTGCTGTCGGGCAGGGTGCCGTCCCACAGGGTCCGGCCATCGGCCATGCCCATGACGTAGAACATCGTGCCGATGACGCTGTCATCTTCGCACAGCCCATAAGGCTTGGCGACCGGAAAGCCGGTCGGGTAAAGGCCGTTGATCACCCGGAACTCGCGGTCAACGGCATGGGCCGAAGGCAGCAATTTGCCGAATGGCTTCTTGCGCAGCACATAAGCGGTTGTCGGCGTGTCGATCTTGTAGGTTGGATTGGACTGGCCGCCCTTGAACTTGCTCAGCGTCAGCGGGCCGGCAAAGCCCTCGACATGGGCTTCCATCCATTTCTGAAGCGCCGCCTCGTCGAGCTTGTCCTTCTCCGGCACAGCCATTGTGCCGGTCATATCGTCCTGTGGATTCATGGAAGTCCCTCTTCCTCTAGTTAAAGACAATCACGGACCGGGCCGCATCGCCTTTTTTCATTTTTTCAAAACCATCGTTGATCTGCTCTAGCGGAATCGTCTCGGCGACAATGCTATCCAAATCGAGCAATCCGCGCAGGTAAAAGTCGACCAGACGCGGGATATCGACCGGGAAGCGGTTGGATCCCATCAGCACGCCCTGCAATTTCTTGCCGGAAAGCAGGTCCATCGCGCTCAGGCCGACCTTGTGATCGAGCGGCATCATGCCAAGAATGGTCGCGGTGCCGCCGCGTTTCAGCGAGCCGACCGCCAGATCACCCGAGGCCGGGCGGCCGACGGCTTCCACCGCATGATCGACTCCGCCCTTGGTCAGTTCGACAATCTGCTCCGCCGCATCGTCCGCCGAGGCATCGATCACATCGGTCGCGCCGAGCTTGATCGCCAGCTCGCGCTTTTCCTTGATCGGGTCGGCGGCGATGATCCGGCCAGCACCGGCGATCTTCGCGGCATTGATGGTCGCCAGGCCGACTCCGCCACATCCGACCACAGCAACCGTTTCGCCGGGCGTCAGCTTGCACGCGTTGAAGATCGTCCCGGCACCGGTGGTCACCGCACAGCCGATTACGGCAGCGCGGTCCAGCGGCATCTCCGGGTCGATCCGGACACAGGCATGTTCGTGGATCAGCATCTGCTCGGCGAAGGCCGACAGGTTGAGCATCTGGCCCACGGTTGTCCCGTCGGGCCGGGTGATACGCGGCGCTTCGTCAGCGCCGCGCCGCGTATCTGCACCCAGGCACAGCGACATTCGCCCGGACACGCAAAATTCGCAATGTCCGCAATAGGCCGACAGGCAGGAAACCACGGCATCGCCGACCGCAACCGTGCGGACTTCGCTGCCAATCGCCTCGACGATGCCCGCTGCCTCGTGCCCCGGAATGGCGGGCAGGGGATGCGGATAGGCACCATCGATAAAATGCAGATCCGAATGGCAAAGCCCGCAGGCCGCCGTCCGGATCAGCACTTCATGCGGTCCCGGCTTGGAGATGACGACATCCTCGATAACGAGCGGCTTGCCCGTTTCGACCAATACTGCTGCCTTCATGTTCTGCTCCTAGCGGGTAACGGCGAGATCTCCTGACGAGAAATCTTCGTTCATCTTGCTGCCATCGGCGGTCTCGGCATATTTGCCATATTCCATCTTGGCGATCGTGCGGTTGTGGACCTCGTCCGGACCGTCGGCGAGCCGCAGCGTCCGCTGATGGGCATAGGCATTGGCAAGACCGAAGTCGTTGCTGACACCGCCGCCGCCATGCGCCTGGATCGCGTCGTCGATGATCTTCAGCGCCATCGTCGGAGCCTGGACCTTGATCATGGCGATTTCGGCCTTGGCATATTTGTTGCCGACCTTGTCCATCATGTCGGCTGCCTTCAGGCAGAGCAGGCGGCTCATGTCGATGTCGATCCGGGCGCGGGCAACGCGCTCGTCCCAGATGCTGTGCTCCGAAATGCGCTTGCCGAACGCGATCCGCGACTGCAGCCGCTTGACCATTTTCTCCAGCGCTTCTTCGGCCACGCCGATAGTGCGCATGCAGTGATGGATGCGGCCGGGTCCGAGGCGACCCTGAGCGATTTCAAAGCCGCGCCCTTCGCCAAGAATGATGTTCGAAGCCGGGACGCGCACGTCCTTCATTTCGACTTCCATATGACCATGCGGTGCGTCGTCATAGCCGAACACCGGCAGGTGCCGGATGACATTCACGCCGGGCGCGTCGGTCGGCATCAGGATCTGCGACTGCTGCGTATAGCGGCTGCCCTCGAAGCTGGTCTTGCCCATCACGATAGCGATCTTGCAGCGCGGGTCACCGAGACCGGAGGACCACCATTTGCGGCCGTTGATGACATATTCGTCGCCATCGCGGACGATCGCGGTTTCGATATTGGTCGCGTCAGACGAGGCAACCGCCGGTTCGGTCATAAGGAAGGCCGAGCGGATTTCGCCGTTCATCAGCGGGCGCAGATATTGCTCTTTCTGTTCCAACGTGCCGTAGCGATGGAAGACTTCCATATTGCCGGTATCCGGCGCGGAGCAGTTGAACACTTCGGAGGAAAAGCCGACGCGGCCCATTTCCTCGGCGCACAGCGCATATTCCAGATTGGTGAGACCGGGGCCTTCAAATTCGAACGTATCATCGATATGCGGCAGGTTGGGGTTGGATGGCGGCATGAACAGGTTCCAGATACCTGCTTCCTTGGCCTTTTTCTTCTCTTCCTCGACCACCTGGAGAACCTTCCAGCGTTCGCCGGTGGATTCCTCCTTGTGGAAATCCGCGACGCGGGGGCGCAGATGATTCTCGATATGCTCGCGTACCCGGTTGCGCCAATATTCCTGCTTTTCGGTAAGATCGAAATCCATTCCCAGTCCTTTTCGTTTTTAACTATGCAATTAACTTAACAGAGGCCCAGCCGCTTTTCCACCGCCAAACTGCATGCCGCCCGATTTATCACCTATCAGTTGTGTGGACGGCTGCCTTGGCCGCTGCGAGAGCAGCGACGCGCGCATCATGATCCGCCCGGTTGATGGGAAAGCGAGAGAAAATCCAGGCACCGCTGATCGCCAGAATGAAGATCATCACTGCATAGAAAATCATCAGATTCTCGATAACCGACAGCGCCACTTCGCCGGGCTGCGCCTTGTCCGGCAGTCCCGACAGGCTGACGATCAGCCCGGCCGCAAATATTCCCAAACCGGTTCCGCATTTTTGCACGAAAAACCAGCCCGCCGAGAAAACCCCTTCCGTGCGCCTGCCGGTCTCGAGTTCGGAGGCCTCGACAATATCCGTGACCATCGACTGCGCGGTGATCATTGTCACCACGCTGCCGGTGGTCGCCAGAAATGTGAAGCCGAAGACCAATGTGGTCGATGCCGTTCCGCCGACTGCAGGCCAGGCTCCGGAGAGATTGAGGGCGAACGGTATGACCCAGAAAATCATCCCGACCAGGCCACCGACAATCGCCACCGGACGCTTGCCAAAGGCCTTGGTCAGCGGCGACACCAGAAAGAAGGAGCCGACGACGCTGGCGAACAGCAGGATCGGATAATAGAAAAAGGCGGTCTGGGAAAATTCCCATACATAGAGATAGAGATAGTTGGAGATGGTGAAGGTAACGCCCTGGTTGATATAGGCAATGGCGCCGGCCCCGAACAGGATCACTGCCGCCCTGTGGGACAGCGCTTCCCGAATTTCCTCGAAACTCTCCCTGACGCTGGTCTTCTTTGGTCGCTTGTCCGGCCAGTGCGCCACGCGCTTGTGCTGTCCGCGCGCCGACACCAGCGTTGCAATTGCGATCACCGCGCCGCCGACCAGCCCGTAATTCCAGTAGCCATTTTCGTTCAGCAGCCCGACCGCATGATCGGCATCGGGCACCAGAAATACGATATAACCGAGAAACAGCATCGCCAGCCCGCCGGCCCAGCCGAACAGATAGCGGTAGCGCATGATCACGGTGCGCTCGTCATAATCGCGGGTCAGTTCCGGGATCAGCGAGGCAGAGGGCACCTCGCAGCAGGACACCAGCACCCGCACCATGATCGCGATCACCAGCAGATAGGCGAAGATCCAGCCGCCCAGACTGGCCGGGGCCGCCCACAGCAGGATCCAGGCAAGGCCCAGCGGAATCGGCGCGATATAGAGCCAGGGCAGGCGCTTGCCCCATTTTGTATAGGTCCGGTCGCTGAGATGGCCGATGATCGGATCGGCAAAGGCATCGACGAACAAAGCCAGCATCAGTGCGAGCGACACCAGTCTGGCATCCAGGCCAATGACCTGATTGTAGAAGAGCAGCAGGAAGGTTGAAAAGCCGTTGTCCTTCACGCCATAAGCGATCGAGCCGATGCCATGAAACAGCTTGATATGCAGCGGAACCCGATCGGTCGAGATTGTCATCGGGTAGTCCGAGAGGCCATTGCACCGGGTGTGGCTGGCGCGGTTCCGAACACGCCATATTGAGCGCCGGTTAGTCCAGCATTTTTGCCGCTAAATTGCATCCATTCTTGCTCCCAAAGCCGGTCTTTTTCTTTGCTGCATAGGCCGCTGCGCTTTTAGCCGTCAAATGATTCCAGCCGCGCGATCGGCAGACGCTACGGAATCCGTAACCTCCAAAAAGGGCGGCGAATTTTTATCCCGTTTCGCTTGCAGGAATGATTGAACCCGTGCCTTATGCTATGATAAGCAGCGGTTAACCGATCAATTAAAGGAACACCATGATGTCTGACCTGGAAACCTTCCGCGCGGAAACCGCGGCCTGGCTGGAAGCCAATTGCCCGCCGGAGATGCGGCAGCCGATGGTTGATGAAAGCGACGCCGTCTGGGGCGGACGCAATCCGACCTTCAAGCCCGGCCAGAAGGAATGGCTAGACGTGATGGCGGCCAAGGGCTGGACCGTGCCCGACTGGCCAAAGGAATATGGCGGCGGCGGACTGTCGCGGGCGGAAACCAAAATTCTCGGCCAGGAAATGGCCCGGCTCAAGTGCCGCTCGCCTCTGTCGAGCTTCGGCATCTGGATGCTCGGCCCCGCGCTGCTGCATTTCGGCACCGAAGCGCAGAAGAAGCATTTCCTGCCGCCGATCGCGCGCGGTGAAATCCGCTGGTGCCAGGGCTATTCCGAGCCCGGATCGGGCTCCGACCTCGCCTCGCTGCAGACCAGCGCCGTCGACCAGGGCGATCATTTCGTCGTCAACGGCCAGAAAATCTGGACCAGCTACGCCGACAAGGCCGACTGGATCTTCTGCCTGACCCGCACCGACAAGAATGAAAAGCACAAGGGCATCTCGTTCATGCTGTTCGACATGGCCAGCGAAGGCGTGACGACCAAGCCGATCGTGCTGATCTCTGGCCAGTCCGCCTTCTGCGAGACCTTTTTCGACGATGTGAAAGTGCCCAAGGAATATGGCGAGGGTGTTTCCTCTGTTGTCTATGAAGTCAACAAGGGCTGGGACGTGGCGAAATATCTGCTCGGCCACGAGCGCAGCATGATTTCCGGCGGTGGGTCGGACGGTGCGACCTCACTCGGCGCCAAGTTCGCTGACCAATATGGCCGTGACGAAATGGGCCGGCTCGACGATCCGATGCTGCGCGCGCAAATGGCCGAGATGGATATCGACGTGCTCGCCTTCCGCGCCATGGCGGAGCGGTTCGGCGACACGTTCAAGGCCGGTCTTTGCCACCCGGCGCAGCCCAATATGATGAAATATGCCGGCACCGAGATCAACAAGCGCCGCCACGAGCTGATCATGTCGGCTGGCGGCAGCGAAGTGCTGGAATGGGAAAGCGAGGCCAGCAATGGTGGCCTGACCGCGCGCAGCTGGCTGCGCACCAAGGCAAACAGCATCGAGGGCGGCACCAGCGAGGTGATGCTCAACGTCGTCTCCAAGCAGATCCTGCATCTGCCGGGCGCCTGACCGGACCACCACTCGAGCCCAATATGGCGAATGGCGCTGCGCGCGCGATGCACCGAATGATTTAAGGACCAAGATATGCCGCTTTATCTGAACGAA
Organism: Parasphingorhabdus sp.; assembly: GCA_030373505.1. Classification (GTDB taxonomy): domain Bacteria; phylum Pseudomonadota; class Alphaproteobacteria; order Sphingomonadales; family Sphingomonadaceae; genus Parasphingorhabdus. Next base: position 38,017 of record JAUCYS010000003.1, read on the forward strand.
GACCAACAAATGCTGCACGACAGCGCCGCCGAATTCATGAAGGGCGAGGCCCCGGTTTCGCATCTGCGCGAATTTCGCGACAAGCAATGCAAGGACGGTTTCTCGCATGCGCTGTGGAAACAGTTTGCGGAAATGGGCTTCACCGGCATCCTGATCGGCGAGGACGACGGCGGTCTTGGCATGGGTCATGTGGAGGCCGGAGTAGTGCTCGAGCAGATCGGCCGCAATCTGACGCCGTCGCCTTTCCTGACCACCTCGGTTGCCGGCGTCGAGGCGCTCAACGCTGGCGGCAAGGCGCTGCGCGACAAATATTTTCCTGGCATCCTCTCCGGTGACACGGTGCTGGCGCTGGCGGTCGATGAAGGACCGAAGCACCGTCCGGACCAGATCAGCATGGCCGCCACCCGCGAAGGCAATGGTTTCAAGCTTGATGGCAAGAAACAGTTCGTGGTGCAGGGCGGTTCGGCGGACACGCTGATCGTTGCGGTCCGGACCAGCGGCAGCGCCGGCGATGACAAGGGCCTGACCCTCTTCGCCGTCGATGCGAACGCCCAGGGCCTGGCGAAGAACAGCGTCCGGCTGGTCGACAGCGCGATGGCGGCGCATCTTGAATTTGACGGCGTGCTGGTCGATGCCGACGCGGTAATCGGCGAGGTCGACGAGGGCGATGTGGTGCTCCGCCGCCTGCTCAATGCCGGCCGCTCCGGCGCCGCTGCCGAAACGCTTGGCGTGGGTGCCGGCGCGATGGATATCACCGTTGACTATATCAAGGGCCGCAAGCAGTTCGGCGCGCTGATCGGCTCGTTCCAGGCGCTGCAGCACCGCATCGCGCATCTCTACAGCGAGATGGAAATCGCCCGGGCCACCGTGCTCAAGGCGCAGCAGATGCTCGACGAAGGCTCGTCCAAGGCCGAACTGATGGTCTCCGTCGCCAAGGCCAAGGCGGGCAAGGCGACCGCGCTGTCGGTCAAGGAAGGCGTGCAGATGCACGGCGGTGTCGGCATGACCGACGAATATGATATCGGCCTCTATATGAAGCGCGACCGCGCGCTGCAGGAATTCATGGGTGATGTGAATTATCACACCAATCTCGTTGCCGAAATGCACGGCTATTAAAGGAATTATTGATGGATTTTAACAAGCTTTTCTCGCTCGAGGGCCGCGTCGCCCTCGTCACCGGTGGCCAGCGCGGTATCGGCGCAATGATCACCGAAGGCTTCCTGGACCAGGGAGCGAAAGTCTATATCTCAGGCCGCAAGGCGGATCAGGGCGAAGCGGCGGCTGCCGAATTCGGCGACAAATGCATCTATATCCAGGGCGATATCTCGACCTATGAAGGCTGCAAGGCGCTGGCAGCCGAAATTGCCGCGCGCGAGGACAAGCTCGACATATTGGTCAACAACGCTGGTGTCGCCTGGGGCGAGGAATATCTTTCCTTCCCCGAAACAGGCTGGGACAAGGTGATGGACACCAACGTCAAGGGCCTGTTCTTCCTGACCCAGGCGCTGCACCCGCAACTGAAGGCAGCTGCCAGCTTCGAACGGCCGGCCAAGGTCATCAATATCGCCTCGATCGACGGCATGAAGGTCAACCCCTGGGAAACCTACAGCTACCAGGCATCAAAAGCGGCGGTCATCCATCTGACCCGCAAGATGGCGTCCAAGCTGGTCCAGGAAGATATCATCATGACCGGCATCGCCCCCGGTGCCTTCGCATCCTCGATGAACAAGGCCGCTCGCGACCATGAGGATGCGGTGGAAAAGGGCATACCCGCCAAACGCATCGGCCGTCCCGAGGACATGGCCTCGGCTGCCGTGTTCCTGGCCAGTTCGGCTGGCGACTATGTTGTCGGCACCACGATCCCGGTCGATGGCGGCATTGTCAACGCCGCCAACCCGAACGCATCCATCGAACCCTGATCGCCTTTGCCGCTTGACGGTCTGATCTCCAAGCTGTATTAATATAGCAATACAGCTTGGAGATTGTCACATGACCCCCAAATATCTGATCCTGCTCGCCGCGCTGCCGCTGGCCTTGGCCGCATGCAGCAAGCATGAGGACGAATCCGCCGACGGCTCCAAAATCTCCATCGACATCAGCGATGACAGCAAGCCCGACGCGGAAAAAATCAGAATCGGCGGAGACGAGGAAGACAGTAAATTCTCGATCAAGGCGGACGGCTTCTCGATGGACGTGGATTTGCCGTCGATCACGCTCGATAGCGACGATTTCGACATGAACAATGTCGACCTTTACCCCGGCAGCCAGATCACCGGTTTCAATATCGAAGATGAAAAAGGCGAGGGCGGCAATGTGAAAATCAGCTTCAAGTCGCCCGCCGGTGCCGACAAGCTGGCCGACTGGTATGCGAAGCAATTGTCCGGCAAGGATTTTGACATATCCCGCAACGGCACCAGCCTGTCCGGCAAGACCGACGAGGGCGACCCTTTCTCGCTGACCTTGACGGAAATCTCCGGTGAGCAATCCAAGGGTGTGCTGGAATTTACCGAACGCAAATAAATAGCGACGGCAAAAGGATGCGGTGATCCGATGTAATTTTGGCTGACGCTCGTTCGCAGTCATCACCTCCTTCATCGGTGGATTCAACACTGTCCTTACCCCAAAATCCTTCCGTCGATATAACAGTCCCAGTTGCAAAACGCGCAACACATAAATCTCCGTTCTCAATTGAAAACCGCAACTTTTGCGACCATCTGGCGCGTGTAAGTTACGCAGGAAAAGAGATGTTTGACTGGCGTTGAAACAAGGAGAAAAATCCATGAGAACGCTGTTCAATATTGTCGCCGCCCTTTCCGTTAGCAGCATCATTCTGCTGTCGACGGTACAGGTCTAAGGCAAACGATTACAATCCCGGCTGCCGCATCCTCCTCCCAAATATGGCGCCGGGATTGGTCCAAAGGTCCGGTTCTTCAACACCCCCTCCCACAACGAAGGGCCGGACCAGCGGACACCCCGGGGAAAAACCCCGATCCTTTCCGCAATTCTGATCTTATCCACCATATCAGCAGCAGTTTTCCACCGCTAAGTGGATGGCCTGTGGATAACTTGCGCTTTTCCACTAGGACCGACTCGGCAACCGGAGTCATATATCAGTCATCGGAAGGCAATCGGACGAACCAGCGACCAGTCAGCGATGACCCGCAGGACAGCCCGAAACCCCGAAGATGATCGAGACGACCGGTTTGTTTTTCGCAAGAAAAGGAAATTGATCTCTGGATCGATGATCGGAGAAAGCCCGAGAAGGGAAGGCGCAAGCCCGAACGGATCAGACAGACGAAGATCATCAGGCAACCGGACCAGATGCGGGTTGGAAACCGAAGCGGACAGGCGCAAGCCGACACGCGGAAAACCACCAACCATCAACGCAACTTTCCCGGAAGCCGGACGCCGAACAAGCGGCCGCCGGACTCGCCAGAGAAAGGCAGCCCCAACAGAGGCGCAGCGGGAGCTTATCTTCGGGTAAGCTCCCGTTTTTCGTTGGACAAGGGTTTTCGTTGGACAAGGGCGCGCGGATGATCGCCGACCGCAGATTGCCTCCAGGAACGGTCCTGCAGCGCCGATAGCGGCGGGTCCCATCTGCTGAAAATTATCGACCGACCGTGATGAAAATCACAGTGGGCAAGCCACTGAAGGGTTAACAAGGCCCTGCGGTATCGATCACATCAAGCATTTCACTCGATACGAATCCGGTGCCGCACCCAACCCTTTGGGTATATAGGAGAAGTCCGGCGGTTTCTGCGACCCGGCCGCCGGGCTTCTTTTTTTGCTGTCCTCTGCAGCACAGCAATGGGGCGTCGGTATCTCGGCGCCCCTTTTTTTGGCGGCCACCAAATCGACCCTTGAAACGCTGTTCCCATCTTCCAGCCAATCGCTGAAGCGATAATCGAACGCTTCAATAACACTCAGGAAATTTACTGGTTTCGGGATTTATTCGGGAGAAGTTAAGATGAGATCATATTTCGATAAATCTCAAGGAGAGAAAAATGTTCAAATCGCAGGTTTCACTTTTCGCCTTACTTGCCGCGTCTATGACTCCGTTGGCAATGGCGAGTCCGGCGCATGCCCAAAAAACAGTTGTCCAGGATCCGCCCGGCGCCATGACCAACAAGGACTGGTGGCCGCAAAGTCTCGATCTAGCGGCGCTGCGCCAGCATGAGGCGCAGTCCAACCCCTATGGCGCCGACTATGATTATGCCGCCGAATTCGCGACGCTCGATCTTGATGCGGTCAAGGAGGATATCCGCAAGGTCCTGACCACTTCGCAGGACTGGTGGCCGGCCGACTATGGCCATTATGGTCCCTTCTTCATCCGCATGGCCTGGCACAGCGCCGGCACCTATCGCGTCGGTGACGGGCGCGGCGGCTCGGACGGCGGGGAGCAGCGGTTCGAACCGCTCAACTCGTGGCCCGACAATGTCAGCCTCGACAAGGCGCGCCGGCTGGTCTGGCCGATCAAGCAGAAATATGGCCGCAAGCTGTCCTGGGGTGACCTGATGGTGCTAACCGGCAATGTCTCGCTGGAAGATATGGGATTCAAGACCATCGGTTTCGCCGGTGGCCGTGTCGATGCCTGGCAGCCGGATCTGGTGTTCTGGGGACCGGAAGCAAAAATGCTGGCGGACAACCGGCGCGACGGCAAGGGGAATCTGAAAGGGCCGCTCGCCGCGACGCAAATGGGCCTGATCTACGTCAATCCGGAAGGTCCCAACGGCAATCATGACCCGATATCGGCTGCAGCCGATATTCGCCGCGCCTTCGGCAATATGGCGATGAACGACGAGGAAACGCTGGCCCTGATCGCGGGTGGGCATACGTTCGGCAAGGCGCATGGCGCGCACAAGCCCGAGGAATGCATGGGCGCGGAACCTTCTGCTGCTGGCGTCGAGGCCCAGGGCATGGGCTGGGCGAACAAGTGCGGCAAGGGCAATGCCGAGGATACGATCACCAGCGGCCTGGAAGGCGCTTGGTCGGCCAATCCGATTGCCTTCACCTCGCAATATCTCGACAATCTGTTCGGTTTCGAATGGGTCAAGACCAAGAGCCCGGCTGGCGCGACCCAGTGGATTCCGTCCGACCCGAACGCGGCCAATCTGGTCCCCGATGCGCATATCCCGGGCAAGACCCACGCGCCGATCATGTTCACCACCGATATTGCGATCAAGGAAGACCCCGGTTTTCGCAAGATCGCCGAGCGCTGGCATAAAAATCCCGACGAATTCGCGGCGGCCTTCGCTCGCGCCTGGTTCAAGCTGACCCATCGCGATCTCGGACCGTCGGGGCGTTATCTCGGCAAGGATGTGCCGAGCGAGAGCTTCATCTGGCAGGACCCGCTGCCCGCCGCCGACTATGCGATAATCGGTGACGCCGACATATCGCAGCTCAAGTCGAAAATTCTGGCATCGGGCCTGACCACGCCGGAACTGGTAAGGACGGCATGGGCCTCGGCCTCGACCTACCGCAGTTCGGATATGCGCGGCGGGGCCAATGGTGCCCGGCTGCGGCTGGCACCGCAGCGCGACTGGTCGGTGAATGACAAGGCGGAGCTGACCAGGGTGCTGGGCAAGCTGGAAGCGATACAGAAGGATTTCAACAACAGTGCCACTAGCGGCAAGAAGGTCTCGCTCGCCGACCTTATCGTGCTCGGCGGTAACGCAGCGGTCGAGCAGGCAGCTTCGAAGGCGGGCCACAAGGTCAGCCTGCCGTTCACGCCCGGCCGGGTCGATGCGACTCAGGAGCAGACCGATGCCGCATCCTTTGCCTATCTCGAGCCCAAAGCGGACGGCTTCCGCAACTATTATGCCTCCGGAGCCGATCTGGCGCCAGCGGCGGCGCTGTTGACAAGGCCGATACGCTCAATCTGACGGTACGGAAATGACGGTGCTGGTCGGCGGACTGCGCAGCCTGAACGCGAACGCGGGCAAGTCGGCCAATGGCGTGTTCACCGCCAAGCCGGGGCAGCTGAGCAATGACTTTTTCGTCAACCTGCTCGATATGAAGACGCAGTGGGAGAAGTCGGACACGAACCCGGGATTGTACGAGGGCCATGATCGCAGCACCGGCAAGCTGGTGTGGACCGCAACCCCGGTCGATCTGATCTTCGGATCAAACTCGGAATTGCGGGCGGTCTCGGAAGTCTATGCCTCGGATGACGCAGACCGGAAGTTCGTCGAAGATTTCGCTGCGGCCTGGACCAAGGTGATGAACGCCGACCGTTTCTAGGCCCCTCTGAACAGGGGAAAGCCCGGTGGCCGCGTTATAGCAGCTTCCGGGCTTTTCTATTTGCGCGGACCTGGCAATTTTCCGTCGGACGCTACTCTCCCGTTCGTCCTGAGCCTGTCGAAGGACGGGAGCGTGCCATCATGCTTCGACGGACTCAGCATGAACGGAGAGACTCGCATCACCTAGATCGCACCCCGTGCAGTCATGATTTCCCTGCCATCATCGCCGAGCACGGCGAGGATAATATTTTCGCCCTGCTGCCTGCCGACCAGATCTATCGCCTGATTGACAATGGCCGGGGACTGGCCCCGGAAGGAAAAGCGCGACAGCTTGTTGGCTCCCAGCTTTGCCGCCGCGAGGTTTAGCAGCAAGGTCGCCATCAGCGGCCCCTGCACGACCGGCCCGGCATAGCCTTCTTCCTCGACCGCATAGGGGCGGTCATAGTGAATCCGGTGGCTGTTGAACGTCAGCGCCGAGTAGCGGAACAGCAATGTCTCGGACGGCAAGATGGCCTGCTGCCAGTCCCACTTGCTCGGGTCCGCGGCGCCGCTGGCCGCTGGCTTGGCAGGAGCGGAAGCGGGCTGCCGATAGACAATATTCTGCCGCTCGCGCACGGCGATCCGATCCCCGGCGTGCGTCTCATGGTCGATGGCGACAAACACCAGGTCGCCGGACTTTCCGGATTTTTCCTCGATCGAGGCGATAGTGGATATCCGCGATATTTCATCGCCCAGTTGCAGCGGCTGGTCAAAAGAAACGCTGCTCGATGCCCACATCCGGCGGGGCAACGGAATGGGTGGCAGAAAGCCGCCCTTTTTGGGATGGCCGTCGGTGCCCAGCTCCGCCGTCGGCGCATCGGGCAGGCACAGGCACCAGTGCAGCCCTTGCGGAATCTCGCCGGTCACCGGCTGGTCAAGCGTGGCGTAGAAGCGGTCCAGCAGGCCCGGCGTGATCACATCTTGGCGAGTCTCGCTTCTGCCGATCCAGTCCGCCCAGTCGCTCATCAATAGCTCCTTGGCAGACCCAGCACATGTTCGGCGACATAGGACAGGATCATATTGGTGCTGATCGGGGCGACCTGATAGAGTCTTGTCTCGCGGAACTTGCGCTCGACATCATATTCGACGGCAAAGCCGAAGCCGCCGTGGGTCTGGACGCAGGCCTCGCCCGCCGCCCAGCTGGCGTCGGCGGCCAGCATCTTCGCCATATTGGCTTCCTCGCCGCAATTCTCGCCCGCCTCATATTTGCGCAGCCCCTCGTGGACCAGCAGCTCGGCCGCGCGCATCTGGGCATAGGCGCGAGCGATCGGGAATTGCACGCCCTGGTTCTGGCCGATCGGCCGGCCGAACAGCACCCGCTCCTTGGCATAAGCGGTGGCCTTTTCGATGAACCATTTTGCATCGCCGATACATTCCCCCGCGATCAGCAGCCGTTCGGCGTTCATCCCGGACAGGATATAGCGAAAGCCATTGCCTTCCTCGCCGATCAGATTGGCCGCCGGCACCCGCATATTGTCGAAGAACAATTCTGTGGTGCTGTGGTTCATCATCGTCTCGATGGGCCGGATCGTCAGGCCGTTGCCGAGCGCGGCATTCATGTCGACCAGAAAGACCGACAGGCCATCGGTGCGCTTGGCCACCTCTTCGCGCGGCGTGGTGCGGGCGAGCAGCAGCATCAGATCGCTATGCTCGGCGCGGCTGGTCCACAATTTCTGCCCGTTGATGACATAATCATCGCCGTCGCGCCTGGCCACGGTCTTCAGCGCCAGCGTATCGGTGCCGCTGGTCGGTTCGGTCACGCCAAAGGCCTGCAGGCGCAACTCGCCGGTAGCAATTTTCGGCAGATACTGGTGTTTCTGTTCGTCCGATCCGTGGCGCAGCATCGTACCCATGATATACATTTGCGCATGCACCGCGCCGCCATTGCAGCCCTGCGCCTGGATTTCCTCGAGGATCGCAGCTGCCGCCGAGATCGGCAGCCCCGCCCCGCCAAACTCCTCCGGGATCAGCGCCGCCAGATAGCCGGCCTCGCCAAGGGCGGCGACAAAGTCGCTCGGATATTCGCGGGCCTTGTCGCGGGCCCGCCAATATTCGCCGGGAAATTTCTGGCAGAGCTTGGCAACTTCCTCTCGTATGTCACTATAATCCTGCATCCATTCATCCTCTAAATTCGCACCGCTCGGATGATCTACTCGCCAACCTTAATCCGGAGTGCCACCGCCATAACAGTCAGTCCTTGAAAACAATCGTCTTGTGGCCGTTCAGAAAAACCCGGTCCGCCAGATGATAATGCACCGCCTGCGCCAGCACCCGGCGCTCGATATGGCGTCCCTTGCTGATCAGGGCTTCGGGCGTGTCGCTATGACTGATCGCTTCCACGTCCTGATGAATGATCGGGCCTTCGTCGAGATCGGCGGTCACATAATGGGCGGTCGCGCCGATCATCTTGACGCCGCGCGCATGCGCCTGGTGATAAGGCTTGGCGCCCTTGAAGCCGGGCAGAAAGCTGTGATGAATGTTGATGCAGTGGCCAGCCAGAAACTGGGCCAGATCATCCGACAGGATTTGCATATAACGCGCGAGCACGACGAGATCCGCGCCGCTTTCGGTGATCAGTTGCTTCACCTGCGCTTCCTGCTGCGGCTTGCTGTCCCTTGTGATCGGCAGATAGTGGAACGGAACATCGCCGATAAACGTGGTTTCGACCGCTTTGCGCGGATGGTTGCAGATAATGCCGACCACATCCATCGGCAGCTCGCCGATCCGGTGGCGATAGAGGAGATCGCTCAGGCAATGATCGAATTTGGAAACCATGATCATCACTTTTGGCCGCTCATCGCTCCGCCGCAATTTCCATCGCATCTGCTTTTCTGCGGCAAAAATGCCGAGCGCATCGCTGACCGGGCCGGTCTTGGCACTCTCGGCCAGCTCAAACACCACGCGCATGAAAAAATAGCCGGTTTCGCTGTCGTTGAACTGCTGTGAATCGACAATATTGCCGCCGTTATCGGCCAATATTCTGGCCACGCTGGCGACGAGCCCCGGTTGGTCGGGACACGACAAGGTCAATATCTGCTGGTCTGTCGGCATTTTCATTCTCTCAACGCAAAAAGTCTGGGTTACATGCGATGTAAGGACTGGTCTGGCCAGACATTTTTGGGGTTGGGATGCGGATATTGCAGGCACCTGCGGATTTTACTGAGGCCATTCGCTGCGAAACCCAAATTGAATTTGCACGCAATTAAGCCGTTTATCTTGAGAGTAGCCGTCCCTATACCATGGGCACAGGATCATTGATCGACAAAAGGAAAACAGCATTATGAAGACCCGCGCCGCCGTAGCATTTGAAGCCAAGAAGCCGCTCGAGATTGTCGAACTGGATCTGGAAGGGCCAAAGGAAGGCGAAGTGCTGATCGAGCTTATGGCGACCGGCATCTGTCATACCGACGCCTATACGCTCGACGGCCTCGACAGCGAGGGCAAATTCCCGAGCGTGCTCGGCCACGAAGGCGCCGGTATCGTCCGCGAAGTCGGAGCCGGCGTGACCTCGGTCGCCCCCGACGACCATGTCATCCCGCTCTACACGCCGGAATGCCGCCAGTGCAAAAGCTGCCTGTCCGGCAAGACCAATCTGTGCACCGCGATCCGCTCGACGCAGGGGCAGGGGCTGATGCCCGACGGCACCAGCCGCATGTCCTACAAGGGCGAGACCATCTACCATTATATGGGCTGCTCGACCTTCTCCAATTTCATCGTTCTGCCGGAAATCGCGGTCGCCAAGATCCGCACCGACGCGCCGTTCAACACCAGTTGCTATATCGGCTGCGGCGTCACCACCGGCGTCGGCGCGGTGGTCAATACGGCGAAGGTCGAACCCGGCGCCAATGTCATCGTCTTCGGCCTCGGCGGGATCGGTCTCAATGTGCTGCAGGGCGCGCGCATGGTCGGCGCCGACAAGATCATCGGTGTCGACATCAACGACGACCGGGAAGAATGGGGCAAGAAATTCGGCATGACCCATTTCGTCAATCCGAACAAGATCGATGGCGATATCGTCGAGCATCTGGTCAAGCTGACCGATGGTGGCGCAGACTATACGTTCGACTGCACCGGCAACACCAACGTGATGCGTCAGGCGCTCGAATCCTGCCATCGCGGCTGGGGCGAAAGCATCATCATCGGCGTCGCCGAGGCCGGCAAGGAAATATCGACCCGGCCGTTCCAGCTGGTCACCGGACGGGTCTGGAAGGGCACTGCCTTTGGCGGCGCACGCGGCCGCACCGATGTGCCGAAGATCGTCGACTGGTATGTCAATGGCAAGATCGAAATCGACCCGATGATCACTCACACGCTGACGCTGGAAGAGATCAACAAGGGCTTTGACCTGATGCACGCCGGCAAAAGCATCCGCAGCGTCGTGGTCTTTTGATGGAGACCGTCTCGATCAACCGGAGCCATGCCGGAACGCAAGGCGTCTATTCCCATGCGTCGAGCGCAACCGGCACCGACATGACTTTCGCGGTCTACGTGCCGGACCATGAAGAAGGCGCGAAACTGCCGGTCCTCTGGTATCTCTCCGGCCTGACCTGCACCCATGCCAATGTCATGGAGAAAGGCGAATATCGCCGCGCCGCAAGCGAACTGGGTCTGATCATCGTCGCGCCCGACACCTCGCCGCGCGGCGAAGCTGTGCCCGATGATGAAGCCTATGACATGGGGCAGGGCGCCGGCTTCTATCTCGACGCCACCGAACAGCCATGGTCGCGGCATTTCCGGATGCGGACCTATATCGAGCAGGAACTGCCCGAACTGATTGCAAGCGAATTTCCGGTCGATATGAACCGGCAGGGCATATTCGGCCACAGCATGGGCGGCCATGGCGCGCTGACCATCGCGCTCCGCAATCCCGATCGGTTCAAGTCGGTTTCCGCTTTCTCCCCGGTCGTTGCGCCCTTGCAGTGCCCCTGGGGCGAAAAGGCGCTCGGCGGCTATCTCGGCAACGACCGATCAGCATGGCGGGAATATGACACCTGCGCCCTGATCGAGGATGGCGCGCGGGTCACCGATATTTTGGTTGATCAGGGAACCAGCGACCAGTTTCTGGAGGAACAGCTGAAACCGCAGCTGCTGGCAGAAGCCTGTGAAAAAGCCGGAATCCCGCTTACGCTGAATATGCGCGAAGGCTATGACCACAGCTATTATTTCATCTCGACTTTCATGGCCGATCATTTGCGCTGGCACGCCGAGCGGTTGTGAGCGAGACCATGCCGCTGCACTTGCAGAAAACTCTGGATAAGGCGCTGGCCGAGCAGCCGGTGGCCGGCGCAGTGGCGATGGTCGGCAATGCGGAGACGGTGCTGGCTTGTGCTGCATCCGGTCACGCTGATCCTGCAACAGGAAAGCCGATGGCGCTCGACGCGATATTCCAGATAGCCTCGATGACGAAAGCGGTGACCTCGGTCGCCGCCCTGCAATTGGTCGAACGCGGTCTGCTGTCGCTCGACGAACCGATTGATCCGGTACTGCCGCAACTGGCCCGGCCCGATCTGCTGACCGGCTTTGATCCGGACGGAAAGCCGATCCTGCAGCCCGCCAGCAAGCCGATCACGTTACGCCATCTCCTCACCCATACGTCCGGGCTCGGCTATGCCTTTACCAGCGCCGACATGGCGAGGGCCCAGGGCAGGGTCGTTCCCGCCAGCATAGCCAGCATCACGGCACCGCTGATGTTCGAACCGGGGACGGACTGGCTATATGGCGTCAGTTCCGACTGGGTCGGACTTGCGGTCGAGTCCGCCAGCGGCCAGACGCTTGGCGCCTATATGGCGGACCATATCTTCGGGCCACTGGCGATGCACGACACCGGCTTTGCTGTCGCTCCGGACAAGATCGGGCTCAGGGTTCCGCTGCTCTCCCGCCAGGATGACGCTCTCGTGCCCTTGCCGATCGAAATTGGCGGCGGCGATGCGGCTGAATTCCACTCCGGCGGCGGCGGCCTCTATTCCACGGCAGCGGACTATATGCGGTTCCTGCGGATGATCCTGAACCGCGGCACGCTGGACGGCGAGCGGATCGTCAGCGCCGACACTATTGCCACCATGGCCCGGAACCAGGTCGGTAAGATGAAGGCCGGGCGCATGGAAAGCACGGTTCCCCTGCTTGCCAGCAACCACGATCTGTTCCCGGCCATGGACTGCGGATGGGGTCTCGGCTTTCTGATCAACCCCGAACCCGGACCAGACGGCCGGGCAGCCGGCAGTCTCGCCTGGGCTGGCCTTCCCAATTGCTATTACTGGATCGATTCGGCCAGCGATCTGGCCGGACTGCTGCTGATGCAATTTCTGCCCTTCGGCGACGAGGCCGCCCTGCGCGTGCTGGCGGCGGTGGAAGCTGCGACCTATCGTGCGCACAGCTAGTTCGTGACCGGCCAGCTCGTCGCCGCGTCCATTCAAATTCTGGAGAATAGATCATGACCACCCCATCGCGACCCTCCTCGATCGGCAATGCCGAACGGAAGCAGCGGCTGGACGATTTGCGCCATGCCATGCCCGCAAGCAGGGTTGACGCCGTACTGATCACCCCGGGCAGCAATATGCGCTATTTCTTTGGCGAGGCCTTTTATGAAAGCGAGCGCCTTGTCAGCATCCTGATCACCGCCGACCGCACCACCTTCATCTGCCCGAAATTCGAGGAATCGGCGATCCGCGCCAAATTTCCGATGGCTTCCGAAATGGCCTTCTGGGAAGAGCATGAAAGCCCGTTCACGCTCGTCGCATCCCTGTTGACCGAACAGGGCTGCCAGCGATGCGCGATCGACCCGGAATGTTCCTATGGCCATGCTGCCCGGCTGGTCGACGCGCTGGGCCAGCTGGACGAGCCGATTGCCAGCGACTCTGCCGCTGCCCTCATCGCACCGCTGCGCGCAACCAAATCGCAGCAGGAAATCGACCTGATGATCGCGGCGATGCAGCTCACTCTCTCGGTCCATCAGACGATCTTCGAGTGGATCAAGCCAGGCATGAAGGCCAGCGAAGTAATTGCCGAAATCGATCGCCTGCACCGCGCGGGCGGAGCCGATGGCGGCAACAGTTTCTGCGCGGTCCAGTTCGGCGAGGCGACCTCGCATCCGCACGGCGTTCCTGGCGACCCGACGCTGCAGGACGGCGAGCTGATCCTGATCGATACCGGCTGCACCATCGACGGCTATAATTCCGATATCACCCGCACCTATGCCCTGTCCAAACTGGACAGCGGGACCGAGAAGCTCTGGCATATCGAAAAGCAGGCCCAGCAGGCTGCCTTCGACGCCGCCGCCATCGGCACGCCATGCGAAGCGGTCGACCAGGCCGCCCGCGACGTGCTGATCCGCCACGGCCTTGGTCCCGACTATGATCTGCCGGGCCTTCCCCACCGCACCGGCCATGGCATCGGCCTCGATATCCACGAAGGCCCCTATCTGGTGAAGGGCGACCGCACCCCGCTTGCCGAGGGCATGTGCTTCTCCAACGAACCGATGATCGTGGTGCCGGGCCGGTTCGGTATCCGGCTGGAGGATCATTTCTATATGACGGAGTCGGGGCCGCAATGGTTCACCGAGCCGCAGCAGGATCTGTACCGGCCCTTTGGCCAGGGCATGGCCCGACACGCGGCCGGGTAGCGGCCTATCCGGACTAATCCTTATATGACCCTGTGCGGTGCCGGTGTAGCACGTCGATGCTCAAAGGAGACTCGTCATGCCGGTCAGGTTCACTCGTGTCTTTGCTGCCGCTGCCTCCGCTGCAGGAGCGCTCGTCTATGCCGGCTATCGGCATGACGCGCGTGCTATCCGGGATAGGGTGGACGGTGGCAGCACCGTCGCCGACACGGCTGCAGGCAGGATCGAATATGCGGACATCGGCGAAGGCGAAGCGATGCTCGTCATTCACGGTGCCGGAGGCGGTTATGATCAGGGGCTTTTGATCGCGAGGGATTTCGCGGCCGGGCATCGGGTGGTCGCGCCTTCCCGCTTCGGCTATTTGAAGACGCCTGCTCCGGAAGACAGTTCGCCAGCAGCACAGGCCGACGCCCACGCCGCTCTCCTTGATTCTCTCCAGGTCGGGCAAGCCATTGTCGTTGGCGTGTCGGCTGGTGCACCCAGCGCGATCGAAATGGCCCTCCGTCATCCGCAGCGCGTCAAGGCGCTCATCCTGCTGGTCCCGCGGACCTATCACCCGACGCAGACCGTCGGCGCTGATGGCAGCGTTCCCAGCCAGACCGTGCTGCGGCTCATCGAATCGTCAGCGGATTTCCTTTTCTGGCTGGCCATGCGCGTCAGTCGCGCCAGTCTCGTGCGCTTTTTCGGGGTGCCGCCGGAAGTGGAGGCGCGTGCATCGACAGTGGAACAGGCTCGCGCTACCGAAATAATGAACAGCGTCCTTCCTCTGTCATGGCGAGTCCGCGGTCTCCAACTGGATGGCCTGACCAGGATAGGGCCATGGCCGCTCGAGAAAATCGCGGCTCCCACCCTGATCATCTCCGCCGAAGACGATCTGTACAAGACGCTTCCGGGCGCGCGCTTCACGGCGGAGCATATTCCCGGTGCCGAACTCCATGTGCTGGCGAGGGGAGGGCACCTGATGGTTGGACAAACCGCAAGCGTTCGAAAGCTCGTGCGAGACTTTCTCGAGCGGCAGCGGTTTGCCTGATATATCTCCGCCAACAACCGTCGCAGCCGGAACCCGTCTCAAGCGTTGCGGAGCCAATCTTGGTCGGGCAGCTGCGGTGATGACGTCTTTCCAGGTCGTGTCTATGGTAAGCTATATTTGAGGCAGCCAGAGCTTCAATCATTTGCAAGGTTACGAGCATCCCAAGAGCGCTCCCAATCTTGCTCGGCTAAGCGGAACGCTTGCTAAGCCACGTCGATAGATTATATGATAGCTATCATGGAAAAATTGGCAACGAGAGGACGACCGCGCGAGTTCGAAATTGAACAAGCGCTTGCGGCTGCACTTAAGGTTTTCTGGGACAAGGGATATGAAGGCGCTTCCATTTCCGATTTGACTGGGGCCATGGGCATCACCCGCCCCAGCCTGTATGCCGCTTTTGGGAACAAGGAAGAACTTTTCAAGCAGGCGCTTGACCTTTATGAAACCGAAAAACTCTCCTATGTCGGCAAGGCTCTGGAAGCCGAGACCGCAAAGGGCGTTGCGGAACGTTTTCTTTATGGCTCGATTGAAAATATTACCGGCGATTGCCCCGGCTGCCTGGGCGTGATCGCGTCGGTCAACTGTCGTGGCGGAACCTCCGATATCAGCGATGATGTACAGCGGCGTGCCCAATCTTCGAGCGAGGCGCTGCTGACGCGCATGCAGCGGGCCATCGATGAAGGCGATTTTCCCACGGCCATGGATGCCGAGACCATCACTCGCTATCTGATGACCGTATTGCAGGGCATGTCGGTACAGGCCGGATCGGGCGCGAACCGGCATGAGTTGGAGCAGGTCGCCGAGACCACTTTGGCGATGTGGCCGTCCCGCTGAATCCATTGGATTTGCTGCGTCGCAAAAAAATATACTGCCTGGTACACAATTCGCACTTGACCTGAGCAGAAAATTACATACTTATCGGTACAGAAGTTCTGTCCATCCCTGCGCGTTCGTTGAACGCGAAGGATGGCTAGGGTGAAGCCGTTCGCATCGACCCAGCCGGGGCGTAACGATCAGCTAATTTGAAACATCATTTTCTGACTGAAAGGCCCTGCTTTTCAGAACGATAAATCGCGTCCTGCGAAGGGGCGAGGAGGCACGCACATGTTCATGTTCAACTCGATCAAGGCTGCTCCGGATCAGCCGGAAAACGCCGACTATATTGGCTCCGAAAAGCGCAACAGCAAACGCTGGTTGGCAATGGTCGCCATTCTGATCATCGTTGTCGCTGCGTGGCTGCTGCTGAGTTCGGCCAAGGCGCCGGCCCCCGCTCCTCCGGTGCCGGTCGTCGGCGTTTCCGCCCCGTTGCAGCGCCAGATCACCCAGTGGGACGAATTTATCGGCCGGTTCGAAGCCAGCCGGGCGGTGGATGTGCGCCCCCGCGTATCGGGTCAGATAACAGCGATCCATTTTACCGACGGTCAATTTGTTCGTCAGGGTGCCCCTCTGTTCACACTCGACTCCCGCTCCTATCGCGCCGCGCTGGCGGAAGCGCAAGCGAGCGTCGCAACGGCCAGCGCCTCGCTCAATCTTGCGCGCAGCAATCTGTCCCGTGCGCAGCGGCTGATTTCGGAAGATGCTGTCGCGAAAACGGAAATAGACCGGCTGGTGGCGGAGGTGCGGGCCGGCGAAGCCGCGCTGGCCTCTGCCCAGGCGCAGGTGCGCAGCCGCAGCCTGGACGTCCAGTTCAGCACGGTTCGGGCGCCTATCTCGGGCCGCATATCGGACCGCCGCGTCGATGCCGGCAATCTTGTCGGCGGAGGCAATGGCGACAGCGCCACGCTGTTGACGACGATCAATGCGCTGGATCCCATTCACTTCACCTTCGACGGATCGGAAGCGCTTTTCCTGAAAGCCAAACGCGAGGGGCTCGACCGCGGCGCTCCGGTCGATGTCCGGTTGCAGGATGAATCGGAATATGGCTGGCACGGCAAGCTCGATTTCACCGACAATGCGCTGGATTCGCGGTCTGGTACGATTCGGGCGCGTGCCGTCATCGACAATCCGCAACAGTTTCTCACGCCCGGAATGTTCGGAAACATGCGCCTGCAAACCGGCGCGAAAATCGATGCGCTGCTCGTCCCGGACACGGCGGTGCAGACCGACCAGACGCGCAAGATACTGCTGGTGGTCGGCAAGGGTGGAAAGGTTGTCGCCAAGCAAGTCGAGCTCGGCGCTCTGGTCGGCGGCCTGCGCGTCATTCTCAAGGGTGTCACAGCCAGCGACAGGATTGTCATCGAAGGCACGCAAATGGCGATACCCGGCACCAAAGTGAGAGCGCGCAACCAGCGGATAGCCGCGCCTGAAAAAGAGGCCCCTTCACGGCAGGCCCTCTCTTCGCCAGCGGGCCAGGCCACGCTTTCCAACCCATCGCTCTAGCGTCCGGAGTCACCAATATGCGTCTTTCCCGTTTCTTCATTGACCGGCCGATTTTTGCCGTGGTCATCGCTGTCCTGATCACGCTGATCGGGACGATCTCTTATAGCTTCCTTCCGGTGTCCCAATATCCGGAAGTCGTGCCTCCGACGGTAACGGTGGCAGCCGTCTATCCGGGTGCCTCGGCGGAAACCGTGGCGGATACCGTCGCCAATCCGATCGAGCAGGAAATAAATGGGGTGGAAGATATGTTGTATCTTTCCAGCCAGTCGACCGGCGACGGGCGGGTCACGATAACCGTGACCTTTAAGCCTGGCACCGATCTCGACGCTGCCCAGGTGCTTGTCCAGAACCGGGTCGCGATCGCGACGCCCCGCTTGCCCGAAGAAGTCCAGCGGCTCGGTATCGTCACCCGCAAAACCACGCCCGACTTTCTTCTCGTGATCAACCTGATCAGTCCCGACAACTCGCTCGATCGCGAATATATTTCCAACTATGCCCAGACCCGGATCAAGGACCGGCTGACCCGGATTGAGGGGGTCAGCGACGTCCAGATGTTCGGATCGCGGGACCTTGCGATGCGCGTCTGGCTCGATCCCGACCGGGCGGCTGCCTATGGTTTGACGGCTGGCGAGATCATCGCCGCCCTGCGCGCGCAGAATGTTCAGGTGGCCGCCGGTACGCTCGGCATACCCCCCAGCAACGGCGACGCCTTTCAGATGAGCGTTGAAACGCAGGGTCGCTTTACCGATCCGGCGCAGTTCGAACAGGTCGTGATAAGAACCGATGCCGACGGCCGTCAGGTCCGCGTCGGCGATGTGGCCCGGGTCGAGATTGGTGCGGATGATTATCAGACCTCTGCCTATCTGTCCGGCCAGGCTTCGGTCGTAATGCCGGTGTTCCAGACGCCCGGATCGAACGCGCTGGCCAGCGCGGATGCTGTCCAGGCGGAAATGGATACTCTGGCGCGGGATTTCCCTCCCGGTCTAGAATACAGGATTGTTTACAACCCGACCGAATTCATCGGCGAATCCATCGACGCCGTCGTCCATACCTTGTTCGAGGCCATATTGCTCGTCGTTCTGGTGATCATCGTTTTCCTGCAAAAATGGCGGGCGGCGATCATTCCCGTGCTTGCAATCCCGGTTTCGCTGATCGGTACCTTCTCGGTGCTGCAGATGCTCGGCTATTCGCTCAACAATCTCTCGCTGTTCGGGCTGGTGCTGGCGATCGGGATTGTGGTGGATGATGCGATCGTCGTGGTCGAAAATGTCGAACGCAATCTGGAAAAGGGCATGACGCCCTTGGAAGCCGCTCGCTTCTCGATGGACGAAGTCGGCACCGCGCTGATAGCGATCGTTCTGGTCCTGTGCGCCGTGTTCGTGCCGACCCTGTTAATTGGCGGGCTGTCGGGCGCTTTCTACCAGCAGTTCGCGGTCACCATTTCTGCCGCGACCATCATTTCGCTGGTGCTGTCGCTGACCCTCTCGCCTGCGCTAGCCGTTCTCCTGCTGCGGCATCAGCAACCACTGCCTGCCGATGCTCCGCGCTTCCGCCGCTGGGTGGAGACGGCCGGAAACAGGTTCAACCGCGCCTTCGATCGCTTTTCGACCAGCTACGGCCGCTGGACTGCGCGGCTTATTGCCATGCCGCGCCGGATGATGGCCGCCTACGGCGTGCTGATTGCCCTGACCATCGGCGCCTTGGCCTGGACCCCGACCGGCTTCATTCCGGCGCAGGATCAGGGCTATTTTCTCAGCGTCATCCAGCTTCCGCCCGGTTCCTCCACGACCCGCACCGATGTGGTGCTGAAGGAAGTGTATGAACGGATTTCCAGAGTGGACGGGATCGAAGGGGCCGTGATGTTTTCCGGATTTGACGGCCCGTCGCAGACGCGCGCCGCCAATTCGGCCGCCGCTTACTGGGTGCTCGACGATTTTGACGAGCGAGCAGCAAAGGGGCAGACGCTCGATTCGCTGATCGCCAAGGCACAGGCGCAGACCGCTGACGTTACCAATGCCAGGCTGATGATCGTCAAACCGCCGGTCCTGCAGGGTATCGGCTCCGCCGGGGGCTTCAGCATGATGGTGCAGGACCGAAACGGGCAGGGCTATCGTGCTCTCGAAAAACAGGCCAATGCGATCATCGCCGAGGCCAACAAGGCCGAAGGTCTTGCCGGGGTCTATACGTTTTTCGAAACCCAGACACCGCGTATTCACGCCGATATCGACCGGGCCAAGGCGCAAATTCTGGGCGTACCCCCGGGCCGCATCTTTGAAGCGCTGCAGACCTATCTCGGATCGACTTTTATCAATGATTTCAATCTGCTCGGACGGACCTATCGTGTGACCGCCCAGGCCGATGCTGACCATCGCTCGAGCCCTGCCGATATCGCCAATCTGCAAACCAGATCCGACAATGGGGCGATGGTCCCGATCGGATCGGTGGCCACGCTCAGCGACACGACCGGTCCCTATCGGGTGACGCGCTACAATCTCGCCCCGGCGGTAGCCGTGGACGGGGATACGGCGCCGGGCTATTCCACCGGCCAGACGCTGCGCACGATGGAAAAAGTGGCAGGCGACCAGCTTGCCTCGGGATTTGATTTCGAGTGGACCGGCATTGCCTATCAGCAGAAATATGCCGGCAATACCGCGATACTGGTCTTTTCGCTGGCGGTGCTGCTGGTATTTCTGGTGCTCGCTGCGCAATATGAAAGCCTGGTCCTGCCGCTTTCGATCATATTGATCGTGCCGATGTGCCTGCTTGCAGCCATGGCCGGTGTCAATTTGCGCGGCATGGACAACAGCGTGCTGACTCAGATCGGGCTGGTGGTGCTCATCGCGCTGTCGGCGAAGAATGCGATCCTGATCGTCGAATTTGCCCGGCAGGGCGAGCTGGAACAGGGGCTGAGCACGGTCGAGGCGGCAGTCCAGGCGGCCACCAACCGCTTGCGGCCGATCCTGATGACCAGTTTTGCCTTCATTCTCGGGTCGGTTCCGCTGGTGATAGCAACCGGCGCCGGCGCGGAACTGCGGCAGGCATTGGGGACGACCGTCTGTTTCGGAATGCTGGGTGTGACCGGTTTCGGTCTGGTCTTCACCCCGACCTTCTATGTCGTCTGCCGTTCGCTCGGCGACCGGCTCGCCGGTATGCGCCGCAAGCCGGACTCTCCCCATAACCGCGCTGCCCCCGCTGCGCTTCCTGCCGAATAGGTTTTCCCATGGTCAAAAAAAATCTCGCACTCACAATCCTTTCCGCGCTCGCCCTGTCGGCTTGCGCGGCGGGGCCGGATTTCGTCGTTCCCTCTCTCCCCCCTGCGGCGACCGGCCCCTATATTTCTGCAGAAGCGCAAGCCGTGTCGCCGACACCGCTGCCCACCGAATGGTGGCGTCTTTATAACGACCCGGTGCTCGACGGTCTCGTCGAGGACACGCTGCGTGCCAATACCGATATCCGCCAGGCGGTTGCCAGGATAGCCCGTGCCCGTGCTGGTTTGCGCGGCGCGCGGGTCGATCGCCTGCCGCAAACCGCCATCGCTGGGGGCGCAAATTATGCGCGGCTTCCGGAAAGTTCGGTCCCGGCCGGTGCCAGGCGCGAGGATTGGGCTTTCGATGCCGGTGTCGAAATCGGCTATGAGGTGGATTTCTTTGGCCGGGTGTCCGGCGGTATCGAAGCGGCTCGACTCGACCTCGCCGCCACGACAGCGGACGCCGATGCCATACGGGTGATCGCGGTCGCCGATACCACCCGCGCCTATGCCGACGCGGCCTCTGCGGCCGCCCGGTTGCAGGTCGCGCGCGACATTGTCGCGCTGCTCGACCGGTCGCTGGCGCTGACCCGCAAACGCCATGACGCAGGGATGGAAAACGGGCTGGCCGTCGCCAGGATCGAAACCTTAAGGGAGCAACGGGCGTCCCAGATTCCGGCAATAGAGGCGGAGCGGCGCGCCGCATTATTTGCGCTGGCGACGCTGACCGGGAAAGCGCCAGCCGAGCTTCCGTCAATCGCCGGCGAACGCAGTGTGGCGCTCGAAATTTCCGTGCCGCTGCCGGTTGGCGACGGCCGCGACCTGCTTGCCCGTCGCCCCGACGTACAGGCGGCAGAACAGCGCCTCGCCGCCAACACAGCGCGGATCGGCGTCGCGACAGCGGACCTGTACCCGCGCATTACGTTCGGCGGATCGCTGGGCGCGAGCGGGCCCAATATCGGCGATCTTTTCGACGGCGGGGCGCTGCGTTTCCTGCTCGGCCCGCTGATAAACTGGGCTTTCCCGAACCAGGAACCCGCACGCGCGCGTATCGCTGCGGCGGAGGCCGCTACCCAGGAATCGCTCGCCGCCTTCGATAATACAGTGCTGCGCGCGCTTCAGGATACGGAAACGGCGCTGACCTATTACGCCCGCGCGCTGGATCGGCGGCAAGCCCTGCAAGCCGCAAAGGCTGCCGCCAGCCGCGCCGCGGCTATCACCCGCGCGCGTCAACGCGAAGGCATAGTGAACTCCCTGGAGTTGCTCGACTCCGAGCGGACCTTGGCAGAAGCCCGCGCCGAGCTGGCCGATCAGGACGGAGAAATTTCCCGGCGCCAGATCGATCTGTTCCGCGTCTTGGGCGGCGGATGGGACCGTCAGGAAAGCAGCCTGTGAACCACGAACGGCAGAAGCCCAAGAGGTTGGTCTTTTCTTGCAATCGATGATTTATCGCAGCGGACGCACATTTCTGTCCCATCTCCTACTGTATCACGCAATGTAGGTCATATTAGCGGCGCGGAACAGGCTGGCCATTTCCGCGGCGTTGACGAGAGATTTCAAGGTTGCGGTCTTTTCCGCGTCGTTTCCCGCGTCGTTATAATCGACTATCGCGTTTCCGGCGCAAGCCGGTAGCCCACCCCCGGTTCGTTTATGACCAGAGCCGGGCGTGCAGGATCGGCTTCTATCTTCTTGCGCAACGACCGGACAGCAACGCGCAGATATTCGAGATCATCACGGTGCGCGGGACCCCATATCGATTCCAGTAGGCTGACATGGGTCATCACGCGGCCGGGTTTTTCTGCCAGCGTCCACAGCAGATCGAATTCCCTGGGCGTCAGGTCGGTCAGCTGGTCCCGAATGATCACCCGGTGCGTTTCACGGTCAATCGTGCCGTCCAGGAATGCGCGGCGTGTGGCGTCGACGGCATGGCCCGTCCGCCGCCGGATGGCTGACCGGACGCGCGCCAGCAGTTCCTCGCTGTCGAAGGGCTTGGTGACAAAATCGTCCGCCCCGAGATCAAGCGCCGCCACTTTCTCGGTCGTCGCATCGCGCGCGGTCAGCACGATCACCGCAAGCCCAAGGGCAGCGAGCTGTGGCACGATTTCCAGGCCATCGCGGTCCGGCAGGCCAAGGTCGAGCAATATCACATGCGGCGGCTGCGCGCCGCCGGCAATGCGCAGAGCGGCAGCGGCCGTCGCCGCTTCCTCATGACTCAGACCGGTGCGATCGAGGGCACCGACCAGCAGGCGGCGAATGGCGGGCTCGTCATCGACGATCAGAACATCCTTACGCATGACTTGCCATTCCTTTTGCCATGGCAACCGGCAGCGCGACCTCGAATATCGCGCCGCCGCCTTCACGATTTCCGGCGCTGATCGTCCCGCCGACCGCCTCGGTGAAATTTTTCGCGATCCACAGGCCCAGGCCGGAGCCACCGACACGATCGCTGCCCTCCAGCCGCTCGAACCGATCGAACAATATCTGGCTGTCGGCGGGCAACCCCGGGCCGCGATCCAGTATCCGGTACAGGGCCGTATCGGCGCGCGCGACCAGTTCGACCTCGACCGGGGAACCGGCAGGCGAGAACTTGAGCGCATTGTCGATCAGGTTGATCAATATATGGCGCAGCAGCAGGGGGTCGCTGGAAACGAACGGGCAGTCGGGATCGATCCGGGTGACGACCCGTGCGCCGGGCCGGTCCTGACGCAGATCGTGCAGCACGGCGGTGATGATGTCGGCCAGCTCGATACTCTCCCATTTGGGCTCGATCGTTCCATGTTCGATCCGCGATGCCTCGAGAAGGTCATTGAGAAACCGCTGGAGCCTCCGCGATTCGGTCCGCGCGATCCGCACTTCTTCGGCAAAGCTGCCCTCGGCGGGGATCGCCTCGGCGGCAGCGATCACGGCCGTGAGCGGGGTGCGCAGGTCATGCGCGATGCTTCCCAGCAGCGCCCCGCGCAGCCGGTCGCGCTCGCGCAGCGTTCCGACTTGGCGCGCCTGTGCCTCGAGCACCAGCCGCTCGTGCGCCAGCGCGGTCTGGTCGACCAGCGAGGCCAGCAGCGTCGCGTCATCGGGCCGGATTATCCGCTGTTGCGATGCCCTGGCAATACCGAGCGCCCCCATGGTGCCGAGCGATGTCTTGAGCGGATGGAACTGCCAGTCCGAGGCGTTGAGCGTGCCGGTGTCACGGCCGGTCGGCTCTCCCCGCTCGAGCGTCCAGCGCGCGGCTGCCTCGTCGACGATATCCAGGCGGACGGACTTGTCATTACCGCGCACCACGATCTGATCGTCCTCGAGAGAAACGATCACCGCTTCGACATCGAGCAGCATGCCGATCTCCCTGCAGGCGACCCGTGCGGTTTCGTCCTTGTCCGATATGCCGCCCATCAGCCCGGCAAAGCGAGCGAGCGAGGCGTTGAGCCTCGCAACCCCGGCGCTGGTCTCCGCCTGGCGCCGAACCTTTCCGGCGAGCGCGCCGATCACGCTGGCAACCAGCGCCAGCACGACAAAGGTCACCACATCCGCCGGACTTTTGATCGCGAAGGTATGCAGGGGCTCGATGAAGAAGAAATTGTAGGACAGCGCTGCCCAGACCGATGCCCAGAGACCAGCGCGCGTGCGAATGAGGGTCGAGGCAGCGATCACGGGCAGCAACAGCAGCAGATCGATCGCCCCGAAGGCAATCCAGGGCAATATCAGATGGATCAGCGCAACGGTCGCCGCGACCCCGAGAAAGGCAATCACATTGTCGCGCTGCGAATAGGCATTGTCGGATCGGGGCGGTTTTTCGTCTCCCTCCTCCAGCGGCACCACCTGCACCGCTATTCCCTTGGCATGGCGAATGACATCCTGTGCGATGGAACCATGGCGCCATTCGAACCAGCGGCTGCGACGGCTTTTGCCGATCACGATCTGGGTAGCGCGCAATTCCCGGGCCTGCTGGATCAGCGCCGGCCCGACATCATCTGCAGCAATAGTCATCAGCGACGCGCCAAGCGAGGCGGCGAGGGCAAGATTGTCGGCCAGCTGGTCGCGCTGTGCGCCCCGCACGGCCCGCGCGCTGCCGCTTTCGATGACCACCGCGGTCCAGGGCGCATAATATATGTCAGCCATCCGCTTGGCATGGCGGACGACTTGGGCACCACCCTTGCCGGCGCTGACCGCGACCAGCAGCCGCTCGCCCGATACGAAGTCACCCTTCTCGCCGCTCGTCTGGAGCTGGTCGGACAGGCGGCGATCCACGCTTCGCGCCGCAAAGCGCAGGGCCAGTTCGCGCAGGGCCGCCAGTTTGTTCGGCGTGAAGAAATTCGACAACGCTCGCCCCGCGGTGTCGGGCAGATAGACCTTGCCAGCCTCGAGCCGCTCGATCAGGGCTTCGGGCGGCAGGTCGACGACAATCAGCTCGGCCTCGTCCAGCACCCGGTCCGGAACCGTTTCCCGCACCCGGACATGGGTGAAGCCTGCAACGACGTCGTTCAGGCTCTCGATATGCTGGATATTGACCGTCGTCGCAACGTCGATGCCCGCATCCAGCAATTCCTCGACATCCTGCCAGCGCTTGGGATGGCGGCATCCAGGAGCGTTGCTGTGAGCAAGCTCGTCGACCAGTATCAGGTCGGGATTGCGCGCCAGCGCCGCGTCAATGTCAAATTCTTCGAGACTGTGACCCTGATGAAGCACGACATGGCGGGGTAGCGCCTCGAGCGGCTCGAGCAATTGTGCGGTGTCGCTGCGACCATGGGTTTCCGCTATCCCGACAACAACATCCGTGCCCTCTGCCTGCCGCCGCCCGGCATCCTGCAGCATCCGGTAGGTCTTGCCGACGCCGGGTGCGGCTCCGAGATAGGCGGTCAACCGGCCCCGCTGCTCCCGATGGGCAAGCCGCAGAAAGCGTTCTGCATCGGTCTCGGGCGCGGGATCGGTCATGGTGCAAATCCTATTATTCGCCTCGACGGTCCAGCGCCAGATTAAGTTGCAGCACGTTTACAATGGGTTCAGGTGCAAAAATCCAGCCCGGCGAAAAGGCCGTCTCCCGAACGAGATCGCGGACCGATGCGCTGTCCATATTCCGCGCCATCGCCACGCGGTCCACCTGGTAGAGCGCGCCTGCCAGCGAGATATGCGGGTCCAGTCCGCCGCCAGAGGCAGCCACCAGATCGGCGGGCACCGGATTGCCAGCGGTCGCACCATAGCGAGCGACGGTCTCGGCGGCCCGGGCCGCCAGGTCCTCGCTGGTCGGAGAGAGATTGCTGCCGCCCGCACCCATGCCATCATAATCGACCGCCGACGGACGCGGCCAGAAATAGCGGGCGGCGGTGAATTTCTGGGCGACCAGTTCGCTGCCCACCGTGCGCCCACCCACCTCGATGATCGACCCGTTCGCACGAAACGGGGTCACGGTCTGCGCAAAGCCGAACAGCAGCGCGGCATAACCGACAACGCAGACCAGCAGCGTGATCAGCCACAGCCGGATAGAGGGAAGAAGATAGTTCATCGGATATGATCCTTTCACGATATGTGGGATTCAGCCCATCAATGTCACATGCTCTGCGATCGGGCCGAGCGCCGCGGCGGGGAAGAAGGTCAGGGCGCCAAAGATCAGGATGGTGATCACCAGCATGGTCCCAAAAGTGCCGCCTTCGACGCTGAGCGTACCGGCGTTTTCGGCGCTGCGCGTCTTCGCCATCAGCGAACCGACGATGGCCAGCGGCACGATGATCGGCAGATAGCGGCCGATCAGCATCACCAGTCCCGTGGCGATATTCCACGGCACCGTATTGTCGCCAAGTCCCTCGAAGCCGGAACCGTTGTTCGCGCCCGCCGAGCTGAACTCGTAGAGTATCTCCGAAAAACCATGTGCACCGACATTGCCCAGCACATCCTGTCCCCAAGCGGTGGCGGCGAACAGCGCGGTCCCTCCCAGGATCAGGAAGGCATGGCTGAACAGCGCCAGCACCGCCAGGCGCATCTCGTTGCCCTCGACCTTGTGTCCCAGATATTCGGGCGTGCGTCCGACCATCATCCCGGCGATGAACACCGCGACCACGATATAGAGGAACATGTTGATCATGCCGACGCCGGCCCCGCCAAAGGTTGCGTTGAGCCACATTCCCGCCATCGGCATCAGCCCGGTCAGCGGATTGAGGCTGTCGTGCATCGCCCCGACCGACCCGTTGCTGGTCGCGGTGGTGAGCACCGCCCAGAACGGCCCGGTGGTGGCCCCCAGGCGCAGCTCCTTGCCCTCGAGATTGCCGACATCCTGCATTACCGGCAGGCTGGCGAAAGCCTGGGTCGGAGCGCTTTCAAGGGCAACCGAGCCGCCGATCTTGACCAGCAGGAACAGCAGCATCACGCCGAATATCACCCCGGCATGTTTCATCCGGCCGATGATATGGCCGAACATCCAGACGCAGGCCATCGGAATGAGGATGATCGCAACCATCTCCAGACAATTGGCCCAGAAATCGGCATTCTCCAGCGGGTGGGTGGAATTGGGGCCGAAAAAGCCGCCACCGTTGGTGCCCAGCTGCTTGATCGCAACAAAGGCGGCGGCCGGCCCGCGGGCGATCGTCTGCGCCACGCCTTCCAGAGAGGTGGTGCTCCCCGCGCCGTCAAAGGTCATCGGCACGCCGCGCAGGGCAATGAAACCGCCAACGATGACCGCCAGCGGCAAGAGCACTCCTATCGCTGCGCGTTGCAGGTCGAGGAAGAAATTGCCCATGCTCGCCTGGCCGCCAATCCCGCGCGCGAGAGCGACCAGCGCCGCGATGCCGGTTGCGGCGGATACAAATTGCAGCCACATCAGCCCGCCAAGCTGCGCCAGATAGCTCCAGGTGCTTTCTCCCGAATAATGCTGGAGATTGGTATTGGTGGTAAAGGACGCCGCGGTGTTGAACACGAGGTCGAGCGAGGCGGCACCCTGTCTGTCCGGATTGAGCGGCAGCAGATGCTGCGTGGCCAGCAGCAGAAAGACAAAGCTGAACATCAGCAGGTTGAAGGCCAGCAGCGCGATCGAATATTGTTTCCAGTCCTGCTCGGGCGCACCGCCGACAGTGCGGGCAAACAGGCTGTCGACCCTGGCGAAGCGTCCAGAAAACAGCGCGGCCATATATTTGCCGAGTGGCCAGGACAGCAGCGCGCCACCGCCCAGGATCAGGATTATGGTGAATATGGCTGGGAGCATTTCTATTCCTTTCCGCTCAGGCGAGGCCGAGGCCGGCCACGGCCATGTCGATGAGTTTGATGCCGATGAAGGGAGCAACCACGCCGCCCGCGCCGTAGAGTGCCAGGTTGCGCAGCAACTGGCTGGCCGCCGGCATCGGGCGATATTTCACCCCCTTCAGCGCCAGCGGCACCAGCAGGGGAATGATCAGCGCGTTGAAGATGATCGCCGACAGGATCGCGCTGGACGGGCTGGCCAGCCCCATCAGGTTCAGCGCGCCGAGCGCGGGATAGAGCACAACGAAGATCGCCGGCAGAATCGCGAAATATTTGGCGATATCATTGGCGATCGAGAAGGTCGTCAGCGCGCCGCGGGTCATCAGCAGCTGCTTGCCGATGCCGACCACCTCGATCAGCTTGGTCGGGTCGCTGTCGAGATCGACCATATTGCCCGCTTCGCGCGCCGCCTGGGTACCGGTGTTCATCGCCATGCCGACATCGGACTGGGCTAGGGCAGGGGCGTCGTTCGTGCCATCGCCGCACATCGCGACCAGCTTGCCCTTGGCTTGTTCCTTGCAGATATATTCGAGCTTCTGCTCGGGTGCTGCTTCGGCGAGAAAATCGTCGACCCCGGCTTCGGCCGCGATGGCCGCGGCGGTCAGCGGATTGTCACCGGTGATCATCACCGTCCTGATGCCCATGCGGCGCAGTTCGGAAAAGCGGTCGCGGATACCCCCCTTGATCACGTCCTTCAGGTGGACCGCGCCGAGCAGGCGCCCGTTCTCGACCACCGCCAGCGGGGTTCCGCCTGCCTGGGCGATGCGGTCGGTAATCTTTCTGAGCGACAGCACGGCTTCCTCGGGAAAGTCGCCCAGCCTGAGCACCGCATCCACGGCTCCCTTGCGGATCGAGCGACCGGGCAGGTCGATTCCGCTGACCCGGGTCTGGGCGGAGAAGGCGATCGGCTCAGCCTCGGACGGCAAGGGATCGCCGCTGCCGGCAAGCGCCACGATCGAGCGGCCTTCCGGTGTGCCGTCTGCAAGGCTCGAGAGCCGCGCGGCTGCCACCAGATCGGACTCGGCCACGCCCGGCACGGCAACGAATTCGCTCGCCTGCCGGTCACCGATGGTGATGGTGCCGGTCTTGTCGAGCAGCAGCGTGCCGATATCGCCTGCCGCTTCCACTGCGCGGCCGGATTTGGCCAATATGTTGAAGCGAATCAGCCGGTCCATGCCGGCAATGCCGATGGCCGACAAGAGCGCCGAAATGGTGGTGGGGATGAGAGCAACGAACAGCGCTATCAGCACCGGCAATGCGATGGTGCCTCCGGCAAAGGCGGCAAAGGCGGGAAGCGTGCCCACCGCCACCAGGAAGATCAGCGTGAGGCCGGTAAGCAATATCGTCAGCGCGATCTCGTTGGGCGTTTTCTGCCGGCTTGCGCCTTCGACCAGGGCAATCATCCGGTCGAGGAAGCCGCTCCCCGGTTCGGCGGTCACGCGGACCTCGATTGCATCGGAGATGACGGTAGTCCCTGCTGTCACGGCGGAACGGTCACCACCGGCCTCGCGGATCACCGGAGCGCTTTCGCCGGTAATCGCGGCTTCGTTGACCGATGCCACCCCGCTGATCACTTCGCCATCGGCCGGGATTGTCCTGCCCGTCGAGACAAGGACAATATCGCCCTGCCTGAGCTGTGTGGCGGGAATTTCCTCAGCCTCGCCATTTTTTTCCAATCGCATTGCGACCAGCTGATCCTTGGTGGCCCGCAGACTCTGCGCCTGCGCCTTGCCGCGCCCCTCGGCCAGTGCCTCGGCGAAATTGCCAAACAGCACGGTGAGCCAGAGCCAGAACACGAGCTGCCCTTGGAACAGCAGATCGCCGGCGCCCGTCACCATGTTGCCCAGCACCAGCAGGGTGGCGAGCGTGGCAATGACCGCAGTAGTGAACATCACGGGATTGCGAACCAGCTGGCGCGGATCCAGCTTGACCACCGCGTCGCGCATCGCCGGTCCCAGCAGCGCCCTGTCGAACATCGACTGCGCCTGCATCAGAAACGCTCCGGCCGGATCAGCACGGCGGTCAGATAGGCGAGTAAGCCAAGCGCAGTAAGCCCGGCAAGAATATATTGCATGGTCATGGCAGCTCCTTTCAAGCGAGCGCCATCGATGTCAGCTTTGGCTGTTAATAATCGCGGGTGGATTGACCGGTGGGGTGTAAAATCTGCGTAAAAATACCAGACCCGAAAGACCCGGGTCCGAAACCAGAGAAGCGGCTGCTGGTAAGATGCGATTCTACCAGAACGTCCGGTTTTGATACTCCTCAGAGGACAAGCAAGCAGGCGCTCAGCAAGCCGACATTGCTGAAGATATTGAGTGATCAATATGGAGACAGCGTTGCGCACCATTGCTCAACCATGAAGGAAAGCCGGTCTGGCGCTTGCCAACAGGCTTGCGGGCAAGGATCAGTTGCCGCCTGCCTTGGAATTGGAAGGCACTCGGAACTGCAGAAGCTGGAAGAAATTGCATAACGTCTAAAAAACTTGCAAAAAATCCCGGACTAAACCAGATTCCTGGTTTGGGCTGGGTGGCTAAGTCTTTCAAGAATTGGTCGGGACGAGAGGATTCGAACCTCCGACCCCCACACCCCCAGTGTGATGCGCTACCAGGCTGCGCTACGTCCCGACCGAGGTTGCGCATATATGGAGGTCGATGGAGATTGGCAAGTCGTTTGCAACATGCTTCCAACCTTTCCAGAATACGGATTTCGTTGCGCCTTTGCTGTGTGCGTGATAGGCGCGCGCAACATCGGGGTTGGCGGCTTGAGGGCTTGAAACACGGCTCCGGCCACCACACATAAAAATTTGCAATTATCGGGACGAACTCATGACAAGTATTTCCATATTATCCGCAGCAGCAGGCTCCGGCGGCGCTGGCGGCTTTCTGATTTCAATCATGCCGCTGGTGCTGATTTTTGCCGTTTTCTACTTCCTGCTGATCCGTCCGCAGCAAAAGAAGATGAAGGAACATCAGGCGAAGGTCGGATCGGTCAAGAAGAATGACGAGGTCGTCACCGGTGGCGGACTGGTCGGCAAGGCGGTCAAGGTCGACGACGAATTTGTCGAGATCGAAATCGCCAGTGGCGTCCGGGTGAAAGCGGTCAAGGCTACCCTTTCCGATGTCATGCCACGCGGCGGAGCCAAACCGGCCAACGACTGAACGCGGTGATATAGAAAGTTAAATTCAATGCTCGATTTCCCGCGCTGGAAAGTCATTTCCATTTCCCTGCTGCTGGCCTTTGGCGTGCTAATGTCCATTCCCAGCCTGCTTGGAGCGAACGGCCTGAAATATTGGCCGAGCTTTCTGCCCAGTGAAACGATCAATCTCGGGCTCGATCTTCAGGGCGGCAGCCATATCCTGCTTGAAGCCGATCCCGCGGATGTCGCGACGGCCCGGTTGCAGACGATGGAAGAATCGGTCCGCGCGGAAATGCGCCGCGCCACGCCGCGCATCGGCATCGGCGATATTTCCCGCAAGAACGGCGTGCTCAGCTTCATGGTCCGCGACAGCACCCAGGTTGATGCGGCGCGCGACGCGATCGTCCCGCTGACCAGCGGGGCCGGTCTGACCGGCCAGCGCGACTGGAATATCGAAGTTCGCGACGATACGCGCTTTGTCCTGACTCCAACGGAAGCGGGCATCAACAACGCCGTAGAAAATGCCATGGAAACGGCAACCGACGTGATCCGTCGCCGGATCGATGAAATGGGTACCCGCGAACCGACCATCATTCGCCAGGGCGACAACCGGATTGTGGTGCAGGTACCGGGTCTCGACGATCCCGAAGCCCTGAAAGCCCTGCTGGGCCAGACCGCGAAGCTGGAATTCAAGCTGGTCGATTTTGAAGCCGACCCCAATATGGTCGCCTCAGGCCGGGCACCGGTCGGCAGCCAGATATTCCCCTATCCCGACAACCCGTCCGGCATTCCGAATATCGCGGTCAAGCGGCTCGGCGGGATCAGCGGCGACAAGCTGACCGACGCCGGACAAAGCTTCGACCAGCAGACCAATGCCCCGGTGGTCAATATCACCTTTGACAGCGATGGGGGCTCCAAATTTGCCCGCCTGACCCAGAATAATGTCGGTCGGCCCTTTGCCATCATCCTCGATGGCCAGGTGCTGTCCGCGCCCAATATCAACGAGCCGATTCTGGGTGGCTCGGCCCAGATTTCCGGCAATTTCACGACCGAAAGCGCAAACCAGCTGGCGATTGCCTTGCGGTCGGGTGCGCTGCCGGTGGATCTGAAAATCGTTGAGGAACGGACCGTCGGCCCCGACCTTGGCAAGGATTCGATCGACAAGGGCATCATTGCCGCTGTCATCGCTACCGTTGCCGTCCTGACCTTCATGGTCGTGACCTATGGCCGCTTCGGGGTCTATGCCAATATCGCGCTGGCTCTGAACCTGTTCATCATCGTCGGGGTCATGGCAATGTTCAACGCCACATTGACGCTGCCGGGTATTGCCGGCTTTGTTCTCACCGTCGGATCGGCGGTTGATGCCAATGTGCTGATCAACGAGCGAATACGCGAGGAGCGACGGCGAGGGCGGCGCGTGATTCAGTCTATCGAAGTGGGCTATAAGGAAGCGTCGCGCGCGATCATGGATGCCAATGTTACCAATATCATTGCCGGTGTCTTGCTGTTCATGTTCGGGTCCGGTCCGGTCAAGGGCTTTGCGGTCGTGCTGATGATCGGCATCGCCTCGTCCGTCTTCACCGCTGTGGTCGTAACCCGCATGTTTGTGGCGCTCTGGGTCCGCCGGGCCCGTCCGCAGGAGTTGGTAATATGAGACTTTTGAAACTCGTTCCGGACGATACCAATATCGGCTTCCTGAAATGGCGCAATGTCGCCATGGCGTTCAGCATATTGACGATCATTGCCTCGATCGGACTGGTCGCGGCCAAGGGTCTGAACTTCGGCGTCGATTTCATCGGCGGCCAGATGATCCAGGCGACCTTCACGGAAACCGAGACGGCTCCCATCTCAGAGCTGCGCGACGATATTGGCGCTCTCGGCTATGGCGAAGCGACGATCCAGCGGTTTGGCGATGCCAACGAGGTCTCGATCCGGATGCGGCTGCCTGCCGATGCGGAATCGCGCCCCGAAGCTGCCAATGAAATGACCGAAAAGATCGTCTCGACGATCAGGGCCGATCATCCCGATGTCCGTATCGACGGCGTGGAATCGGTGTCGGGCAAGGTCTCTGCGGAACTGTTCGAAACCGGTGCCTATTCGCTGCTGTTCGCGATGATCGCGATTTCCATCTATATCTGGGTCCGCTTTGAGTGGCAGTTCGGGATCGGCTCCCTGTTTGCCCTGGTCCACGATGTCGCGCTGACCTTCGGGCTGTTCGCGCTCACCCAGATGGAGTTCAATCTCAATATCGTCGCGGCACTGCTGACGATCATTGGCTATTCGCTCAACGACACGATTGTGGTGTTCGACCGGGTTCGGGAAAATCTGAAGAAATATCGCAAGATGGACATCATTGCCCTGCTGGATATGTCGGTCAACGAGACGCTGGCGCGGACGGTGATGACCAGTCTGACCATGCTGATCGCGCTGGGCGGCCTGATCCTCTGGGGTCCGGACGTGATCTTCGGCTTCTCGGTGGCGATGTTCTTCGGCGTGTTTGTCGGTACCTACAGCTCGGTCTATATGGCGGCGCCCATCCTGATCTGGCTAAAGGTCGGTCCCGATACATTTGTCCCGGCGGAATCTGCGAACGACCAGGCGGAAAAAATGGGCGGGCCGGAACAGATTGGCTGACCCTTGGTAGAACTGCGCAAGGATGTCGAATTTACCGGCCCGGTGATCACCGGCTTCACGCCGCAGGGTTACAAGATCGGTGACCAGCGGTTTGAACAGGGCCTGCTGATCTCGCCGGAACAGGCTGTCGGATGGGATGCTGCCGGCCTCGACCGGCTGAATCTGGCCGGGATATTGTCCAGCCTCAACCTGTCCCCGCCGCCTGAGTTTCTGCTGTTGGGCAGCGGCCCGTCGATGCTGCAACCACCCGCTGCCTTCCGGCGCGAAGTGGAAGCAGCTGGCATGGGCCTTGAGGTCATGGACAGCCGGGCTGCGGCGCGGACCTGGGGCGTGCTGCGGGCCGAGGAGCGCTGGATCATCGGCGCCTTTCTGCCGCTGGCCTAGCTTTTGGTGGCCGCTTGCCGCAATATGGCGAGCAACTGGTCGCCATTGGCCTTCCAGCTGAACCGGCTGACCGACGAGCGCACCGCCTCCTGTTCGGGCGGATCGGCCAGAACCGCTTTTGCCGCCTCCACAATCGCTTCGACCGTCTGATCGACGATCCGGCCGGCATCGGGGCTGGTCACCAGCTCCCGCGCCCCGCCGGCCTCGCTGATGATCACCGGCGTGCCGCAGGCCAGCGCCTCCACCCAGGCATTGGCAAGGCCTTCCGATTTTGACACCAGAATGGCGATATCGGCAGCCGCCGTCAGCTGCGCCAACTCGTCATGCGCTACGCTGCCAAGAAAGCGCACCCGTTCGGCAACACCCAGTTCGCTGGCCAGCGACCGGTATCTCTGCTCCGCCTCGCCCCTGCCAGCGAGCATCAGCACGGCGTCTGGAAGGCTGGCCAGAGCCCAGATCACCAGATCCTGGTTCTTGCGGGAGATCAGTGCACCGGTGCTGATCAACAGCGGCCCCTCGACACCCAGCGCCCGCTTTGCGGCGGCCCGGTCGACAGGCACGAACCGTTCCTGGTCCAGCCCGGTATAATGGACCGCAATCCTGCTTTCCTCCATGCCAAGAGCGACCATGTCCTGCTTCAGCGCTTCGGATACCGCAAGCAATCTGCTGGCGTTTTCGGCTGCCTGCAATATCTGGTCCCGGCATGCCCGATCGCTGCTCCAGTGATGAATGTCGGCTCCGCGCGCCTTGATCGTGAAGGGAATGTCCAGCGCCTCCGCAAGCCGCATCGCAGCGGGACCGTCCGGATAGAAAAATTCGGCATCGATCACATCGAAAGGCATCTGCCGGTGCAGCTTCTTTGCCAGGGGCAGTATCGCGTTCGCGATACGCTGCGGATTGCTGGCACCCCCTATCTTGGGGATAAGCCGGAACCGGGGACGATAAACGTCAAGTCCATGCCACGTCTCGTGCGCCGGCAGAGCGCGCAGCGGTTGATATTGCTTGTGCCGGCTCAGCGGCCAGATCGGAATGCCGACGGGATTGATTACCGTCACCCTGGTTTCCGGGCGGCTTGCCAGTTCGGCGGTCTGCCGCTCGACAAATATCCCGAAACTCGGCGACGAGCCATTGGGAAAGAGTGTCGAAAGCGTCAGGATGTTGAGTGGACGGTTCATGACAGGCCTTCTAGCACACGGGCCCTAAAGCTCCCTTACCAGGCGGACCGCCACGCCGATCCATTCCGGATCGCTGACGATCTGCTGTCTCGCTCCGCTGCCCAGCGGCAGGATTTGCAGGCGATTGTCCTGGCGTCCGATCAGCCGCCCGAACAGAAAGCGTCCGCCGGGGCGAGGGACCAGTATATCGCGATTGAGCGCGCTGCCATATTGTTCCGGGGTTCGCCGGGACAGCCAGACATCGTCCCCGGACCGATAGTCGCCAACGCTGCTCTTGACCCGCAGCGCCACCATCGCCGGTTCGAAAGGAGGCTGATAGATATTTTCGACCTTCTCCAGAGCATGCGCGCCCTTGTGGTCCAGAATCGCGGCCACGGGCAGGACTTCCTGATCGGGCAGCGATAGCAGAGCGGCGCTGTCCACGGCCAGGGCATCCGCAATCCGGTTCAGCCAGTCGAGCGACAGGGTCCGTGTGCCGGTCTCCAGCCTGCCGATCGTTTGTGCGGTGGTTGGCGGCTCGCATCGCTTGGCGACATCGTCCAGCGTCATTCCCTTGGCCTTGCGAACGTCTCTGATACGGCTGATCATCATCAATCTCCAAACCTATATGGTTTATACTTTCCTACAGTATGGAAAAAATGGCAAGTATGAAACCTGTAATGCAGGAGATAATATGACGAAAAATATAACCAGATCGGAAAAGAAATTTGCCGACCCGCGCTTGCTGGCGGAACGCGCGCACCCCCAGGATGGCGAAGAGCGCAATGACCGCCGGTCGGCAGGCAGGCGTGTCCGAAGCGTTACCGTCAATCTGTCCGAGTCGCCTCTGGGCTGGCTACACGCCCGCGGCCACCTGTCGGATCGGCAATTTGACGCGGGTGAAAAACTGCGCGCCGACTGGGAAAGGGCCCATCTCGCTCCGAGGATTACGATGCGATGGGACGCCACACCGGTTTCGGGAGGAAAACGGTTTGCACCGGCGGGATATAGCGAAACCGAAGCGCAGATAGCCGCAAAGCAGCGCTTTACCAGCGCCATTGACCATCTCGGCAGCGGCCTGTCCGACATTGCCTGGCGGATCATCTGTGGAGGCGAGGGGACTCCCGCGGCGGAAAAAAATCTCGGCTGGCCGGCGCGTTCCGGCAAGCTGGTGCTGAAGATAGCGCTGGACCGGCTTGCGGATTTCTACCGCCTGCCGGGCTGATCAGATATTGTTCAGCCGCTCCACCTCTTCGGCCAGTTCCAGCCAGCGCATTTCTGCTGCATCTTTTTCCTCGATCAGCGCGCTATTCTCTTTGGTCAGAGCGTTGAAACGGTCAAAATCCCGCGTATAGAGATTGGGGTCCGACAAGGTCTGCTCGATCTCTCCCATGCGCCGGTCGATCGCCTTGATCCGTTCCGGCAGCAGATCATAGTCGCGCTGGTCCTTGTAGCTCAGTTTTTTCGTAGGGCTGCTGGACCGGGATTGAGAGGAGCCCTTGGAAGGGCTGGCTTTCTGTACCGGCTTCTGGTCGCTCTCGACCTGCTTGCGCTTGGCTTCCCACTCGGCATAGCCGCCGGCGATGACATCAACCTTGCCGCTGCCGTCGAGGCCGAGCGTGATCGTGACGGTGCGATCAAGAAAGTCGCGATCATGGCTGACCAGCAGCACCGTGCCCTCATAATCGGCGATGACCTCCTGCAGCAGATCAAGCGTTTCGAGATCAAGGTCATTGGTCGGTTCGTCGAGTACCAGCAGATTGGACATGCGGGCAAATTCGCGCGCCAGCAGCAGCCGTGATTGCTCGCCACCCGACAAGGTCCCGATCCTGGCATCGATCAACGTAGGCGCGAACAGGAATTCCTTGAGATAGCCCTGCACATGTTTCTTGGTACCGCGCACATCGATCCAGTCGCTGCCGTCGGCGAGCACGTCGCGAACGCGCTTGTCAGGGGTCAGCAGGCTCCGCTGCTGGTCGATGAACACGCCGTTCAATGTCTTGGCGAGCGCGACGCTGCCGGTATCCGGTTCCAGCTCGCCGGTCAGCATTTTCAGCAAGGTGGTCTTGCCGGCTCCATTGGCCCCGACAATACCGATCCGGTCGCCTCGCTGGACCCGCAACGAGAAATTCTGGATGATCGTACGCTTGGCATCGCCTTCACCAAAGGACTTGGATATGTCGGTTGCGGTTATCACCGATTTGGTTCGGCTGTCGTCGCTTTCCGCCTGCAGCTTGGCGGCACCCGCCGGACCGATCATCGCCGCGCGCTGCGCCCGCATTTCCCACAGCTTTTCGAGCCGTCCCTGGTTGCGCTTGCGCCGGGCCGTGACGCCGCGTTCCAGCCAGTGCGCCTCGAGCTTCAGCTTTGCATCGAGTCGTTCGGCCGAACGGGTCTCGTCGGCGTAGACTTTCTCCATCCAGGCCTCGTAGCCGCCAAAGCCGACTTCCAGTCGCCGCAACGCGCCGCGATCGAGCCATAATGTCTGTTTGGTGAGGCGGGTCAGAAACGTACGGTCATGCGAGATCGTGATAAACGCGCCCTTGTAGCGGCCCAGCCATTCCTCCAGCCAGTCAATCGCTCCCAGATCAAGGTGGTTGGTCGGTTCGTCGAGCAGCAGCAGATCCGGCTCCGACGCCAGCGCGCGGCACAGCGCGGCTCGCCGCTTTTCGCCGCCGCTGGCCTTGTCTGCGCGGGTCGAAAGATTGGTGCCCAGCTGGTCGGCAATCGCTTCCACTTCGTGCAGGGCCGGTCCTCTCGCTCCTGCCACTGCAAAGTCGCGCAAGGTAGCAAAGGGTGTGAAATCCGGCTCCTGTTCGAGCATCACGATATTGACGCCGGGCTGGATAACCCTCTTGCCCTTGTCCGCCTCGATTTCGTTGGTGATCAGCCGCAGCAGCGTCGTCTTGCCGGCGCCGTTGCGCCCGATCAATGCGAGCTTGTCGCGTGGTCCGACATGCAGGTCGAGGTCACGGAACAACCATCCCTCACCCTGGTGGAGGGATAGATTCTCGTAGGAAAAAATAGGGGGCTGTGACATGGTCTCCGGGCGTTAGGGGCAAGCGCGCTCCGGCTCAAGTCTTCTCTTTTCCATAAAGGTCATTGACCTGCTCCGCCATATCGGATTGTTAGACATGAAATCGACCATCTAGGGATTGGAACGGCATTTGCGCATCGTATATCTGAACGGCGATTATGTTCCAAAGTCCGCCGCCAAAGTCTCGGTTTTTGACCGGGGCCTGCTGTTTTCCGATGCTGTCTATGAAGTGATTTCCGTCATCAATGGCCACCTGATTGATATGGAGCGCCATGTGACGCGTCTCGAACGGTCGCTGGGCGAGCTTTCGATCACCGCCTTTGCTGACTGGCCGGCCATCGCACGGACACTGGTGGCCGAAAATGGCTTGCAGGAAGGGCTGGTCTATTTGCAGGTCTCGCGCGGTGTGATGGATGATCGCGACTATCGCTGGCCGGCCCCGGATACGCCCCCGACGATATTCGCCTTTGCCCAGCAGCGGGTGCTCGTCGAAAATCCCATGGCCGCCACCGGCATGCGGGTCCTCACCCGGCCTGATCTGCGCTGGCAGAGATGCGACATCAAGACGACGCAGCTGCTCTATGCATCGCTGATGAAAATGGAGGCGGTTGCCGCCGGCGTCGACGATGTCTGGATGACCCGCGATGATCTGGTCACCGAAGGCACGTCGCAGAACGCCCATATTATCAGCCGGGACGGTGTCCTGATTTCGCACCAGCTCGATCGCGCGATACTGCCTGGCGTGACCCGGATCGAGACGCTCGATCAGGCGAAAGCCCTTGGTCTGTCGGTCGAAGAACGCGCCTTTTCGGTCGACGAGGCAAAGGATGCGGCCGAAGCCTTCATTTCTTCGTCCACTCTGCTGGTGATGCCGGTGGTGGAAATTGACGGCCACAAGATCGGGGACGGCAAGCCCGGGGAATATACGAGGAAAATTAGACAGTCCTATTTAGCTGCTGTTCAGAGAGCTTCCTGTACAACGGCCTGAATCAAATGGAGAATAATATGAAATTATCACTTTTAATGGCCGGAGCGGCCCTGACGATGGTTCCCGCAACATTCGCGCACGCGGCCAATGTCCAGATTACCGCCCAGAATCCGGTGATCGAACTCAGCGTGTCCGAACAGGTCGACAGCGCGCCCGATACCGCAATGTTCAGCACCGGTGTGGAAACCAAGGCGAAGACCGCGACGGAGGCGCTTCGTCAGAATTCGGTGCA
Source organism: Parasphingorhabdus sp. (assembly GCA_030373505.1). Classification (GTDB taxonomy): domain Bacteria; phylum Pseudomonadota; class Alphaproteobacteria; order Sphingomonadales; family Sphingomonadaceae; genus Parasphingorhabdus. The sequence continues at coordinate 77,349 of JAUCYS010000003.1, forward strand.
GGCGCGCGCCGTGATCGACCGTCTGAAATCGCTGGGGATTGCCGAGAAGGATATTCAGACTACTGGCATCAATCTGCGCGCGGACTATGATTATGATCAGCAAAGCCGCGAGAACCGCTTTGTTGGCTATGTCGTGTCCAACCAGGTTTCCGCGACCGTGCATGACATTTCCAAACTGGGCAAAATCCTCGATGCGGTCGTCAGCAGTGGCGCGACCAATCTGAACGGTCCCACCTTCTCGATCGATGATGACAGCAAGGTCAAGGAAGTGGCGCGCGAACGGGCGCTGGCCAATGCCAAGGCCCGGGCCATGAGCTACGCGCGTTCGGAAGGATATACCGGTGTGCGGGTGCTTTCGATCAACGAAGGCATTTCCAACCAGTCCTATTCGCCGATGCCGCGGATGAAGAACGAGATGGCGGATTCCGCATCGGCGCCGGTCGAACCCGGACAGGTTGGCACGGTCGTTTCGCTCAGCATCACCTATGAAATGACGCGCTAGCCGAGTGGTCTGTAGCCTGAACCCGCTATTCACCTGATGTTAAAACCGCCGAGCCTAGAAAGGGTGCCATGTTGAAGACTTTCCTCTTTTTGCCCTTTCTGGCGCTCGGACTGGTGGCGATTGCACCGCAGCCGTCTTCGGCTGCGGATCGTCGCGGCGAGCAGAATGAAGCCCGCGCACAGATGATGGCGGGCCAGGTGAAGTCGATCCGGTCGATCGAGGACCGGATTTTGCCCAGAATGCCCGGCAGCGAATATATCGGGCCGGAATTTGATCCCGGTGCACAGGTTTACCGGCTGAAATTCATTCGCGACGGTCGGGTGATATTCGTCGATGTGGATGGACGGACCGGAAATATTTTGCGTCAGAGCCGCTGAGCAAGCACCGCTATCTTGCGATTTTCTCCACCCGGAAATTGTAACGCCCGCATTTTCTAAATCATTGTGCGCTGGCGCTGTGGTGATATAGGCTAGGCCACAGAAAAGCATTAATTCGGAGGACAAGCATGCGCGTCTTGATCGTTGAAGACGAACCCACGCTGGGACAGCAGCTCAAAGCGACCCTGGAGGCCAATGGCTATGCCATTGATCTGTCGACAGACGGCGAGGACGGCCATTTCATGGGTTCGACCGAGGACTATGACGCGGTGATCCTGGATCTTGGCCTGCCCGAGATAGACGGCCTGACCGTGCTGGATCGCTGGCGCAAGGAAGAGCGCAATTTTCCCGTGCTGGTCTTGACCGCTCGCGACAGCTGGTCGGACAAGGTGGCGGGCCTTGATGCCGGCGCTGACGATTATCTCGCCAAACCTTTCCAGACCGAAGAACTGATCGCCCGGCTGCGCGCGCTTATCCGCCGCGCATCGGGCAATGCCTCGTCCGAACTGACGGCAGGCAATGTGCGTCTCGACACGCGATCCGGCAAGGTCACGCTTGATGGCAGCCCGGTCAAGCTGACCGCGCAGGAATATAAGCTGCTTTCCTACCTGATGCATCACAAGGGCAAGGTCGTGTCCCGGACCGAGCTGATCGAACATATTTATGATCAGGATTTTGACCGCGATTCCAATACCATCGAAGTGTTTGTCACTCGCATCCGCAAGAAATTGGGAGCAGAAGTGATTTCGACGATCAGGGGGCTGGGTTATAGTCTAGAGGATCCCGAAGCCTGAATGAATCCAGCCAGATAGATATTCCGGTCGATGCGAAGGAACCGACAACCGATTTTCGACTAGGCACACAGACCACCGGCTCGCTCGGACGGCGGATGATCGGGATTGCGGCGGCGTGGATCGTGATCCTGCTGTTCGGTGGCGGATTCGCGCTGGACCGGGTGTTGAACGACGCGGTAACGCGCAATTTCGACAATCAGCTGGAATATGTGCTCACCGCGATGATCGCGTCGGCAGAGATCGGGCCCGATGGCGAGGTGTTCCTGAACCGGCCTCTCGGTGACCAGCGTTTTCTCGAGCCCAATAGCGGCCTCTACTGGCAGATCAGCGGCAAGGGGCATGACGATTTCCCCTCCCGGTCTCTCTGGGACCGTACGCTGGAATCGAACATTGGCCATGATGATCGCAAAACCCATATTTATGACAGCAAGCAATTTCCCGACGAGCCGCTGCGGGTGCTCGAACGCACGATCATCCTGCCGGATTCGAACACGAAATGGCTATTCCAGGTGGCGCAGAGCCGCGACGGGCTGGATGCCCAGATTGCCAATATTCGCTCCATCCTGGTCAACAGCTTCCTGATCCTGGCCCTGGGACTGATCGGCATGGCGGCGTTGCAGACGCTCTACGGCCTGTGGCCGCTGCGCAAGATTCGCGTTGCGATTGCCGCAATGCGGACCGGGCAGCAGCGGCGAGTGGTCGAACCAATGCCCAATGAAGTCACCCCGATGGTCGATGAGCTGAACGCCCTGCTCGACCATAACGAAAAGCAGGCAGAGGAAGCGCGGCGCCATGCCGGCAATCTCGCCCATGCGCTCAAGACGCCGCTGACCGTGATCATGAACAGCGCCACCGCCAAGGCGGATGATCTGGCCGATACGGTGATCCGCGAAGCGGGGGTCATGCGGCGGCAGGTTGATCATCACCTTGCCCGCGCACGCGCCGTGGGCAGGCGGGGTCATGCGCACAGCCGGGCCAAGGTCTGGCAAAGCCTGCAGGCCGTGGAACGCGCGGTCGGCCGGCTCTATCCGCATGTCCGGATCGATATCGACGGCGACAAGAATGCGGTGGCCTCGGTTGAGCGTCAGGACCTTGACGAAATGATCGGAAATCTCGTTGAAAACGCGGCCAAATATGGTGGTGGCAGTGTGTTCATCACCGTCGCCAGCGATAAGGATTTTGTCGAACTGCAGATTGAAGATGACGGGCGCGGCATTCCGGAAAAGGATCGGCAGCGCATTTTTGATCGCGGTGCGCGGCTGGACAGCGGCAAGCCCGGGACGGGGCTGGGGCTGGCGATTGTCCGCGATGTGGCAGAAATTTATGATGGCACGGTATCGCTTGAGGAAAGCGAAGATCTGGGCGGATTGCTGGTGCGGTTGAGATTGCCCAAGTCAGAAATGCAACTGGCCTGAAATTTGTCCCTAACAGCCTGAGACCAAATCGCCATGCTCCGCAAACTCAATATAGCAATCGTTGGTTGCGGACCGGGCGGATTGGCCACCGCTCTTTTCCTGAAACGGCTTGGCCACGATATCACCATATATGACCAATATGCAGAACCCCTGCCGGTAGGGTCAGGATTGCTGATCCAGCCATCCGGTCAGTCGGTCCTTGAAATGCTGGGATTGCTGGATAGCATAAGGGCGCTGGCCAGCCCGGTTCATCAGCTTCACGGAATTTCGGTGGAGCAACATCGCCGCGCGCTGGACATTAGCTATTCGAATAGCTGTGATGGCACCCCCGCTTTGGGTATTCACCGGGCCAGCCTGTTCTCCACTCTGCTTGAAGCGGTCGAGAAGGCGGGTGTTTTGATCGTGGCGAACAGCGAGCTGGTATCTGTCGAAGAAAGCGAAAACCGGATCACCCCGGTGTTTGAAAGAACGGCGTCCGACGCGTCCTTTGATCTTCTGATTGATGCAAGCGGGGCGCGAAGCCCGGTGGCTGGGGGCAAGGTCAAACGGCTTGATTATGGTGCGTTCTGGGCGACCGTTGATATGCCGGAGGACCATGATGTGATGCCCGATGCTCTGGATCAACGCTATTATCGGGCAAGCCAGATGGCGGGCATCATGCCGATCGGATTGAACCCTGCGACCGGCAATCCGGGGGCGGCCATTTTCTGGTCGGAAAGGCCTGAAAATGCAGATCGAATTGTCGCATCGGGAATCGAACGGTTCCGGAAAAACTATTGCGATCTTTGGCCGGAAGCGGAACCTTTCGTGTCGCAGCTAGGGTGCATGGAAGATTTGAATCTGGCTGTTTACAATCACCGTACCGGCTGGCCTTCGCCGACCGAACGGCTGATTCACGTCGGCGACAGCTGGCATTGCACCAGTCCCCAGCTGGGGCAAGGCGCCAACATGGCGCTGATAGACGCGGCCGCACTCTCCAGGGCCTTCGAGACATCTGGTTCGCTTTTGGAGGTCGGTCAAAAATACCGCAAAGCGCGGATGAGGCATGTCGGGCTTTACCAGATATTAAGCGTCATCTTTACGCCGCTTTATCAGTCGGATGGCGCGTTCAAGCCGTGGATCAGGGATATGGTGATTCACCATTTTGCCGGATTGCCGATTGTCCGGAAAATTATCGCCAGAACGGTATCGGGGAAACTCGCTTTATCGCGTCGGTGAACAGGGCTCTAACTGGCATCTTCCCGAATCCGCTCATGGTGGCGAATCACTTCATCAATGATGAAACGCAGGAATTTTTCGGAGAATTCGGGATCCAGATTGGCGTCGCTGGCGAGCTGGCGCAACCGCGCGATCTGCTCCTTTTCACGCGCCCCGTCGGCTGGCGGCAGGTTGTTCTTCGCCTTATACTCGCCCACCGCCTGGGTCACCTTGAACCGCTCGGCCAGCATGAACACCAGCGCCGCATCGATATTGTTGATGCTTTCGCGATATTGTCTAAGCTTTTCGTCCATGATCTGCCGTCCGATTTTCGCCCGCTGGCAATTTCACCCCACTTCTGCAGGACACAATCGCGACGGGCCTTATTTCACTTGCCTTATCCCTAGTGACTTGCCACATCCGGTGCAACATGTCAGCAACAGTCCATCAAATCGGGCGCGATAGCGCGCCTTCACTGGAACCCATCATCTCGCTGGTCGCCAGCGACATGAATCAGGTCAACAGCGTGATTCTCGATCGCATGCAGTCGGAAATACCGCTTATTCCCGAACTGGCCGGTCATCTGATCGCTGGCGGCGGCAAGCGGATGCGCCCGATGCTGACTCTGGCCGCAGCGAAACTGATCGGCTATCCCGGTGATCGCCATTTCAAACTGGCAGCAGCGGTAGAATTTATCCACACCGCCACCCTGCTGCACGATGATGTCGTCGACGGCTCGGACTTGCGACGCGGCAAAACCGCTGCCAATCTCATCTTCGGCAATCCCGCGACCGTCTTGGTCGGCGACTTCCTGTTCAGCCGTTCGTTCGAGCTGATGGTCGAGGACGGCTCGCTGAAAGTGCTGAAGATATTGTCCAACGCCTCTGCGGTGATCGCGGAAGGCGAGGTCAATCAGCTGACCGCGCAGCGCAAGATCGAAACCAGCGAAGACCGCTATCTGGATATCATCGGGGCCAAGACCGCGGCGCTGTTCGCTGCCGCCAGCCGGATATCGGCGGTGGTCGCTGAATGCGATGATGAAATTGAGCTGGCGCTGGACAGCTATGGCCGCAATCTCGGCATTGCCTTCCAGCTGGTCGATGATGCCATCGACTATAGCTCCGATCGCGAAACGATGGGCAAGGATGCCGGTGATGATTTTCGCGAGGGCAAGGTGACCCTGCCGGTCATTCTGGCTTATTCGCGCGGCAACGAGGAAGAGCGGAAATTCTGGAAAGATGCCATCATCGGGCACAAGAGCTCGGACGATGATCTTGCCCGGGCGACCGGCCTGATCCGCTCGACCGGGGCGATGACCGATACCATGTCACGCGCCCGCCATTATGGGCAGCGGGCAATCGACGCGCTGGGAATCTTCGCTTCCGGAAAAGCGAAAGATGCGATGACCGAAGCAGTTGAATTTGCGATATCCCGCGCTTATTGAAGCGGTTCAGGACAGGAACAGACAATGACTGCACGAATTTACCAGATTCCCAGAAATGCAATGCAGTCGGGCAGGGCGCTGACCGATAAATGGGTGCTGGAATTTGAACCGGCTGAGCCGCGCAAGCCCGATCCGTTGACCGGCTGGGCCGGTTCCGGTGATACCCAGCGGCAGGTGCGCTTGAATTTTGAATCCTGCGATGCGGCCAAAGCCTATGCCGACAAGCATGCGATTGCCTATGCGGTGATTCCGACGCCGCACAAGACGCTCAAGATACAGGCTTACGCCGACAATTTCCGCTAACCGGGTTTCTGCCTTGCGCAGATCAGCCTGATCAGGGCAATTGCAGCAATAGCAACAGCTTTACATCGATCCCCGCGCCTTCACGGCGCTTTTGAGCGACGAATTCGTCCAGTTCGCTGAGTGCGACTCGATGAACCGTGATATTCTCTCCCTCGACACCACCGCCATCGCTGACCTTGCTTAGACCGCTCGCCTTGAACAACGAAAAGCTCTCCGAAACCATGCCGGGGGAGGAATAAAACTCGCCGCAATCTTCCATCGTTCCGGCGCGATAACCGGTTTCTTCCTCCAGTTCGCGGATGGCGGCGGTGGCGCTGTCTTCCTCGCCATTATGGTCATGATCGCCGACCAGCCCGGCCGGCAACTCGATGCAGTTTTTGCCCAGCGGAACGCGATATTGCTCGACCAGCAGGACATGGCCTTCATCAATCGCCAGAATGACCGCAGCCTTGATGCCGCGGCTGCGGGACACATATTCCCATTTGCCGTCGCGCTTGGCCGTGATGAAGCGGCCCTCCCACATGATCTCGACCTTCGCGTCGTCACCTTCGCTCAAAGTTCAATCAACCGGTCGGGCAGTTCGTTCGGATTCTGGTCAGTCTTGGGAAAATGTTCGGACAGGACAATACCCATCTGGCGCACCGCTTCGGCCATGCCTTCACCCGGCTTGCCTGCACGCACCAGGTCGATCATCGCAATCATGGCATCGCCCCATATCGCCGGTTCGACCTTGGCTGCAATCGCCTCGTCGGCGACAATTTCCGCTCGATGTTCCCGCATCGAAAGATAGAGCAATATGCCGGTGCGTCCGACCGTGCGGTGATCGGTCGAGACCCGGAACAGGGCCACAGCCCGCCGCCGCACCCGTGCTTTCTTGATGGGTGGCGGAACAAGCAGGAAGAGCAAAGGCTTCCAGATCAGGATCAGCCGGGTTCCGAAGAATTTCAGAGCGGTGAAAACGAACAGTGCCCAATAGGGCGGGGCACTGATACCGCTCCAGCCACCGGCCAGCCAGTCGATGAAATGCAGATATATTTCCGGAAACAGGCTGATCACCAGCAGGGCGGTCAGCGCCACCAGTCCCGATATCGCCCAGGCGACATCACTGTAGGAATCCGATTCGCCAGTGACGATTGTGACGATTTCGCCATCGGTCGATTTCTCCGCCAGCGATACGGCAGATGTAACCACCGTGTGATCGGCCGGAGTGAACTGGTTCACTTTTCCCATCACCAGCCCCCCGATGCGCCGCCGCCGCCGAAGCTGCCGCCACCGCCGCTAAAGCCGCCGCCACCGAAGCCGCCGCCGCCATGGCCGCCCCCGCCCCAGCCGGAACCGCCGCCCCAGATCACGACCGGACCGGCACCCCGGCGATAACGTTTGCCGCCGCGGTTGGAGAACATCGGAATGATGACGAAGAAGATCAGGACGAAGATCCAGAAGATGACGAGACCAATATTCTCGCCATCGCTCTGGCTGGACTGCTGTTCTGCATCTTTTGCGATCAGGCGCGCTTCGTCTTCCGGAAGAGTCAGCTGTGTTGCAATCCGGTCGACACCGGCAATAATTCCGCCTGCCATATCACCATTTCTGAACTGCGGCAGAATATCATTCTGGATGATGACACTCGACAGCGCATCGGTCATGATGCCTTCCAGGCCATAACCCACCTCGACGCGCACCTTGCGTTCGTTCGGTGCCACCAGCAGGATCAGGCCATTGTCCTTTTCCGCTTCGCCGTCGGCGCCCTGCCCGATACCCCAGGTCCGACCGAGCTGATAGCCATAGTCGGCAATATCATAGCCCTGGAGACTGTTCACAGTGGCCACCACCATCTGCCGGTTGGACTGGCTTTCCAGCGCAGCAAGCTTTGCCGTTAGTTCGGCCTCCTGCGTTGGATCGAGCATATTCGCCTGATCGACCACGCGACCGGTAAGGGCGGGAAAGTCCTGCGCAAAAGCCGGGCTGGCCAGCGCCAGAAAGGCGACAGCCAGACCGGCAAGCAGGGTCTTTATCGATCGAAAGGTTTTCAGCGCCAGCACGCCTAGAATTTCACTTCGGGTGCTTCATCCGCGCCTTCCGTTGTTGCCTGGAACGGTTCCATCGGTTTTGCGCCATGAATGATCTTCGCGCCGATAATATCGGGGAAGGTCCGGATCGTCGTGTTATATTGGCGAACCGCTTCGTTATAGTCGCGGCGGGCGACATTGATGCGGTTTTCCGTACCTTCGAGCTGACTTTGCAACGCGAGGAAATTCTGGTTGGATTTCAGTTCCGGATAAGCTTCCACCGTCGCCATCAGACGTCCAAGCCCTTGCGAGAGCTGGCCCTGGGCTGCGGCAAATTGCTGAACCTTGGCCGGATCGCTAAGATCGTCGGCATTGAGCTGGATGGAGCTGGCTTTCGCCCGCGCTTCGACCACGGCGGTCAGAGTGTCCTGCTCTTGCGTCGCAAAGCCCTTCACGGTTTCCACCAGATTGGGGATCAGGTCGGCCCGGCGCTGGTAGCTGCTTTCCACATCTGCCCACTTGGCTTTGGCATTTTCTTCCGCTGTCGGCACGCTGTTGATACCGCAGGCGCTGAGCGCCAGGGCCGCAGCCGGCACCATCAGAAATTTGATCCATTTGTTCAGCATGTTCGAAATCCCTCCATCCAAACGGCAATGTGCCGCTGCATCTGTAAAAAATAGGCGTCCGGGGGCGGTTTTGCAACGGCCTCCCTCGACAATTGGAGAATTTTCATACATTTACCGCCCGTTGAAACCGGGAAGGGCATTTTATGATAGAAGAATTCAAAGCGTTCATTCTCAAGGGCAATGTCCTTGATCTGGCCGTTGCTGTAATAATCGGCGCGGCTTTCGCGACGATTACAACATCGCTGACCGAAGATGTGTTGATGCCGGTTGTCAGCGCGATTGTCGGCATGCCCGATTTTTCCGGCCTGTTCCTGCTGTTGGGATCGCCGCCAGCGGATTACAGCGGCTCGATGACCGACTATGCTGCCTTGAAGGAAGCGGGTGTGCCGATGCTGGGCTGGGGCCAGTTTCTGACCGTGGTGATCAACTTCCTCATTCTGGCGTTTATCATTTTCCTCATCGTTCGCTATGCGAACAAGCTGATCAAGAAAAAAGAGGTCGAAAAGAAGGCGACGCCGTCGGGGCCGAGCGAAATCGACCTGCTGATCGAAATTCGCGACCTCCTCAAAAAACAGTGAGCGTGGCCGCCGGCTTCCCTTTTTTGAGGACGACCGATCGGTGACTATTCCGGCTTCTTGAACAGCGCGTTTTTCTTGTTCCGGCCGCCCCTCGGGAAGGCCAGGGAAACCGGCAAAAACAACGCTCGATTTCAAATAATAATTTAATTATTACAACCAGATGACGGCAGGCATCATTTTTTGAGATACTTTGCGAATTTTCGATCCTATAGGCCCGCTCGGCTCGATTGATTCGTAGCCAGTTTGAACGATACAATGGGGACTAATTATTATGCGTAAATTCGCTGTTCTGGCTGTTTCTGCAGCCGTATTCGCTTTGAGTGCCTGCAATGCTCCTGCTGAAGATGCTACGGTAACCGAAGAAGTTGCAACCGAAGAAGTTGCACCTGCTGAAGATGCTATGGCTCCTGAAGCAATGACAACCGAAGAAGTTGCTCCTGCAACCGACGAAGCTGCTGCTCCTGCTGATGCAACCGCTGCACCTGCTGAAGAAGAAGCCGCAGTTACCGAGTAAGCTTGCACGCTCTGAATTCCCTTTGGGGAACTAGAGGAGGGTCAACCGGGCAACCGGTTGGCCCTTTTTTTTATTTTTAGGGAACCAATTTTCAGAGAGCATGTTATTAGCGACGAGGGGCTTTTTTTGCTCCTTCAAAGCAATGAGGGATTAACATGCGTAAATTGATGATTTTGACCGCTTCTACTGCAGCTCTGGCACTGAGTGCCTGCGCGCAGGAAGACACGAGTGGCGCGGAAACTGAAACTGAAGTGCAGGCTCAGGAAGCTGAAATGCAGGCTGACCAGCTCGACGAAGCTGCAGACAACGCGACCACCGAAGCCGGCGAAGAAATGCTGGAAGACAAGGCTGATGCCATGGAAGACAAGGCTGACGTCTTGGAAGACAAGGCTGATGCTGAAGAAGGCGCTCTCGCTCAGTAATCACGAATTCCCTTTGGGGAACTAGAGGAGGGTCAACCGGGCAGCCGGTTGGCCCTTTTTCTTGTCTGTGCACTGTTCATTCAGAATTACATCCCTATATAGGAAGCGTCCGTTTCGACGGACTATGGTGATAAATGATGGCGTGTAATAGACACTACGGACCCGGGGGCAGTACCCGGCGGCTCCACCATTTCAGGCGATTTGCAGCAATGCGAGGCGCCTTTGTTGATGGGGCCGAACTAGGATCGACGGGTGTTCAAAGACGTTATTTTTGCCCGGCCTGAGTATGCCGTGATTGCTCAAAACCTATAAGTGCAAACGATAACGAAGCACTCGCTATTGCTGCCTAACCCATTGACCTCACGGTCATAAGTTAGAAAGCTACGCGCGGTTGAACCCACCGGGCAACAGAAGGGAATTCAGCGGTTTGGAAGGCACCGGGCAACAGAAGCCTTCCACTTTCCCCAATGATTGAAAAATCGTGCTTTGACAGGCTCAGGCTGCCGCGCCCGTTCAGTATTCGGAACTGTAAATCCGGTTGAGGTCAATGGCCTCGATCATCTTCGCGCCGGCCATGAACACGGCACCGGTCGCGGCCAGAAACAGCAACTTACCGCCCCAGCCGGGATATTCGACCAGATAATGCTGGCCCCGCTGGACCGCGCCAGTCGCCAGGGCGTAGGTGATGAGAAAAGCCTCAAATTTGGTCTTGATGACAAACAGACGCCTGATTTTTTTCCACATGCAAGATTTATAGCAAGGGCCGTGCCAAGGGCAGAAAACCTGCATTCTCTGAAAAATAATATGGTAAACTGTAAGTTAACCCGACAACCGTCGCTCGCGTCACTGGCCCAGTTCGGAAAGCTGGCAAATCTCAAGCAGCCGGTGTCTGGCCTCGCGAATGGCAGCGATCAGCTTGGGATCGGACAGTTGCCCGGGATGGATCGAGTCCGGCCAACATTCTGCCACCGTCCGGGCGATCTTATCCAGCTTCTCCGGTGTCGCCATGAACCGCTGGTCGACCTTCAGCGGATCGGTGACCACACGCAGGCGCAGGCAGGCCGGCCCGCCGCCATTGGCCATCGACTGGCGAACATCGACCGGGCAGAGTCGGCGGATCGGCCCGTTGCCGGCGACCAGATCCGTCAGATAGCCCCAGACCGCATCATTGTCGCGCGCCTCGCTCGGCAGGATCAGCGCCATGCCTCCTTCGTTGGGAAGAGTGACGAGCTGCGCATTGAAAAGGTAGGATTTTATGGCATCCGCCAGGCTAACCCGATCGGCCGGCACAATGATAATTTCCGCCTCCGGCATGGCGGAGCGTATCCAATCATAGAGCGCATCCGGATATTCAAAAGCCTGCTCATGGGTGAACAGGACGCGTTCGTTGGCCACGGCGACAACATCATTGTGAAACGCGCCAGCGGCAATCGCTATCTCGGCCTGCTGCGCAAAAATTGCCCGGTCCGGGCCAAGGCCATGCTTGCGGGCCACCGCCTGGCTGGCCTCGATATGCTGACGCGCGGGAAACGGCCCGCCGCTTTTGCCATAGACAAAAATCTCGATGCCCTGGCTGTCATGGCCTGCGCAAAGCCGCATATGGTTGGCCGCGCCTTCATCTCCGAAGGGTGAGGGGACGGGCGCATGCACCGCAAAATGTTCGCGATCGGCAAAGGCCAGCTGCAGCTGCGCCAGCGTGCCCGGCCATTCATGGCTGCGGTGCGGCATCGTCTGCAGATTGGCCACTGTAAGATGGCATTTGCCGTCCCGCGTGTCGGGCGCGGGTGAGATGGTGGCGGCATTGGCTGCCCACATCGAGGATGCGGAAAAGGCCGCTGCGCGGAGATGCGGTTCGGCGTCGACCACTGTTGTCGCCAGCTGGCCCAGCCAGCCTTCATTGGGCCGGTCCAGCGGCATGAAAAACCCCTGTGCGAGACCAAGGTCCAGATTGTGTCGCATTTTGGCAATGCCCTGCAACGCCGCTTCGCGCGGGTAGGCCGTGGCGCCGGCATTGGTCGAGGACGCAATATTGCCGAGGCTGAGCCCGGCATAATTATGGCTCGGCCCGATGATGCCGTCGAAATTGATTTCCACCAGAGCGCTCATCGCAGAACATGCCAGATCGTGTCACCGACGCTGAGACCGATATTTCTAGCGGCCTCAGGATCGATCGTGACACCTTCGCTATTCTCCGTGATCATCGCATAGGTCGCCTGAAAATTCTCCAGCGCGCCAGTGGAGATGATCGACTTGACCTCGCCCTCCTGGATAGCGGTAATCGCTGCCGATTTTGCATTGCGAATACTGGTCACATCGTTGGTCTTGGCGACCATCGTCGGGCCACCGTCAAAAATATCGACATAGCCGTCGTAGGAAAAATTTTCATTCTCCAGCATCCGCATCGCTGCCCGTCCGCTGGTATGCGGCACCCCGATCACAGCCCGGGCGGTTTCGCTCAGCATGGCCGTATAGATGGGGTGTTTCGGCATCAGATCGGCAATGAACTGGTTGCCGTGGATCGCGTTGAAATAATCGGCTTCCTGAAAGCTCATGCCAAAGAACCGACCGGCAAGCCCGTCCCAGAAAGGCGATCCGCCCGCTTCGTCGATGACGCCGCGCAGTTCGGCAAAAACCTTCTCGCCGAAGCGAGAGCGATGTTCCTTGATGAACAGATAGCGGCTGCGGGCCAGCAGCAGGCCAAGACCGCCAGCGCGTTCGCCCGGATGCAGGAACAGGCCGCCAACTTCGCTGGCACCTTCCAGATCGGTCACCAGGCTGAGCATCTGGGCACTGAACGTCCGGTTCAGTTCCTTGCTGGTCTGGGAGAGCGTGCTCAGGCGATAGGAATAGAAGGGCCAGGTCTGCCCGACCTTGGTGAACAGCTGCGAGGTGCCCCGCACCGCTCCTGTTTCGACATTTTCCAGCACCATGATGAACAGGTCGTCGCCGTGCTCCTCCGTATCCCGCCGGTAGGCGCGTTCGGATCGATCCAGCTTCTGGGTCAGTGAACCCCGGTCCGCTGGCAGGTTTGTAAAGCCGCCACCCGTCAGTTTCGCCATTTCGTAAAGATGCTGCAGATCGTCGATCCGCGCCGTGCGTATCCGGAAACTCATAATCCTCCCTTTTTGGCGATTCGCATGATGGTCAGCGCCGACAGTTGCGTCCGTTCGACCAGACTTTCCGTGATCAGAAATTCGTCGGAACTGTGGATCGCTCCGCCCCTGACTCCCATAGTGTCTACCACGGGGATGCCGCAAGCGGCGATATTGTTGCCATCGCAAACGCCGCCTGTTCCGCGCCAGTTGATATCGAGGCCCAGTTCCGCGCCGCATTGCTTCACAAGCCCAAAAAGCTTTTCGGCCTGCGGGTCGATCGGCTTGGGCGGGCGCCCGAAGCCGCCATGGCAATGGACGCCGAGGTCGTGGGCCTTTGCGATATCCGTGACCAGCCGGTCGAGCGCGCTTTGTGCCTCTGCCTGATCGGCAAGCGCCTTGGGCCGGAAATTGACCCGCAATATCGCATGATCGGGCACCGCATTATTGGGACCGCCGCCGTCGATCTTTGCCGGGTTGACGCTCAGGCCTTCCCGGTGGAGCGCTTTCAGTCGCAGGGCCATGTCGGCCGCCGCGACCAGCGCATTGCGGCCCTCGTCGGGATTGCGGCCGGCATGAGCGCTCTTGCCGCTGAAGATGATTGAGAAATTGCCGCTGCCGCCGCGTTCGCCGGCAAGCGTGCCGTCGGGGAGGGCGGGCTCGTAGGTCAGGGCAGCCGTCTTGCCTTTGGCCAGCTGCTCGATCAAAGACGCCGATGAACCCGAGCCCACTTCCTCGTCGCTGTTGATCATCACATCATAACCGATGCGGCTGGCATATTCGCTTTGCTCGAGCAATTGCAGCGCGCCCAGCATCACAGAAATGCCGCCCTTCATGTCAGCGAGGCCGGGGCCGTTCAGCACCCCGTCTTCCACTTCTGTTATCTGCTGGAAGGCGTGGTCCGCCGGGAATACCGTATCCATATGGCCGGTCAGCAGGATGCGCACCGCTGCTTCCGGGCGAACCGACACCATCAGATGCTGGCCGCGCTGGATCTGATCCACCGTGCCATCGGCGCGCACCGCCTCGACCGGGGCAGGGTCGACCAGCCTGGTCTCGCCGGGCAGGACGGAAAAAGAGTCAGCCAGCAGGGCGGCGACGGTTTGCAGCCCATCAAGATTGGTCGTGCCACTGTTGATCTTTGCCCACGCAATGGTCCGGGGCAAAAGGGGCAGGGCGATCGCCTCTTCGAGCGTCGGCTGTTCGGGTAGGGATTCTGCTTTCATCTGAAACCGATAGCATTTGTCATCCGCCCATACCACCCGCTCTATTGCTGCGAAAAGTCTGTCCTACAGCGGTGGCCTTTGTTATGATCGCATAGCGAGCCCGCAACGGACGAAATCTTCTTTTCTGAGAGGAGCAGCTGGTATGAACGAGAAAAAATTCGGGACTGGCTTGTCCTTCATACAAAGCCCAGAAGGCAGGTTTAAATCTTTGGATTTGCTGCATTCTTGCCGTATTTCTTCATTGATATCCCACGGAGGATCGAAAATCCTCTTAACACTGTAAAGATTGTCAAGTTCGTTGCCGCCCCAATCCTTTTCGGTCGTGCCATTTACAGCGCCAAAAAGAGCCGCCATAGACGGCAGCGATTCTTCCCCGGAAAATTTTGAAAGCCTGGAGCCTGGCCTGTAGGCTCCGGATACATGCATTGGAACGAGGAAATATTATGTCCGAATATGTCAGCCAGAACGGCATCCAGATCGCGCAGCAGCTGTTTGATTTTGTCAATGAGCGCGCCTTGCCGGGAACCGGCGTCGATCGTGCAAAATTCTGGGCCGGCTTTGCCGACCTGCTTGGCACATTCTCGCCCCGCAATGCGGAGCTGCTGGCGAAGCGGCAAAAGCTGCAGGCACAGATTGACGCCTGGCATGTCGATCACAAGGGCCAGCCGATCGATCAGGCTGAATATCAGGCCTTTCTGAAGGATATCGGTTATCTGGTTGAAGAACCAGGCTCTTTTTCCATCACCACCGAGAATGTTGATCCGGAAATTGCGACCATGGCTGGACCGCAGCTGGTGGTGCCATCGCTCAACGACCGCTTTGTCCTGAACGCCGCCAATGCGCGCTGGGGCAGTCTGTACGACGCCTTTTACGGCACCGACGCGCTGGACGCGCCACCGGCAAAGCCCGGCGGCTATGATCCGGAGCGGGGCAGCCATGTTATCAAGGCGGCAAAGGCCTTTCTTGATGAAGCATTTCCCCTGTCGACCGGTTCATGGACCGACTACACAGGCGGTGATCCGGACTTGGCTGAGCCTTCGCAGCTGGTGGGTAGGAATGGGCCGTCTTTGCTGCTCAAACATAACGGGCTGCATGTCGAGGTCGTGATCGACCCCGCACATCCGATCGGCAAGGACGATCCGGCCCATATCGCCGACGTGCTGATGGAAGCGGCGCTGACCACAATCATCGATATGGAAGATTCGGTCGCGGCGGTCGATGCCGAGGACAAGACCCTGGCCTACAGCAACTGGCTCGGCCTGATGCGCGGCGATCTCGATGCCTCTTTCGAAAAGGGCGGCAAGACCGTCGAACGCAAGGCCAACCCGGATCGCGACTATGTCGACCTCGACGGCAAGGCTTTCACCTTGCCGGGTCGCAGCCTGATGTTTGTCCGCAATGTCGGCCATCTGATGACCAATCCCGCTGTGCTGCTGGCCGATGGTTCGGAAGCACCGGAAGGCCTGCTCGACGGTGTGTTTACCGGCCTGATCGCGATGCACGATATCAAGGGGCTGGGCGATCTTCGCAACAGCCGCGCCGGGTCGATCTATATCGTCAAACCAAAGATGCACGGGCCGGAAGAATGCGCGTTCACCAACGACCTGTTCGATGCGGTGGAAGATCTTCTCGATCTCGACCGCAACACGATCAAGGTCGGGGTGATGGACGAGGAACGCCGCACATCCGCCAATCTTGCCGCCTGTATCCACGCCGTGAAGGACCGGGTGGTGTTCATCAACACCGGCTTCCTCGACCGCACCGGCGATGAAATCCACACCTCGATGCAGGCCGGTGCGATGCTCGCCAAGGGGGACATCAAGAAAAGCGACTGGATCACCGCCTATGAACAGCGCAATGTCGCCATCGGGCTTGCCTGCGGCATGTCCGGCAAGGCGCAGATCGGCAAGGGCATGTGGGCCGCGCCTGACATGATGGCCGACATGATGGAACAGAAGATCGGCCACCCGAAGACCGGCGCCAACACCGCCTGGGTGCCGAGTCCAACCGCTGCAACGCTGCACGCGATCCACTATCACCGGGTCAATGTCTTCGACCGGCAGAAGGAAGTCGCGGGCGAGGGCATAGCGCCGCTCGAAAAGCTGCTGACCATCCCGCTCGCCGACGGCCACAACTGGTCCAACGAGGAAATCGAGCATGAACTGGACAACAATGCCCAGGGCATATTGGGCTATGTCGTGCGCTGGATCGACCAGGGTATCGGCTGTTCCAAAGTCCCCGACATCAACGATGTCGGCCTGATGGAAGACCGTGCCACCTTGCGCATCTCGTCGCAGCATATGGCCAACTGGATGCTGCACGGCGTCTGTTCGGCCGAACAGGTTGATGCTGCCCTGCTGCGGATGGCGGCCAAGGTCGATGGCCAGAATGAAGGCGATCCGCTCTATCGGCCGATGGCACCCAACCCGGACGAAAGCCTTGCTTTTCAGGCAGCCCGCGATCTGGTGTTCAAGGGGGTCGAACAACCCAGCGGCTATACCGAACCGCTGCTCCATGCCTATCGGCAGAAGCTCAAGGCTGACGGCTAGGCTGCTCCGGAAAGCAGACGGGCGATTGCGACAAATTCGTCGACGCTCACCGTCTCGGGGCGCCTCGAACTGTCGATGTCCAGGCGTTCCAGCGCCTCCAGCGCTCCGGCCATGCCTTTCAGGCTTTGCCGGAGCATCTTGCGGCGCTGCCCGAAGGCAGCCTGGGTGAGGTCGGCCAGCACCCTTGGATCGACGCCTTCCGGCTGGGTCTTGGGCGTCAGATGCACGATCGCAGACATCACTTTCGGCGGCGGCGTGAAGGCGGAGCGATGCACCGTCATCGCCAGTCTGGCCTCGCAGCGCCATTGCGCCAGGATCGACAGCCGGCCGTAAGCCTCGGTCGCCTCGCGGGCGACAATCCGGTCGGCGACCTCGCGCTGGAACATCAGGGTCAGCGACTGCCATTGTGGCGGCCACTGCGGTTCGGACAGCCACTTGACCAGCAGCGCCGAACCGACATTATAGGGCAGGTTGGACAGGATATGAAAAGGTTCGTCAAACAGGCTGGCCAGATCAATCTTCAGCGCATCATCATCGATGACAGTGAGCTGGTCCGGAAAATGGTCGCCCAGTTCCGCCAGTGCCGGCAGACAGCGGTGGTCCCGCTCGACCGCCGTGACGCGCGCACCGGCCTGCAGCAGCGCCCGGGTCAGTCCGCCCGGTCCTGGCCCCACCTCGAACACTGCCTGGCCCTGCAGATTACCGGGAACCGCAGCGATCCGGTCGAGCAGCTGCATGTCGAACAGAAAGTTCTGGCCCAGCGCCTTGTTCGCGGACAGGCCATGTCTCTTGATCACCTCCCGCAGCGGGGGCAGGGCAAGCGGCTGGGTCAATGGTCGTAAATCTGGCGATTGGCCACCGCCGTGGCCGCCATCTGGATGGCCGCGATCATCGAGCGGGGATCTGCGATATTCTGGCCTGCGATATTGAATGCGGTGCCATGATCAGGAGAAGTCCGGACGATGGGAAGGCCCAGAGTCATATTGACGCCGTCAAAAAAATGCAGGGTTTTGAGCGGGATCAAGGCCTGATCATGATAAGGACACAGGGCGACGTCATATTTCGCTCGCGCTTCCTCGTGAAACATCGTGTCTCCGGGCAGTGGGTCGGTGATATCCAGCCCCTCCTCGCGGAGTTGATCGACCGCCGGCTGCATGATCCGCTGCTCTTCCATGCCCAGATTGCCGTTCTCACCGGCATGCGGGTTGAGCCCGGCGACCGCGATCCGGGGATTGTCTATACCAAAATTCCGGACCATCGCCTTGGCGGCTGCCCGGGCGCAGGCAATGATCAGCGGCGTGGTAAGATGCTCCTGAACGTCTTTCAGCGCGATATGCGTTGTCATCGGGATGACGCGCAGGGTCGGCCCGGCCAGCATCATCACGGCATTTTCCCGCGCTATTCCGCAGCGTTCCGATACGAATTCGGTCTGGCCGGGGTAACGAAAGCCGATCTTGTAAAGCTGCGACTTCGACACGGGGGCGGTGATTACGGCTCCGGCATCGCCCGAACGCGCCAGTCCACAGGCGATCTCGAGCGCGTGGAGCGAACATTGCGCGCTATCCAGCGAGGCCTCGCCTGGAACAGCGGCCGCCGCTTCATGGATATGCAATACGGGCAAGGCCTGACCAAATGCGTCCCCGGCTTCCTTGGGCTGGTCAATCTTCCGCACCGGTACTTCCGGAAGATTTTCGAAATCGGAGATATTTCCGATCACAAAAAACGGCTTGAGCCCGGCTGTCGCTCGCTGCTTCCAGCTCTTGGCGATGATCTCCGGCCCGATGCCTGCGGGGTCTCCGCAGGAGATGGCAAATGGCTTGGCGTCCCAATCCACCATTAATTATATTCGATGATGGCGTCGCGTCTCAGGTCGCGCAAATAGATTTGCGCCCGTTTGTTAACACGCTCATTTTCCAGTCTCGACATGATAGCGTCAAAGGATGGGGCCGAAGCGGTTTGCGGATCGTCCCGCCCACAAAGAATGAGCACCCGCACCCCATCTTCGACGGAACCGAAAGGCTGGCTTGCCTGACCAATCTGCAACTGGGCGATCGCACCCTGCAGGGCTGCAGGAAGGTCGCGCAGCTTGACCTGGTCGTTATCGACGACGCTGGCACCCAGTCGAGCGGCCACTTCATTGGCTGCGCCACAGCCTTTGATAGCCTGAGTGGCCGTCGCAAATTTCGCGGCTTGTGCGGCCGCCTGCTCCTCGGTGACTCCTTTGGGGAAGCCGATGGCAAGCTGCTTCAGGCTAAGCAGGGCATTGCGCGGGTCAGCGGTAAGCACCTGACGCGAATCGATGAGATAGAGGATCGAGAAACCGCCTGGGACTTCGACCGGGCCCACAACCTGTCCAACCTGCATCTGCTCCGCGGCCTCGGCAAGACTCTGCGGTAACTGGGCGGGGCGGACCCAGCCCAGGTCGCCGCCGGTAGCGGCGGTCGACGCTTCCGAAAATTGCCGTGCATAGGCCACAAAGGAGCCGCCGCCACGGATCTGTTCCAATATCTTGCGCATATTCTCTGCGACTTGCGGTGCGGTTTCCTGGGTCGCGGACATATAGATTTCGCCAATACGAAATTCGGTGGTGCCCTTGGACGCTTTCAAACGTTCGATGATCGCGTTGACCTCTTCATCGCCGACGTTGATAAACGGCTGGATGTTCCGGCGAAGCAGACGGCTCCAAGCGAGTTCGCCCTTGATCTGGCGTTTGAGGGTGTCGGTCGAAGATCCCTGGGTCCGCAAATACTGATCGAATGCGTCGAGATCCTGTTTGAAATTCTGCTGGGCCACCTGCCGGAAAGTGGCATCCACTTCCTCTTCCGAAATGCTGATTTCATTGGCTTCAGCTTCCTGAATCTGCAGCGTTTCATCGATCAGGTTTCGCAACACCTGAAGCCGCAGGCGCTGCTTTTCTTCTTCCGCAACTTCGCCGCCATTGGCTGCGACAATCAGCGCCAGACGCTGGCTTACATCGGTTCCGGTAATGATGTCGCCGTTGACGATCGCGGTCGCCCGCCGAACATTGGGATCATTTTGGCCGAAAATCGTCAGTTCATCGGGAATGTCCAGTCCGGCTTGCGGCAGCGAGGCATCTGCCACCGTCTGGCTCACGGATGGAGACGCACCTGCAACCGCAAGCGCCGTGATCATCATCGCCTTGGTTTTAAAACCCCGGATTTTCATTCTCGATAAATTCATTTTATGTTTCTTCTCAAATAGAAGGAGTGATTTCATGTCGCAAATAGCAAATATCTGCTGAACCCAATATTAGCGGGCAAAAACCGTTTGCAGCTCCCTTACACGCCCAGATTGCGCAAGGCCAGACGGAACAGGAACGTACTGCCACGCCGCGCATCGCCGGTATCCTCATAATCATAACGCCAGGTGACGCCCATGGACAGGCAGCCGTCATCATAGGCGACGCCGAGCCGGTGTCTGACAGGGGTGAAACCATCGGATTGGGAGAGAGGGTCTTCGGTGGAGTCGGTCAGGTCTATGATTGCGGAGCCGAACACCGACCAATATCCATCAATCTGGAACCGTCCCCCAACCCGAACTTCCTCGCGGTCCCTGAGGTCTTCCAGTCCCTGCCCGATATTGCGGTTCAGACGGAGATATCCGATTTGTGCATAGGTGCTGTTCGAGCCGACCGTTGCATCAATTTCATTCCTCCGCACCGCCAGATTGTCTTTGTCCAGCCGAAACCGGTGGGTGAATTTCACGATATCCTTGAACCGGATATTGGTGCGTCCGACAATATCGGAAAAACGGTCGGACAGGCCGGTACCTTCAGGGACGATATTATTGTTGTTCTCGAGCCGGTAGCTCTGGCCCACAATCGTGTTTACCTGCAGATTGGGGCGATTGATCTCCCATTCTACCCCATAGGTCGCGCGAACATTGTCTTCATAGCGATCATAGCCGGGGAAACGGTTGAGCGAGAAAAGATTGGTGTCCTCCAGATCCACCGCACGCGAATCTTCATTCGGGACGGAGAGATTGGCCAGACCGGGGGTCGCGACAATCTGAAAGCGCGGAGTGATCGTCTGGGTGCCGCCAAACGCTTCGCCGATCAAGGGCCATTTCACGTCAATGGCTGCCGTTGCAATCGCCCGTTTCTGCCAACCGCTTTCGCCCCGGTAGATTGCCGTTTCATTGAGGGCATTATCGTCACTGTGATACACGTCCCCGCGGACCAGGCCGGTAAGGGTGATTTCCTGACCCCAGTTGGTCAGTTTGCGCATGTCCCAGCGGGCCAGTCCGAAGGCGCGTTGTGTATCCTGTCCTTCGCTGCGACCGATCGCCAGGGTGTTGGCCTGTACCTCCAGCCGACCGCCCAAAATAGGATCGTCGAACCGCTTGCGATAGTCCATCACCGGCAGCGCGACCGGAACGCGGTTTTGCGGATCGTTTACGCGCAATGTCTGGAATGCCCAGCCAGCCAGAGAAAAATAGCTGCTGTTGCTGATCCGCTCGACATTGATGGTGGAGCGAAGGCTGTCATCATCGCTGATATCGTACCGCCGGAGGAAGGTGCGGTCTGACACGATCCGGGCCGATTGCGAAAGCGTCCATTTGTCATTCAGCCGGAACCGGCCACTGGTCTCAAAATAGCCGCGGAAATCTTTCTCTGCGTTAACGGCTGCTTGCAATGTCCCGGTCGGGATACGCGAGCCATATGTGGCATAGCCGGTGAGCTGGAAGGCACCCTTCTGGTCGAGATTCCTGAACGTCCCGCTGACCAGCGGCGCCACATTCGTAAACACCTGAGTGGTAACGGTTGCATCCTGATTCGGCGCGAGGCTGAAATAATAGGGTACCGTGAGGCCGACGCCGTTCACCGTGTCAAATTTGACATCGGGGACCAGGAGGCCGCTGCGGTTTTCGTCACTGACCGGGTGCGAAAGGCCCGGCAAGGGAATCACCGGCAGACCGAAAATCTCTATGCGAGCCCCTTTGTAATTGACCCGTTTCTTGACGGGATCATAAATCACTTTCACCGCCTTGATTTGCCAGCTCGGGTTTTTGGGACATCCATCCTCGGTGACCACCGCACAGGCCGTATAGGCGGCATTGTCGAGCGCAAGAGTCCCGTCGGCATATCGTTCGCTGCGCCGCGCGGCGAGCCGGCTTCCGTCTTCCAGAACGAGCAGGAGATTGTCAACGGCGCCGTCCCGCAGACTGTCGGTCAGCTCTATCCGGTCGCCATAGGCGACATCACCATCCGGGCTGACAGACTTGATATTGCCTTCCGCAACCACAGCGCCGGTTTTTCGGTTCCACAGCACCTGGTCGGCACGCAACTTATATCCGTCGCGATTGAGGATCACATTGCCTTCTGCCGTGACCAGATCATTCTCGAAATCATAGTCGATGCTGTCGGCGCTGAATTCGATTTGCTCGTCTTGCTGGTCCGGCGCACGAGCGGCATCGCTCCGGACCTGGCCGATAGCGGACGCCGGTGCAAAGGCAGTCAAAGACAGGGTTAAAAGGGCAAGTGAAGATTTCATCGACTGGCTCAACCTGCTTTTAGCCCCATTTTGAACAGCATCAAATATCGCACTGTCCGACTTCCGATCGCCTATTGCACCAGTTTGGCTGGTCTGCAAATTTTCTTTGACAGATTTTGATGAACAGATGCTTGACCAAAAAAGCAAGACGGTGCAGCAACGCGCCACGATAGATCGATTGTCGGTCGCTTCATGCGTGAAGCCGGATCGACGAGTGAACCACTGAGGCTTTTCACTCCTCAGAAAAACAAGGACAATTCCCGATGAATTTCAACTTTGCCAGTCAGCGGCCTGCGGATGCCGACGCGATTATTTTTCCAGTCTCCAAGAATGGATTGGACGATTTCGAGCCAAAGCTCGAACAAGCGGCCATGGTGAAAGCGGGTGCAAAAGCGGCGCGTTTTGAAGGGAAGCTGGGCGAGGTTTTTGAAACTTTCGTGACCGATGCGGGCAAAACCCTGCGGGTTGTCTTGACGGGACTGGGCAAAGGCAAGGCAAAGGATGCGGAATCGGCGGGTGGGTCAGCCATAGCCAAAATTCTGGCTTCCGGCTCCAAGCATGCCGCTATCGATCCCTCCGGCCTCGATGAAGCGCATCTCGCAAAATTGCTGTTCGGTGCCAAATTGCGCAGCTGGCGGCATGACAAATATCGGACCACCATGCCGGAGAAGCAAAAGGTAACGCTGGAACAGATCACGGTACTTGATGAGCATATGGAAAATGCCAAAGCGTGGCAGGATCTCTCTGCCGTCGCCGATGGCGTCGCTCTGACGCGGGAGCTGGTCGCAGAGCCGGCTAACGCGATCTATCCTGAAAGCTTCGTGGCGCGCTGCGAGGAGATGAAGGAACTTGGTGTTGAATTTACCGTGCTGGGCTGGGACGAAATGGAGAAGCTCGGTATGGGCGCGCTGCTCGGCGTGTCGCAGGGTTCAGAGCGTCCGCCACGGTTGCTGGCGATGCGCTGGGACGGCACCAACGGGGCCCAGAAAACACCGCTGGCCTTGGTCGGCAAGGGCGTGACGTTCGACACAGGTGGCATCTCGCTGAAGCCGGGTGCGGGTATGGAAGAAATGAAATGGGATATGGGCGGCGCTGGTGCGGTCGCCGGTACCATGAAAGCGCTCGCGGGCCGGAAAGCCAAGGCGCATGTTGTCGGCGTGTGCGGGCTGGTCGAAAATATGCCCGACGGCAAGGCGCAGCGGCCGGGAGACGTCGTCACCAGCATGAACGGCCAGACCATCGAGGTGATCAACACCGATGCCGAAGGGCGCCTGGTATTGTGCGACGCGATGCACTGGACGCAGGAAATATTCAAACCGGACGTGATGATTGATCTGGCAACGCTGACTGGTGCGATGATCATTTCTCTGGGCAATGAACATGCCGGCTGTTTCAGCAATGACGATGACCTCGCCGAAGACCTGATTGACGCCGGCAAGGATTCCGGCGATCCGCTCTGGCGGCTGCCGATCGGCCCGGCCTATGACAAGCTGATCAATTCGCCGATTGCCGACATGAAAAATGTTGGGCCGCGCGGAGCAGGGTCGATCACGGCAGCGCAGTTTCTCAAGCGGTTCGTCAAGGACGGCGTGAAATGGGCGCATCTCGACATCGCTGGCATGGTCTGGGCCGACAAGGCGGGTCCCGTCTGGGAAAAGGGCGCGACGGGCTATGGCGTGCGTCTGCTGAACCAATATGTCGCGGACCATTTCGAAAATGGCGCCGATTGAAGGGCCTCCGGCGAAGGCTGAGCGAAAGGTTGCGAAGGTTTCTCGGTGCGTGTTGATTTTTATCATCTGACCCGGGACCCGGCGGAAAAGCTGGTGCCGATGCTGGCAGACAAGTCGCTGGATGTTGGAAAGAGACTGTTGCTGGTGGCACAGGACGAATCGCACAGGGCCGCGCTGAGCGAGGCCCTGTGGTGCGCTCAGCCGGCCAGTTTTCTGGCTCATGATTGTGGCGGATCTGCAGGGGAGGCGGACCAGCCGATCCTGCTTTCCGACCATTGCGAGCCGGCCAATGGCGCGTCCTACATCATTCTGTCGGACGGCCAGTGGCGGGACGAGGCGCTGAATTTCGAGCGCGCCTTCTTCCTGTTCAGCGCCGAGCAGATCGACCATGCGCGTACCGTCTGGCGGCAATTGAGCGCCGATGAAGCTGTCACTCCGCGCTACTGGAAGCAGGATGGTGGCCGCTGGGTGGAAGGTCCCTGATCCTGCTCTGCCGCGGGAGGGCAGGGCAGGCGCGCGAATCGAAACCTTGCCATGGTGCAGTGCAGCGGCTAAGGGCGGCGCAAACTTAGTCTATCCCCACATTCATGGAGCATTATCATGGCCGTTACACGGACATTTTCGATCATCAAGCCCGACGCCACTCGCCGCAATATCACCGGTGCCGTCACCAAGATGCTGGAAGAGGCGGGCCTGCGCGTCGTCGCTTCCAAGCGTATTCACATGACCAAGGAACAGGCCGAAGGCTTTTATGCGGTCCACAAGGAACGTCCCTTTTTCGGTGAGCTGGTCGACTTCATGATCAGCGGCCCCTGCGTCGTTCAGGTTCTCGAAGGCGAAAATGCCATGCAGAAGAACCGCGATATCATGGGCGCGACCAATCCTGCCGACGCCGCTCCCGGCACGATTCGCAAGGAACTGGCCGAAAGCCTGGAAGCGAACACGGTCCACGGTTCCGATAGCGAAGAAAATGCCGCGATCGAAATCGCCTATTTCTTCAATGACGATGAAATCGTCGGCTAACGCCTTCCGCAAATTTTGCGCATTCAAACGCCCGGTTGCAGATCTTGCAGCCGGGCGTTTTTATTGGGCTATGGCGAAGAAAATACTGTGTTTCTGCTCCTCCTGCACTTCTCTCCATTCAATCCAGCCAGGGTGAACTTTACCCACTTGCAATGACTGACGCCGAAGGATAGGGGCTAATGATAATCGATTGCAATAAGGTGTTTGGATTTGACGCGAAGGGCGATTCGGCTCTGGTTTCTGGTGCACAAGTGGAGCAGCCTCGTCTGCACCGCTTTTTTGCTGATGCTGTGTGTTACCGGGCTGCCGCTGATATTTCATGACGAGATTGATTGGCTGACGGAAGAGCAGCCGGAATTCGGCATGCCCGGCGTCGGTTCCTCGGGCACGGCGGAGGGGTTGCTTCCGCTGGACGAGATGATGCAGCGTGCGCTGGCCAACCGTCCGGGCGAGGTGCCGGTGTTCATGGCCTTTGACAATGATCAGCCCTCGATGACCATCACCACCGCGCCGCGCCCCGATTCGCCCGCCGCCGACATGACCATCCAGTCCTTCGACCGCTCGACCGGACAGCAGATCGGCATGGTCGCGGACAGCGACGGCGGCGTGATGCACTTTCTGCTGCAATTGCACACCGACATGTTCCTGGGCCTGCCGGGCATGTTGTTCCTGGCGGTGATCGGAATATTGTTCACCGCGGCCCTGATATCCGGGATCGTGCTGTACGCGCCGTTCATGCGCAAGCTCGATTTCGGCACCGTCCGTGTCTCACGCAGCCCGCGCCTCAAGTGGCTCGACTATCACAACCTGCTGGGCATTGTCGCGCTGGCCTGGATGCTGGTCGTCGGTCTGACTGGCGTGATCAACGCGCTGTCGACGCCGATCGAGGATATCTGGCAGGCGGGCGAGCTGGCCGACATGACCAGCGCCTATGCCGGGCGCGAGGCGCTGCCGCCCGCGCGCTACGGATCCCTGGACCGTGCCATGGCGCAGGCGCGGGCGGTGCTTCCCGGCAACAACCCGCAATTCATCGCCTTCCCCGGCGGCAGCTTCAGCTCGGACCATCATTATGCCGTGTTCTTCCAGGGCGACACGCCGCTGACCGAGCGGCTGCTGACCCCCGCGCTGATCGACGCCGAGACCGGCGCGTTCACCGATGCGCGGCCGATGCCCTGGTATTATCAGGCCTTGTCGCTCTCGCGGCCCCTGCATTTCGGTGATTACGGGGGGCTGCCGCTCAAGCTCCTGTGGGCGGCGCTGACGCTGTTCACAATCGTGGTCCTGGGCAGCGGCCTCTATCTCTGGCTGGTCAAGGGGGAGTCCTCGTCGCGCGCACATCTGCGCAAGATCGAACAGCTGGCGGTCCCGGCGAAATGAGCAGGCCCAACAAGCGCAGACTGCCGCTGCGCGCGATCTTTGGATGGCCGGCGGCGATCTTCCTGATCGGCATATTCGGCTTGGTGAGCGCGCTGACCGGGGACGGCTGGCGGGACGGCCTGTCCTGGCTGGCGCTGGCCGCGCCGGTGGCCGCGCTCGCATGGGCAATGCGGACCCGACGTTACTGACCATCAGAATTCCGATTTGAAAGGCAATACACCATGAACCACAAGCTTTCACGCACCGCGCTGCTTCTCGCCGCGGGCTTCACCGCGACTATGCTGGCGGCGCCCGCCCTTGCCCAGGAGTCGCAGGCGGACAAGGACCTGATCATCGTTACCGCCCAGCGCGAGAACCAGACCGGCGTGCGCCAGGGCGGCAATGCGGGTGTGCTGGGCAACAAGCCTGCCGAAGATCTGCCGTTCAGCGTGCGCAGCTATAATTCAGCGCTGATCCTCAATCAGCAGCCGCAGACGCTTGGTCAGGTGCTCGAGAATGATCCGACAATCCGCACCACCACCGGCTTCGGTATCGCCGGCGAATTGTTCAACATTCGCGGGTTCACGCTTGGCGGCGACGATATTGGTTATGACGGTCTCTACGGGATAATGCCCCGCCAGCTTGCAGCTCCCGAACTGTATGAATCGGTGGAGGTCCTGAACGGCTCCAGCGCATTCCTGAATGGCGCTGCCCCCGGCGGCTCGGGGATTGGCGGCAGCGTCAATCTCATTCCAAAACGGGCTACTGACGGAGACACGACCCGTGCGACGCTGGGCTATACGGCACCCGAGCATGTCGGCGGCAGCTTCGACATCGGCCGCCGGCTGGGCGCGGATGGTGAATGGGGCATTCGCCTCAACGGCGCCGCGCGTAGCGGCGATGTCTCGGTCGATGACGAATTCCGCAGCACTTATGTGCTGGGCGGCGCGATCGACTATAATTCCGGGCCGCTGCGGCTGTCGCTCGACCTCGCCTATCAGCGGATCAAGGTGGCGCATTTCCGCCCGAAACTGAGCGTTTCCGGCCTTGGCGTAATCCCTCGGGAACCCGATGCCAGCACCAATTTCGGTCAGCCCTGGCAATATACGACCTTGCGCGATGTCTTTGGCCAGTTCCGCGCCGAATATGATATTGCCGAGGATGTGATGGTCTATGCCGCCTTTGGCGCGCGCGACGGGTCGGAGCAGGGCGTGTACAGCACACCGACGCTGATCGACGCGGCTACCGGCGATATTTCGGTCAGCAGCTCCTATATTCCGCGCACCGACAATAACGAGGCCGCGACGGCGGGATTGCGTGCCCGGTTCGAGACCGGCGGAATGTCCAACGAGATCAATGTCGGCGGCTCGATGAACTGGCTGGTCAACCGCAACGCCTATGAATTCTACACCGACTCGCCCGGCCTCAACAATCTCTACGACCCGGTCGAACTGCCGCGTTCCAACACCGTCTCCTTCGCCGGTGGCAATCTCGACGATCCGTTCCCGATTGCGCGCACCCGTCTGCGCAGCGCCTTTGTCTCCGACACCGTCGGCTTCTGGGACGACAGGGTCCTCTTTACGGCAGGCGTGCGGCTGCAGGAAATCCGCTCGAAATCCTATTCCTATTCTGGCGGGGCGTTGCAGAGCGAATATAAGGAAGATGCCTGGACGCCGGTCTTCGGTCTGGTGGTCAAGCCGGTCGAGGGATTGTCGCTTTACGCCAACCGCATCGAATCTTTGGTGCAGGGTGTCAGCGCCCCCGCCAGCGGTGCCAATCCGGCGGGCGGCACCCCCTTGCCGGTGAGCAATGCCGGCGAAACCCTGTCGCCTTATGTGTCCGAACAGTATGAAGTGGGCGGCAAGCTTTCGCTTGGACCAGTGGAACTGACGCTGGCGCTGTTCCAGATCGACCGCGAGACCGCCATCCTCCGCATCGATCCGGCGGATTCGACAAGGCTGCAATTCGGCCCCTATGGAATTCAGCGCAATCGCGGTATCGAATTCACCCTGGCCGGCGAAATCAGCAAGGGCCTGCGCCTGATCGCCGGCGGCTCGGTGATCGATGCCAAGCTGCGCCGGACGGAAAATGGTGTCAATGAGGGCAATGATGCCGTTGGCGTGCCGGAACTTCTGCTCAACGCCAATATTGAATGGGATGTACCCTTCATCCCCGCGCTGACGCTGACAGGCCGGGCGGTGCACACCGGCAAGCAGCCTGCCGATATTGGCAACACGCTGTTCCTCGATTCCTGGACCCGGTTCGACATCGGCGCGCGCTATGTGGCGCTGGTTGGCGACAATCCGCTGACCTTGCGACTGAGCATCGATAATGTGGCCAACGAAGCCTATTGGGCATCGGCCTTCGATACGTTCCGTCCGGATCTGGCGCTGGGCTCACCACGCACCTTCAAGGCATCGGCCACTATCGACTTCTAGAAGATCCTGATCTCCCGCGGGTGTCCTGCGGGAGATCTTCGAACCATTTCCATTCGGATCAGCGGCACGAAACCCTGACCGGCCGGTTGCGGTCAGAAGCGGTACTCCAGCGCTGCCGCACCACTCGCTTCTTCTTGCCCACCGATGACAGCCCGAGCGATGGCAAGCAATCGCCGACCCCTCCCATATTCATTCTTGCAAATGCTAATGATTATCAATAGTGGCGTCGGACAGGATTCATATGTGAGGGAAAATGATGCGACTTCTGAAGATTGCCGTTCTGGGGACCACCGCTCTGGCGCCGCTGCCCGCGTTCGCCGAAAGCGCTGCGGACGATTTCGAGCAGCGGACGATCATTGTCACCGGTGCGCTCGAAGATGCCAGCACCGCCACCAAGACCGACACGCCGATCATCGAGACGCCGCAGCCGATCACGGTGATCGACGATGAACTCTATCTCGCCCAGGGCGCGATCAGCATCGGCGACACGCTGAACTATGTCGCTGGCGTGACCGCCAATCCCTACGGTCCGGACAGCCGCGTCGACGGGGCCTTGGTGCGCGGCATCAACGCGCTGCAGTTCCGCGACGGTATGCGCGACATTTTCAGCTATTATGCGAGCATCCGCTCCGATCCCTATAATTTCGACCAGGTCGAGCTGGTCCGCGGTCCGGCCTCGGTGCTGTTCGGGCAGGGCGCGCTCGGCGGGATCGTCAATCTGGTTTCGAAACGGCCGGAGTTCGAAACGAGCGGCGAAGCCTCGATTCGCTATGGCTCGTTTGACCGCAAGGAAGCACTGGTCGATGTCACCGGTCCGCTGGGTGACACGGTAGCGGGCCGGATCGTTGCCCGCCTGCGCGACGCCGGAACCCAAACCGACCATGTGCCCGACGACCGGATCATGGTCTCGCCCTCGATCACCTTCCAGCCTTCGCCGGATACCAAGCTGACCTTCATCGGTCTCTATCAGGAGGACGATGGCGGCTCGACCTCGCAGTTCCTGCCGCTGGTCGGGACGATCCTGCCCAATCCGAATGGCAAACTTCCGAACAGCCTGTTTATCGGCAAGCCCGGCTGGGACCGCTATGACGGTCGCCTGTTGCAGGGAACGGCGCTGCTGGAACACCGGTTCAACGAGTCGGCGAGGATCAATCTCAAGGCGCGCTATATCGACAGCGATCTCAGCTATTTCACCCATTATCCGAACAGCTATTCCAATCCGGCCAATCCCTACGTTCTGCTCGACCCGGTTACCGGAAAGCCGGTGCTCGACGACAAGAAAGTGCCGGTGCCCGACCCGGAGCAGCGCACGATCGGGCTCTACTCGAGCGGCAGCATCGCGCGGATGGAAATTTTCTCCACCGACAATAATGTCCAGCTCGATTTCAACACCGGCTCCGCCATCGAGCATAAATTGCTGGCAGGGATCGATTATAGCTTCAATTCGGTCCACAAGACCGACGGATTGGCGACCGAATATATCGATATCTACAATATCGACTATGGCGCGCTGTCCAATTATGGCGGTGGCCTGCCGACGCCGACCAATGTTTCCGAGGATGTCGACCAGGACCAGCTCGGCATCTATGTGCAGGACCAGATCCGCTTCTTCGACCGCGTGTCCATCGTATTGGGCGCGCGGCGCGACTGGACCAGCGCGCAGAGCAAGGGTGGTCCCACCCGGCACGATGCGGCGACCACATTCCGCGCCGGCGTGATCGCCGAGATCGTTGACGGGGTCTCGCCCTTCTTCAGCTATACCGAGAGTTTTGAACCGATTGCCGAAACCGCCAGCAATGGCAGTGCGTTCATTCCGAAGTCGGGCCGCCAGTTCGAGGCGGGAATCAAGTTCCATCCGACCGACGCGATCCTGATGACCGTCACCGGCTATCATATCAAGGAAAGCAACCGGCCGGTATCGGACGACAGCACCGACGACCCGTTCGACCAGATCCAGATCGGCTCGCTGACCTCGAAAGGGATCGAGTTCGAGGGTAGAGCGGCGCTGCCGGGCGAACTCAATATTATCGCCAACGCCAGCTATAATGAGGCCGAGATCGCGGGTACAGGGCAACAGCTCGACAATGTGCCGAAATTCAACGCCTCATTCTGGGCGACCAAGGGCTTCTCGCTGGGTGGTGATACCAGACTGTTGCTCGGCGGCGGCGTCCGCCATGTCGGCAAGAACCGCTCATTCGGCCCGGCCTTTCCGGGCGGCATAGTGACGCCCTCGTTCACGCTGGTCGATGCCCTTGCCGAGATCAGCTATGGCAACTGGGGGTTTGCGCTGAATGCCACCAACCTGTTCGACAAGCGCTATTATTCGGCCTGTCTGGCGCGCGGGGACTGTTTCATGGGCAGCGAACGCAATATCATGGGCACGCTGAGTTACCGCTTCTGATGGCGCTGGATCTGCTCCATCTCGCCGGTTCGGTCACCGCTGTCGCGGGCGTGGCGCTGTTGCGGCTCGCCTGGGCGCGGCCCCGGCGTTCGCTGCCGCTCAATGCCATTGGCTGGATACTGCTTGCTGCGGCGATGGTCGCAGGCTGGGTGATGGCGGGGGCATGGGGCGTGTCGGTGATCACGCTCTGGGCGATGGGGGCGGCCTTCGTGCTGCTCGCTGTCGCCGCATGGCAATCGCCGCCCGCCAGACGCAAGGCATCCAGACGCCGGGCAGGGATGCTGCCCGAGGCGGGTGAGCCGCTGCAGCTGGGCCAGCGTGTTGCAACCTTTCTCATCGTCGTGCTTGCCGCAATGCTGGCCTCCCTCGCCATCGCCATCGCGGTGCGCTGGCTTTCGCTGCTGACCGGTGCCAGCGAGGCCAATGCCAATGTCCTGGCGCTGTTTGTCGTACCGCTGGCCTGGACAATCCTGGCTTTCCTCATCCTGATGACCGGCAGCCGCAAGCGCCAGCTGGCCATTGTTGCGATATCACTCGCGACGGTCCTTCCGGCGCTTGCATCCGGGAGCCTGTCATGAGCCACCTCATCCAGCCGGGAACGGTGAAACGGTCTCTCTCCGCCCATGCCCCGATCGGCCTGATCGCCGGCGCACTCCTCTATATTGTCTCGCTGACCGGCACGATCGCGGTTTTCTATCAGGAACTGCAGCGGGTCGAGCAACCCGAGGCACCGGAAATGCAGTCGATTGCGCCCGACGCAGTGCAGCGCGGCGTGGCCGCGGTACTGGCCAGCGAGGCGGGCAAGCCGGCTACCACGCATCTCTATGTCCATCTGCCCGAGCCGGAATTGCCGCGCACGACGATCACCACCGATACGCAGGCGCTGCATCTGGCACAGGATGGCTCGATTGCCGGATCGGAAGAGATCGGCTGGTCGGATTTCCTGGTGAAGCTTCACTATACGCTGAATCTGCCGGCGCTGGTCGGTATTACCATTGTCGGCATATTGGGTGTGATGATGCTGGCGCTCGCGGTCAGCGGCGTGGTCGCTCACCCGCGCATCTTTCGCGACGCCTTTCGCCTGCGGGCCCGCAATGGCAATGGCACCGGCCTTGCCGACTGGCACAACCGGCTCAGCGTCTGGACCCTGCCTTTTTCGGTCGCCATCGCGCTGACCGGGGCGCTGATCGGACTGGCGAGCATTGCCGCCTATGCGATCGCGACAACCGATTATGACGGCGATGTCGAGGCGGTCTACGGTCCGATTTTCGGCGAGGAAGGCAAGGCGGACCCAAGGCCCGCGCCCGTCGCCAATGTCGCCGCGGCGCTGTCGCATATGGCCAGCGCCTATCCCGATGTGCGGGTGACCTATGCCATTCTCCATGATCCCCTGACCAGGGGGCAGCATGTCCAGATCGTCGGAGAGCATGAGCGGCGTCTGATTTTCGGCGAATATTACGCGTTCGACGCCAAGGGGAATTTTCATCATGTGGCAGGTCTGTCGGACGGCGAGCTGGGGCAGCAGGCCGCGGCCTCAACCTATCAGCTGCACTTTGGCACGTTCGGCGGGCTCGGTGTGAAACTTGCCTATCTGCTGTTCGGCGCCGCGCTTACCGCGATCTGCGCGACCGGCATCTATATCTGGCTGGGCAAGCGCCGGCGAAGGGGCATCGACGAGCCCCGCATAAGGGGCGCCTGGCACGGGCTGGTGATCGGCACGCCGGTCGCGCTGGCCGCCACCTTCGCCGCGCGGCTGCTGATCGGCAATGATTTTCCTTTTGCGATAGCCTTCTGGAGCGTGACGCTGATTGCGGTAATTGTCGGGGCGATGAGCAAAAAGCGCGAGCCGGGGAGGGCGATGGCAGCCCGCCAATAGCGGGCTCAATCACCGGTGCCTTCACCGGGCTGCTGGAATTAGTTGGCCAGGGCAGGCACCGACACCCGACTGCCGATGGCGATCAGCAAGAAGATTACTCCGACGACAGCGACGGCCTGTTTGCTGTAAAAAGCCACGTTCAGGATTTTCACGAATGTGCGGCCCAATTTCGTCGGCTCGTAATCGGGTTTGTTGCTGGCAGCCTGACTGGCCGCCAGCCAGCCCATCAGCATCTGGAGATAGTCGAGCGAAACCGCAACGCACCCGCAAATCGCTGACCAAATGAGCAGGTTGTCGGCAAAGGGTTCCATTCCCTTGCTGAACTCCGTGGCGCGCGAAAGCAGACTGAACGCCGCTGCGACAAGGCCATATCCGATATACCGGCTGGTCTCGCTCACCTTGCTGGAATAAGAATCCTGTTCTTTTCTGATATTTTCCAGTCGTTTTGCAGGTGTCATTTCAATGCCTGGCCCCGAGCCTTATCTATATTTCGGACCGACCCAGCCATCACCGCCGCCGCTGCTGCTGTTGACGGCTTCCTTCAGGCTCTTTCCGGGCTTGAATTTGGCCTGGGTTGACGCCGATATCTGCATCGGTTCCCCCGTCCGGGGATTCCGTCCCGACGATGCCGGTCTCTTTGCCGTGGTGAAGGTTCCAAATCCCACCAGTCGAACGTCGCCGCCTCGGCGAAGTTCATCCGAAATGGATTGAAAAATTGCCTCGACTGCCTTGGCCGCGTCCGCTCTGCTCAGTCCGCTTGCGTCGGCGACTGCGCCGATGAGATCCTGCTTGTTCACCGATCATCCCTCCAGGAGTTCCACCCGAGCAACATTTTGCCAGCAGTCCGCTTCCATGTCAAAACCTGTTGGAAGTACAGAAAACATCCCTAATTTCCGGTGGAATGCCCGACAGCGGATGGAAAGGGTCGCATGGGTGGGGTGGCGGGTTCCGTTGCTCTGCCGGCTCGGGTATCACCACGAAGCAGACCGCTCTGGCTATCCCGCCACCGCATGATGCCCCACCGTCACCGCCGAACTCGACGCTTCCTCCGACCGTTCCCAGTCGTGAAACGCCTCGCGCCGGACGATGATCCAGCTGCCGTCGCGCTTTTCCAGCCGGTCGCAATAGCGGCCGGCGACGATCCAGTCGGTGGACTTGCCGTGGGTCTGGCAGGGCGCAAAGTCGGGATGGCCGGGCTCGATATAATGATAGGCAACAAAATTGGCTTCGGTGGTCGCGCTGTTGCCGTCGTCGGACAGGCTGATATGGACGTTCGAGATCGAATGGTGGGTGCAGGGAACATGTTCCAGAACCTGACTGGCGAAGCCGATGAATTCGTCCGGCGGGCCCTGATATTCGGCGTGCATGTGGACATGGTCGTCGGCAAAGCAGGAGCGGACCAGCGGCCAGTCGCGGCGGTCGATGCCCTTGCAATAGCGGTGCAGGATATCGCGGATTTCCTCGCGTGCAGACAGCTGCTCCAAACTGTACATTTCCGATCTCTCCTCATTTTGCCAGTCGTTATTATGGGATTGCGGTTCTAGCTTTTCACCCAATAAACAGGATGAGGAGATAGAGCATGGGCAGACTGCAAGGCAAAGTGGCAATAATAACAGGCGCGGCCAAGGGACTGGGCGAGGCCGATGCGCGGATGTTTGCGCGCGAGGGCGCGACCGTGATCCTCACTGACATGGATGCCGACAATGGCGAGCGGGTCGCCGCCGAGATCGGCGATGCGGCGGAATTTCAGCTCCAGGATGTCCGTGACGAGCAGGGCTGGGAAGACCTGATCGCCGATGTTGTTTCGCGACATGGCAAGCTCGACATATTGGTCAACAATGCCGGCGTGGTCGAGCCCGGCACGATCGAGACGCAGACCGCGGAGGAATATCGCTTCGTCATGGCGGTCAGCGCCGACGGGGCCTTTTACGGCTGCAAATATGCGGTACCGGCGATGAAGGCATCGGGCGGCGGGGCGATCGTCAACATGTGCTCGATCGCCTCGATCGTCGGCGAGCCGATCGTTGTCGCCTATGCCATGGCCAAGGGCGCGATCGAGAGCCTGACCCGCAGTATCGCGGTGCACTGCGCCAACAACAATTATAATATCCGCTGCAACAGCGTCCATCCCGCCGGCATATTGACGCCTATGGTGCAGGGGATCGGTCCCAAGATCATGGGCCGCGACGATCTGCGCCCGGCGAGCGAAAGCCCGGGACCGAGCGCGCTCGGCGAGCCGGATGATATCGCCAACACGGTGCTGTTTCTGGCATCGGACGAAAGCAAGTTCATCAATGGTGCGGCGATCCGGGTCGACAATGCGAAGTCGGTGATGGAGGGCGTCGTCCCCTGATTCTCGCCCTTTTATGCAGGGCCCGCTGGCCGTTCCCTTTGATCCTTTGGCCTCTCAACCCCGGACCAGACCTCAAGCCGCGAGATGGACCGTTGCGATATCTTCACCGGTACAAAATATGACGCGGGCCTTGCCGCTCTTTTTCGCGCGATAGAGCGCCGCATCAGCGGCAGCGAGCAGCCGTTCCAGTTCGACGCCTTGCGTCGGCGCAGTTGCGATGCCGACGCTTACCGACACGCCGCTGACGCTGTCGCTGATTTCATAAGGGCGGCTCAACTCCCTGACGATCCGGAGCGCAAGCATCTGGGCTTCGTCTTGATGCAGGATGCCGCCCTGCAGCACGACAAATTCGTCGCCGCCCAGTCGTGCAACCAGGTCTTCCACGCGCACGATCGCTTCCAGCCGTCGTGCGACCTGTTGCAGCAACGAGTCGCCCACCGGGTGACCATAGCTGTCGTTGACCGCCTTGAATCCGTCAAGATCGAGGAAATGCACCGCCAGCAGCTGGCCGTTGCGCCTTGCTGACTCGATCAGCGTCTGGAAGCGGTCGCGGAGCAACAGGCGATTCGCAAGGCCGGTCAGTGCGTCATGTTTGGCGAGCAGCCCCAGATCATGTTTTGCCGTATGATGCTCTACCGCCGTTCGATAGAGGTGCGCGACGGTTTGCAGGCTAAGTCCTGTAATCATGGCAACGAGCATCGCCTCGACGAGAAACAATTCCGTGTGGAACTCGTCGCCATGCCCGTTGAGGGCATGGAGCGCCAGCGCCGCCACGGTTGGTATGGTGGCCAGCAACAGGCTTATCACGCACAATTTCGGTCGGATTGCGGTCCGGGCAACCACGCCGGCGCCAAAGCTGAATACCAGGCTGACCGTGATCAGCTGCAACATGGGCTCGTGGACCGTGAGCACCAATATGTTGAGCAGGGCCAGCTGTACCGCCGAGGCATAATTGCCGATCGCATAGAGCCGTTCCCAACGCCGCAGGTCCTTTATATGACGGGCCGGCGCCACGCGCGTATAGGCCCGGACAATCCACAGGCGCAGGAATATCGTCAGCCCGCCAATCGCGGCCAGCGCCAGATATATGGGGGAGTCCAGTTGCACGGCGGCAAGCAGACACACGCAAATGAAGACCGCACCGAGGCCAAAGATGGGAAGCCACATGCTGTATAGCATGTCGACAAACTCCCGGTAAACCGGGAGCGGAATGGTCGCCGATCCGGGAAAAAGCCTGAAGCTTTTGCGCCTCTTGCGGGGAACCCGCTGATCATTTTTTCTCACCCGTTGATGTTAAGCCCGATAGGTTAAGATAATGCTCTTCCGACCAGTGCGGAAAGCCGGACGGATATAAATATCGTATAAATATCGCCGACTCGCTCTACCGCTTGCCTTTGGCAACAGATGTCGGGTAGCTTGATCCCATGGATCGCGAGAAAAATCAGAGCGAACAGAACCAGATGGCGATCTCCCGATCGGATTTGCCAAAGCCATCGGTGATGGCACTGATCGATAAAAGCCCGATCGCCTCGGTGGTCAGCAACCCGCGCCTCCCCGACAATCCGATTGTCGCGGTCAATGATGCGTTCCAGGCACTGACCGGCTATGACCGGGACTTCATCATCGGTCGCAACTGCCGCTTTCTGGCTGGCAAGGCGACCGAACCCTGGCTGACCGAAGAAATCCGGCGCGGGGTGCGGCAGCAGAAATCGGTTCTGGTCGAGATATTGAATTACAAGAAGGATGGCACGCCGTTCCAGAATGCGGTGCTGGTCGCGCCGCTGTTTGATGAAGAGGGCGAGCTGGAATATTTTCTCGGCTCGCAAGTGGAAATTGACGGCGATTCCGCGAGTCTTGCCAAGCCGCGGCGGATGCGGGCAGTCGCGATCGTGAAGGATCTTTCGAAACGGCAGCGCGAAGTGCTGCAATTTATCGCGAAAGGCCTGCTCAACAAGCAGATCGCCCATGAACTGGGCCTCAGCGAGCGGACCATAAAAATGCACCGTTCCATTCTGATGAAACGGCTGAATGTTCCGAGCGCCGCCGATATGGTACGGCTGGCGGTCGAAGCGGGAATGTAGCGCTGCCGGTCATACGGTCGAAGGGCCGTATCGCCTTTGTGCTGGCTTTCCCCTATTTCTCAATCTGCATCGCGGGTTGGAACTTCTTTCACCTCCAGGGTCGCAGACATTTTTTGGGCAGCATTAATCCCTCCTCCATGCTGACCAAAGATTTTCAACCCGTGATGCGCTTTTTTTAAAATTGACCCGCGATTTCGATCAACCGGGTGAGCCGCTTCGGCGCGACCTGACACCAGCTCTTGTACAGCCATTCCCCGATATAGTCCCAGTCTGTCCGTCCCTGATCCAGACGGATCGCAATCCAGCCTGACTTTCCGTAAAATTTCGGCGCATAATAAAGGTCCGGATCGGCATCGATGAGGGCGGTCTGTTCGTCAATTCCGGTGGTCTTGACGAGCAGCGCGATGCTGGCCTCGCCATGATGGCTCTGCGCGAAATAGGCAAAATATTTGCCGGTCGTCTCGCTGCCGACCCGCCAGCCGGGCGCGCCGAAGCTGGCCCGTTCGTGGGTTTCCTCGAGCGCCAGCGCGCGCCGGCGGACCTCAGCCAATATCCAGTCGGGATCCGCCTCGCGGGTGACATAGCGCGCCAGCGCGCCGGGATAGAGCTGATGCTCCGCGATCAGAATCCGGCTGGCTAGGCTGTCGGCATCGTCCCCGGGCAGAATCGCGACTTCGGTCTGGGCCAGTATCGGCCCGTCGTCGAGCTCCGGCGTCACCAGATGGACGCTGCATCCCGCGACCCGGTCGCCCGCGTCAATCGCCCGCTGATAGGTGTCGAGGCCCTTATATTTGGGCAGCAGGCTGGGATGGATATTGAGCATGCGATCCGCCCATTTCGACACAAAGCCGTCGCTCAAGATGCGCATATAGCCGGCCAGCACGACATATTCGACGCCGGCCTCGACCAGGGCGTCGTGCATGATCGCGTCATGTTCCTCGCGCGACAGGCCCTTGTGCGGATGGGCGAAGGTGGCAATCCCCTCCGCCTCTGCCAGCGTCAGGCCGGGGGCGTCGGGGTGGTTGGACGCCACGAGCACGATTTCATAGGGGCAGCCGGGCGCCTTGGCGGCATAGACCAAAGCGGCCATGTTCGAGCCGCGACCGGAAATCAATATGCCGATCCTGGCCTTTTCAGCCATTGTGGGTGGCGGTCCAGTCGTCGGTCGCTGACCAGATGCCGCGGGTGCCGCTGACCGAACAGCCCTTGGTGCCGGTGCGGATTTGGCCGATCCGGTGGACCTTTTCGCCGGCGGCTTCGAGATCGGTAGTGATCGATTCTGCCTGATCGGGGGAGACAGCCAGGACCATCCCGATCCCGCAATTGAAGGTCCGCGCCATTTCTTCCGGCTCGATATTGCCCTGCGCCTGCAGGAAGGCCATCAGCCGCGGCTGGTCCCAGCTGGCGGCATCGACATGCGCATGCAATCCGTCGGGCAGCACGCGCGGGATATTTTCCAGCAGGCCGCCGCCGGTGATATGGGCGAGCGCCTTGATCCGACCGGACTGCATCAGCGGCAGCAGCGATTTCACATAGATGCGGGTCGGCGCGATCAGCGCCTCGATCAGCAATATGTCGGGATTGAACAGGGCAGGGCGGTTCATCTTCCAGCCCTTGTCCTCCGCCAGCCGGCGGACCAGCGAAAAGCCGTTGGAATGCACGCCCGAGGATTCGAGGCCGAGCAGGATGTCGCCCGCTTCGATCGTCGCTCCGGTCACCGCTTTTTCGCGCTCCACCGCGCCAACGCAGAAACCGGCGAGATCATAATCGCCTTCGGCATACATGCCCGGCATTTCCGCGGTCTCGCCGCCGATCAGGGCGCAGCCCGACATCTTGCAGCCTTCGGCAATCCCGGCGACGACGCGCTCGGCGACGCCGTTCTCCAGCTTGCCGGTGGCGAAATAGTCGAGGAAGAACAGCGGTTCCGCTCCCTGTACGATCAGGTCATTGACGCACATCGCGACCAGATCGATGCCGACGCTGTCATGCCGGTCATGGTCGATCGCCAGCTTGAGCTTGGTGCCCACGCCATCATTGGCGGCGACCAGCAGGGGATCCTTGTAGCCGGCGGCCTTGAGATCAAAGAAACCCCCGAACCCGCCCAGCTCGGCGTTGGCTCCCGCCCGTGCCGTAGCTTTGGCCATCGGCGCGATCGCCTTGATCAGGGCATTGCCCGCGGCAATGGAAACACCGGCTTTCGCATAGGTGTAAGAATCCGGTTCATTTTGCTTTTCACTCATAACTTGTGCGATTAGACAAGTCGCGGCTGGATTTCCACGCCATAATCGTCAAAAGGGCGCAAATGAGTTTTTTGTCCGACTTCAAAATCAAGATCGCTGCCACCCTTGCCGTCGTGACGATGCTGGCGGGGACGGTTGTCTATGCCCAGCTCGAAGGCACCGAACGCGGGGTTGCGCCGCTGGCCAGCACGGGCGATTTCGAGGTCTCGGGCGTCAAGGTCGATGTCCACGGCGACAATGCCATCGATGCGCGGAAAAAGGGCTGGGAAGAAGCCCAGCGGCTGGCCTGGAAGATGCTCTACAAGCGCACCCAGGGCGGCGAGACCAAGGGCTTGCCGGATGCGACGCTCAACACGATTGTCTCCGCGATCATCGTCGAGCAGGAACAGATCGGCCCGAAGCGCTATATTGCCACGCTCGGCGTGATGTTCGACCGGGCGCGCGCCGGGTCGATTCTGGGGGTCGGTGGCCGGCGCTTGCGATCACCGCCGCTGCTGGTGCTGCCGATCATGTGGAGCGCGGGTTCGCCGCAAGTGTTCGAACATAGGACCGAATGGCAGAAGGCCTGGGCGCGCTTCAACTCCGGCGACAGCGCCATCGACTATGTCCGTCCCTATGGATCGGACAGCGAATCGCTGGTGCTGACCGCAGGACAGGCCAATCGTCCGAACCGGCGCTGGTGGCGGAACATCTTGGACCAGTTTGGTGCGGCAGATGTGATCATACCGATCGTCCGGCTGAGCTATAAATATCCGGGAGGACCGGTCACCGGCCGCTTTACCGCCCGCTACGGTCCCGACAACCGCTATATCGACAGTTTCACGCTGAAAGTGGCGCGCAGCGAAGATATTCCCACGATGCTAGACAAGGGCATCGCGCGGCTGGACAATATCTATGCGAGCGCGCTGACGCGCGGCGTGCTGAAAACCGACAAGTCGCTGATCATCGAGGATCCGTTCAATCTGGACGATCTGAATCTGGATGATTTCGATCTGCCTGATGCTCCGGTCGAGGAGATGCCTGCTGGCGATGGCTCCGTGACCAGCGGCACGACCGGCGGGACCGAATCGCCCGGTGAAGCTTCGGCTCCTGCAGGCACGAGCAATATTTCCCTGCAGTTCGACACGCCCGACGTCGGCGCCGTCAGCCGGGGTGAATCGGCAGTGCGCTCCATCCCGGGGGTCAGCTCTGCATCGACCTCGAGCCTGGCGCTGGGCGGCGTGTCTGTCATGAGTGTGACATATCGCGGCGATATCTCGGCTCTGGCCCAGGCGCTGCGGGCGCAGGGCTGGCAGGTCCAGCAGGGAGCGGGCGCCTTGCGTATCAGTCGTCCCGGACAGTAAAGCAGCGAGACCGTGAGCCAGATAGCCCTTCCTCTTGAACAGAAGCCGCCCGCCGAACAGGCCGGATATCTGGTGACAGAGGCCAATGCTGCGGTTCACGAACAGTTGCAGAACTGGCAGGCATGGCCGCACCATACGCTGATCCTTACCGGACCTCCTGAATCGGGAAAAAGCACGATGGCGGGCGTATTCGCGACGGAAAGCGGCGGCCTGTTTCTCGATGATGCCGCCGACCATGACGATACCGAGATTTTCCATCTCTGGAACCGGGCCAATATGGAACAAAGGCCGCTGTTGCTGGTTTCGGGGCAGCCGGTGGCGCAGTGGGGGATCACGCTGCCCGATCTCCAGTCGCGGCTGGCAGCGTCGCTCCATCTCGCAATCGGCGCGCCTGATGAAGCGATGATCGACGGTCTGCTGCAGAAATATTTTTCGCTGCGGGGTTTGACCATTTCTGAAGACGCATTGCGCTATCTGGAGAAACGCATGGTCCGTTCCTATGCCATGGTGCGGCAGCTGGCGCAGAAAATGGATGCGCTTGCAATCGAGTCCAAAAAGCCGGTCAATCTCGCGATTGCCAAGGCGGCGCTGGCCCATTTTGACGCCGGTGATGAAAAGGTAGAAACATAGCTCATGGAAAATCCCGCTGCCCCGTCACCGGATTCGGATCTCCTGCCGGACGAGCAGACCATGGCTCGCTCTCCGGAAGAAAGCAGCAAACGCTATTTCAACCGGGAAATCAGCTGGTTGGGCTTCAACGAGCGGGTGATCGAGGAAGCGGAAAACAGCGCCCATCCGCTGCTCGAGCGGCTGCGCTTCCTGTCGATTTCCGGCAGCAATCTCGATGAATTTTTCATGGTTCGCTTCGCCGGACTGGTCGGACAATATCGCCAGAAGATCGAGGAGCGATCGGCCGATGGCCTGACCGCGACGCAGCAGCTGGAGGCGATCGCCGAGCGCACCGATCTGCTGCTGGAGCATCAGCAACGGGTCTGGAGGGCGCTGTCCAGCAAGCTCGCCGATGAAGATATTTTTGTTTCGAGAGTGAGCGATCTGGCCAGCGATTCGAAAACCTGGCTCAGGCAGCATTTCATCGACCAGATATTCCCGGTACTGACGCCCCAGGCGCTCGACCCGGCGCATCCCTTTCCATTCATTCCCAACAAGGGCCTGAGCCTGGTGTTCGATCTCGTCCGCCAGTCGGACAACCAGGGAATCAGGGAACTGGTGATGATTCCGTCCGGTCTCCCGCGTTTCATCCGCTTGCCCGGCGAATCGGCGGTCTATGTGTCGGTGGAAACCGTCATCCAGGAATTTTCCGACATATTGTTCCCCGGCTATGTCGTGAAAAGCAGCGGCCTGTTCCGGATCATCCGCGACAGCGATATCGAGGTTGAGGAAGAGGCGGAAGATCTGGTGCGCTATTTTCGCAGCGCGATCAAGCGCCGCCGGCGCGGCGATGTCATCCGGCTGGAAATGGGGCCAAAGCTCGGCGAGCCGGTGGTCGCGATGCTGCGCGAAAATCTGCTGCACGACGGGGCCACCGAAAGCCGGATCAACGGCTTGGTCGGGATCGGCGATCTCGATATTCTGGTGGAAGAAGACCGGCCCGACCTGAAGTTCACGCCCTACAGCCCGCGCTTTC
The DNA here is from genome assembly GCA_030373505.1 of Parasphingorhabdus sp. Classification (GTDB taxonomy): domain Bacteria; phylum Pseudomonadota; class Alphaproteobacteria; order Sphingomonadales; family Sphingomonadaceae; genus Parasphingorhabdus. The sequence goes on from JAUCYS010000003.1 coordinate 120,396, forward strand.
CGGAGCGGATTCGCGATCATGGCGGCGACTGTTTTGCCGCCATCCGCGACAAGGACATATTGGTCCATCACCCCTATGAATCGTTCGAGGTGGTGATCGAATTTCTGAAGCAGGCAGCGGCCGATCCCGATGTCGTTGCGATCAAGCAGACCTTGTATCGCGCCGGCAAGCAATCCGCCATCATCCGGGCGCTGATCGACGCCGCCGAGGCCGGCAAGTCGGTAACCGCGGTTGTCGAGCTCAAGGCGCGCTTTGACGAGGAGCAGAATCTGCTCTGGGCGAGCGCGCTGGAGCGTGCCGGGGTGCAGGTGGTCTACGGCTTTATCGAGTGGAAAACCCACGCGAAAATATCGATGGTCGTGCGCAAGGAACAGGAAGGCTATCGCACTTATTGCCATTTCGGAACCGGCAATTATCACCCGATCACCGCCAAAATATACACCGACCTCAGCTTCTTCACCGCCGACCCGCGGGCGGCGCGGGACGCGGCGCAGCTGTTCAACTATATCACCGGCTATGTCGAACCCAAGGCGCTGGAGCTGATCTCGATGTCGCCGCGCGACATGCGCAACGACCTGATGGCGCTGATCGACCAGGAAATCGCCAATGTCCGGGCCGGCAAGCCCGGCATGATCTGGGCCAAGATGAATTCTCTGGTCGACCCGGCGCTGATCGAGAAACTCTATCAGGCGAGCAATGCCGGGGTGGAAATCGATCTGGTGGTCCGCGGCATCTGCTGCCTGCGCCCCGATGTGCCGGGCATGTCGGATCATATCCGGGTGAAGTCCGTGGTCGGACGCTTTCTCGAGCACAGCCGGATCTGGGCTTTTGGCAACGGCCGGGAACTGCCGAACGATGGCGCGAAACTCTATATTTCCTCGGCCGACTGGATGCCGCGCAATCTCGACCGCCGCGTGGAATATATGATGCCAATCACCAACAAGACCGTCCATGACCAGATTCTGGACCAGGTGATGGTCGCCAATCTGATCGACGACGAGCAGAGCTGGGAACTGAATTCCGACGGCAGCTATACAAGAGTGGTACCCTCCGACAAGCCGTTCAACCTGCACCGCTATTTCATGACCAACCCGTCGCTGTCCGGGCGTGGCAAGGCGCTCAGGAAGAGCAACGCCGTGCCCCGGCTCAGCCTGCGTCGCCGTCAGAAAAAGGCGTGAGCAAGGTGTTGGCAAAAAAGGATCACCCGTCGCCATTCGTGCCGACGGGCAACAAGCACGGCAGCCCGCGCACGGCAATTGTCGACATCGGTTCCAATTCGATCCGGCTGGTTGTCTATCAGGGGCCGGTCAGGGTTCCCGCCATCCTGTTCAACGAAAAGGTCATGGCCGGGCTTGGCAAGGAACTGTCCACGACCGGAGCGATCGGCAAGGAAGCGATGGCGCTGGCGGTCCGGGGTCTCAAGCGCTTCCACCGCCTGTGCCTGGAAATGGAAGTCGACTATGTCAAGAGTTTCGCCACCGCCGCCGTGCGCGATGCCAGCAATGGCAAGGAGCTGCTGAAGGCGGCGCGGTCGATCGGTTATGACGTGCAGGTGCTGCAGGGCGAGGAAGAAGCGGAACTGGCCGCGCTCGGCGTCATTTCGGGCATTCCGGATGCCAGGGGAATAGTCGGGGATCTCGGTGGCGGCAGCCTGGAGCTGGCGCTGGTCGAAGGTGGGGAGGTGCTGGAACGCTTTTCCTTCCCGCTTGGCGTGTTGCGGGTCGCCGACCTCAGGACCAAGGGGCAGGACAAGCTGAAGCGCCAGGTGCGCAAGATGCTGAAAAAGACCGGCTGGGAGAAACAGGCGCAGGCCCTGCCTTTCTATCTGGTCGGGGGATCGTGGCGCTCTCTTGCCCGGCTCGACATGTTCGACAGCCATTATCCGCTGCCGGTGATCCACAATTACGAGATGGAGCCGCGGCGGGCGCAGCGGCTGGTCAGCCGTCTCGCTCAGCTGAACCGGGACAAGCTCAAGAATGTCCCCGGCCTGTCGTCATCGCGGATACCGACGCTGAAGGATGCAGCCTGGTTATTGTCGATGCTGGTGCGTTATCTTGGCAGCAGCAAGATGGTCGTCTCCGCTTATGGCGTACGCGAAGGTCTGCTGTTCCAGAATATCAGCAAGCAGGAAGCGGCCCGCGATCCGCTGTTGCTGGGCACGGAAGAGGTCGGGGCCGCGCAGTCGCGCTTTCCGGCGAACAGCAAATTGCTGGGCAAATGGATTGCCGAAATATTTTCCGACGATCCGGCGGACTGGCACCGGATCCGTCAGGCGGCCTGCAATCTGGGCGATGTTGCCTGGCGAGCGAACCCCAATTTCCGGGCCGAGCGGGGCCTCGAGATCGGCCTGCACGGCAACTGGGTCGGGATCAGCGGGCCGGAACGCGAGATGCTGGGGCAGGCGCTCTACACGAGTTTCGGCGGTGGCACCCGGGTGTTCCCGGGCGGCGGCAAGCTGGCCGACGAAGCGGCGACGCAGCGGGCGATCAGCTGGGGGCTGGCGATGCGCCTCGGGCAAAGGCTCAGCGGCGGAACCCGCAATCCGCTGGAGCAGACGCATATCCGCAAGACCGGCAAAAAGCTGGAGCTGACGATCAAGAGCGACCTGATCCATCTCTATGGAGATGCGGTGGCCAAGCGGCACGGCCATCTCGCCAACATGCTGGGGCTGGAACCGCTGATGACGGCGGACTAGCTATTCCGCTTCGGCCGGATCGCCTTCCTGCTGATGGGTCATTTTCAGCTTGCCGTCCTTGACCGTGAAACTGACCCGGCCTTCGACCAGATCCAGCGCATCCCGGCCGAATTCCTCGTAGCGCCAGCCCTCGAGCAGCGGCACGCCTTCGCGGTCACCGGCGACAATGCGCTCCAGATCGTCAGCGCGGGCGAGCAGGCGTGAGGCGACATTCATTTCCGCCGAGCGGATCTTGAGCAGCAGCTTGAGCAGATCGGTGACCAGCGCGTTGGACTTGCCATTCTTGGGACGGCGCCCGCTTTTTTGCGGCAGGTCGTTGCGCGACAGCGGCTCCGCCTGCGCGATAATGTCCATCAGCCGCGCGCCGATGTCATTATTCTTCCATCCGGCCGACAGTCCGCGGACTTGGCCCAGCTTCGACTGGTCCCTCGGCGGGTGACCGGCAATATCGGCCAGCGTTTCATCGCGCATGATCCGCCCGCGGGGCAGGTCCTTCGACTGGGCTTCGCGTTCGCGCCAGGCGGCCAGCGCCTTGAGCCGGCCGAGCATTTCCAGATTGCGGCCCTGTGCCTTCACGCGCAGCCAGGCTTTTTCCGGGTCATTGACATAATTGTCCGGGTCGGCGAGCTTTTCCATCTCGGCGTTGATCCAGATGCCGCGACCGGTTTCCTTCAGCTTCTCCAGCATCATCGGAAAAATCGTCGCGAGATGAGTGACATCGGCGATCGCATATTCGAGCTGGCGCGCGTTGAGCGGCCTGCGCGACCAGTCGGTAAAGCGGGCGCCCTTGTCCAACGTGATCCCCAGCCAGTTGTCGACCAGATTGGCATAGCCGATCTGCTCGCTCTGGCCGATCGCCATGGCGGCGATCTGGGTGTCGAAGATCGGGTGCGGCGTCTTGCCGGTCAGATTGTGGATGATTTCCACATCCTGGCCACCGGCGTGGAAAATCTTGAGCACATTTTCATTGTCGACCAGCAGTTCGAGCAGCGGGCCGAGGTCGACGCCCTTGGCCAGCGGATCGATCGCGGCGGCTTCCTTGCCGTCTGAAATCTGGATGAGGCAGAGAATGGGCCAATAGGTATTCTCGCGCATGAACTCGGTATCAACCGTGATGAAATCCGCAGTCGCAAAGCGGGCGCAGATATCGGCGATGTCCTGATTGTCCGTCAGCAATGGGTGAATGTGCATTTTTATCCTATACAGCGGGCGGCTCATCCCGCAAACATTTCATCGAAACAGGATAAAATTGGGGGAAAAGCATGGCATTTTGGTCACTGATTCTGATTGCCATCCTGGCCTTGCTGTTGCTGGGGCAGCTGATGGCACAATGGGGCGACGCCTGTCTGGCAATCGCCGATCCGCGGCCGATTGGCGGCAAGACCATCGAAATCACGATCTTCGCCTGGGGCTTTGCCGCAAAGCGCGGGCGCTCGCTGCAGATCGATGACTGCGCGCGGCTGGGCATAAATGACATGCGCTTTTTTATGACCGGCAAGGCGATCCTGATCTGCCTGCTGACCTTCGGCTTCGTCCGGCAGGTCAGCATCGCCTATCGCTGCTACGCCGGCGATTTTGACGTGGGGGACGCCTGATGGCGCGGGTCGTGCATCTGGGCCAGCAGGTATGGCGCAACTATCACCAGACCGCTGCCTGCAATCTCAAGAGCCGGATCGAGCTGGCCAACGAGGATCAGCCGAATGGCCGGGCCTATCTGAAAGCCGTCGCCGACACCGTGCAGGCGCTTCTCCAGGAAGCAAAGCAATATGACATTCCGGTGCGTCCGATCGGGGCGGGCTGGTCGCCGGCACCGATCAATGTGATCGAGGATGGCTGGCTGGTCGAGACAATGCGGCTCAACCGCACCTTTCGGATCGGCGCGAACAACCTGCACGCCGATTGCGATCTTCCCGCCGAATCGCTGCTGCTGGTGCAGGCGGGCGCGACCGTCGATGAAGTCTATGAAAGCGCGGAGGAGCTTGGCCGCTCGCTGCGCACCGGCGGCGCCAGCAACGGCCAGAGCTTTGCCGGGGCCTGCGCCACCGGCACCCATGGCAGCGTCTGGCAGGCCGGCGGAATCCAGGATCATGTCCGGGCGATCCAGCTGGTGACGCCGGAGCGGATCCTATGGGTTGAACCGAGCAAGGGCGTGCTGTCCGACGAATTCATCGCCCAGACGGGCTCCGCAATCATCCGCGATGACCGGATTTTTGCCGCCGCCCAGCTGCATGTCGGTGCCATGGGTTTTGTCACCGCGCTGCTGATCGAGACCGATCCGATCTATATGGTGCAGAATATCCAGAAGGCCGCGAAAATAAGGCGCGAGCATATCGACTGGCTGGGCCGCGGTGAATTCCGGAAATTCTCGAACGCGTTCGGACTGAATGAAGAGCCGTATTTTCAGCAGCTTATCCTCAATCCCTTTGATCCTTTCGACAAGAATAGCCTGCTGCGCTTTCTCTACAGGCGGCCCTATGACGCCAGCATCCCGCCACCGCCGCCGGGCGATATGGGGGCCGGCTATGACGCGCTGACCCTGCTCGGCCAGGCGATGGCGGAAAGCTACTGGTTCAAGGGGGAAATATTGCAGCTGGCGATGGAACAGGCCTATCCCCGTAACCGGGATGTCGACGATCCGCCGGCCATCGCCACCTGGGGCCATACGACCGAGGAACATTCGCCGATCGCCAGCCTGTTCAACGGTTCGGTGACAATGGATCGCAGCAAGCTGAGCGAAGCCTTTGATTTGATTATCGACAGCTTCCGGCGAGGCGGCGGCGGAACGGTCGTAACCCTGCGCTTTGTCCGCAAGGCCGGAGGGCTGCTGGCCCCGGCGCGCTGGCCGGACAATGCGGTGATCGACTTTGACGGGCCGAATGTCCAATCCAGCCATCAGGGCTACAAGAAGGTGGTCGAGGCGCTCGACAATGCCGGCATCGCCTTCACCCGCCACTGGGGCAAGACCAACAATCTCGACCAGCGGCGGGTGCAGCGGGATTATGAGCAGAATTTCGCCGACTGGAAATGGGCGCAGGCGCAGGTGATGCCGGATCCGGCGGACCGGCGGGTGTTTGCCAATGATGAGCTGGTGAAGCTGGGACTGATTTAGGCTTCGCGCGAAAAAGTTGAAGTAAAATCTCTATCCCACCGCGAACGGAGACGAAAACTGAATTTCGGAATAGCGGTCGAGATGAATAAGATTGGCAATCGCCTGTTTTTGCCAATTGCTAAGTTGCAGTAGCGGACTTAGGATCGAAAGGTAGAGCGGAGAGGGATGTGATGCGATTATTTGCTGTGTTCGTCTGCCTTCTAGCTCAGCCACTTGCCGCACAAGCTTTGCCAAAGCCATCTGATTTTGAAAGCCGATCAATTGATGATCGGTCGTTCGGGACAATTGGGTGGCACATTGATAATGCTGCAATTGATGATCCGGGGATATTGGTCGTATGGTTGCCGGGTTCAGGCGCCATGCCATTTTTCCAAACATACTCGGACGGATCAGTCGGTTTCTCATTCCCGCTTGAACTTTTGGCTTATCGAGAAAAAGTACATTTCATGTTTGTTGATAAGCCAGGTATTCCTTTCAGCGCGGAAATGGAATTTGACGAAAAGCGGCAGCGACCGGTGGAAATTGATAACGCGATCTATCGAGACGGCTTAACAAAAGACAATCTTGTCGGCCGTACTGCGATAGCAATTCAAGCAGCACGTCGGGAATTGGGAAATCGTGCGACAAGATTGGTCCTGGTCGGAGGGTCAGAAGGAGCCCAATATGCGTTCGCGCTGGCGCGTGAAGTCAAAGCCGATCGGGTCGTGGGTTGGGGCGGGATTGCACTTCCGCAATATTATGACCTGATTATTGACTACCGCCTGCAAGCGGAACGGGGTGAGATTTCTCGCGATGAAGCGCAATCCCATATCGAGGAACTTTACGAAACGATCGCTTCGGTAGAGGAAAACCCGTTCGATACCGTCAAAAGGTTCGAAGGTGAGGCCTATCGCCGGTGGTCGAGCTTCGGGCCATATTCAGCAATACAAGATATGCTGTCTCTGGATGTTCCGCTCCTGCTGGTTCAGGGGGGCGCTGATCGCAATGCGCCAGTCCTCAACAGTGATTATGCGGCGGTGGCATTTCTTTCGGCCGGCAAGACCAATCTGACGTACTGGGTCTACCCAAACCTGGATCACTTTTTTCAAGACACTCGTCCTGACATTCCGGCGGCCCAAATCTCTAGGAGCAAAGAAGTTTGGGACCGAATTTGGAGTTGGATAAACAAACCGTTGCGTCCTGTTAATTGATTTGCTTCGCCATCACGCCCGTTGCGCTCTCTGCCATCAAAAAGGAATAAAGCTAAAGCGCAGCACACAGCCCGTTCCACCAATCTCAACCCTTGACAAATGGCCCGCAGACCTGTGTTACGCCTCCAGTCTTTCCATCTGGGAAAGCACCCAATTTCCAAAGGTCCATCATGCACGCATATCGCACCCACAATTGTTCCGCGCTCCGCTCCTCCGACGTTGGCGAGACCGTCCGCCTGTCCGGCTGGATCCATCGCAAGCGCGATCACGGCAATCTGCTGTTTGTCGATCTGCGCGACCATTTCGGCCTGACCCAGATTGTCAGCGAGACCGGCAGCGAAGCGTTCAAGATTCTCGATGGTGCTCGCGTGGAGTCGGTAGTTACGGTCACCGGCAAGGTGGTTGCTCGCGACGCCGAGACGGTGAACAAGAATCTGCCGACCGGCGAGGTCGAGCTGGTCGCCGACAGCGTGGACATGCAGGGCCCGGCGGAAGAATTGCCGATGCCGGTGTTCGGCGAGCAGGAATATCCGGAGGATATCCGCCTGCGCTACCGCTTCCTCGACCTGCGCCGCGAGTCGGTGCACGCCAATATGATGCTGCGCTCCAAGGTCATCGCCAGCCTGCGCAAGCGGATGACCGACCAGGGCTTTACCGAATTCCAGACGCCGATCCTGACCGCCTCGTCGCCGGAAGGCGCGCGCGACTATCTGGTGCCGAGCCGCGTCCATCCGGGCAAATTCTACGCGCTGCCGCAGGCGCCGCAGATGTTCAAGCAGATGCTGATGGTCGCCGGCTTCGACCGCTATTTCCAGATTGCCCCCTGTTTCCGCGACGAGGATGCCCGCGCCGACCGCTCGCCGGGCGAATTTTACCAGCTCGATTTCGAGATGAGTTTTGTCACCCAGGAAGACGTGTTCCAGACGCTGGAACCGGTTCTGGCCGGTGTGTTCGAGGAATTCGCCAATGGCCGTTCGGTCACCCCGGCGGGTGAATTTCCGCGCATTCCCTACAAGGAATCGATGCTGAAATATGGCAATGACAAGCCGGACCTGCGCAACCCGATCATCATCCAGGACGTCAGCGAGCATTTCAAGGGCTCCGGATTCGGCCTGTTCGACAAGATCACCTCGACTGGCGGCACCGTGCGCGCCTTTGTCGCGCCGGGGGCGGGCAAGAACAGCCGCAAATTCTTCGACGACATGAACAACTGGGCGCGCGGCGAAGGCTTTGCTGGCCTGGGCTATATCAACATGAAGGAAGGCGTGGCCGGCGGCCCGATTGCCAAGAATCATGGCGAGGAAGGCACCGCCAAATTGCTCGCCGATCTCGGCTGCGGACCGGATGACGGTGTCTTCTTTGCTGCCGGCAAGGAAGCCGAAGCGGCCCGGCTGGCCGGCGTCGCTCGGACCCGGACGGCCGAACAGCTCGACCTGATCGACAAGAATGCGTTCAAATTCTGCTGGATCGTCGACTATCCGATGTTCGAATATGACGACGAGCTGAAGAAAATGGATTTCTCGCACAATCCCTTCTCGATGCCGCAGGGCGAGCTCGAGGCGCTGGAAACCAAGGATCCGCTCGATATTCTTGCCTGGCAATATGATATCGTCTGCAACGGCATCGAACTGTCCTCCGGCGCAATCCGGAACCACCGGCCAGATATCATGTACAAGGCGTTCGAGATCGCCGGTTACACCAAGGAGCAGGTCGACACCGAATTTTCCGGCATGATCAACGCGCTGAAATATGGCGCGCCACCGCATGGCGGATCGGCGCCTGGCGTCGACCGGATCGTGATGATGCTGGCCAACGAGCCCAATATCCGCGAGGTCGTGCTGTTCCCGATGAACCAGAAGGCGGAAGACCTGATGATGAACGCGCCGAGCCCGGTGGCGATGAAGCAGCTGCGCGAACTGCATATCCGCGTGGTCGAGCCGCCGAAGGAAGGCTAGGCTCGTTTCCGTTAGTGGTGAGCCTGTCGAACCACGCTTATCGACGAGAGGCGCCCTTCGACAGGCTCAGGGCTAACGGAATCAATATATGACCCAACCGCAAGACCATCATTTCCCCTCCTCCCACGGCGATATCTGCTATTTCGAATGGGGCAGGGCTGGCGAAGGCCTGTCCGTTCTGTTGCTGCACGCGACCGGCTTTCATGCCCGCTGCTGGGACAAGCTGGTCGATGCCTTTCCGGAAGGCACGCATGTCGTCGCCGTCGACCAGCTGGGCCACGGCCGCAGCGCCCGGCCGGAGATCACCGACTGGGCGATGATTGCAGGTGCCACGGCGGAACTGGTGGAGTCGCTTGGCATCTCGTTCGATATCGGGGTCGGCCACAGCATGGGCGGCCATTGCCTGGTGCAGGTCGCCGCTGCCTTGCCGGATGCGATCCGGAAACTGGTGCTGATCGACCCGGTGATCATGCCGCGCGAAGCCTATCAGCGGCCTTCCGATTTCAGCGCGACCAGCGAGATGGTCGCCAAGCGGCGCAACAGCTGGGACGGGCCGGATGCGCTGTTCGAGCGGTTCAGGGACCGCCATCCCTATGTTCTGTGGGACCCGGCGGTGCTGCGCGACTATTGCGAATATGGGCTGCTGCCCGACGGGGAAGGGAGCTTCGAACTGGCCTGTCCGCCGAAAACCGAGGCTTCGGTCTATGCAACCAGCCTGACGGTCGATCCCTGGCCGCTGATCAAGCATATTGGCCAGCCGGTGACGGTGCTGCGCGCACCGCAGATCGCGCCGGGCAAGACGTTCGATTTTGCCAGCTCGCCAACCCCGCCAACCCTGGCGGACAGCTTTGCCGACGGCACCGATATCTATCTGCCCGACCTGACCCATTTCATGCCGATGCAGGATCCCCGGCGGATTGCGGAGCTGATCATTTTCGGTTAATAACCGCCCGCAGTTTTACCGATATTTGTGAATGATCGATTGTCAGGGGGATGGGCATGAACCGATTGTTGACGGCGGCGATCACCGCTTTGATAGCCATGGCTGGACTGGCACCTGCAGCGCGCGCCGAGGTTCTGACCATCGACGGGCTGACACCGGCCGGTTCTCCCGAATTTGCCGATATCCGGTCCCTGGCGATCGACGGCTTTGGTGGCCGCGATGGCCGGGCGCTGGCTTTCGAACTGGAAGACCGGCTGTCCGCGATCCGGATCCTGGGTCAGCCCTATTTTGATGTGATCGGTGGCCGGTCTGCCGTCGAACCCGATGCCAGTCTTTCCGGCAATGTGACCGCGGACGTCAGCCAGCGGGATACGGTGGCCAAGCGGCGGCGCTGTGTCGAGCGCGACGCCAAGGACAAATGTGTCACCTACAAGGATATCGACTTGGATTGCCGGACGCGGGTGATTGATTTCCGGGCGCAGGTCAGGGCAACCCGCTTTGCGGACGGGCGGACGATCTATACCGAGAGCTTTCCCAACAGAAAGGACCAGACCGTCTGTTTCGGTGATGATCAGGATTTTGCGAGCAGCGAGTCGGTGATCCGCTCGATGATCGCCGAAACCGCCGACGCCATTCGCGCGGACCTTGCCCCCGGACAATATCGTCAGCACGTCAGAATATTGGAAAGCCGCAAGGGCATGTCGAAAGTGGAAGGGAATCTGTTCAAAGCAGCAGTGCAGATGACCAAGAGCGATGCGGCGGAAGCCTGCCGGATGTGGGAAGAGGCGGCTGCGAACGGGCTGGTTCATCTGTCGCTGCAGTTCAATCGCGGGCTTTGCGCGGAACAGCGGGGCGACCTCGAAGAAGCGCTGGCCCTCTATCAGGAAGCGGGCCAGCTGTCTCCCGGCAAGCTGGAAGTGACCCAGGCGCTGCAACGGACAGCCGACCATCTGCGCGCGCTGGACGAATGGGAAGAGCGCCAATCCGCCAGGCCCTGAAAGCCGATATGCCGATCAGGGTTAACCGAATGGCGGTTGGCGCGAATCTGGTGTAGAGCGACGCTTTCGGGTTGAACTTGGCAATGCCTGTTCGCAGAAGAAAGATGCGATGTGCGTTGTCAGCCCTCCGGGTCGACGGGCACGCGGCAATTGGAGTGATGATGACCATAAACCTATCCGATTATGAATCCGGCGACACATTTGAAGGCGATTATGACGAGGCACTGGAGGCCTTGCAGGACCGGCTGGCGCGCGTCCATTTCCAGCATATCATCCATGGCTGCCGCTCGATCCTGGTGTTCGAGGGCTGGGACGCCGCGGGCAAGGGCGGGGCGATCCGCCGGATGACCGGGCAGTGGGAACCGCGCTATTATGATGTCTGGCCGATCGGTGCCCCGACCAAGGAAGAGAAGGACCGGCATTTTCTCTGGCGTTTCTGGCAGAAATTGCCGGGCAGCCGCGAAATCGGCGTGTTTGACCGCAGCTGGTACGGCCGGGTGCTGGTCGAGCGGGTCGAGGGCTTTTGCAAGCCAGCGGACTGGAAGCGCGGCTATGACGAGATCAACGAATTCGAGGCGCAGCAGATTGACGGCGGCACCAATCTGGTGAAATTATTCTTCCACGTCACCCAGGAAGAGCAGGACGCGCGGCTCGCCAAGCGGCTCGACACGCCGCACAAGCGCTGGAAGATCACCGAAGAGGATTTCCGCAACCGGAAAAAGCGCGCTGCCTATCTGGAGGCGATGCACGACATGTTCGAATTTACCGACACGCGCTGGGCGCCGTGGAAGGTGATCGATGGCAATGACAAGAAGTCGGCGCGGATCGCAGCGATGACCCATGTCGCGGAGACGCTGGAAGCCGCGCTGCCCAAGGATTTGCCGGAAGCGAATCCGAAACTGGTCAAGCTGGCCGAAAAGGCTTTTGGCTATGAGGCGAAGGATTAGTCTTTGCCAAGACAGCTTTCGGGAAGAGCTATTGCTTTCCGGAAATCATTTAGGGGAACGTGATGGCAGCGTTAGCCGGGGTACAGCTTTGCGAAGAAACCTCTTGCGGGTGGCTTGCGAACAGTGACAACGGCTTGGTTAAGCAATCCTGGCTGGAAAGATAGACTGCGTGCGGTGCATCCACCAAGGTCAAAATTGCCACTGGAGCCACGGCCTGGAGTAAGGCTCCACGCTTGACCGCCGAATCATAAGGGGTTTTCGGATCCATCGTTCCTTGCAAAATAAGTATCGGCGGCATGCTCATCGGCATCGCCAGTTTCGGCGGCGATGGATAGAGGGGAAATCGATTGTTCGCGAGGAGACTGGGAAGAGGGCTCGTGAATCCGAGGGCCGATTTCTCTTCGGCCAGGACTTCCGCCGTCAAATCGGGTCGGTCATTAAACTCTGATCCGGAGATAATGGCGGACAGCGGGATGGAAGACGTCGCCTGCTGAAATTGGGTGATTTCGCCCCAATAGGCTTCGACGCTGGTGATCGCATTCTCGATCAATTGCTCTGCTGCCGGATCTCTTGCAGACAAGGCGCTGATTATTGCCGGAATCCGGTTTCGGGCGGCGGGCACATCCAAAAGCAAACCCAGGAACTGCCGAAGATCGCCGTTGGGAACCTGGTCGATACCCGGTATCTCGGCACCGGCATCCAGGTCTTTGAGCAGAGCACGGTAAGTTTCGATGGCATCCTTCCCCAAGCTGCACGTGCTATCTGTTGCACAGTGCTCAAGCAAGGCCATGCCAACCTGATTGGTCGTATGCGAACGGTAGGATAGATCGCGTAACGGATCAGATGGAGCGGGCGTGAGAGAATCAAGGATGAGACCGTCGATGGCGCTGCCAGCGAGTTTGGCATATTCCAGCGCAAGCGAAGTGCCATAGGAAACGCCGTAGATCAGTGTTTTCTTCTTTGAACCCAGAGTGGAAACAAGCACTTCGAGATCGCGAGCGGCATTACGCTGGCTGAAGCTGTTTGCTCTTGGAATGTCGGCGTAAAGCGTCTCGAAACAGCTGCCCCATTCTTCGCCAGCAAGAGCCATGCCGGCCACGCTGTCTGCAGTTTCTTCCGGACTGCATAATTTTGACGAATAGCCGGTGCCGCGATGATCCGGAACCATGATATCATAGTTCGCGAATGTCGTTCGAAAAAAATCCATGTCCGCATAAAAGCTGGCACCTGATTCGCCCGGCCCTCCCGCGATCAACCAGAGCTCCCCTTCATGCTCTCCGCGCGCCGGGAATTTGCGTACGAACAGTTCAACCGGCCTGTTCGGCATATCCCCATGATCGACAGTTGTTCTGATACACAGGCTATCGGACAGATTGCTGTGCAGTCCCTGATCACTGCATGCGACGAAATCGGATTGGGCCGACCCGCTTTCCGGCGCTGTGAAGGCCGTCAGCATCAGGAACACCAGACCAGCCGGAAGGAATGATTGCAGAAAATTCACAGGCAACTTTCGTGATCAGCGGATTCGACGCACCCTTAGCCCCGGTCATTCTTCCCGATATAGCGTGACAGCGGCGTGTCGCTGCGGATCGTCGGGCCGCGCGGGTTCTTGGTGTCATAGACCACCGCATTTTCGAGCACGCGCTTGACATAGTTGCGGGTCTCGGAAATCGGAATCTCCTCGATCCACTTGACCCAGTCGATCCCGCCCATGCGCGGATCGCCGTTGGCGCGGAGCCATTTGTTCACATTGCCGGGACCGGCATTATAGGCGGCGATGGCGAGCGGGTAGCTGCCGCCATAATAGTCCATCATCCGCTGGATATAGCCGCTGCCGAGCCGGACATTATATTGCGGGTCATCGGTCAGCGCCGACAGGTCATAGGACATATTGGCCTTGCCCGACTGTTCGCGCGCGGTGCCGGGCATCAGCTGCATCAGGCCGCGGGCGCCGGCGTGGCTGATCGCGCCTTCGGCAAACTGGCTTTCCTGTCGGGTAATCGCGTGGATCAGCGTCCAGCTGCCTTCATGGCCAACGGGCACCTGAATCGTCGGGAAAGAAGTCTCGTCAATCGCGCCGACTCCGGCTCCCAGCGAACTGATTCCCTTGATCACGCCGAGATCGCGGGCGCCGATCCGGGTGGAGAGGTCGCTGATCAGCATATAGTCCTTGGCGGTCTTGGCATTATAGGCGAGCGCCCGGTGGAAGCGGATCTGCTCGCGCCACGGTCCGGTGCGCACCGATGCCTTGGTCGCAATGACCAGCGGTTCCTGATCAAAGGCACGGCGATCGGCGTCGGTGATCTCGACCGCGGGCTTGCGGTTGAACGCCGGCAGCGGACGCCCCAGCCGTTCGAGCGACAGCTGGCCGTAGAAATAGTCGGGGAAGGCCGCGGCCTTCTCGAAATAGGCCTTGGCCTGTTCGGTCTGGCCCGCTTCGGCCGCCGCGCGGCCGGCCCAGTAATAGCCCTTCGAGGTGATGTTCGGCGAATCATAGGATTGCGCATAGAGATCGAACATGCGGATCGCCTTGGCGGGCTGGCGCATGCCGTTGAGTGCGGCGGTGCCGGCGACCCAGGCGAGATCGGAATATTTGTCGCGCACACGGGATTCCTGGTCGGCGATCCGGGTCGGCGTCGCATAGGCATCCTCGATCTTCGAGGCGATATCATAGGCGACCGTCCACTGCCGGTCATTGGCTGCGGCTTCCGCGTTGATCAGCATTGCCTCGAACCAGGTGTCTGGCTTGGCCGGCTTGACCCGCAAGGGCAGGCGGGTGGCAAGCAATTGCCGGGCGGCATAGCTCTGGCCGGTATTGCGCAAATAGCGTGCGCGATCGGCGAGATAGCCGGAGTCGTCGCGGGCAATCGCGCCGACGGCCGTGGCCTGCTCGTTGGCATCGCCGGCTTCGGTCAGCTGGGCCAGTCTGGCCGCGAAGACCGGGCGCCGCGCCGGGGAAGTGAAGCCGAGCTGGCGTGCCGCATCGCGCGTGGCCCGTGCCCACAGCAGGGCATCCATGCGGGCGTCATGATCCTCGATGCTGAACGCCGAACTGAAGCGCGCCATAAGCGCCGCCTCGTCCTCGTCGGTCAGCGTGCCGCCGCGCCAGGCGGTCCGGGCCCATTGATCGGCCTTGTCACGCTGTCCGGCAGCCTGCAGCGCCACCGCATATTTGGCGGCACCGGCGTTGGTGGTTGGCTCGAATCGCGAAAAATAGGCGAGCACGCGGGAAGGGGAGAAGCTGTTGATATTGATCGCCTGTTCGGCATTGCGCCGCATCCGGGTGTCTTCCGGCCAGCCGGGGAAGGTGACCAGGAAACCCGCATAATCCTCAAACGAATAATTGTCGGACTGGGTCAGCACCCGCCAGCGCTGCAGGCCCAGGACCGCGTTGCCACCGGTCGGGTCGGAAAGGCCGGCGTCGGCCTTTTGCCAGCCCAGCTGTTCGCCAATATTGTCAGCCGCCATGCATGTGGCAGGGGTCAAAAGCAGCGTTGTCATAAGAAATCTTGATACCATACTGGACATTTTACGCTTAGGCTCCTTATCAGGCGCTGAACGGCGAACTATATCACCGTTACTCATGCAAATGACTTGGTGTCGGCCTTGCCGATTTCCAAGGCAAATATAAAGGATTATTAGATGTTCTCGGGTTCAATTCCGGCTCTGGCGACGCCCTTTCGCGACGGATCGTTCGCCGAAGACCAGTTTCGCGCTCTCGTCGACTGGCAGATCGATCAGGGCAGCAGCGCCCTGGTGCCCTGCGGCACAACCGGAGAAGCATCCACCCTGTCGAACGCCGAACATCACCGGGTGATCGAAATATGCGTGGAGCAGGCGGCGGGCCGGGTGCCGGTGATTGCCGGCTGCGGCTCCAACGACACCACCAACGCGCTGCTTCACCTCAATTTTTCCAAGAAATGCGGCGCCGCCGCCGGTCTGGTCGTTGCGCCTTATTATAACCGGCCGAATCAGGAAGGCATCACTGCCCATTTCACCACGCTGACCGACAATGTCGATCTGCCGCTCGTGCTCTACAATGTCCCGGCCAGAACGGTGACCGACATCATTCCGGATACGGTGGCGGCGCTGTCGAAGCTGCCCAATGTGGTCGCGATCAAGGATGCCAGCGGGGATATCGACCGGGTCACCGAGCACCGGCTGAACTGCGCCGACGATTTCGTGATGCTGTCGGGAGTCGATGAACTGTCGCTGGCCTTCAATGCGGCTGGCGGAATCGGCTGTATTTCGGTCACCGCCAATGTCGCGCCCAAATTATGCGCGGAATTCCAGGCGGCCTGTGCCGCAGGCGACTATGCCAAAGCCCGCGAGCTCAACGACGTGCTCTATCCGCTGCACAAGGCGCTGTTCTCCGATGCCTCTCCGGGGCCCATCAAATATGCCCTGTCACGGGTGCTCGAGAATTTCTCGACCGACCTGCGTTTGCCGATGACTCCCCCGTCCGAAGCCAGCCGCAAGGCCGTCGATGCCGCTCTGGAAGGGGCAGGGCTGGTCTGATGGCAAAGCCACGCCCAGAGGAATTTGACAAGCAGAAGATCGTCGCCGAAAACCGGCGGGCGCGGTACGACTATTTTGTCGACGACAAGTTCGAGGCCGGCATCATGCTGACCGGTACCGAAGTGAAATCGCTGCGCTTCGGATCGGGCGCGATCGCGGAAAGCTATGCCGAGGTCAAGGATGACGAGGTCTGGCTGATCAACGCCAATATTCCGGAATGGAGCCACGGCAACCGTTATAACCACACGCCCACCCGGCCGCGCAAATTGCTGCTCAACCGGCGCCAGATCAACAAGCTGCACGGGGCGGTGATGCGCAAGGGCATGACGATCGTGCCGCTGTCGATCTATTTCAACAGCAAGGGGCGAGCGAAGCTGGAACTGGCGCTGGCCAAGGGCAAGAAGGCGCCGGATAAAAGGCAGACCGAAAAGGACCGGGACTGGAAGAGACAGCAGGGCCGACTGATGCGCGAACATGGCTGATCACCGCGATTTGCAGAAAAAGGATTTTGCGGCGCGAACCATCCTGCGCTTTGTCCATTGGTTCCAGGGCAAGATGCCGACCCGGGCGGGGATGGAACGCAACAGATTTCTGAAGCCGATTGCCCACCGCTTCCTGCATTCCGAACTGTGGCGTTTCACAAGACGCTCGGTGCCGCGCGGCGTCGCGCTGGGCATGCTGGCGGCCTTTCTGATCCCGGTGGGCCAGATATTCGCTGCGGTTTTTCTCGCGCTTCCGGTGCGCGCCAATGTTCCGGTGGCGGCGGTCACCACCTTCATCACCAACCCGCTGACCTATCCCTTCTGGATTGCGGCGGCGAACCAGACCGGCAAATTTGCCCTCCAGATCGATGCCATGACCGTCAGTCAGCCGATCAAGACCCATATGCAGAGCGAACTGGGGCAATGGCTGAACTGGCTCGGGCGCGAGGCCGGTGTCACCGCCTTCGGGTTTCTGCTGTTTGCCATCATTTTTGCCGCCATCGGCTATCTCGTCAGTTCATGGGGATGGCGCTGGTGGATCGGACATAAACGCAGAGCGCGGCTGAACAAAATTCTTGCCGACCGGATTCACGATGGCAAGTAAGGCGCAAAACAAGTCCGGATTGCTCAACCCCAGCACCCGCAAGGTGCAGAACGATGTGCGGACGCGGGCGGTGCTGCTCGTGGTGGCGATATTGGCATCGGCGGGTCTGCTCTACTGGCAGGTGCAGAATATCAGCCTGATCATCGCCTTTTTCGCTCTGGTGCTGAGCCTGACGGGCATCGCCTATTTCCTGCGTCCGCAAAGCGACGCGGCCGACCATGACCAGGCCGATCCGGAAGACTGGGCGGTGACCCGGATGGTCGCGGACCAGGCGTCCCTCGGCCTTGCGATCACTGACCGGGCGGGCCGTCTGGTCTGCGCCAACGAGCTTTTTACCAAATGGTTCAACGGCGCAGCGGTGCCTCCCGACCTGCCGCTGCAGGCCGGAGGCAATGAACTGCTGGCGACCGCTGGCCGGACCGCATGGCGCGATGGCCGCGGCTATGCCGAGGGCCTGCAGCGCGGCGTTGCGGAATATAGCGCAAAGGTCGTCCGGGCGGGGCAGGGCGATGAATATCTGCTCTGGCAATTCACGCCGCAGGTCCAGGCGGACCTTCTCGACGAGATGATCAGTCTGGTCAGCGGCGGTGGCGGCCGGGCCTTTTCGGAAGTCGGCATATTGGCCAGCGTGATCGGCGGAGAGGGGCGGATCCGCGCGTCCAATCAGGCCTTTGCCCTGCGCGCAACCGGGCGGGTCGACGCCAATATATCGGGCCGCAATTTCATCAATTTCCTGCGCTCCGATGACAAGGGAACGATCTTTTTCGAACGCGAAGGACGCCATGGTACCCCGGTGCGCCTGTTCCATATTCCGCTCGACCGAGAAAAGGAAAAGGGGCCGGCGCTGATCCTGCTGATCGATGATGATGGCGGCATGGTCGAGCGCGGCAAGGCGCTGGAGCAGGTGGAATCGATGCTGTCGCTGCTGCCGCTTGGCCTCGCCCTGACCGACCGCGACGGGCGGTTCCTGTTTCTCAATGAGGCTTTTGCCAAAATTGCCGGCATTGGCGAGAACGAGCAGCCGCTCTATCCCGGCGACCTGATGATCCGCGACGATAAATCCGCCGTGGCGGATGCGGTGCGGCGCTATGCCAGCGGCCCGGCGCTGGCCGGCGATCTGGCGGTGCGGCTGCGCAGCGGCGGCGAGGAACCGGTCGCCCTGGGGATCGCGGGGGTCCGCGGGCTGGGCGAGGCTGCGGTGCTGCTCTCGATCCGCGACAATAGCGAGGAATCGAAACTGAAGAGCCAGGTGGCGCAGGCGACCAAGATGCAGGCGGTTGGCCAGCTCGCCGGCGGCGTGGCGCATGATTTCAACAATATCCTGACCGCGATCATCGGCCATTGCGACCTGATGCTGCTGCGCCACGCGCCGGGCGACAGCGATTATGACGATATCCAGCAGGTCAAGAACAACAGCAACCGGGCAGCGGGCCTGACCCGGCAACTGCTCGCTTTTTCCCGCCAGCAGACGCTGCGGCCGCAGGTGCTGCAGCTGCCCGACGTGGTGGCGGATGTGTCGAACCTGCTCAAGCGGCTGCTCGACGAGACGATCGAGCTGGAAGTGCGGCACGGGCGCAATCTGGGTCTGGTCCGCGCCGACCCGGGACAGCTCGAGCAGGTGATCATCAATCTCGGTGTCAACGCGCGCGACGCGATGCCTCATGGCGGCAAGATTTCCATTTCGACCCAGTCGGTCGTTGCCTCCGATGTCCGGGCGCTGAAGAGCGAAATTCTGCCGATCGGAGATTATACGGCGCTGATCTTCAGCGATACCGGACAGGGTATCCCGCCGCATGTGATCGGCAAAATCTTCGAGCCATTTTTCACCACCAAGGCCGTGGGCAAGGGCACCGGGCTCGGGCTGTCGACGGTCTATGGCATCATCAAGCAGTCCGGCGGCTATATTTTTGCCGATTCCAAGCCGGGCGAGGGCACGACCTTCTCGATCTATTTCCCGGTTCACCGGCCAACGGCGGAAGACGCGGCGCGGGCGACGCTGGACTCGGCGCCGGTCAAGGCCACGGCAAAGAAGGAATTGTGGGGCACCGGCCATATCCTGCTGGTCGAGGATGAGGATATGGTGCGAGCGGTTGCCGAACGGGCGCTGACCCGCCAGGGCTATAGCGTAGTGGCCGCCAGCGAAGGCGAGGAAGCGCTCGGGCTGCTCGCCGAACAGGCGGACAAGGAAGAACAGTTCGACATGATCGTCTCTGACGTGGTGATGCCCAATATGGATGGTCCCACCATGGCCAGGCATGTGCGCAAAAATTATCCCGACCTGCCGATCCTGTTCATGTCCGGCTATGCCGAGGAACAATTGCGCAAGTCGATCGATCTCGACAAGGTCAATTTTCTGCCGAAGCCCTTTTCGGTGGCGCAGCTCGCGGAAGCGGTGGGGGAAACCCTGGCCGAACATGCCAAGCCGGACCGGAATCGCTGATGAACTGACCGGAAACTCAGCGAAATAATTTAAATAGAGAAAATTATGTTCCCCTCTTGTTCTATAAGAACAAATAAGGTACATCATCACAATCATTGATTGATGCAGCTTAAACATTTAGCGAAGGGGACAGGCAAATGGCCGGCAATTTAAAAGTCGTAGAATCGGATAATCAATTGAACTCATCAGACAGGCAAAAGGCGCTCGACGCCGCACTGGCGCAGATCGACCGCGCATTCGGCAAGGGCTCGGCGATGAAGCTGGGCCAGCGCAAGGCTCTCGAAGTCGAAGCCATTTCTACCGGCAGTCTCGGACTGGATATCGCGCTTGGCATCGGGGGATTGCCAAAGGGACGCGTGATCGAGGTTTACGGACCGGAAAGTTCGGGCAAGACCACGCTCGCTCTGCATGTCATTGCCGAAGCCCAGAAAAATGGCGGCACAGCGGCCTTTGTCGACGCGGAACATGCGCTGGACCCCGTCTATGCCAAGGCACTGGGCGTCAATACCGACGAACTGATCATCTCGCAGCCCGACACCGGGGAGCAGGCGCTGGAGATTACCGATACTCTGGTGCGCTCCAACGCGATCGATATATTGGTGGTCGATTCGGTCGCCGCTCTGGTTCCGCGTGCGGAAATCGAGGGCGAAATGGGCGACACCCATGTCGGCCTGCAGGCCCGGCTGATGAGCCAGGCGCTGCGCAAGCTGACCGGCTCGATCAGCCGCTCGAAATGCATGGTGATCTTCATCAACCAGATCCGCATGAAAATCGGCGTGATGTACGGCAACCCGGAAACCACCTCGGGCGGCAATGCGCTGAAATTCTATGCCTCGGTCCGCCTCGACATCCGGCGCACCGGCCAGATCAAGGAGCGCGACGATATTGTCGGCAACACCACGCGGGTGAAGGTCGTCAAGAACAAGGTTGCGCCGCCGTTCAAGCAGGTCGAGTTCGACATCATGTACGGCCAGGGCATTTCCAAGGTCGGCGAGATTATCGATCTCGGCGTGAAGGCCGGCGTGGTTGAGAAATCGGGCGCCTGGTTCTCCTATGACTCGGTGCGCATCGGCCAGGGACGCGAGAATTCGAAACGCTTCCTGCTCGAAAATCCCGAGATGATGGCGAAGCTGGAAAACCAGATCCGTGGCAAGCAGGAAGAAGTGGCCGAGGAAATGATGACCGGTCCGATCGGCAAGGCCGGGGATGATGACGAATAGCTGAACCGAACGCCGTCGCGGCGACGGACGACAGGGCGGGCGGCAGATGCCTCCCGCTTGTCGGGCCCAAGATGGTCTGATCCATATCTCCGCCGCGCCGATGAACAGATAATTCAAAGTTTTGCCGGATCACTCTCCCCGAGGCGATCCCTGGCATAGGGCCGTCCTTCTGTCCCCCGACTACAGGACGGCCCATTTTTATTGACCATGATCTGGTTAAATGTTGGTGTGCAGGTTGCGGCTAATTATCTTAGCTGTGGGGGCTTTAAAGCTAAGCAACGAAAAGGCTAGAAATCAGCAGCTTGAAAAAAATAGCTTCGTTTTGAATCTCTGTAGATTATGTCTTCAAGGATTCTGCTTATTGGAATGTTCCTAGTGCTGGCCCCGCTGGCGCAAGCTCAGCGAGAGCTTAGTATATGGTTTATATACCGCATCTTTCGTAGCAGGTGATCGTAGTTTTTTCATCTGATATAATCATGGCAGTGCTACCACAGACTTTCATGTTATGAGCATGAGCATTTAGAATTTGCACTCCTAGCATGAGCGCTATCGAGCTTAAAACATACTGGAATATATGCGCTCGGGCTCCCTTAGGATGGTTGGACGGTGCGACCCTGCCTCGGCTCCCAAGCCAATCAGTAACATGAAGTTCTTTGATGGTGTATACACCGTAAGGCCTTAATCTGCCGCCCATACCGATAAGGTGGTTTTTGCAAAAAGTCCGCGGGAACTATAATTGCTGAGAAGCAAATTTTTTTCCTGCCTTTCGAATCGTCAATGTAAGCAAAGTGTATTTTTTGGAACGGGCGAAATAATGGATGAAAGTCAAATAGGTAAATTTAAAGAAGCCGCCCGCGAGCTTGAAGCGGATGAAAGAGAACAGCGCAGGGTGTCGCGGCGCAAACTCGAACTGATCCGCTGGGCGCTGGCCGCTGGTGCCTTCGCTTGCCCATTGGTCCTGCTGTTGCGGCCGGGCTACTCAGAAGGTGGTTGGGGAGTGCTTCTATTCTTCCTGTTCGTAATCCTTGGCATACCGGCTGCGATGCTCTCGCTCCATCTGCATCCGCCGAAATGGCTTTCCCGGAAACCGCCTACCGGCTAGGTGTGTTTGCAATCTATACAATCGCCATAGCTTTAGCCAACCCGGCAAAATCCATATACATTTTATCGCACTAACGGCTTTGTGGACAAGGGGATTTGTAAAATACATAAACGCCTTAAATGTTGGAAAAGATTGACATCCGGCGCTATACAACGCTTGCTTGGCCCGAACTTTCACGAACTTTGAACTTTCCGGAAGGCCAGTCCCATGACCATCATTCTCCACCATCTCGAAAACAGCCGGTCACAGCGGATCATCTGGCTGCTTGAGGAGCTGGGCCTTCCCTATGAAATCAAGCGCTACGAGCGGCATCCCAAGACCCAGAAAGCGCCGGACAGCCTCCAGGCGATCCACCCGCTCGGCAAGTCGCCGATGATCGAGGATGATGGCGAGGTGATCATCGAAACCGCCGCCATCGTCGAATATCTGGTCGAAAAGGCCGGCGGCAAGCTGGGCGCTCCGGATTATGCGAAGGGCGCGCGTCTCTACACCCAATATCTCCATTTCGCGGAAGGCTCGATGATGCCGCCGCTTTACGGGCTGCTGGTGGTTGGCCGGCTGGGCCTGCTCGGACTGCCGGCCCGCAAGCCGGTCGGCCAGATGGTCACCGACCTGCTGGTCTGGCTGGAAACCGAACTGGCGGACCGCGACTATTTTGCCGGCGACCAGCTGACCGCGGCCGATATCATGATGAGCTTCCCGCTCGAGGCCTGCCAGTCGCGCGCCGGGCTCGATAGCCGCTATCCGAATCTGATCGCCTGGCTGGCGCGCATTCACGCTCGCCCGCAATATCAGACGGCGCTCGAAAAAGGCGGACCCTATGCCTATGCCTGACCCGGCACAGATTCTGCCGCTTGGTGCAATGCAAGGATTGTCAACGGCAGATCGCTCGCCTAAGTCGATGGGATGCAAACAACCAACGATATAAGACGGTCTTTCCTCGACTATTTTGCCGGTCACGGCCACGAGATCGTGCCATCGGCACCACTCATTCCCTATAATGACCCGACGCTGATGTTCATCAACGCGGGCATGGTCCCGTTCAAGAATATCTTCACCGGGGTCGAGAAAAGCAGCTATTCCACGGCGACGTCGAGCCAGAAATGCGTCCGCGCCGGCGGCAAGCATAATGATCTCGACAATGTCGGCTATACCGCTCGCCACCATACGTTTTTCGAGATGCTCGGCAATTTCTCCTTCGGCGACTATTTCAAGGAACAGGCGATCGTTCACGCCTGGACGCTGATCACCAAGACCTGGGGCATATCGCCGGACCGGCTGACCGTCACCGTCTTCCATACCGACGACGAAGCGTTTGACCTGTGGAAGAAGATCGCCGGCCTGCCGGATGAGCGGATCATCCGGATCGCGACCAGCGACAATTTCTGGTCGATGGGCGATACCGGCCCCTGCGGTCCGTGCAGCGAGATATTCTACGACCATGGCGAGCATATCGCCGGTGGCCCTCCCGGCAGCCCGGACGAGGACGGCGACCGCTTTGTCGAAATCTGGAACCTGGTCTTCATGCAATATGACCAGCGCGGCCCGGACGACCGCGTGGACCTGCCGAAGCCGTCGATCGACACCGGCATGGGGTTGGAACGGATTGCTGCTGTCATGCAGGGCGTGCACGACAATTATGATATCGACCTGTTCAAGGCGCTGATTGCCGAATCCGGTTCGCTGACCGGCACGGCCACGACCGGCGACAACCAGGCCAGCCACCGCGTCATCGCCGATCATTTGCGTGCTTCCTCCTTTCTTGTCGCAGACGGCGTGCTGCCGTCCAACGAGGGCCGCGGCTATGTGCTGCGCCGGATCATGCGCCGCGCGATGCGCCATGCCCATCTGCTGGGGGCCAAGGATCCGCTGATGCACCGCATGGTCGGCTCGCTGACCGGCGAAATGGGCAACGCCTTTCCGGAACTGATCCGGGCCAAGCCGCTGATCGAGGAAACTCTGCTGCGCGAGGAAACCAATTTCCGGCAGACTCTGGCCAATGGCCTGAAACTGCTCGATGCCGAGATCGCCGACATGGGCGAGGGCGATGTGCTGCCCGGCGAGACCGCGTTCAAGCTCTATGACACGTTCGGCTTTCCCTATGACCTGACCGAAGACGCGCTGCGCGCCCGGTCGCTGGGCGTCGACCGGGACGGATTCGACAAGGCGATGGCGGAGCAGAAAGCCGCCGCCCGCGCGGCCTGGAAGGGCTCCGGCGACCAGGCATCCGATGCGGTGTGGTTCGACATTGCCGAGCGCGAAGGCAGCACCGAATTTACCGGCTATACATCCGAGGAAGGCGAGGGCGTCGTTGTTGCTCTGGTCAGGGACGGCCAGGAAATCGAAACCGCCGAAAGCGGCGACAGCGTCACCCTGTTGACCAACCAGACGCCCTTCTACGGCGAAAGCGGTGGTCAGATGGGCGATGCCGGGAAGCTCTCCGGTTCGGACGGTTTCGCGGCGGTGGTCACCGATACACGGAAACCGCTGGGACGGCTGCATGCCCACCAGATCGAGATCCGGTCGGGCTCGGTGTCGGTTGGTGACAGCATCCATCTGGTGGTGGACAAGGCGCGGCGCGATACGCTGAGGGCCAATCACAGCGCGACCCATTTGCTGCACAAGGCGTTGCGGCACCATCTCGGCGATCATGTGACCCAGAAGGGCAGTCTGGTTGCCCCCGACCGGCTGCGGTTCGATTTCTCGCATCCGACCGCGCTGACCGATGCGGAAATAAAGGCGGTCGAGGCCGATGTGAACGCGCAGATTCGCGGCAACAGCCCGGTTACCACCCGGCTGATGAGCCCCGATGAAGCGGTTGCCGCCGGTGCGCTGGCGCTGTTCGGCGAAAAATATGGCGAAGAGGTCCGGGTGCTGTCGATGGGCCGGGATCTCGATCTCGACTATTCGGTGGAACTGTGCGGCGGCACTCATGTCAATGCGCTTGGCGATATCGGTCTGATGGTGATTGTCTCGGAATCGGCGGTGGCAAGCGGCGTCCGGCGGATCGAGGCACTGACCGGCGAAGCGGCGCGGCTGTGGCTGCTCGATCGCGATGCCAAGCTCAAGTCGATCGCGACGGCGCTCAAATCCTCTCCGGAAGAAGCGGCCGATCGCGTCGCGGCGCTGGTCGAGGAACGCAAGAAGCTGGACCGGGAGCTGACCGAAGCGAAGAAAGCGCTGGCGCTGGCTGGCGACGGCGGCGGTGCGAAAGCGGCCGAGACGGAAAGCATCGGCGATATCGCCTTTGCCGGACAGGTGATCCAGGGCCTCAATCCCAAGGAATTGCGCGGACTGGTCGATCAGGCGAAGAAAAAGCTGTCGAGCGGCGTCAGCGCGCTGGTTGCGGTCAATGACGGCCGGGCCACGGTCGCGGTGGGCGTGACCGATGACCTGACCGACCGCTTCAGCGCGGTTGAGCTGGTTCAGGCCGGCGTTGCGGCGGTTGGCGGCAAGGGCGGCGGCGGTCGTCCGGACATGGCGCAGGGCGGCGGCCCCGATGGCGGCAAGGCCGACGATGCGATTGCGGCAATCAGGACTGTTCTTGCGGGCTGAGCCCGTCGGGTACCAGATCGTCGGCGGTCGCCTGGCCGGTCGCGGTGGACAGGGATTTGAGCTTCGGCTCCTGTTCCAGATCGCCTTCTTCCTGAATCTGCTTGCGATAGATGTCGCGCAGTTCGTGGATAGAGGCGATGACCGGGCCCATGGCGACGCCATTTTCGACCAGCACGGCCTCTGACAGCTGCAGCGATCCTTCCAGCGCTTCCGGCACGGCATTGGTTGCGCCAGCCTGGTAGAGTTCGGCGGCATGCTGGATATCCCGCGCCCTGGCGATAATCGGCAGGTCGGGCACCCATGCGCGGACCTTTTTGACAATCTGCACCGACAGCACCGGCTCGTCCATCGTCAGCACCAGCGCCTTGGCATGGCCCAGCCGCAGCCGGTCAAGCATCTCGTTGCGCGACACATTGCCGAAAATGATCGGATAGCCCTCGCGCCGCGCCCTTGCGACCGCGTCGATATTGGATTCCACCGCCAGAAATTTCTGGTTGTGGGTCTTGAGCAATTCGGCGACCAGCTTGCCGACCCGGCCAAAGCCGATGATGATCGTCTGCTGTGCCTCGACAGGCTGTTCGTCGGGTGCCGGACCGCCATCGCTGCGCATTTCCATGCGCCGGGCGATGTCATGACCGAAGCGCGCCAGCAAGGGTGTGATGGTCAGGCCGATCGCGGTGACGATCTGCCAGAAGGCCGCAGTCTGGGGCTGGATCAGCTGCGCCTGCGTCGCGGCGGCGAGCACGATCAGCGTGGTTTCGGAGGGACTGGCCATCAACACGCCGGCCTCGGTTGCAGTGCCCGGACGCGCCCCGGCAAAGCGAAGCAAGCCACTGGTGACGGCGGCCTTGACCAGCACCACGCCGACGACGGCGGTGAGCAGGCTGGCCCAGTTTTCAATCACCACCCGGATATCGACCTGCATGCCGACGGTGATCAGGAAGACCCCGAGCGCAAGGCCCTTGAACGGTTCGGTGATGACTTCGACCTCGCCATGATATTCGGTTTCGGCGATCAGCAGGCCAGCGAGCAGGGCGCCAACAATCGGCGACAGGCCGGTTGCAGCGGTCGCCAAGCTGGCCAGAATGATGACCAGCAGGCTGACGGCGAGAAACAGTTCCGGGCTTTTGGTCCGTGCCGCCTGCGCGAAAATCCGGGGCAGCAGCAGACGCCCGAGGACCAGCATGCCGATGATGACGGCACCGCCCATCAGCAGGGTCTTGCCGAGATTATCCCAGCCGCCGTCTGCGGTTATCGCCGGCGATATGGCGCCGAGCAGAAAGATGATCGGGACAATGGCAACATCCTCGAACAACAGCATGGCCAGCGCCGCGCGGCCGACCGGGCTTTTGGTCCCGGACATCGGCAGCACCAGAGCGGTCGAGGACAGCGCCAGAGCGAGGCCGAGTCCCAGCGCACCGGCAGCATTCTGGCCGATCAGATAGAGAACGGAGGCGATGATCAGTCCCGAGGCGAGCAGTTCGGCTGCACCGACGCCGAACACCAGCCGGCGCAGGGACCACAGCCGTTTGAACGAAAGTTCGAGGCCGATCGAGAACAGCAGCAAGATGATGCCCATTTCGGCGAAAGGCTCAATCGATTCGCGATCGCTGATGGTGACAAATCTCAGCCACTCAAACTGGGCCTGCAGCGATCCGAGGCCCGACGGGCCGAGCAGCAGGCCGACCAGAATGAAGCCGATGATCGGCGTGATCCGGAAACGGGTAAAAGCTGGTATCACGATGCCGGCCGCACCGAGGATCACGATAGCGTCAACGAAGGCGGGATTGTCGAGGGGACTGTGCATGGGAGGACTCTATATACGAACCATGATATTTGTCAGCAGCTTACATTGAGGAGAGAGTCGATGAAGGAGAAGCAAAGCGATATCCTGATCGTTGGCGGTGGTCCTGCCGGGATGATGGCCGCACTGCTGTTCGCACGGGCCGGGCTGACCGTGGCCGTGCTGGAGAAACATGCGGATTTCTTTCGGGATTTCAGGGGAGACACGGTGCATCCGTCCACTCTCGAGCTTTTCCATCAACTGGGCCTGCTCGATGAACTGCTCCGTCTGCCGCACAGCAGGGTGGATCATGCGTCCGTCCATATCGCCGGTCGCGCCATGAAGGTGATCGATTTTGGGCATCTGCCGGTCGCGGCGCCCTATATCGCGATGATGCCGCAATGGGATTTGCTCAATTTCATTGCCGACCAGGCCCGCCAATATCCCGGCTTCGCGCTCCATATGGAAAGCGAAGCGGTCGATCTTGTCCGGGACGAGGCGGGGCGGGTTTGCGGGGTGGTCACCCGCGGCGGCGAAAAATGGCATGCCCGGCTGGTGATTGCTGCCGACGGCAGGCGCTCGGTATTGCGGGGCGAGGCAGCACTGCCGCTGCGCAATATCGGCGCACCCATGGATGTGTTCTGGTTCCGCATCGACAAGCCGGAGGGCCATGGCGGTGACGTTTTTGGCACCGTGCAGGCTGGCCGGTTCATGGTGATGATCGATCGCGGCGACTATTATCAATGCGCCTTCCTGTTCAGCAAGGGCCAGGCGGACGGCGTAAGGGCGGCAGGGCTGGACGCCTTTCGCGCCAGTCTGCGCTCCCTGGTGCCCGATCTGGGCGCTGCCTTTGACGGGATTACCAGTTGGGATCAGGTCAAGACGCTCGAAGTGGCGCTCGACCGGCTCGAGCGCTGGCATCGCCCCGGCCTTCTGGTGATTGGTGACGCGGCTCACGCGATGTCGCCAATCGCAGGGGTCGGGATCAATATTGCGGTACAGGACGCCGTGACCGCAGCCAATGTCCTTGCGGGGCCGATAGCAGGCGGCGAGGATCCGGATCCGTTGCTGGAAGAGGTCTATCGCCGTCGTATCAAACCGGTGCGGCGGATGCAGGCCTTTCAGAAACTGGCGCAGGACAGGGTGGTCGCTCCGCTATTGCGGCGCACCCGGCCGATCAGGAAACCGTTTCTTATATTAAGGCTGCTGAACCGGGTGCCGCTGTTGCGCCGCATTCCGGGCCGGATCGTCGGGCTCGGCTTCGGGCGGGAGGATATCCACTCGCCCGAAGCCGCAAGCCCGCGGAACTGATTATTTCCAGTTCTGCATTTCGGTTTCGAGATTGGAACGAACCGCTTCGAAAAACTGCTCGGTTGTCATCCAGGACTGGTCGGGTCCGATAAGGATCGCGAGATCCTTGGTCATGTCGCCATTTTCGACGGTCTGGATGCAGACACGTTCCAGCGTTTCGGCGAAACGCGTCACATCAGGCGTATCGTCGAACTTGCCGCGATAGATCAGGCCACGGGTCCAGGCGAAGATCGAGGCGATCGGATTGGTCGATGTCGCCTTGCCCTGCTGGTGCTGGCGATAATGGCGGGTCACGGTGCCGTGCGCCGCTTCCGCTTCGACGCAGTCGCCGGTCGGGGTCATCAGCACCGAGGTCATCAGACCGAGCGAGCCAAAGCCCTGGGCAACCGTGTCAGACTGCACGTCGCCGTCGTAATTCTTGCAGGCCCAGACGAACTTGCCGCTCCACTTCAGCGCCGAGGCGACCATGTCGTCGATCAGGCGATGTTCGTAGGTGATGCCGGCCTTGTCGAACTTGTCCTTGAATTCTTCCTGGAAGATTTCCTCGAACAGATCCTTGAAACGGCCGTCATAGGCTTTCATGATCGTGTTCTTGGTCGACAGATAGACCGGCCATTCGCGGTTCAGGCCGTAATTCATCGATGCCCGGGCAAAGTCGCGGATCGAGTCATCGAGATTGTACATCGCCATGGCAATGCCGGGGGAAGGGAACTGGAACACTTCCTCGTCGATCGAATCGCCGTTGTCGCCTTCCCAGACCAGACGCAGCTTGCCGGGGCCGGGTACCTTGAAATCGGTGCAGCGATACTGGTCGCCGAAGGCATGACGGCCAACGACGATGGGATCGGTCCAGCCGGGGACCAGCCGCGGCACATTGTCGATTACGATCGGCTCGCGGAAAACCACGCCGCCCAGGATGTTGCGGATGGTGCCGTTCGGCGATTTCCACATCCGCTTCAGACCGAATTCCTCGACCCGCTGTTCGTCCGGGGTGATGGTGGCGCATTTGACGCCGACGCCGTGCTTCTTGATCGCATTGGCGGCATCGACCGTGATTTTGTCATTGGTGTCGTCGCGGACCTCGATCGAAAGGTCATAATAATGCAGATCAATGTCGAGATAAGGTTCAATCAACCGCTCGCGAATCCATTGCCAGATGATCCGCGTCATTTCGTCGCCGTCAATTTCGACGACCGGGTTTTTGACCTTGATTTTCGACATATCGTTTTATTCTTTCGTGAAACGTGAACGAGAGGGAGGAATGATGTTGCGAGCCTCTTAGCAAAGATTGCCGTTTGTTCAACCTAGAGTTGCGCACAGGGGTGGTCGGCAGCAGCAACAAAATATTCTTGCCTAAACTTCAATATATCAACGGGAGTGTTGTCAGAAGTCTGGCCCGGCCCTAAGTAGCATTCATGGCAATCGAAAAATATTCAAACAAAGGCTTGGGCGAAGCCAAATGGTCTTTTCCTCCGGTTCACCCGGAAGGCCGCAAATTTGCGCTGATCGCTGCGGCGATAACCCTGTTTTTTGCGCTTATGGCGTGGGAAACGCTCGCTTGGCCGATGGCGGCCATCACTGCCTGGGTGCTGACGTTTTTCCGCGATCCTAAACGCGTGACGCCGCTCGACGACAAATATATCATCGCGCCCGCCGACGGCCTGATAAATTTGATAATGCCGGTGAAGCCGCCGGTGGAACTGCGCGGTGAGGGCGGACTGGGCGACGAAGAGCTGATCCGGGTCTCGATTTTCATGAGCGTCTTCGACGTGCATATCAATCGCACCCCGATCGAGGGCACGGTCAAACGCCAGGCCTATATTTCCGGAAAATTCCTGAATGCCGATCTCGACAAGGCAAGCGAAGAAAATGAGCGGCAGCATTTCATGGTCGAACGCAACGACGGCCTGAAAATCGGCTTTACCCAGATCGCCGGTCTGGTGGCGCGGCGGATCATGTCTTTTGTCAAGGAAGGCGATTTTGTTGCCGCTGGCCAGCGAATCGGCCTGATTCGCTTCGGCAGCCGGGTGGATGTCTACTTGCCCAAGGGAACGACACCCAATGTCGTCCTCGGCCAACGGTCCATTGCCGGGGAAACCGTGCTCGCGGTGGTCGGTGAGGCGAAAGAGATTGAGGGTGTAGGACAATGATCATCGGGCGGCTCGACAGCAGATTGCGGCAAGGCTGATGGCCAGAAAAGGATCGCTGAAAAGCCCGGAGCGCGGCATTCCCCTGCGCGCCTTCGTTCCCAATGCCATTACGGCGCTGGCGCTTTGCGTTGGTCTGAGCAGCGTACGCTTTGCCTATATGGACCACTGGGTGCTGGCCGCCGCATCGATTGTGCTGGCCGGCATATTGGACGGTCTCGATGGCCGCGTTGCCCGGCTGCTGAATGCACAGAGCCGTTTTGGTGCCGAACTGGACTCGCTGTCGGACGTGATTGCTTTCGGCGTGTCGCCGGCGCTGGTCATGTTCCTGTGGTCTACTCAATATATGCCGCAATTCGGCTGGGTGCTGGCGCTGACCATGGTCGTCGCCTGCGCGCTCCGGCTGGCGCGGTTCAACGCCCTGATCGACGCCGATGACCAGCCGCACAAGTCGGCCGGGTTCCTGACCGGTATTCCGGCACCCGTGGGCGCAGGCCTCGCGATGCTGCCGCTTTATCTGTGGATGATCACCGGCGAGGAAATTTTCCGCCATTATGCGCTGGTATCACCCTGGATCGTGGTAATCGCGTTTCTGATGTTGTCGAACACCGCGACCTACAGCTGGACCTCCCTGCGCTTGCGCAAAAATATCAGGCTGGAAGCCATTGCCATCATCGCCCTTGTCGGCGTCGCGCTGATCAACTCGCCGTGGATCATGCTGTCCGCGATCAGTATCGGCTATCTGATATTGATCCCGTTCAGCGTCCGCAGCTATGCCAAGGTCAAGCGGCAGCGCGCAGCGGAACGGGCTGCAGCGAGCGATGCTGGCTGACAGGTTGAACCGCTTTGACGGGCCGGTTCCGATAGTCGGATGACCGGAAAAGGGCTTCTGGTCGACTGGACTGCAATTCAGCCTGAATGACGCTGGCGATCCGGTCGCGATATTGAGCAAACATCATGACAATGACCGCACAGGCCCCAAAAAACGAGAGTGCAAAAAAGGAAGAGATAACGATAGCGAGCATGTGATGTTCCCATTTGTTCCGTCAATGAGCACTTAATGTTCCATATCTGTTCTCATTGTCAAGCGCTATTTGCCGCATGGGCGCTTTCGCTGTGGGAGCGGGCACCACTGTGTCGTCTCTTGTTGCGTATCCCCAAACCTCGTGTCATAGTGCATTAGGCAAGTAAGACAGGGAGAAGGGCCATCATCGACCGGATGCCAAGCTGGGTGCGCAGACATCCCGTCATTTCTGGACTGATCGCCATCCTGTTTCTTGCGATCCTGTACAAGATCCTCGTCCCGTCATCTCCCGAATATGAATATGTCACAGAGCCGGTGACCCGGGGCGAGGTCGCCCGGATCGTTTCCGCCAGCGGCAAGGTGCGGGCCCTGAACACGATCAAGGTCGGTTCGGAAATTTCGGGCCAGGTGACCGATGTCTATGTCGATTTCAACTCGCCGGTCACGGCAGGGCAGGTGCTGGCCCGCATCGATCCCACGCGTATCGACGCGCGGGTGACGCAGGCCCGCGCGCAGGTCGAGCTGGCGCGCGCGAACCTGGCGCAGGCCGAAGCGTCGATCATCCGCGCACAGACGGATTTCGCCGTCCAGTCCCGCGAATATCAGAGGCAGCGGGAACTCGCCGAGAAGGGATTCGTGTCCAAGGCGGGCATCGACCAGGCGCAAAATGCGCTGGCCACCGCCCAGGCCGCGCTGAGCACGGCCAGGGCGCAGGCGCAAAGCGGCCGCGCCCAGATCGCCCAGAGCACCGCCGAACTGTCCTCGGCGCAGCTCGATCTCAACCGCACGCGGATCGTTGCGCCGACCAGCGGTGTCGTGATCAACAAGCTGGTCGAGCCCGGCACCACCGTCGCCGCCAGCTTCCAGACGCCCAATCTGTTCGAGATCGCGGCCGACACCAGCCGCATGCAGGTGGAAGCTTCGGTCGACGAGGCGGATATCGGCCAGGTGCGGGTCGGCCAGACCGTCCGCTTCACCGTCGACAGCTATCCCGACGACACTTTCGTCGCCAAGGTCGGCCAGATCCGCAAATCCGCGACGGAAACGCAAAATGTGGTCAGCTATCTGGTTATCCTCGATGTCGACAACAAGGATGGCAAGTTGCTGACCGGGATGACCGCCAATGTCGAGATTGTCACCGGCACCCGCAGGAATGTGCTGAGGGTCCCCGCCTCGGCCATCCGTTTTCGCCCGCGCAAGGATGACCGGCCGGAGGAGGAAGAGGACGACAAGCAAAGCAAGCCTGGATCGAAGCGGGTCACCGCGATCTGGTTGGCCAGCGATGATCCGTACATGCCCGTCCGCCGGGTGGTGACGCTTGGCCTGGTCGGCGAGGATTTTGTCGAGATTGCCAAGGGCGTGAAGGCAGGGGAAAAGGTGCTGGTCCGCACCAGGAACCTGGCCAATGAAGACAAGGACGAGGATGATTTCGCCAGCGAGGACGAATAAGTCATGGCGCTGGTAGAAACCCGGGATCTGGTCAAGAATTACATCATGGGCGAGGAAACCGTGCGCGCGGTGGATGGCGTGTCGCTTGCGATCGAACGCGGCGAATATGTCGCGATCATGGGGGCCAGCGGCTCGGGCAAGTCGACTTTCATGAACATGATCGGCTGTCTCGATGTCCCGACATCGGGCGAGGTACGGATCGACGGCATCGCCACGCAGGACCGGGACGGCGATGCACTGGCCGAATTGCGCAACCAGAAGATCGGCTTCATCTTTCAGCAGTTCAACCTGCTGGCCCGGACGACGGCGCTCGACAATGTTGCGGTGCCGCTGATCTACGCCGGTCTCGGCAGCGAGGAGCGCCGGGCGAGAGCAAAGGCAAAGCTGGAGGAAATGGGTCTCGGCGACCGGCTCGACCATTCGCCCGCCAAATTGTCCGGCGGGCAGCAGCAGCGCGTGGCGATCGCCCGGGCGCTGGTCACCGACCCGGTGATCCTGCTGGCCGACGAACCGACCGGCGCGCTCGACAGCAGGACCTCGGAAGATATCATGGCGATTTTCGAGCGGCTCAACAATCAGGGCATCACCATCATCGTGGTGACGCACGAAGCCGAAATCGCGGACCATGCCAAGCGGCGGATCGAGTTCCGCGATGGCAAGGTGGTCGAGGATGTGCTGGTGGCCAACCGCCGCATGGTCAGAGCATGACCGGCCGTCTCGCCAGGAAAAGCGCGGCATGGCTGGTCAATGTGGCGATCGCCATCACCGCTCTGCGGACCAATTTGATGCGCTCGATCCTGACCACCCTGGGGGTGATGATCGGCGTGTTCGCGGTGACGCTGGCCGTTGCCGTGGGCTCGGGCGCGCAGGTCTCGGTGATGCAGTCGATCAACGCGCTGGGCTCCAACATGGCGCTGATCTTTCCGGAGCCGGACAACGAAGGCGGGCGGACCAGCTTTGACCGCGGCCGCCTGACGATGCGCGATGCGCGGGCGATCCAGAAGCAGGTCAGCGGGATCACCGATATCGCGCCGCAGCTGCGCACCTCGATCCAGCTGGTGGTGGCGGGCCGCAACGCAACGACCACCGGCATCGGGGCGACGCCCGGTTATGCCAAGGTGACCAACGCGGCAGCGGAGTCGGGGCGCTTCATCAGCGACGCGGACGTCCGGTCTGCCGCCCGGGTCGTCGTTCTGGGCCCCAGCGTCGCGACCAAGCTGTTCGGCGATTATGACCCGATCGGGGGAACGGTCCGGATCAACCGGGCACCCTTTACCGTCATCGGGGTGATGGAATCCAAGGGGTCGAGCTTCGGCAATGACAATGATGATCTCGCGATCATGCCGATCAGCACCATAAGACAGCGGTTTTCCGGCGATTCGCTCGCCGGACCCGACGATCTGCAAATATTGTTTGTCGGCTTTGAAGATGGCGTTTCGCTGCCCAGGGCGAAGCGCGAGATCACCCGCCTGCTGCGCGAGCGCTACCGGGTGCGGGGCAAGGCAATCAACCCGTTCACCATCCGCACCACCGAGGAATTCATGAAGGAATCGGCGCAGGTCACCGGCATTTTCCAGATCGTGCTGGTCGCCATTGCCTCGATTTCGCTGCTGGTCGGCGGCATCGGCATCATGAATATCATGCTGGTCAGCGTCAGCGAGCGCACCCGCGAGATCGGGCTCAGAATGGCGCTGGGTGCCAAGCGCAGCGATATCCGCAACCAGTTTCTGGTGGAAGCCGCCGTGCTGTGCGTGATTGGCGGTGCGATTGGCCTGGCACTGGCGATCGCGGCGGGCACGGCGCTGACGGTCTATGCCGACTTTCCGGTGCCGATCGGGATCGGCGTGGGCATTGGCGCGATCGTCTTTTCGGCGGTGATCGGCCTGCTGTTCGGCGGCTATCCCGCAGTGCGCGCATCCCGTCTCTCGCCGATCGAGGCCTTGCGCAGCGAATAGTCCCGTCGGGGCAGACCAGCAATTTGTGGTTGCATTTTGCTCCGCTTCGCCTTAACGGCACGCTCATTCCACATGGAAAGCACTCATACCGGTGCCAATGGCGGTCTTTCAGGTCGTTTGAGGTTCTCAGCTTTCCAGAGGCATAACCGGACAAGGAGAAATATTATGGCGGCCCCTGTCGTCACTCTACAGCAATTGATTGAAGCCGGAGCGCATTTCGGCCACCAGACCCACCGCTGGAACCCGAAGATGAAACCTTACATCTTTGGTGCCCGCAACAGCGTCCATATTCTTGACCTTTCGCAGAGCGTGCCCCTGTTCGCACGGGCGCTCGACTTTATCGCCAACGCCGTTTCGGCTGGCGGCAAGGTCCTGTTCGTCGGTACCAAGCGCCAGGCGCAGGAGCCGATTGCTGAAGCAGCCCGCGCCAGCGGCCAGCATTTCGTCAACCATCGCTGGCTCGGCGGCATGCTGACCAACTGGAAGACCATTTCCAACTCGATCCGCCGGATGAAAACCCTGGAAGAGCAGCTCGGTGGCGACACCGCAGGCTTTACCAAGAAGGAAGTCCTGCAGATGACCCGCGAGCACACCAAGCTCGAGCTTTCGCTTGGCGGTATTCGCGACATGGGCGGCATTCCCGATGTCATGTTCGTGATCGATGCCAACAAGGAAGAGCTGGCGATCAAGGAAGCCAATGTTCTGGGTATTCCGGTCGTTGCCATCCTCGATTCGAACGTTGATCCGAGCAACATCGCATTTCCGGTTCCCGGCAATGACGATGCGGCACGCGCCATTCGTCTCTATTGCGAGTCGGTTGCGGCTGCAGCGACCAAGGGCGGCCAGGACGCTTCGGTTGCAGCGGGCGAAGATCTCGGCGCAGCGGTTGCGCCGCCGGTCGAGCAGATCGTGTCGAGCGAAGCCAATGCCAGCGCGATGGTTTCCGGAGAGGAAGCTGCGGTTGCTGATATTGCAGACATAGCGGCAGAAACAGCTGACGCGAAGAAAGATGACGAAAAGGCAGCCGAAAAGGCCTGAGCTTGAAGCTTCTTTCTACCGTCATATATTGACGGTAACAAATCACCAAGAGGGGCGGCATATTGTGTCGCCCCCATTTCACATTTCCCGGTCAAGAAATTGAGGAACGAATAATGGCTATTACAGCAGCAGCAGTGAAAGAACTGCGCGAGCGCACCGGTGCGGGCATGATGGATTGCAAGAAGGCACTGAACGAAACCAATGGCGACGTGGAAGCAGCAGTGGATCTGTTGCGCACCAAGGGCCTCGCTGCCGCGCAGAAAAAATCGAGCCGTACCGCGGCCGAAGGCCTGGTTGGCGTTTCCGTTGCCGGAACCAAGGGCGTTGCCGTCGAAGTGAACAGCGAAACCGATTTCGTTGCCAAGAATGACCAGTTCCAGGATTTTGTTGCCAAGGTGACAGACGTGGCTCTTGGCCTTGATACCGATGATGTTGAAGTGCTGGCCGCTGCCGATTATCCCACCGGCGACACGGTCAAGGACGTGCTGACCAACAATATTGCGACCATCGGCGAAAACCAGGCGATCCGCCGGATGAAAACCGTTGCCGTTTCCAGCGGTCTCGTCGTTCCTTATATCCATAACGCGGTTACCCCGACCATGGGCAAGATCGGCGTTCTGGTGGCACTGGAAAGCACCGCTGGTGCGGACGTGCTGGAGCCGCTCGGCAAGCAGATTGCAATGCATATCGCAGCCGCATTCCCGCTGGCCCTGAATGCAGAGGGTCTTGATCCCGAGTTGCTGGAACGCGAACGCGCGATTGCGAAGGAAAAGGCTGCTGAATCCGGCAAGCCCGACAATATTGTCGAAAAAATGGTCGACGGCGCGATGGCGAAATTTGCCAAGGAAAATGCGCTGCTCAGCCAGACCTTCGTCATGGACAACAAGACTCCTGTTGCTCAGGTCGTCGAGCAGGCCGGCAAGGCCGCTGGCGCAGACATCAAGCTGACCGAATATGTCCGCTTCCAGCTTGGTGAAGGCATTGAGAAGAAAGAAGATGATTTTGCAGCGGAAGTCGCAGCCGCGGTTGCAGGCTGATCGCGCAGCAGATTGAATATTTCAGGCGGTAACGCTTGGCAGCATGGCGCGGACTATCTATGGTCTGCGCCATAGTTGTATTTGGGGCCGGGCTGTGATTCCGGCAGGATGGGATTTGCATGAAACGACCGGCGTTCAAGCGCATTTTGCTGAAGCTTTCTGGCGAAGTCCTGATGGGCTCAAGCGAATTCGGCATCGACCCGGAGACCGTCAACCGCATCGCGACCGAAGTGAAATCTGCAAAAGAGGCAGGATTCGAGCTTTGTCTGGTCGTTGGCGGAGGCAATATCTTCAGAGGGCTGGCCGCGGCGGCAAAAGGCTTTGAGCGGACCAGCGCCGATTATATGGGCATGCTGGCGACCGTGATGAACGCGCTGGCGGTGCAGAATGCGCTGGAGCAGATGGGCTGCGACACACGCGTATTGTCTGCCATTCCGATGGCCAGCGTCTGCGAGCCCTATATCCGGCGCAAGGCGGTCCGGCATCTGGAAAAGGGCCGTATCGTCATTTTTGCGGCAGGCACCGGCAATCCCTATTTCACGACCGACACGGCTGCGGCCTTGCGCGCTGCGGAAATGGGTTGTGAAGCGCTGTTCAAGGGCACGAGCGTTGATGGCGTGTACAACGCCGATCCGAAGCTGGATGCCACTGCCAGCCGCTATGAAGAACTGAGCTTTGACCAGGTATTGAGCGACAATCTGAAGGTGATGGACGCCAGCGCCGTCGCTCTGTGCCGCGAGAACAAGATACCGATCGTCGTCTTTTCGATCCGGGAGCAGGGCAATCTGGCGACCGTATTGGGTGGCGGCGGAACCGCGACTATGGTTGGAACAACCGAATAATATCTAGAGGAATGACCAATGGCAAAATATGACAAAGCCGATCTGCAGAAGCGGATGCTCGGTGCGCTGGAAGCGCTCAAGCATGACCTGAGCGGACTCCGGACCGGACGGGCGAATATCGCCCTTCTGGATACGATCAAGGTCGAGGTTTATGGCTCCAACATGCCGCTCAACCAGGTCGCCACTGTCTCCGTGCCCGAACCGCGCATGCTGTCGGTCCAGGTCTGGGACAAGGGCAATATCCAGCCCGTGGAAAAAGCGATCCGTTCTGCCGGCCTTGGCCTGAACCCGATGGTCGATGGTCCCAATATCAGGCTGCCCATTCCCGATCTGACCGAGGAGCGCCGCAAGGATCTGGCAAAGCTCACCGGTCAGTTTGCAGAAAAGGCCCGTATCGCCATTCGCAATGTCCGGCGGGACGGTATGGACGATCTGAAGGCGGATGAAAGCAAGAAGGAAATCAGCGAGGACGACAGGAAGCGTCTTGAGACCGAGGTCCAGAAACTGACCGACGAAATGATCGCCGAAGCCGACAAGCTGGCCGAAGCCAAAGAGCAGGAAATCCTGACCCAGTGAAGCTCGCCCGGTCCAAGAACGGTTCTGCAGATTCGGTACAAGATACGGCCGGCCCATCCGATCCGACGCATGGGGCTCGCCATGTTGCCATCATCATGGATGGCAATGGCCGATGGGCAAAGCGCAAGCATCTGCCGCGCGCCCTTGGCCACAAGAAAGGCGTCGAGGCGGTCCGCAATATCGTGCGGGCAGGCGGAGAATTGGGCCTTGAGGTGATGACGCTCTATGCCTTTTCGTCCGAGAACTGGAACCGTCCGGAGGAAGAGGTCAGCGATCTGATGGGATTGCTCCGGCAATATATTCAGTCCGACATTGAAGAATTTGTTGAAAATGGTGTGCGGTTGAAGGTCATCGGCAATTACCGGGCGCTGGCTTCGGATATTGTCGCCATGATCGACAATGCGATCGAAAGGACAGCGGGAAATCGCAAGATGACGCTGGCCGTGGCGCTCAACTACGGCGCGCAGGACGAGATGCTTCGGGCGGTCCGCAATATTGCCAGCCGGGTGAAGGCAGGCGAAATGGAGCCGGAAGCCATCGCGCTCGATGATATCGCGGCTGCGCTGGACACCGCCGACTTGCCGCCACTGGATTTGCTGATCAGGACATCGGGCGAATTGCGCCTGTCCAACTTCTTGCTGTGGCAGGCGGCTTATGCAGAACTCTATTTTACCGAGGCGCTCTGGCCGGATTTCGACAGGATCGAGCTGGAAAAAGCCCTGCAATCATTTGGACATCGGGAGCGCCGGTTCGGTGGTCGATGACCATGGCTGAACCGGCCGCCCCGGCAACCGGCAAGGCCGGTGAACTGCAAACCCGTGTCATCGTTGGCGTGCTTCTGATCGGAGCAGCGCTGGCGGCCGGATATTTTGGCGGCGTTGCTCTGTGGCTGCTTGTGATCCTGATGGCGCTCGGGATCATGAGCGAGTGGGCGAGGCTGACCGGTCGGCAGGATAACCGCCTGCTGTCCATGTACGCATTGTCGGTGCCGCTGGCGATCATGTCGCCCTGGGCCGCTGGCCCGTCCTTTCTGGCGCTGGGCCTGATTTTCGGATCAGCGATGTTTGTTGCGGTCTTTGATCGCTCGCTGAAGCTTGCCGCCGGCGTCATCTATGCCGGCCTTCCGGCCCTTGCGATCCTCTATCTGCGGGAGATCGAGGACGGGATTCTGGTGATGCTCTGGACCCTTGCCCTGGTCTGGGCCACCGATATTGGTGCCTATTTTTCCGGTCGCACGATCGGCGGGCCGAAACTGGCGCCAACCTTTAGTCCCAACAAGACCTGGGCCGGCCTGATCGGCGGCGTCGTGCTGACGGCAGCGGTCAGCTACATGCTTCACCTCTACTGGGGGCTGCCGCTCTATCTGGTGCTGCTCAGCCTGCCGCTCGCGGTGCTGGCGCAAATGGGCGACCTGTTCGAAAGCTGGCTGAAGCGCAAGGCGGGCGTGAAGGACAGCGGTACCATTTTTCCCGGTCATGGCGGTGTGATGGACCGGCTGGACGGCCTGATTCCGGTTGCGCCGGTCGTGGCTCTGGTCATGCTGGTCAACAGCCTGCTTGCACTGGCATGACAAAGTCGGTCTCCATTTTCGGCGCGACGGGATCGGTAGGCCGATCGACGCTGGATCTGATCCGTCAGCATCCGGATCAATATGAAATCATCGCCCTGACCGCCAATGGCAACGCGTCCGAGCTTGCCGCGCTGGCCAGGGAATTTTCAGCAAAGGTGGCGGTGGTCGCCGACGATTCGGCTTATGAAGAACTCAAGCGACTGCTGGCGGGCAGCTCGACGGAGGCCGCCAGCGGCACTGAGGCGCTGAATGACGCTGCTGCCATGGGCGCGGACTGGACGATGGCAGCGATCGTCGGTTGTGCCGGCCTGCCGCCGACGCTCGAAGCCCTGCGCTGCGGCAAGACGGTGGCGCTGGCCAACAAGGAAGCGCTGGTCTCCGCCGGCGCGCTGATGATGACCGAGGCCCGCAAGGCAGGGGCAACCTTGCTGCCGGTCGATTCCGAACATAATGCCATCTTCCAGGCCCTGCAGGGCGGGCGGATCGACCAGGTCCGCAAGATCACCCTGACCGCCAGCGGTGGCCCGTTCCGGACATGGACGCGCGAACAGATGGCGAGTGTGACGCCAGAGCAGGCGGTGGCCCATCCCAACTGGGACATGGGCGCAAAAATTTCGGTCGACAGCGCGACGATGATGAACAAGGGGCTGGAGCTGATCGAGGCGCACCATCTGTTCCCGGTCGGGCTCGAAAATATCGGAATCCTGGTCCACCCGCAGTCGGTGATCCACTCGATGGTCGAATATCGCGACCGCTCGACCCTTGCCCAGCTCGGCTCCCCGGACATGCGGATACCGATCGCCAGTGCGCTGGCCTGGCCGGAACGGATGACGACCAATTGCAAGCCGCTCGATCTCGCTGAGATCGGCCGGCTGGAATTCGAACAGCCCGACGAAAGCCGTTTTCCCGCGACCAAAATCGCCAGAGCCGCGATCACGGCAGGGGGCGGGAAGCCGGCGATGCTCAATGCCGCCAATGAAGTGGCCGTCGCGGCCTTTCTGGGCGGGGCGGTTCAGTTTCTGGACATCACAGAGATTGTAACCCGGTTGCTAGATAGTTATAGCCCGCCCGAACCGGCCGCATTGGCGGATATCTTTGCGATAGACAGGGAAGCGCGCGTTCGGACCGAGCAACTGGTCGAGGAATTGAAGGTTTGACGGATAATCCCGGTATTTTGATCTATTTATTCTCTTTCCTGATCGTCATCGGGGTGCTCGTCTTCGTGCACGAGATGGGCCATTATCTGGTTGGCCGCTGGTGCGGCGTCAAGGCGGATACCTTTTCCATCGGCTTCGGCAAGGAAATTGCCGGATGGACCGACAAGCGGGGAACCCGCTGGAAAGTCTGCATGTTGCCATTGGGCGGCTATGT
This sequence comes from Parasphingorhabdus sp., assembly GCA_030373505.1. Classification (GTDB taxonomy): domain Bacteria; phylum Pseudomonadota; class Alphaproteobacteria; order Sphingomonadales; family Sphingomonadaceae; genus Parasphingorhabdus. The sequence continues at coordinate 162,257 of JAUCYS010000003.1, forward strand.
CCAGTTCGCCGGCGACATGGATCCGTCCGGCAGCAAAAGTTCCGACTGGCTGAGCCTCCCGGCCGAAGAGCGCAACCGGACCTTTCAGTCCAAGTCTCTCTGGAAGCGCGCGGCGATTGTTTTTGCAGGGCCTGCGATCAATTTCGTCTTTGCCATCCTGATCATCATGGGTTTTGTCATCGCCTATGGCACCAGCGCCACTCTGCCGGTTGCCAGCGCAATCTCTCCCGACTCCACCGCCGCCGCGATGGGCATGCAGCCGGGTGACCGGATCATCTCGGTCGATGGCGAGAAAATTGAACTGTTCGAGGATCTGCGCGAGAAGATCATGCTGATTCCCGAGCAGGAAGTGGAAATCGTCTATGAGCGGGACGGCCAGCGCTTTACCAGGCAGGGCAAGACCGGCGTGCAGATCCTGAAAGACCGGTTCGGCAACGAATATCGGCTGGGTCTGCTCGGCATGGCATCCAGTCAGGTGGAATGGCGCCCGGTCAGTCCGCTCGAAGCTCCGGCGGTTGCGGTGGACAAAACCATTGGTATTGTCGACCAGATCACCACCACTCTTGGTCAGGTGATCACCGGCAAGCGTTCGATCAAGGAGCTCGGCGGTCCGCTGAAAATCGCCCAGGCATCCGGCGAACAGTTCAAGCTGGGGCTGGAAAGCTTCATTCTTTTTGTCGCATTAATCTCAATTAACTTGGGGTTCATCAACTTGCTGCCAATCCCCATGCTCGATGGAGGGCATCTGATGTTCTATGCGATTGAAGCGGTGCGGAGAAAACCGGCCAATGCCAAAGTCCAGGAATGGGCCTTTCGTTCCGGGCTGGCGCTGGTTCTGATGTTCATGCTGGTAGTGACATTCAACGATTTATCGTCATTTGGTCTATTCCGGTCTATCTCCGGCTGATTGACCATTGATTGACACGCTGCATTGGGGCAGGGGGTTGGCGAAGCTTGTGCCTTGGTGCCGGGTTCATTTTATTTTTGGGTTTATGGTGTGAAAGCGAGTTTGTCTGTGAATCATAAAAAGCGACTTTTGCCCTTGTTGATGTGCGGCACGATCCTGAGCGGCGCGGCGATTTCTTCGTCGGCGCAGGCGCAGGACGCGGAACAGGCCGCGCCAGCGGCGGCTCCGGCGGCTGACACCATACGCACGATCGTGGTGGAAGGCGCCCAGCGCCTCGAACCAACGACGGTCCTGTCCTACATGAAATTGCGCGTCGGCCAGCCCTACACCCAGGAAGCGGCTGACCAGGCGCTGAAGGATCTGTTCGAAACGGAATTGTTCAAGGATGTCAGCATCCGCAACAATGACGGCGCGGTGATTATCGAGGTCATCGAGAATCCGGTGATCAACCGGATTTTGCTGGAGGGCAACAAGCGGATCAAGGAAGACAAGATCTATCCGGAAATCCGGCTCGCCCCGCGCCAGATATTCACGCGTTCGAAGGTCCGCGCTGACGTGGCCCGCATCATTGAGCTCTACAAGCGCAAGGGTCGCTTTGCCGCCAGCGTCGAGCCGAAAATGGTGCAGCTCGACCAGAACCGCGTCGATATTGTGTTCGAGATCAACGAAGGACCCAAGTCCAAGGTCCAGCAAATCAACATCATCGGTAACGAAGCCTTTTCCGACGGCAAGCTGCGCGGCGAGATGGTCACCAAGCAGTCGCGCTTCTACCGCTTCTTCAGTTCCAGCGACACCTATGATCCGGACCGGCTGGCCTTTGACCAGCAAAAGCTCCGCCAGTTCTATCTGACCGAAGGCTATGCCGATTTCCGCGTGATCTCCGCCGTAGCCGAACTCACGCCCGACAAGCGGGATTTCATCATCACCTATGTTGTGGAAGAAGGCGATCGCTACAAATTTGGCGATGTGTCGGTGGAAAGCGAGATTCGCGATTTTACACCTGAATTCCTGACGCCCCAGCTGCCCATGAAAACGGGCGATTTCTATAACGCCAAACAGGTGGAAGACACGGTCGAGCGCCTGTCGGAAACCGCTGGCCTGTTCGGCTATGCCTTTGCCGATGTGCGTCCGGAATTTACCCGGAACAAAGACACGCTGACCATGGACATCCTGTTCCAAGTTGCGGAAAGCGACCGTGTCTATGTCGAGCGGATCGATATCAACGGCAACACCCTGACCCAGGACAAGGTCGTGCGCCGGGAATTCCGTCTGAACGAAGGCGATGCGTTCAACAGCTTCCAGGTCAAGCGTTCTGCCAACCGGATCAAATCGCTGGGCTTTTTCCAGGAAGATCTGGAAATCGAACAGAAGCAGGGCAGTGCGCCCGACCGCATCATCCTGGAAGCCAATGTCGAGGAAAAGGCGACCGGCGAACTGCAGCTTTCGGCAGGTTTTTCCAGCGTCGAGAATTTTATTCTGCAGGCGTCGATCCGGCAGCGGAACTTCCGCGGCAAGGGCCAGGAACTGCGCGCCAGCGTCAGCTATTCCAGCTTCTCGCAATCGATCGAACTCGGCTTTACCGAACCCTATCTGTTCGACCGCAATATCGCCATCGGCGCCGATATTTTCCGTCGCGACCTGAACAGCTTCAATTTCGTCAACAACAATCGCGAAACCACTTTCGAGCAGCTGACGACGGGCTTCCAGATCCGTGCAGGTGTCCCGATCACTGAATATCTGTCTGCTTCCTTCCGCTATGGCCTCAGCCAGGATGATGTGACGCTGAAGCCAAGCCTGTTCTTCACCGACAGTAACGGAGACGGTATCAGGGGCAATAGTGCGGGCGACGTATGCGATCCGATCTTGGCAGGCCGTTTTCTTTGCGATGCACTCGGTTCGCGTACGACATCGTCTATCGGTGCTTCACTGATCTATGATGACCGGGACAACCGGATCCGGCCGACCCGCGGCCAATCGGTAGTCGGCAGCATCGATTTTGCCGGTCTCGGCGGCAGTGTCAAATATGTCCGGGGGCGTCTGAATGCTTCCAAGCATTGGCGCGTCCTGGGTGACTTCATCTTTACGGCCAGCGCTGAGGGTGGATATATTCACCCGCTGGAAAATCGCTCGAAGACGCCTGGCGATGGTATTGATGACGTCAGGTTGACCGACCGCTTTTTCCTCGGCGAGCCACAAATTCGCGGTTTCGATATTCGCGGTGTCGGGCCTCGGGTTGTGCGTTCCAGCACCGTTCCGGGACTTGACGCCAACGGCAATCCGATCAACGAGATTGTGCAAGTGACCAATGGCCGTCAGACCGATGATGCGATCGGTGGCCGGGCCTATTATCTGGGCCGCGCCGAACTGGAGATTCCGCTCGGATCGGGTGCCCGTGAGCTTGGCTTGCGGCCTTCTATCTTTGTTGACGTCGGCGCTGTGTTCAACGTCACGCATCCCTTGCTGCTCACCGACCTGCAGACGCAGCGGCAACGTACAATTTTGGATGCCGACGGCAAGGCAGTGGGTGTAGCGCCGGAATATTTAACCGTCGATGCTGAGGGCAAAGCCACGACCACTCTTGATGCAGTGGATGCCAATGGCAATCCCAACCCGATCGCGACCAATTTCGTCGAGCGCTTTTTCGGGGATACTCCCAGCCCTCGCGTTTCAGTCGGTTTTGGGGTAAACTGGAATTCACCATTTGGTCCATTCAGGATCGATATCGCCAAGGCGCTGCTGAAAGAGCCTGGCGATGACACCAAACTTTTCACTTTCAACGTAGGAACACAATTCTGATGACACGTTTATTTAGAACCGCTCTCACCCTACTCACCGTTACGGCTGCACCGCTGGCCTTCGGCACTGTAGCAACCGCCCAGGTATCCGGCATTGCGACGGCGAACCCGACCATCGCCATCGCCAAGACCAAGGCTTTTTCCGCGGCCTATTCGCAGATCGGAACGCAGTATAAATCCTCTTTTGACCAGATTGATGCACGCAACAAGACGCTGAACGATCTGCGTGCTCAGCTGGACACGGACAAGAACAAGCAGCTGACCCAGGAAGAGCTTGATGCGGCGGTAAGAGCGAAAAGCCCCGTGTTGAAGAGCATGGAAACGGAAGAGACTGAGATCCAGAAGCTGCAAACGCCGGCAATCAAGGCGCAAATGTTCGCGGTCGAAAATATTTTCAAAGAATATTCCAATGCCCAGCAGCAGGTGGTCTCGGACAAGAAAATCAGCGTCATCCTGAGCCCCGATGCGTTTATTTACGCTCCGCCACAGACCGATATTACCGATGCGATCACGGCGGTTCTGGACACAAGAGTGCCCACCGTCAGCACCACCCCGCCTGCTGACTGGCAACCGCAGCGCAACACGATATCCCTTCATCAGCAGCTTCAGCAGTTGCTGATGGCAAGTGCGCGCAACCAGGCTGCCCAGCAGCAGCCGCCTGCGGCCCAGCCAGCCAGTCGCTAATCGATCTTTGATGACTGAAGCGCTCAACTATGATGTAACCAAGGTGATGGCGGTGCTCCCGCACCGCTATCCCATGCTTCTGGTGGACCGGGTGGAGGAGCTCGTGAAGAACGAATCCATCCGGGCGATCAAGGCTGTGACGATGAACGAAGGCTTTTTCCAGGGGCATTTTCCTGGCCGGCCGATCATGCCAGGCGTGATGATTGTCGAGGCGCTGGCGCAGGCCGCCGGCGTTCTTGCCATGGAAAGCTTCGACATGGTCGGATCGGGCAAGCTGGTCTATTTCATGGCGATCGACGGAGCAAAATTCCGTCAGCCAGTGGAACCGGGCTGCCTGCTGTCCCTGAACGTCAAATTTGAACAGAAGCGCGCGCGCGTCTGTAAATTTTCGGGGCAGGCAATGATTGGCGACAAGCTGGCTGCCGAAGCGAGCTTCACCGCGATGATCGCTGATCCACCCGCGGCATAAGCTTTTTCAAAAGAATCTTGCCCTTTTCTCATTGGCCGGTTAATGGGCCGCTTCCTTTAAATCTATTCGCTTTGGGTCTGGTCGGTAACCAGCCCGTTTAGGAGCCGAAAATGAAACCAGATACGCATCCCGACTATCACATGATCACCGTTCAGATGACCGATGGCACAACCTATGAAACCCGCTCGACCTGGGGCAAGGAAGGGGACACGCTGCAACTGGACATCGATCCGTCGTCGCACCCTGCCTGGACCGGTGGCAACCAGCGTCTTCTTGATCAGGGCGGCCAGGTGGCTCGCTTCAACAAGCGCTTTGGTGGTTTGTCGCTCAAAAAGAGCTGATCGCATTGAGGTTGCGGAAGCGCCTCAATGCTTTACCACAATTTGATCTGGCCTAGCCACGAAGACAGCAGGGCAAGTTTGTCCCGATAGATGTCTGTGGCCCTTTCTGTTGTGGTCTCGACAAATTGAATTCGTGAACCCGGCGCCAGCTGCCCGATCAGATGCCGGTCAGCGCGGATGACCTGTGCGATCCGTGGATAGCCTCCGGTAGTCTGGGCATCGGGACCAAGCAGATAGGGCTGGCCGCTAGGCGGTAGCTGGATGGTTCCCGGGAAAACCGCAGCGCTTGGCATGTCCGATGACTGGCCCCCGCGGAGCAGCGCGCCCTCGAGCGCGATACCCATCCGGCTGGCTCTCGCTCCGACCGCATAGGGGCGCAGACAGAGGTTTTTCAATATTTCTTCGCTCGCTTTGCCCGCTTCCGGACCAGGTGTGATCCGCAGTACATGGTCATCGCTATAATGCGGTCGCAAATTGGATGGCGTGCTCCGGGCGACATTTGGGGCAAGCGAAGTTCGGGAAAGGGGGATGATATCACCATTCCTGAGCGCCCGGCCATGAAAACCGCCCAGTCCCGCAGCGAGATAGGTCGACTGGCCGCCGAGCAGGCTTTCGGCCTCGAGGTCCGCCGACAGGGCCAGATAGGTTCGGCATCCGGTACGGCCTGGCCCGATATCAAGCATGTCTCCTGCCGCGAACGTCAGCGTTTCATGCCGGGGCCGGTCCTTACCGTTGATCCGGATATATTCCGCGGGTCCAACCAAGCCAATCGAGCAGGGGGTGCTGAACCGGAAAGTCGCCTTGGTAAGTGTGATTTCTACGGCGACGGCCCCTTGCGGCTTGCCGACGAGGAAATTTGCCAGTGCCAGAGACAGGCAATCGGCTGCACCGGCTGCGGGCATGCCCAGATGACGGTGCCCGGTAAAGGGCGCGCCCTGCAGAGTCGTTTGCAAACCGGCATTCAGGATTTCCATGCTCACTGCTGCTGACCCTGCTGCAAGCGGTCAAAGGCGTGTCTCGAAATGGATTCGAAGCGAACGGTATCTCCTGCCGACAGCAATGCCGGCCGGGGCTTCGCAGGGTCAAACAGGCGGAGCGGCGTGCGACCGATAATCGGCCAGCCGCCGGGGCTGTCAAAGGAATAGATGCAGCTTTGCCGCCCAATGATGCCGATAGAGCCGGCCTTCACCAATTGTCTCGGACTGACCAGCCGTCCGATGTCTGCAATCTCCTCGCTGCTCTCAAGATATGCAAATCCGGGCATGAATCCCAGCATCGCCACGCGATGGGCCTGGGCGGTGTGCCAGGATGGCACTGAAATGGGCGGGATACCAAGCTTTTCCGCAACATATTTCATATCTGGTGCCAGATTATCTTCGTAGCATACGGGGATAACGACAATATTCTCAGATTCTTTCAATCTCGGGGGCTTGCCAGCCAATCGATCGCGCAGCGATTCGGCAGCATCGTCGGGTGAAATCAGGGCAGGGTCAAACTGGACCGCAATGCTGTCGAGGCCGGGTACAATCTCCGTCCAGTGGTCGCCTGCGGTCAGGGCGGTTTGCACCGCTGGCACCATTTTGCGGTCAGGCAATCCGATATGGATCCAGTCGTCGCAGATATGGATAGTTGGATCGGGTTCCGCCACTATCCGACCGAGCTTATGGCTATCCCGGCCTTTTCCAGTGCCAGGCGCATTTTTCTGGCGGTGTCGAGCGCGCCGTCGCTATCCGAATGGAGGCAGAGGGTGTGTGCCTCGACCTGCAGGATCGTGCCGTCCTGCGCCGTCAGCGCTCCCCCCTTTGCCAGCGTCAGCCCCTGAACAATGCGGTCGTTCTCGTCCTCGATCACGGCGCCCTCTTCGCTGCGGGGCACCAGTCGGCCGCTGGTGGTATAGCGCCGGTCGATAAAGGCCTCGGCGATGAAGCGAATATTGCGTTCCGCAGCCTTTTTCTGGATCAGGGATTCCGGCATGCTCACCAGCGCGAGACCCGCCTGCGCGGCCATGTCGACCAGCAGGCCGGCCAGGGCCGGATCATCCTGAGCATCGTTGTACAGAGCTCCATGCGGCTTGAGATGGATGAGCGGCACGCCGAGCTGGGCCGCTATGTTGCTGATGTCCTGCAGCTGGGAGGTTAAACATGCTTCCAGTTCTTCCAGTGATATATCCATCGACCGGCGTCCGAAACCGCTGCGATCCGGGTAGGAGGGGTGGGCGCCGGGCGCAATCTGCCTGGTCCTTGCGGCCGTCAGCATGGTCCGCATCGACTCCGGGGAACCGGCATGGCCGCCGCAGGCGATATTGCAGCTCGAAACGATATCCATGATCGCGATGTCGCGCGCTGCTGCTTCCGGGCTTTCGTCCTCGCCCAGGTCGGCATTGAGATCGATTGTCGAAGTCATGGCCAGAAGCCTAGCGCACGGGCGATCAAACGGAAACCCAGCGCGCAGGTGACCAGCAGGATTATCCCGCCGAGAATATTGGCTCCGAGCCCGTTGGCATGTTGTCCCAGCAGCTGCTTGTTGTTCGCCAGCCTGATCAGAAAAATCGCCACGATCGGCAACAGCAATCCATTGGCAATCTGGGCAATGAAAATCAGTTCGACCGGCCGATAGCCGATCAGCGACGCAAATGTGCCCGTAGCGATCACAATCAGCGCGCCGATTTGGAATGGCCTGCGCGAGCCGGAAGTCTTGAAAATTTCCTGCACGATATAGCCGGTGGCGAGGGGCGCGGTAATGGCGGAGGTCAGGCCTGCGGCAAACAGTCCGGCACCAAGCGTAACCGTGGCCAGGCTGCCGAACAGAGGGGTGAGCTGCTGTGCCATATCAACCGCATTTTCGATCGTCTTGCCGCTGCCGAACAGGCTGGCCGCAGCAGTCGCCAATATCGTCATCGACACCAGGCCGCCAATGCCGATCGAAATGCTGTTGTCCAGCTGGGCTTCGGGCAGCTGTTCTGTGTCCCAGCGCTCGCGCACGCTCGCAGCGTGGAGAAACAGGTTATAAGGGACGATCGTGGTCCCGATCAGCGCGATCGCGGTCATCAGGCCCCCGTCGGGGATGCGGGGAACAAAGCCTTGCAATAGCGCTCCAAGATCCGGTCGGATCAGTATGAAGGTCAGGATAAAGGCCGCGCTCATCAGCAGTACCAGCAGGATCAGAATATTCTCGATCCATTTCGGCTTCGAAAAGACCAGCATAGCCGAAGCGAACAGGGCGATGGTGATGATCACCGGGGCGGTACCAAAGGCCAATGACCCGCCGTTTATGGCTTCCAGACCAAGCGCGGCACCGGACATATTGCCTGCCTCATAGGCAGCATTGCCCAGTACCAGAGCGGAGATCAGCAGCAGCGCTGCCAGCGCGCGGAAGAGGGGGGAAGCGATCGTCGCCAGCATCGCTTCTGCCAGGCCAAGCCGGGTTACCAGCGCGATGCGCACGGCAAAGGACTGCAGAATGACGGTGGTCAGCGTAGCAAACAGCAGCGCCCAAAGCAGCGCAAAGCCGAAATTGGCGCCAGCAAGCGTACAGGCCGTCACGGTTCCCGGACCGATGAAGGCGGCCGAGACCATCATGCCGGGGCCGGGGCGATAGCGAAGCAGGTTCATTATGTTCGGGGCAATCGGTTCATCCGTTCCACGGCCAGGGCTTCTCGCGATACCATTTGGTGATCACATATTTCGTTCCTTTGCGCACCTTCATGCCGTGGTGCAGGGTCCAGTTGTTGACCGATTCGTCGGGGTTGCGGTTGTTCCAGCACAGCATTGTCCCGGTCTCCGGCGTAAAGCTCTTCTTGAAATGGGTGAAGCGGGTGGCGCCGCCTGCGTCCGGTTCATTGAGATAGATCATGAAGGTCCAGGTCCGCTGTCCGGAGACGGAACAATATTTCCGGAAATCCTGGCCATGCGGATCGAAGAAGTCCGTGTGCGCCTTGAACTCCTGACCAACGGCATAGCGCTGTCCCTGCAGGGGTTCGCCAAATTGCGCGTCGATATCGGCAAAGCCGCAAATTTTCCCGTCAATTTCGGCAACAAAGGGATCAGAATGGTCGAGATCGCACGTCTCGCTGGTCCGAAAATAGTCGTCGCCATTGGGATCCGCAATGTCCGACGGCCGCCGTTTCTGGTCGATCATCGTGACCAGCTTGCTGCATTCGTCGGCGTTGAGAAAATTCCTGACAATGCACAATTCTATTTCCTTGCGCGGAAAGCGCTGCACCTTGCCCAGTGCAACCAGATAGTCAGCCGATGTATTATTGGCTTCTGTCATATGAACGTCCAAAACTGTCCCTAACTACCCGGCATCACGATAAATGAATCCCCGTTGATCGCAACCGCTCTTTGCGGCTTTGAACAATCTGAATATAAGCGAGGTCGATGGAAAAATTGGCAACCATGCCCGGCAACCCCAATGGCTTCACTCTCGTCGAGATGATGGTGGCGCTGTTCATTTTCTCGATGTTGTCGGTCGCCGGCGTCATCATGCTCCGGACCGCTGTCGATGGCGACGAAATAACCGCGAAAAATCTTGGCCAGATGGCGGAAATGCAGCGCTTTGTATCGTTGATGGAGGCCGACCTGAGCCAGGCATTGCCGAGGGCGTCCCGGGACGAGAGCGGGGACAGAGTAGCCGCTTTTTCAAGCGAGACAGGCGGGCCGGAGGCGGCTTTCCTGAAATTCACGCGCGGCGGGCAAAGCAATATCAACGGCGAGGCCCGGTCCAATCTGGAACGGGTGGAATATCGGCTGACGGACGGCAATCTCGAGCGATGGCGTTACCGGATGACCGATGGCGGCTCGATCGATCAGCCGGCAGTCCTGATCTCGAACATTGACTCGCTGGAAGTGCGTTTTCGCGACAAGCGCGGGCTGTGGTCGAGCAGATGGGAGACCGAGCGACTGGCAGACATGCCGCGTGCCGTCGAAATAGAATTTGAGCAGGCAGGGCGCCGCTACCGGCACCTGTTTCTGGTCGGGACGGGCTATTTGTGAACCCGCTGCAGCAAAAAGGAACTGAAAAGGAACGCGGCGCTGCGCTGCTGACGGTGTTGTTGCTGGTCGCGGTAATTGCAATCCTGGCAGCGCATGGCATCGACCGGCTGGCCGGCGCGACCAAGCTCGCCTCCAACGCGCGCGAATTGTCGCAGGCCAAGGCCTATCTGATTGCGGCCGAATCGATCGGCATGGAATCGGCCGAGCAGATTGTAGCCGCGTCGCCGGGACGGACGATCAATGTGGGCGGCTGGAATGGTGCGGAGCAGAAATTTCCCGTGCCGGGAGGAATTATCGCCGCCACGCTTGCCGACGGAGGCAATTGCTTCAATATCAACAGCTTGGTCACCCAGCAGGAAGACAGGCTGTCGGTGCGACCGGAAGGGCTTGCGCAATTTTCGCGGCTGATGGTAATGCTGGGCATATTGGACGGAGACGCCGCCGACATCGCGGAATCGGTTGCGGACTGGATCGACAGTGACACCATTGCATCCCCTCGCGGGGCAGAGGATCAATATTATCTGCAGCAGGACAATCCCTATCGCACCGCCAATGCCCTGATCGTCGATGTCAGCGAATTGCGGACCGTGAAGGGCGTGACGGATGACGTTTTTGTCCGCCTCGCTCCCTGGGTCTGCGCCCTGCCAAGCACCGATCTCTCGCCCATCAATATCAATACGCTGCGACCGGAGCAGGCGATTCTGCTGGCGATGCTCGGTGCACTACCTTCGGATCTCACGCCAGCGCGTCAATTTCTCGGCCGGCGGCCGGAACTGGGATATGCCAGCCTGAATGATTTCTGGGAGCAATCCTATCCCGCCAGTCTGGGGGCCTCGCCGGAAGTCCAAAGTCAGGTCAAGCTGACGACGCGCTGGTTCCGCGTCGACTTGGCGGTGGAGATGCAAAGCGCGCTGGTCGAGGAGCGAGCGCTGATTGACGCCGCCCGGCAACCGGCCCGGTTGGTTCATCGGCAGAGGGGTGATGCGTTTTAATTCCGATTTGCCCCGCTAAATACTTGACGATTGCCACTCGCTGTCCCTATGCACCGCGGCGCAATGCGGCTTTATAGCGCGTGGCCTGTGGCGATCGTAGCTCAGTTGGTTAGAGCGCCGGTTTGTGGTACCGGAGGTCGGGGGTTCAAGACCCCTCGATCGCCCCATTTTTTTCTCCTGAGCAGCTGCCGAAGCACAAGGTCACCACCACCTGGCTGTGCCGGAAAATCTTTCTTTATTTGTAATTTAATTACAGCTATGAGATTTTTAATTACACCAACCTGTCAGGAAACACAGTATGAGCGCGATGTGGGATTTGCCGGATTTTGACGACCATGAAGCGGTCCATTTTTTCCATGATATCGAGACCGGGCTCAGCGCAATCATCGCGCTGCACAGCACGCATCTGGGCCCCGGTGCCGGCGGAACCCGGTTCTGGCATTACGAGAATCGCGAAACCGCAGTGACCGACGCGCTGCGCCTGTCGCGTGGCATGAGTTTCAAGAATGCGATGGCTGGCCTGCCACTGGGTGGTGGCAAGGCGGTGATTCTTGCTGACCGCAATCGCACCAAAACGCCGGAGATGCTTGCCGCGTTCGGACGCATGATCGAGTCGCTTGGCGGGAAATATATCACTGCAGAAGACGTGGGAATCACTGCTGCAGACATGGTCGCCTTGACCAAGGAGACCAAATATGTCTCCGGTCTGCCCGTCAGCAAAAGCGGCGAGGCCGGCGGCGATCCGGGTCCGTTTACCGCCATGGGCGTATATCTGGGAGTCAAGGCAGCGGTTGCGCACAAGCTTGGGCGTGACTCTATGGAAGGCGTTCATGTCGCGATCCAGGGTGTGGGCAGCGTTGGCGGCGGTCTTGCCCGTCTGCTCGCCAAGGATGGCGCCAGACTGAGCATTGCCGATATCAACAAGGAACATGCTGCTGCCCTGGGCGAGGAAATCGGAGCGACGGTTGTCGGGCTCGACGAAGTCATGCGGATCGAAGCAGATGTGTTCAGCCCCAATGCCCTGGGCGCGATACTGGACAAGGTCTCGATCGCTCATCTCAATGTGCCGATCGTTGCGGGTGGTGCCAATAATCAGCTGGCGACACCCGAAGACGGACAGCGGATATTTGACCGCAATATCCTCTTTGCTCCGGATTATGTGATCAATTCGGGCGGTATCATCAGCGTTGGCCTGGAATATCTCGGCGATGGCGATGTCAGCGAAGTCAATCGCCGTGTAGCGATGATTCCCGAAAGACTGACCGAGATATGGGCACGCAGTGCCGCGCAGAACCTGCCCGACTCCGATGTCGCGGACAATATGGCCATGGCCTTGATCGGACGATAGCTGATGCCAGTCGGTGGAGGGGGCTGGCTTTATTCCGGTCCCTTCAGCCTATTTCTTTGCATCGCCCGGCAATAGCAGGCCCTCGGGGCGTGCCGGCTTTTCAAAACCGTTTAATCCCATCCACCATTGCAGGGCTATGATTGCCCCTTTGGCGGGCTGCAACAACGCGCCGATCAGGATTAGCGACAGGCAAAGCATGATCGCCAGATTCGTCCACATGGAAAAATCGGTTTCATTGACCATGAAGATGATGATCGGCGCCATGATATGGCCGGTCAGAATGATCGCCACATAGGCGGGAAAATCATCCGCCTGCTGAGCGGTCCAGTCCTGGCCACATTTTGGGCAATGCGCGAACGGCTTGAGAAGCCGAGTGAACATGCGGCCTTCACCACAGCTTGGGCATCGACCCCGCAGGCCGCGCGCCGCCGCCTGCCATGCAGTTTGCGGCAAAGCGGAACGGATGGATTTGTCCGGGTCTTCCGCGCCGGCATGATCGTCGCTGCGCATATCATCAACGATTCTGTCCAGCAGAGTATCAAATCCGGCCATTCATTTTGTCCTGCTTCTTGTCGTTGAAATACGGGCTGCGTTCATGACAGCGGGCTGCTGATGGTGGACGCGGGATGATCGAGCGAACGCCTGTGACAAACCACCACTCCAGGCGTTGCTATCATTGCCGCGGTGAACCTTGTCCGAACATGCGGCAGCCAATCGCCTCGACTGAAAAGCCACTATACAACATTTGAATAAATTGTTAATACTGAATTATGATGTTTAATATATCATTGGAGATGTTAAAATGATCACGTCTCAACAATTGCGGGCGGCGCGCGCCTTGCTCGGCATTGATCAGCGACAGCTGGCGGAAATGGCGGGGCTCTCGCTGCCCACGATCCAGCGCATGGAGGCTTCGGACGGACAGGTACGAGGAGTCATTGATACGCTGGTGAAGATCATCACCGCTCTTGAAGAGAGCGGGATTGAATTGATTGGCGAAAATGCCTCGAGCATCGGTATCGGGCGCGGCGTGCGTTTGCGCGAAACGATGGATGGCAGGCCCGCGCGCAACGTCGGGTCGATATTGTTCGACCAGGCGAAGCCGGAGGCCGGATAGCGAGCTCCGCCCCGTGCAAGGCTTTACACCCAAATTCATCACCACCATGCGTGAGGGCTATAATTTTAGTCTGTTCAGATCGGACTCTGTCGCCGGTCTGACGGTGGCGATCGTTGCGCTACCCCTGTCCATGGCACTGGCGATCGCCAGCGGCGCATCGCCCGACAAAGGGCTGGTCACCGCTGTAATCGCTGGATTTCTGATCTCGTTCCTCGGCGGGTCGCGGGTCCAGATCGGTGGTCCCACCGGGGCCTTTGTCGTGGTCGTCTTCAACGTGATTGCCGAACATGGCTATGATGGCCTGCTCATCGCCACATTCATGGCTGGACTCATCCTGATCGCGGCCGGAGCGTTCAGGGTCGGCCGACTGATCAAGTTCATTCCGCATCCGGTGGTCACGGGCTTTACGGCCGGGATCGCTCTCATCATCGCGTCGAGTCAGGTTAAGGATTTTCTGGGACTTTCGCTCGAGAATGTGCCGGCCGGGTTCTTGCCCAAGTGGCAGGCTTATTTTGGAGCGATGACCTCGGTGCATATCGCGACTTTTCTGGTCGGCCTTGGTGCACTTTGCGTGATTGTTGCACTGAAAAAATTCGCTCCCAGGTTGCCAGGATTTCTGGTTGCGATCGTGCTGGCGTCGCTGACGGTTGCATTGTTGCAGCTGCCGGTCGAAACGATCGGCACACGGTTTCCCGATATGGCAACAGGGTTGCCGACGCCGTCCCTCCCGGATTTGACCTGGGCAAAAATCACCGAATTGCTGCCTGCTGCATTCACGATCGCCTTTCTCGCTGGCATCGAAGCGCTGCTTTCTGCAGTCGTGGCGGATGGCATGACCGGGACCCGGCATCGGTCGAACCAGGAATTGATCGGCCAAGGCGTTGCCAATCTCGGTTCGGTCCTGTTTGGCGGCTTGCCCGCGACCGGCGCGATCGCGCGCACTGCGACCAATATCAAGGCCGGCGGAAAGACCCCGGTGGCAGGGATGATGCACGCTCTGTTCGTGCTGCTGTTCATTCTGTTTGCCAGCGATTTCATGGCATATGTGCCGATGGCGGCGCTGGCAGCCATATTGTTTGTGGTCGCATGGGGCATGAGCGAATTTGACCGGTTCGTCGTGTTGCTACGGATGCCCAATAGCGACCGAGCGGTATTGTTGCTGACCTTCGGTCTGACGGTTCTGGTGGATCTGACGGTCGCGATCGGCGTCGGTGTGACGCTGGCATCGCTCCTGTTCATGGCGCGCATGAGCGATACCGTGCAGCTGGAAAACGGACAATCACCGAACAGTGATGCGGAACGCGAAGGGGAGGATCCGGGGCAACGCGATGACTTGCCGAAAGACGTGGAAGTGTTCCGGATCAACGGTCCGGTCTTCTTCGGCGTGGCGGGTGAATTGCTGGATGCCATGCGCAAGATCGGCCGAACGCCCAAGGTGATCATCCTCCGTATGCGGCTGGTACCGATGCTCGATGCCAGCGGCGTAACGATGATCAAGGAATTTATCGACCAGGCCAGACTGTCTGGAACCGAGATAATATTGTCGGGTGTCCAGAACCAGCCGAGAGAAATGCTGACCCGCGTTGGCCTGTCCAGCGATCAGCCAGGAATGTATTTTAAAGGCGATTATCGGTCCGCGCTGAAGCTTGCCCGAGAATTGACCCTGGCCAGTTGATGATTGCCTGTTTCTGATGCGGGATTGTCCATCCCCTTTTGACAGGGCACCGGGCGGTGGTTTTACCGGTCCGGTGAGGCTCAAATTCGCAAAAACACTTGTCGATGCGCCACGCTTCTGCCATCGAATTCGACGAATGACACCGGACGCGATCTAGCTCGAGGCAATCACCGCTCAATCCATGCACGCTTATGCAAATCCCACACGTTTTCTGGCGCTCGCCAGACCGTTAACCCGTTGGCTTTTGGTCGCAGGGCTGGCGCTGGCCATTTTCGGTTCGGTCTACGGGCTGCTCTATGCACCGGCGGATCGCCTGATGGGGGACAGTGTCCGCATTCTCTATATTCACGTGCCGACGGTATGGCTGGCGATGGGCGGCTGGACGGGAATCGCGATTGCCAGCATCATGCAGATTGTCTGGCGGCATCCGCTGGCGGCCGTGGCCGCCCGTGCGATCGCGGTGCCGGGTGCTGTCTTTACCGCCCTCGGGCTGATCACCGGCTCTATCTGGGCGCGACCGACCTGGGGGACCTGGTGGGTCTGGGACGGGCGAGTGACATCGGTGCTGGTCTTGTTTTTTCTCTATCTTGCCTATATCGCGCTGGCCAATGCCAGCAGCGAAAAAGGCGGAGTATCGCGGGTAACGGCCATTTTTGGTATCGTGGGGGCTATCAACATTCCGATTATCAACCGTTCGGTTGTGTGGTGGAACAGCCTGCATCAGCCCGCCAGCATCACCGTCAGCGGCTCGTCGATCGATAGTGCGTTTCTATGGCCGTTGATGGTGAATGTGGCTGGCTTCAGCCTGCTGTTCGGTGCAATCGTGCTGATGCGGATGCGCGGCATCCTGGCGGAGACCAAGGTCGAAGCGCGACTGAAAAGGATGGCAGCCGAATGAACCACTGGCCTTTCGTCCTTGCCTCCTATGTCATTGTGCTGCTGTCGACCGTCGCGGTTGTCGCCCATAGTTTTGCAGTCATGCGCAAGGCGGAAAACAAGGCTGAACAGTTGAGCAAGCGAAAATGAAGGCGAAGCACCAACGATTGACTCTGGTCCTGCTGGCGCTGGTGGCTCTGATCGGCGCGGGGCTGCTGGCGGCTTATGCGCTGCAGGATCAGGCGAGCTATTTCTATACGCCGTCCGACATTGTGGAACGCAAGCCCGAGGCGGGACAGGCAATCCGCCTGGGCGGCATGGTGGAGAAGGGCTCGATCCAGCGATCCGCCGATGGAGTGACCGTGCAATTCATCGTGCAGGACGGCACGGCGCAGCAGCGGGTTACCTATACTGGCATCACCCCGGACCTGTTTGTCGAGGGGTCGGGCGTGGTTGCCGATGGCCGGCTGGACGCCAACGGCCTGTTTGTCGCCGAGACGCTGCTCGCCAAGCATGATGAAAACTACATTCCCCGCGAACTGGAGGGCATTGATATGACCTCGGGCAAGCACAAGACGGAGACGCTTGTCCAATGATCGCCGAAACCGGCCTGATCGCGCTGTGGCTTGCCGCGTCGCTCGCGCTCCTGCAGTTTGCGCTGGGCGCGATCGGCCTGCGCGCGGAGCGGGAGGACTATTTCGCCGCGATCCGTCCGGTCGCTGTCGCCCAGGGCCTGTTTGTCACTTTGTCCTTCCTGCTGTTGATCTGGCTGTTCCTGCGTTCCGACCTGTCGGTCCGGCTGGTGGTGATGAACAGCGCTTCGGTAAAGCCGCTGCTCTACAAATTTGCCGGAACCTGGGGCAATCATGAAGGATCGATGCTGCTCTGGGTCACCGTCATGGGGCTGGCCGGTGCCTTTATTGCGCTGTTCGAGCGCTCACTGAAGCGGGAAACGCTGGTTGCGACGCTAGCGGCGCAGGCATTCATCAGCCTCGGCTTTTATGCCTTCCTGTTGATTTCTTCCAACCCGTTCGAACGGATATTCCCGATCCCGGCGGAAGGGCAGGGGCTCAATCCGCTCTTGCAGGACCCCGGCCTCGCTTTCCACCCGCCGACGCTCTATTTCGGCTATGTTGGCCTGTCGGTGGCCTTTTCCTTTGCCGTCGGCGCGATGATCACCCGCGATGTCGGGGCGGCTTTCGCCAAGGCGATGCGGCCCTGGGTGCTGGGTGCCTGGATATTCCTGACGCTCGGCATTACCGCTGGCAGTTACTGGGCATATTACGAGCTTGGCTGGGGCGGCTGGTGGTTCTGGGATCCGGTTGAAAATGCCTCGTTGATGCCCTGGCTGGCAGCGACGGCCTTGCTGCATTCGGTGACGGTACTGGCAACACGCGACGGCCTGCGCGCCTGGACACTGATGCTGGCCGTGGTTGCCTTTTCGATGTCGATGATCGGCACCTTCCTGGTCCGGTCCGGAATATTGACCAGCGTGCATGCCTTTGCCGTGGACCCCGAACGGGGCAGCTTCATCCTGGCCCTGCTCGCGATCTATATCGGCGGCGCGATGGCTCTCTTTGCGCTGCGCGTCGGTACGGTAAAAGAAGGGTCACGGTTCGAACTGGTCAGCAGGGAAGGCGCACTGGTTGCCAATAATCTTCTGCTGTCGGTCATTCTGGCGCTGGTCTTCATCGGCACGCTCTATCCCTTGCTGGTGGAAGCCTTGACCGGGGAAAAACTGTCGGTGGGACCACCCTATTTCAATCTGGCAACCGGACCGCTGGCACTGCTGCTGGCGGCGGTCATGGCAGCGGGACCCTTGCTGCGCTGGCGACGGGACAATGCGAAGGCTTTGCTGAACCGGATTTCGATTCCGATATTGGTCGCGGCCGCTGCGCTGTTCGCGCTCGCCTTGTTTGCCACCGGCATGTCGGTTCTTGCGCTGCTCGGTCTGGCACTGGCCGCCGGTGTCGCGGTCGCCAGTTTCGCGCCGCTGTGGAAACGCAACCTGCGCCGCACCCCGATCCATACTTACGGCATGATCATTGCCCATTTCGGCATCGCGGTGGCTCTTGTTGGGATGGCGAGCGAGAGCAGCTTTACCGAAGAACGGCTGGTGGCGGCCAAGCCGGGCGACGAAATCTCGGTGAACCAGTGGAAGCTCAAATTTGAAGCGATCGA
Organism: Parasphingorhabdus sp.; assembly: GCA_030373505.1. Classification (GTDB taxonomy): domain Bacteria; phylum Pseudomonadota; class Alphaproteobacteria; order Sphingomonadales; family Sphingomonadaceae; genus Parasphingorhabdus. Next base: position 180,636 of record JAUCYS010000003.1, read on the forward strand.
ACCGGTGGCCGGACCGAACTGGACTGCGCTCGAAGCGCGGATGACAGCGCAATATGGCGATGGAGCCCTTTATCAGATCCAGCCTCAGAATCGCATGTTCCCGACAGCCCAGACCCAGACCAGCGAAGCCGCGCTGCTGACCCGCTGGAACGGACAACTATATGTCGTCCTGGGTGACGGAGACAATGAAGGGCGCTGGCAGGTACGTGTCTGGTGGAAGCCGTTTGTCACCTTGATCTGGCTCGGCGGCATATTGGTCGCGCTTGGCGGGTTTCTGGCGATGATCGGCCGGCTGCGGCGCGGCTATAAGCAGCGCAAGCAGCGGGAATTTGTCGAGGCGATGCTATGAACCGTTGGTTGCTCTGGCTGCCGCTTGTGCTGTTCGGTATGTTTTTCGCGGCGGTTGCCGTTGGCCTGATGATACCGAAGGACAATATCATTGAGAGCAAGATGGTCGGCAAGCCGATGCCGGCCTTTGCCTTGCCCGCTGCGATCGAGCAGCGGCCGGCGCTGAGCAGTGCCGATCTCAAGCAGGGCAAGCCCACCCTGCTCAATATCTTCGCCAGCTGGTGCGTGCCTTGTATCGCGGAAGCGCCGCAGCTGCTTGCGTTGCAACAGGCGGGAGTCGAAATCAACGCCATTGCCAGCCGCGATACGCCGGAAGATGTGGCCAATTTCCTGAACCGGTGGGGCAATCCCTACACACGGATCGGAACCGACACGACCAGCAGGGTGCAACTGGCTGTCGGCTCGTCCGGGGTGCCGGAAACCTTCGTCATCGATGGCAATGGCATTATCGTTTATCAGCATATCGGGGAAATCCGCCCTGAGGATGTACCGAAGCTGCTCGAATTGCTGGAGGAAGCGGAATGAAGCGGTTCCTTTCCCTGCTGCTATTCTGCCTTGCGGTGCCGGTCGCCGCGCAGACCGGCCTGCCGCCAGCGCCTTACGCCGATCGGCAACTGGATGATCCGCGGCAGGAGGCTGCCGCGCGTGACCTGATGGAGGAATTGCGCTGTCTGAAATGCCAGAGCCAGTCGATTGCCGACAGCAATGCGCCGATGGCGGGCGACATGCGCAGCCAGGTCAGAGAAAGAATCGCCGCCGGAGAAAGCCCGGAGGAGGTGCGAAGCTGGCTGATCGAGCGCTATGGCAACTGGGTATCCTATAATCCGCCGATTGATTCTGCGGTGACCTGGCCGCTCTGGTTCGCGCCCATCATTCTGCTGCTTGCCGCCCTTTGGCTGGCCCGCGGTCGGTTCCGTCAATCAAAGGATGATGAATGATGGGCTGGATCATACTTTTCCTGCTTGTGCTGATCTGTGCGGCAGCGCTGATCAAACTGGGCAAATTGTCTCGCGCCACGTATGAAATTACAGCAGCGGCGCTCCTGATCGGTGTCGCCGGTTACGCGTGGCAGGGCCATCCCGGCATGGCTGGAGTCTCGATTGAGCCAGCTGAAAAGCCCGGCAGTTTCGATGAAGATACGATTGATACGCGCGACGAGATGGGCGAACGGTTCGGTACAGCGCGCGAGTGGCTGATTTTTTCCGATTCCCTCAATCGCGCGGGAAAACATGGAGCGGCGGCCAATTATCTGCGCAATGGTGTGAAAGAACATCCGGACGATCCTGATCTCTGGGTGGGGCTGGGCAACGCGCTGGTCATACATGCCAATGGTGTAGTCACGCCGGCCGCCCAATTTGCTTTCCAGAAAGCCGCCGATCTGTCGCCGGAACACCCGGGCCCGCCCTTTTTCCTTGGTCTCGCCTATGCACAGTCGGGAAAGATCGATCAGGCCAGGGAAATCTGGACGGAATTATTGGCAAGAAGCAGCGAAGATGCTCCGTGGCGCGCGGATCTCGAATCGAGACTGGCGGCGATCGAACGGGTACAACCATCGCTGCCTGTGCAGCCCGCCAGTCCCCCGGAACAGTAAAAAGCGAGGGATATAAGTAGGTTGATATTCACCCTCGGCGATTTGTTGCACCTGCTAAGGGGCCGTGCTAAGCGCCCGCGCTTGCTGAAAAGAGTGTCAATAATCCGCCTGTTTTAAAAATTGATCGGGGGTACGCCTGAACGGCCAATCAATGTCTGCAGAACCAACCCAAAGCGCGGAAGCGTCCGGCCACGCGGTGCAAACCCATGGTACGCCGCAGCGCAATATTGCGATCGCCAAACTGGCTGCGGGTGCGATTGGTATCGTGTTCGGCGACATTGGTACGAGTCCGCTCTACGCCTTTCGCGAAACATTCATCGGCGCGCATCCACTCGAACTGGACCGGATCCATGTGCTTGGCGTGGTCAGCCTGATCTTCTGGTCGATGACGCTGGTCGTGACGCTCCAATATGTAACCATCACCATGCGTGCCGACAACAAGGGGCAGGGCGGCAGTCTTGCGCTTGTAGCGCTGATTTCCGGGGTGATGCGACGCTCAAAATTTGGCTGGCTGGCGATATTGCTGGGGGTTTTTGCGACGGCGCTGTTTTACGGCGACAGCATGATCACCCCGGCGATTTCGGTGCTCTCCGCAGTGGAGGGCCTGACCGTTGTCCAGCCCGGGCTGGAACATCTGGTCATTCCGATCGCGCTTGGCCTGCTGATATTCCTGTTCCTGCTCCAGTCTCGCGGCACCGCGAAGATCGGCGCCTTGTTCGCGCCTGTAATGCTCGTCTATTTTGCCACCATCGGCACGCTCGGTATCATCCAGATTGTGCTGCACCCCAGCATACTTCTGGCCTTCAACCCCTGGTACGCAGTGCAATTCTTCCTGACAGACGGGGTCAAGGCATTCCTGGCACTGGGTTCTGTGGTGCTGGCGGTGACCGGTTCCGAAGCGCTGTTTGCCGACATGGGGCATTTCGGCCGCAAGCCGATGCGGGTGGCCTGGTACGGCTTTGTCATGCCGGCCCTGCTGTGCAACTATTTCGGACAGGGTGCGATGATCCTGTCGCTTGATGCGGCAGGGGCAGCTGCAGCCATCGAGAGCCCGTTCTTCTTCATGGCACCGGAGGTGCTCCGCTTGCCTCTGGTGATACTGGCCACGATGGCAACATTCATCGCCAGTCAGGCCGTGATTTCAGGCTCTTTTTCGGTCACGCATCAGGCGATCCAGCTGGGCTTCATTCCGCGCCTGACGATCAAGCACACCAGCGCGTCCGAAGCGGGGCAAATCTATATTCCGTTTGTTAACTGGGCGATCATGATCGGTGTTATCCTGCTGGTCCTGACCTTCCAGAACTCGAGCAATCTTGCCGCGGCCTACGGGATCGCCGTGACCGGCGCGATGTTCATCGACACCTGTTTGCTGACCATCGTGATTCTGGTGCTGTGGAAATGGAAGCTATGGGTTGCAGCACCTCTGCTGGCGGTTTTCTTCATTGTCGAGGGCGCCTATTTTGCTGCCAATCTGACCAAGATTCCGGATGGCGGCTGGTTCCCGCTGGCGGTTGGCGGAGTGGCTTTCATCATCCTGACGACCTGGGCCAAGGGTCGCCAGATCATGCGTAAGAACATGGCCGAGGCCGCCATGCCGATCGAAATTTTCACGAAATCTGCCGCCAATAGTGCGACCCGGGTCCAGGGAACCGCCATCTTCATGGCGTCATCCTCGGCCGGTGTACCGTCGGCGCTGCTGCACAATATCAAGCATAACAAGGTCATTCACGAGCGGGTTGTTATCCTGACGGTCAACATCAGGGATGTTCCGACCGTGAATCCGGAGAAGCGGTGTGAAGTGAAGGATCTGGGACACGGCTTTTACCGGCTCATTCTCCATTTTGGTTTCATGCAGGAAACCGATGTTCCCGAGGCGCTGAAAACGGTCAAGGGGTGCGGGATGGAATTCGACATGATGACCACCAGTTTCTTCCTTTCGCGTCAGACGTTGCTACCGTCGAAAAAGCCGGAAATGATGATCTGGCGGGAAAAACTATTCGCCTGGATGCTGCGCAATGCGGCGACGGCCATGGAATTTTTCAAGTTGCCGACCAATCGCGTGGTCGAGCTTGGCAGCCAGATGGAAATCTGACGGCCGGAAAAGTCACCGGTATCTTGCTGTTGGTCAATTCAGTTCATATTCCGCATGTTTGATACTCCCAATATCGTTTGGACGGAGAGGGACCCCGGCCTGCGCCGGGGTTGACGCTTCGTCACGCTGCGCATGACGTGGCGCGTCAAATATTTGGTGGCCTATCACGGGACTCTCTACTAAATAGCGGCCCATCGATTCTAACCACGGGAACAGCCCATGCGCATCGCCATAGCCTCCGATCATGCCGCCCTTGAAATGAAGGCCGCGCTGGTGGATTGGTTGCAGGACGCGGGGCATGAGGTGACTGATCTGGGGCCGATGACCGCCGACAGCGTTGATTATCCCGACTACGGTTACAAGCTGGCCAGCGAAGTGGCCTCCGGGCGTGTCGAGCGCGGCGTAGCGCTTTGTGGATCGGGCATCGGCATTTCCATGGCGGTCAATCGCCATCCGGCCTGTCGCTGCGCGCTTGTGTCGGAAGGCCTTTCGGCAAAATTGGCACGCGAGCATAATGACGCAAACGTTCTGGCCATGGGCGCGCGTCTGGTTGGCATAGAGATAGCGAAAGATTGTCTCGACGTCTTTCTGAAGACTGAATTTGGCGGTGACCGGCATCAACGCCGGGTCGATAAATTGTCCGCACCATCCATTGAAGGAGCAAACGCATGAGTAACGTGGCAGATATGCAGGATATCAGACAGACCGGTTTTTTTGATTTCTCGGTCGACGAGAGCGATCCGGCAGTTGCCGGTGCAATCAATTCGGAGCTGTCGCGGCAACAGAACCAGATCGAGCTGATCGCGTCGGAAAATATCGTGTCCCGCGCCGTGTTGCAGGCGCAGGGTTCTGTCTTCACCAACAAATATGCGGAAGGCTATCCCGGACGCCGCTATTATCAGGGCTGTGCCCCTTCGGATGATGTCGAGACGCTGGCAATCGAACGCGCCAAGCAACTGTTTGACTGTGGCTTTGCCAATGTGCAGCCCCATTCGGGCGCGCAGGCCAATGGCGCAGTGATGCTGGCGCTGGTCAAACCGGGCGATACGATCTTGGGCATGTCGCTCGATGCCGGCGGCCATCTTACCCACGGTGCGAAGCCAGCCCAGTCGGGCAAATGGTTCAACGCGATCCAATATGGCGTCAATGATGACGATCATCTGATCAACTATGCAGAAGTCGAAGCATTGGCGAAGGAGCATCAGCCGAAACTGATCATCGCTGGCGGCTCCGCCTATCCGCGGCAGATCGATTTTGCCAAATTCCGGGCTATTGCTGATGCCGTCGGTGCGATCTTCATGGTCGACATGGCCCACTTTGCCGGTCTGGTTGCGGCTGGGCTGCATCCCAGCCCGCTGGACCATGCGCATGTTGTGACGACCACGACGCACAAGACCCTGCGCGGTCCCCGCGGCGGCATGATCCTGACCAATGACGAAGCCATTGCCAAGAAAATCAACTCGGCGGTATTTCCGGGATTGCAGGGCGGCCCTCTGATGCACGTGATCGCTGCCAAGGCGGTTGCCTTTGGCGAGGCACTGCGTCCCGAATTCAAGAGCTATTCGGCCGCAGTGATTGAGAATGCCAAGATTCTGGCGGCCACGCTCAAGGAACGCGGAGCGGATGTCGTCGCCGGCGGCACCGACACGCATCTCGCCCTGATCGACCTGTCGCCCCTCGGCATCACCGGACGCGATGCCGATGAAGCGCTGGAACGCGCCGGTATCACCTGCAACAAGAACAGCATCCCGAACGATCCACAGCCGCCGATGAAGACCAGCGGCATCCGGGTTGGCTCGCCTGCAGGCACCACTCGCGGCTTCGGCCCCGCCGAATTCCGGTTGATCGGTGACATGGTGGCTGATGTACTGGACGGACTGCGGGAGAAGGGCGAGGGCGGTGACCCGTCCGTGGAAGCGGACGTGCGCGGGCGTGTCCAAGCGCTGTGCGATCGTTTCCCGATATATCCGGTATAGACAGGAAACTAATCAATGCGTTGCCCATTTTGTGCTCACGACGACAGCCAGGTCAAGGACAGCCGTCCGACCGAGGACAATACGACGATCCGGCGTCGCCGTCAGTGCGAAGGCTGTGGGGCCCGCTTCACGACTTTTGAACGCGTGCAGTTGCGGGAAATCACGGTGGTGAAGAGCGAGGACCGCAAGGAGCCATTCGACCGGTCCAAGATCGACCTGTCGGTCTCCCTCGCTTGCCGCAAGCGTGGTTTGAAGCAGGAGCAGATGGATCAGCTGGTTTCCGGGATCCAGCGCCAGCTCGAAACCAGCGGCGAAAGCGAAATTCCGTCGAAGAAGATTGGCGAAATGGTGATGGATGGTTTGAAGGCACTGGATAGCGTGGCCTATATTCGCTTTGCCTCGGTCTATAAGGATTTCACCGAAGCCAAGGATTTCAAGGAATTTGCCGGCAGCGTGAAAGATGTCGGCGGGGCGTGAGCAACCAGCCCGCAATCATATTGGTTAACCCGCAACTCGGTGAAAATATCGGTAAAGCCGCGCGCGCGATGCTCAATTTCGGGCTGACCGAAATGCGTATCGTCAAACCGAGGGACGGCTGGCCCAATCCGGCCGCCGGACCTTCAGCTTCGGGGGCCGACCAGGTTCTGGAACAGGCCCAGATTTTCGAAACCACAGCGGAGGCAGTGGCGGACTGTTCCCATGTCTATGCTACGACCGTGCGCAAACGGGGTATGACGAAGACGGTGCTGACGCCCTGGCAAGCCGCAGAGGATATGGCGCAGGCCACCGGCAAATGCGCGATCCTGTTCGGACCGGAACGCGCCGGACTGGAAGTCGTCGATGTCGAGCTTGCGCGGAAGATCATCACGGTACCGATTAATCCCGAATTCGGTTCGCTCAACCTGGCGCAGGCCGTGATCCTGGTGGCTTATGAAATCTCGAAACTGGATAGCGGCGCCAATGTTCAGCCGACGCTGGAAAAGAAATTGGCTGAACCGGCACCGCAGCGAGAGCTGGACATGTTCTATGAGCATCTGGAGCGGGCACTGGACAAGAATGGATATTTCTATCCGGCGGAACGGGCGGCAGCGACCAAAGTGACGCTTCGCAATATGCTGACCAAGCCTGCTTGGACGAATGAGGAGGTCAAGACGTGGCGCGGCGTGATATCGTCGCTGGAGCGGCCACCGCGCAAGGACAAGGCCGAAAAACCGTAAGCGAAACGGTTATTTGCGGATTTGATCCCATTTTTGCAGTTCGTAGCTGATCGATGTCTCTACCAGCATTTCCCAGATGGCCGCCATCAGCGGCACGGGGATTTTCGCTTCCTCCGCCAGTCTCTTGACATTTTGCAGGACTGCCGCCTTGCGGGTCTCGTCCCGCACGATGTTGCGGTCCTGCTTGATGCGGGCAGCGGCATCCATGCAGGCGAAGCGCTGCGCCATCAGGGCGATGATTTCCGCGTCAACGCGGTCCACTTGCTGGCGGACATCGGTCATGGTTTCCATGGGCGGCAAGGGCTTGGTTTCAGTCATGCCAGCGCATTAATAGCCGTGGCAGGGAGAGTCGAGGCTTGTTGACCATTGTCGCGCGATTTTCGCAGGCCAAGACGGTTGACAATGGCTGCTTTGCTCGCCATAGGCGCGCTCTTGCAATTGGCCCCGCACCCCGGTGAAGCGGAGGCCGCATCAGAACGAGTGTTCTGATGGTGCGCTCCGGGAAGACTAGAAACAGCAAATGAGGAGTCATTCACATGACCAAACGTACCAGTTCCAAATATAAGCTTGATCGCCGCATGGGCGAGAATATCTGGGGCCGTCCCAAATCTCCAGTCAATCGTCGCGACTATGGACCGGGCCAGCACGGTCAGCGCCGCAAGGGCAAGCTCTCCGACTATGGTATCCAGTTGCGCGCCAAGCAGAAGCTCAAGGGCTATTATGGCGATGTGACGGAAAAGCAGTTCCGCCGCGCTTACAAGGAAGCCGCCGCGATGAAAGGCGATACCAGCCAGAATCTGATTGGCCTGCTTGAGCAGCGTCTCGACATGGTTGTCTATCGCGCCAAGTTCACCCCGACCATCTTTGCTGCCCGTCAGCTGGTCAGCCACGGCCACATCCGGGTCAACGGCGTCAAGTGCAATGTTGCCTCGCGCAAGGTTGTACCGGGCGACGTGATCTCGCTGAGCGCCAAGGCCCAGGAAATGCTGCTGGTTATTGAAGCGCAGAGCCTGCCAGAGCGCGATATTCCGGAATATGTAGCGCCGGATGGCACGGACAAGGTAACCTATGTCCGAATCCCGACTCTGGACGAGGTCCCTTATCCGGTGACGATGGAACCCAATCTGGTCGTCGAATTCTATTCGCGCTGATTGATTTTTCGGAAGTTTAAAAAAAAGGCGGCTCGCGAGAGCCGCCTTTTTTGCTGGCTATTTGGGCAAGAATGCCAAGGAGCGCTTCAGCATTTCGGTTCTTGCTTCTGGGCTGAGTAGGCTGTGCGCGAGCTTTGGATATTCAATATATTCGACCTGCTTGCCGGCCTCGTTCAACTTTCGTTCCATCAATCTCGAGTGCCCGACGTCGACATTGCGGTCGAAGTCGCCGTGAACCAGCATCACTGGCACCGTGATGCGAGCCGCATTCTGCGCGGGTGAGCCTTCCCTGATGTGCGGACCGCTGCCGATGAAGTCCTTCACGACCTTTTCGTTATAATAGTTGTTGGAGTCGCTTTTCAGGGTTTCCAGATCGGTGACCGGAGCGATCGCCACCACCGATTTGAACAGGTCGGGTGCCACCACCGCTGATTGCAGCGCCGCATATCCTCCATAGGACCAGCCGACGATGGACAGCGCCTCGGGTTTGGCGATGCCTTCGGCAACCAGCCATCTGCCGGCGTCGGTCACGTCCCCGATCGCGGTCTTCCAAGACTGGAAGCCGTTCTTTTGGTACCAGCTGTCGCCATAGCCATCGGACCCGCGATAGTTGGGTTGCAGGACCGCGAAACCGTTGCTGACATAATATTGCGCCCACCAGTCGAAACCCCATTCGTCGCGGCTGTCTGGCCCGCCGTGCGGCATCACGATGGCGGGCAGGTTCTTGCCGTCGGATCCGGCGGGCAGCGTGAGATAGGCCGGGATCATCGTCCCGTCGGCGGCCGGGTAGGACACCGACTTGACCTGTGCCAGCTTGACCTCCGCCAGCAGCGGTCGGGCGGCCAATAGCGGGCGCATCGACTTGTTGCTTTTGTCGAAGATATAATATTGGCCCGGATCGACGTCCGAGCTGGCAAAGAGCAACAACTTGCTCTCATCCAGGCTCGAATCCGAAAACTGGATCGATTTGTTGCCGCCGAGGGCGGTCCCCAGAGCGGCGGCGAGCTTCTTGAGTTCCGGATCAAAATAGATGCCGTTCCTCTGGTCCGTGGCATAGCTAACGCCGACCACACGATTCTTGCGCCCGATCCTGATCAGGCCATCGACGTCGACCTGGTCGTTGGCATATACCAGCTCAGTCGAATCCGAACCATCCAGCTTCATCGCCACCAAGGCGCGCCGTCCCTGATAGGGCTGGAAGCCATATGCGATATTTTTGACCGGATCGACCGCATAGGGGTTGAACCCGGCACGCTCCGCATAGTTCAGGGTTGCAAGGTCTTCCCAGCTATCGCTGCCCTGGCGCCGGAAAAAATATTTTATCCGGCCGGTATCCAGTTCCGTGCGGCCTGCCTTGATGCGCATTCCGAGCACTCGGACATTACCTTCACCGTCGGTAATATATTCGTTGGCCTCGATCTTGGCCGGCTCGACGATCTTGGTCTTCCCGGTCACCGTATCGACCCGGTCGACTCCCCAGCCCACGCGATCCCTGCCCGTCACGCCGCCCCAGTCGCCATAATATCTGGTCATCAGAATGAAATTTTCCTCATCCGGCAGCCAGTCGATGACGCTACCGCCGCCAAACGAGATGGCAATCGACGTGTCATTCGGCCGCTTGCTAAGGAGCCTGGCTTCCGAACCATCCATGTTCAGAGCGAAGATATTTGTGAAGCCGTAAATTTGACTGTCATATTCCTGGTAGCCGCCAATCTGGCAGACCAGCCTGCTGTTGGACACCCAGCCGCAGCCGAGCAGCCTCTCGGGGTCGCCGGATGCGGTCAGGATTTTCTTCGGGACGCCAGTTCTCAGGTCGATCGTGAACAGTTCGGTCTTCACGCCGCCGGCCGGGGCGACAAAGGCGACATTGTTGCCGTCCGGCGACAGGCTAATGTCCAGAACGCCACCGAGCGACCCGAACGCTTTCGCACTATCGACCTCTGCATCGGCAGAGGGGAGCAGGAAAATCGAAAAAAGAGAAAGGACTACCAAAAAACGCGCACAAAATTGGATCACAAAAATTCCCCCTGACTTGATCCGGAATTTGTAAATTCATGTAAGCGCCGGCACAAGGGAAAAGGCCCGGGTTGGGCCTGATAGTTGCGGCCACGGACCTCCTTGCAAGCATCGGCCCGCTCTGTCATGGTAACAGCAGAAACAAATTGGAATGGATGTCTATGAGAATATTAGCCTTTGCCGTGGTACCGGCGTTATTGCTAGCGGGGTGCACCGAAGTCGAACAATCCGACGGCGAATCAGCACTTCCTGAAGTCGCGGCGCCGGATCTTTCCGTCGAGACCATGAAATCGATAACCGAAGAGCTTTCCTCCGACGCCTATGAAGGGCGCGCGCCCGGTACCGCCGGTGAAGAGAAGGCGACCACGCTGATCTCCGAAAAATTTGCCGAAGCCGGGCTGGCGCCGGGCAATGGCGACAGCTGGTTCCAGGATGTGCCGCTGGTCGGCATCTCGGCCAAGAATATGTCGCCCCTGAAAATCAGCGGCGGCGAGAGTGATCTCTCGTTTAGCTATGGCAGTGACTATGTTGCCGCGAGCTACCAGGAACAGCCGAAAGTCGAAGTGACGAACAGCGACATGGTCTTTGTCGGCTATGGCATCAACGCACCGGAGCGCGGCTGGAACGATTATGCCGGTATCGATGTGAAGGGCAAGACAGTCGTCATACTGGTGAATGACCCCGATTTCGGCACGGAAAGTCTGGAAGGCGAATTTGGTGGCCGGGCGATGACCTATTACGGGCGCTGGACCTATAAATATGAGGAAGCGGCGCGTCAGGGCGCTGCAGCGGCGCTGATCATCCATGATACGGAGCCGGCTGCCTATGGCTGGAATGTTGTCGAGTCGAGCTGGACCGGCGAGCAATTTTACGCCCAGTCGGCCAATGGCGGTGCTGACCAGACCAAATTGAATGGTTGGATCCAGAAAGAGGCGGCAGCGAAGATTTTTGCGGCCGCCGGTCAGGACATGACCGCGCAGATGGAAGCTGCAAAGAAAAAGGGCTTCAAGGCAGTGGACCTTAAGCAGAAAGCAACAGTTTCGCTGGAAAATGATATCAAGAAGACCGACAGCAAGAATGTCGTCGGTATCCTGAAGGGCAAGACCCGTCCTGACGAATATGTCATCTATTCCGCCCACTGGGACCATCTTGGTCGTTGCAAGCCTGCTCCCGATGGCGATGATATCTGCAATGGTGCCATTGACAACGCCACGGGCACGGCTGCGCTGGTGGCGCTGGCCGAAGCCTATGTGAAGGCCGGAGCGCCGGACCGGAGCGTTATTTTCCTTGCGGTCACTGCCGAAGAATCCGGATTGCTGGGTTCCAAATATTATGCCGAGAATCCGATCTATCCGCTCAGCCAAACGGTGGGCGGCGTGAACATGGATGCCTTTGCGATGGCCGGTCCGGCGAAAAATGTCGTGGTGGTCGGTAAGGGCAAGTCCGAGCTGGATGCCTATTTGGAAGCGGCCCTAAAAAGTGACGGTCGCGTGGCCGAAGCCGAGCCAACCCCGGAAAAAGGCTATTATTACCGGTCGGACCATTTCAGTTTTGCCAAGCTGGGCGTGCCGATGATCTATTTCGAGGGCGGTGACGATCTGGTCGATGGTGGTCGGGAAGCCGGCGAGGCGGCAGCGAAAGATTATACCGATAATCGCTATCATGGTCCGAAGGATGAATATGATCCGAACTGGGACTGGACCGGTGTGATGGGCGACCTGAAGGTCTATTATACGGTTGGCCGGATGATGGCGATGACCGAGGACTGGCCGAACTGGAACGAGGGCGACGAATTCCGCGCCATTCGCGACCAAAGCCGCGCCAGCAACTGATCCGGATCGGCGAACCGCGACATGAGATGGCCCGCAGAGTGGGAGCCGCACCGGGATGTCTGGATCGGCTTTCCCGGTGATCCGGCGGAATGGCCGGCCGGACTGGCGCAAGCACAGCGGGAAGTCGCTGCCTTTGCCAGTGCCGTAGCGGACCAGGGGAGTGGAGAGACCGTCATTCTGGTCTGCAGGACAGCCGCCGATGCTGATATTGCACGGGAGCTTGCCGAGGCCGCTGTCGATATAGTGGTCGAACCGTTTGGCGACATCTGGCTGCGCGATTCCGCTCCGATTTTCGTTGCCGGGTCTGATGGCTTGGTTGGCCAGAATTTCGGCTTCAACGGCTGGGGCGGAAAATTTGCCATGGCCCTGGATCAGGATATCGGTGAGCGGCTGGCAAGGCGCTTTGGCTTGGCGATCCATGAGCGCGACTGGATATTGGAAGGCGGCGCGATCGATGGCGACGGCGCCGGCTGGCTGATCACCACCCGGCAATGCGTGCTCAACAATAATCGCAATGCCGGGCTTTCCAGCGAACAGGCGGAAGCCTGGCTAGGACAGGCTCTGGCGGCGGAGCATATCTGCTGGCTTGGTGACGGGCTGGTTGCGGATCATACCGACGGTCATGTCGACAATCTCGCCCGCTTTGTCGCGCCGGGCACGGTCGCGATTCCGGAGGCCGGGGCTGGCGATGATCCCAATAGAGAGATTTTTGACTATGCGGCCCAGTGCGCGCAGTCATCAGGACTGAAGGTGGTCCGCTTGCCGTCGGTGGGGCGATATGAAATCGACGATGATATTGCGCCTGCCAGCTACATGAACTTCTATATTGGTAATACGGTGGTCGCAGTCCCGCAATATGGCGCTGCGAATGATGCCAGAGCAGTCGAGCAAATCGCGACCCTTCTTCCGGATCGCAAAGTGATCGGTCTGTCCAGCCAGGCGCTGCTGCGAGGCGGCGGAAGCTTCCACTGCATTTCTCAACAAATCCCGCTGGTTCCCTAGTCTGCCTGGCAATTGATGAACCATATTCCCAGTCCCAGCTTGGGCTGCGATATAAGCTGTCTATCAGACATGCCCGATAATACATGTTGTACTGGATCATGCATTGGGTAGGTATTCAGGCAAGAAAAAACGATCGTGAAAATCTGAGAGGAATGAATGATGAAGAAATTGCTGATGGCGAGCGCGGCGCTGGCGATGCTGGCAGGCGCTGTTCCAGCTGCTGCCAAGCACCATAAGAAAGACGGTGTCGAGATGTCGGACGCCGGTCTGCAGGCGATTCTCGATGATGAAAGCCGCGCTGACGACAAGGCCCGGGATATCTATCGCCATCCTGCCGAGACGCTAATGTTCTTCGGTGTAAAGCCAGATCAGACAGTCGTCGAATATGCGCCAGGAGGTGGTTGGTACACGCGCGTGCTGGTTCCTTATCTGGCCGACAACGGGAAATATGTTGCGATCAACGCGGACAGCTCCGCCACCAATTTCCCAGACCGTGCGCGCGAAGCCCGAAGCAAGGGCTGGCCCGAAAGCTTTCCCGAGACAGCAGCGAAATGGACCGGGGTGAATGCGGAAAAGATTCTGGCCTTTGAAAGCGACGAACTGCCGGATGACATGAAGGGCAAGGTCGACCGGGTCTTGATTTTCCGGTCATTGCACGGGTTGCTCAATGGCAACCGTGCGGACTCCGAACTGCGCGCGTTGCGGGAAATGCTGGCTGATGACGGAAGGGTCGGCGTCGTGCAGCATCGAGCCAAGCCAGACGCATCTTATGCGATGTCCAACGGCAGCAAGGGTTATCTGAAGCAGGCTTCGGTCGTGGCGTTGTTCGAGCTGAACGGCTTTGAACTGGTAAGCGAATCCGAGATCAATGCCAATCCAAAGGATATGGCCAATTATCCCGGTGGGGTCTGGACCCTGCCTCCGGTTCTTGCTTCGGGCGATACGGATAAAGCCAGATATGAAGCGATCGGTGAATCCGACCGGATGACTTTGTTGTTTAAGAAGCGCGACTAGACCGCTATCAGGGCCGCTATGACCAATATATGCGTAGCGGCCCTGCAGCTGCCTCTCGGCGGTGATGAACGGGACAATATCTTTGCAGTCAGCGGCCTGGTCGCAGAGGCGGCGGAGCAGGGTGCCCAGATCATCCTGCCGCCGGAGCTGTTTGCCAGCCCCTATTTCTGCAAGACCGAGGATGAGGAACTGTTTGCGCTGGCGCAGCCGGTGAGCGAAAGCACCCCGGTGCTCGCCATGCAGAAGCTGGCGAAACAATATGGCGTCGCCATCCCTGCCAGCTTTTTCGAACGCGACGGTCCGCATCATTACAACAGTCTGGCGATGATTGACCCGGATGGCGAGATCATGGGCGTATACCGGAAAAGCCATATTCCCGACGGGCCTGGCTATGAGGAAAAATATTATTTTCGCCCCGGCAACACCGGTTTCAGGACCTGGGATCTGTTCGGCACGCGGATCGGCGTCGGCATCTGCTGGGACCAGTGGTATCCGGAAAGCGCGCGGGCGATGGCGCTGATGGGGGCCGAAATATTATTCTATCCCACCGCGATCGGCTCGGAACCCTATGATGCCGATCTTGACACCAGCCGCATGTGGCGCCGGGCGATGCAGGGCCACGCGGTGAGCAATTGCATGCCGGTGGTGGCGAGCAACCGCATCGGGTTGGAAGATGAGCAGGCCTTTTACGGGCACAGCTTCATCACCAATCAGTGGGGCGATCTGATCGCGGAATATGGTTCGGACGAAACCGGCGTGCTGGTCACATCCTTTGATCTGGACGAAGCGCGCACGCACCGGGCGGGCATGGGCTTTTTCCGGGATCGGCGGCCTGAGCTCTATGGTCAGCTGACCGAAGACAAATAGACGGCCTGTTCAAAAACTTGCTCGAACATCGTCGCGGTAAGCCGCCCGGTGTTCACGTTGTAACGGCTGCAATGATAGCTGTCGATTAGCGTTCGTCCATCGGGCAATTGATGCGCTGCGCCGTGGGCAAATTTGTGATCGACCAGGCGCGCGCCAGACAGGCGGATGATGCTGTCATGGGCGACCTTGCCCAGCGCCAGAATGATTTGCAGATCGGGGAGGGCGGACAGCGCCTTTCCGAGATAGGGGCGGCAGTTGGTGATTTCTGCTCCGGTTGGCTTATTTTCTGGTGGCAGACATTTGACAGCGTTGAGGATGATCGCACCCGCCAGCGCGATGCCGTCGTCGGGATCATTGGCGAACGTGCCGTTCGCGAAGCCGAAGTCGGTCAATGTAGCAAAAAGCATTTCGCCAGATGCGTCGCCGGTGAACGGCCTGCCGGTACGGTGAGCGCCTTCCTTGCCTGGGGCCAGACCTATGATCGCAAGCCATGCGTCGGGATCACCAAAAGCGGGAACCGGGGCGTTCCACCAGTCGGGATGCTCCTTGCGCAGGGATTTGCGCAGTCCCGCCAGCCGAGGACAGCGACGACAGCCTTTCGGGGCTTCGACGGAGGAAAGGGGGCCATGAACGCTCACCCGCCCCGCCTAATTTCAAACCGGAGGGTGGTCCAGAAGATTAGTTCTCTACCTGACCGGAACGATTCCCTCCACTCCGGCGTTCTTGTCTATGAACTGCCGGTGCAGCCGGATAATATTGTCGACTGCACTCTGTGAGCGGACAGGGATATGGCTCCACATGAGCTGCGGAGCAACTGCTTCCCATATCGTTGCAATGCTTGAAAAATAGCGGAGCACACGAATGCGGAGCGGAATGATGCCAAGGGTCGAAAGCCCAGAAACCGTGGGTCTGCTGGCCTCGCGAAGAAGGATGTAGACGATGAACATGATGGACGTATTGCAGCAAGCCGGGGGTCTGGAAAGGATGGCCAGCGAACTGGGTGTCAGCAAAAGCGTCGCACAAACCGGCACCGCGGCATTGCTGCCGCCGATATTGGGCGGATTCAAGAAGACGGCACAGGCACGGTCCGGCGGTATCGATGGTCTGGGAAGATTGCTTGACCAGCTCGGCGGGGGTGGGCTGTTCGACAGCGTTGCGGACCCGCAGCCGACGCCGGTGGACAAGGGCGATGCGGTGCTCGGCCAGATATTCGGTTCCAAGGTGGTGAGCCGGACCGTCGCCGCCGGCGCCGAACAGCAGACGGGAATCAGCAGCGAACTGCTCAAACAAATGCTCCCCTATGTGGCGATGATGGTGTCCGGATATATGGCTAAGCAGGGGGGTGAGAGCGCTGGCAACGGCGGCGGGCTGGGCGGCTTGATAGGCGGTCTGCTGGGGGGCGGCAACGATGCGTCTTCCGCCAATGGTATCGGCTCGCTGCTCGATCTGAACGGTGATGGCAATGCACTGGACGACATGATCGGTATGGCCGGCAAGCTCATCCGCTAGCCGTTCAGCGGAATACCTGAAAGGGCGGAGGTCAGCCGCTGAATGAGTTGAGCGGTCCGGAGAGCGACGTCGTCAAGAAACAGGCTGGGCGTCCACTTCTGTGCTGCCTTCCGGTTTCTCCAGACGGAGGACCCCGCCTTCCACCGCCGCCACCTTTGCGACCGACCCTATTGGCATATCCGGGCCTTTTGCCGGCCATTCCCCGTCGCCGACCTTGACCCGTCCGCTCGTCGCAGAAATCGTCGCGACCACGGTCACTGTTCTTCCAACCAGCTGGGCGGCCCGATTGTTGAGCAGCGGATTTTCGCTTTCCACTTCATGGGTCAGATACCAGCGGCGCCCGCCAAGCACCGCCAATATCGTCGAAAGACCAAATAGCGTCAGCTGGCCGGCAACCGTCAGGTCGATGAACAGCGACAGAATCCCGGTCACCGCTGCCGCGGTAGCCACCCAGATCAGGAAGACGCCTGGCACGAACAGTTCCGCCAGCGCCAGCAAGGCTGCCAGGCCCAGCCAGAGATATTCGGGATTGCTGATAGAGAAATCATCCACGGTCGCTATTCCACTGAATCCTGTTGCTACTCGCTCTGATTGTCGAACGGGCCCTTGCGCTTGGGCGGTGGCGCAAAGGTCTGGCTGTTTTCGCCGAGCGCTTCCTTGGCAAGGGCACCTATCCCGCCCAGCGTGCCGATCAGCTGGGTCGCCTCGACCGGGAACAAGATCGTCTTGGCATTAGGCGATGTGGCGAATTTTTCGACCGCCTTCACATAGTCCTGGGCGATAAAATAGTTGATCGCCTGGGCGTTGCCGCCGGCGATCGCCTGGGACACCAGTTCGGTGGCCTTGGCCTCGGCCTGGGCCTCGCGCTCGCGCGCCTCGGCGTCGAGAAAGGCCGCTTCCTTGCGGCCTTCGGCCTGCAGGATCTGGCCCTGCTTCTCGCCTTCGGAGCGGAGGATTTCGGAGGCACGCGCGCCTTCCGCGTCGAGGATATTGGCGCGCTTCTCGCGTTCGGCCTTCATCTGCCGGGCCATGGCGTTGACGATATCCTGTGGTGGCCGGATATCCTTGATTTCCACGCGGGTAATCTTGATCCCCCACGGCGTGGTCGCATCGTCAATCACCACCAGCAGACGGGCATTGATCTCGTCGCGCTTGGACAAAGTCTCGTCGAGATCCATAGACCCCATAACCGTCCGCAGGTTGGTGGTCACCAGATTGAGAATCGCATTATAGAGGTCGTTGACCTCATAGGCCGCTTTCGACGCATCCAGCACCTGAAAGAAGACGACTCCGTCGGTGGAAATCATCGCATTGTCCTTAGTGATGATTTCCTGTCCCGGAATATCGAGAACCTGCTCCATCATGTTGACCTTGCGACCGACGCGATAAAGAAATGCGGGATAGAAATTGAAGCCCGGCTGGGCGGTGGTGGTAAAGCGACCAAAATATTCGATGGTGTAATGATAGCCCTGGCGGACAATCTTGATGCTCGCAAAAAGATAGATGATCGTGACCAGCAGCACCAGCAGCAACAGTGAAACACCCATTTCCATTCTCCCTCGCGACCCGTCTCATTAGCATTGATTATTTGCAGGATAATGCCAAGGGAAAAGCGCAATTACTGCCTCTGTTGAAGGGTTGTTTCCGCAATGCGTTTTATTGCATTTTTGATTGCCTCATGTCTGTTCTGTTCCGAAGCGGCCCGATCCGAGCCGATTGGCGAGGCGGATCTGCTCAGACATATCGAGATATTGGCGAGCGACGCGTTCGAGGGCCGGGCGCCTGGCACGCTCGGCGAAAACAGGACGGTCAATTATATCGCCACGCAATGGGCGCGATCCGGGCTGCGTCCGGCTGGCGAGAAGGGGGCTTGGTATGCGCCGGTTGCCCTGATCGAGCGTCGACCGGAAAGCTATCAGATATCATTTGCTGGCCGCTCAGGCGGCAAGTCAGTAGGTGTTGAGCAGGACCAGATTATCCTGCGCGGGCGGTCGCCGTCGTTCCGGACAAGCCAGATGCCGGTCGTGTTCGCCGGTTTTGCGCAAGCCGAGTCAGAGCCCCAGTCCGTTGCCGGAAAACTGGTACTGATACCACGCGCGCCGCTGGATGACAGTGACAGCATACCGAGTTTTCGGGCGCGCAAGCGGCAACTGATCAACGACGGTGCGATTGGGGTGCTGTCGGTCGTTGCACGCCAGGATCGTTGGACCGCTTTCCGCAGATTTTTTGAGCGCCCCTCCACCGATTTCTCCGGCGACGAAAACCATGCGCCGCTCGAAGGCTTGATCAGCTTTGACCAGTTCAGCAAACTGACTGCACAAGCTGGTCTGGATGCGGGAGCATTGCTGGCCGACAGAGATGATATCTCTGTCATCGATCTCGGGATGGGCGCGGATGCCGGAGCCGAGACCCAGATCCGCACCTATATCTCGCATAATGTGATCGGCAAAATTCCGGGCACTAACCCCGACGCTGGCGGGCTTCTGTTCATGGGCCATTGGGACCATTTCGGGATATGCCGGATCGAGGATCCCCGGGACCCCGGCAAGGACCGGATCTGCAACGGTGCGGTGGACAATGCCAGCGGGATTTCCCTGCTCATCGAGGTAGCAAACCGGCTGGCGAAAGAGGATCATGATCGGGATATCTATTTTCTGGCGACTACCGCAGAAGAAAAAGGCCTGCTGGGCGCGCGGGCGTTTATCGAAAATCCTTCCGTCGCCCTCGACCGCTTGGTTGTTGCCTTCAATGCCGACACCATTGCGCTTTCCGATGATGGGAAGAAAATTGCTGTTATCGGTCTCGGGCGGGCGGGTCTCGACCGGGAAATCGGGGCTGTCGCTGCTCAGGAGGGACGCGAGATTGACCGTAGCGGCACTGCGGCCCCCTATCTCGCAAGGCAGGATGGCTATATATTTCTCGAGCGCGCTATCCCCGCCTATATGATCAGCAGCGCATTTGCCGATGCGGCACGGCTCAAGGCCTATCTCGATGGCCCCTATCATGATGTCAGCGATGAGGTGAATGACACTCTGCTGCTGACCGGAGCGGCTGCGGATGCCAATTTCCATGTGGCGCTGGGGCGCTATTTCGGCTCGACTGCAAGATATCCGGGAAAAGCCCCTAGCGGCGGGGCGGATAACTGATTACATGGGCCGCCACAGAATCACATTCACGACATCGGAAAGTGGCGATCATGAGCAGGCCAGGCAAGCATACAGATATTCGATTGGGACTGACGTTTGACGACGTCCTGCTGCGGCCCGCCGCGTCCGAGATCGTGCCCAGCCAGGCCAATACCAAGACCCGTATTTCCAAACTTATCGGCTTGAACATTCCGATCCTTTCGTCCGCCATGGATACGGTGACCGAGTCGGATATGGCGATCGTAATGGCGCAAATGGGCGGGATCGGCGTCCTGCACCGGAATCTCACCCTGGAACAGCAGACCGCTGCCGTCCGGCAGGTGAAGCGCTTTGAATCCGGCATGGTGGTCAATCCGATCACAATCGCACCCGATGCGACATTGGCGGAAGCGCAGGAGACGATGGCGCAGAACCGGATATCCGGCATTCCTGTGGTGGAGAAATCGGGGAAACTGGTCGGCATATTGACGAATCGCGACGTTCGCTTTGCGGAAAATCCGAAACAGAAGATTTCCGAGCTGATGACCAAGGACAATCTGGCAACGGTTCCGGCTGGCGTCAGTCAGGAAGAGGCGCGGCGCACGCTGCACCAGCGGCGGATCGAAAAATTGCTGGTCGTTGATGACAATTACCATTGCGTCGGCCTGATTACGGTCAAGGATATTGAAAAGGCCGTGACTTATCCCAACGCCACAAAGGATGCCTCCGGGCGTCTGCGCGTGGCAGCAGCCTCAACCGTGGGTGAGAGCGGACTCGAGCGGACCCAGGCGCTGATCGACGCGGAATGCGATCTGATCGTGATCGATACGGCCCACGGCCATAGCGCGATGGTCGCGCGGGCGGTTGAAGAGGTCAAAAAGCGGTCGAACAGCACTCAGGTCATTGCCGGCAATGTCGCTACAGCTGCTGCAACCCGGGCCCTGATCGACGCGGGTGCCGACGGGATCAAGGTCGGTATTGGACCCGGTTCAATCTGCACCACGCGGGTGGTCGCGGGTGTCGGCGTTCCGCAGCTGACCGCTATCATAGAATGTGCGGAAGAAGCGGAAAAATCCGGCATTCCGGTTATTGCGGATGGCGGGCTGCGGACATCGGGCGATGTTGCAAAGGCTCTGGCGGCCGGCGCATCCGCCGTGATGATCGGTTCCCTGTTGGCGGGGACCGAAGAGGCACCGGGCGAGACCTTCCTCTACCAGGGGCGCGCGTACAAGAGCTATCGCGGTATGGGGTCTGTCGGCGCGATGGCCCGCGGATCGGCGGATCGCTATTTTCAGCAGGATATCACCGACCAGCTCAAACTGGTGCCGGAAGGAATTGAAGGGCAGGTGCCTTTCAAGGGACCGGCGCGCGATGTCATTCATCAGCTGGTTGGCGGCGTGAAAGCCGCAATGGGCTATACGGGATCGGACACGCTGGAAGACCTGCGGGAACGGGCCGAATTCATCCGCATCACCAATGCTGGATTGCAGGAAAGCCACGTCCACGATGTATCCATTACCCGGGAAGCACCCAATTATCCGACTCGATAGAGACGCTGGAGGCATCACGTGATCGAAGCCCGTATATTGTTGCTGATGCCAGCCTGCCCCGGGGCGTGGGTGGACGCAGTGCGGGCCACTGATCGCGCGGAGACGTGACTCCCTCGGCAAGACTGCAGGCGGCGATCGAGATGCTGGACTGGATCATTGCTGCTGCGCGCGACAACGGGGCGTCTGCGGACAATATCGCGAAGAAATTTTTCAAGGAAAGACGCTATGCCGGGTCCGGCGACCGGCGCGCCATTCGCGAGCTGGTCTATACCGCTATCCGGCGCTGGGGAGACCGGCCGGAAAGCGGCAGACAGGCGATGCTCGGACTGGTCGCCGAGCAGCCCGAATTGCGCGAGCATTTCAGTGGTTCCAACTATGGTCCGGCGGCCATCGAAGCGAATGAACCGCTCGCCAGCGGCGGGCAAATACCCGAATGGCTGACAGGCGGGTTCGCGAGTCTGATCGATGAACCCGAACGGGAGGCGCTGTTTGACCGGGCACCCTTGCATATCCGGGTCAACGGGCAACGCTCCACGGACTTGGAAGTCCGCTCTGCCTGGCCGGAGGCGGTCGCACTGGCTTTGCCGCACGCCTACGAGCTTCCTGCCGGAACCCAGCTGGAGGGCCAGACGCTGCATCGCGACGGGGCCGTCGAAATACAGGATCTCGGCAGTCAGGCGATTGCAATGGCAAGCGCTGCCGGTGATCCGAAGCTGGTCCTTGATCTCTGCGCAGGGGCAGGCGGCAAGACACTGGCGCTGGCCGCGATGCTATCTCCCGAAAGCGAGATTATCGCAGCGGACACGGATCGCGGACGGCTGAGCCGGATAGATCCGCGCAAGCGGCGGGCCAGCGCCCGGAATATCGAGACGATCCTGCTTGCTCCCGGCAAGGAAACGGATTCGCTGGAGCATCTCAAGGGGCGTTGCGATCTGGTGCTGATCGATGCGCCATGCAGCGGCACCGGCACCTGGCGACGCAATCCCGAGTTGCGCTGGCGGATGACGCCAAAACGCCTCGAGCACACAACAGAATTGCAGCAGCGGCTGATCGATCTTGGCAGCGAGATGGTCAAGCCGGGCGGGAGGCTCGTCTATGCAGTCTGTTCGCTGCTGGATGCGGAAGGCGGGGAGCAGGCCGAGAAATTCCTTGAGCGCCGAACCGGGTGGCAGGAAAAATCGATTGATTTGCCGGTTGGCCGCCCATATCGTAAAGGCATTCTTCTTTCCCCGTATCATGACGGAACGGATGGCTTTTATTTTACCTGCCTCGAAAAATTGTGATAGCAAATCATGTTAAGCCAGCATGCAGCTGAGTCTGGCTATGGTCGCGAGAGTTTATTGGAGCTGATTATGCGTTTTTCCCCGGCTGTTGTTGCCTTGTCCCTCGTTTTCGCCACGGTTTCCAGCGCCGGTTTTGGCCAGTCTGCCGATATCGAGATCAAGCAGCGGTCGGTTGAATATCTGCATCTGGGTGAAGCGGCGCAGAAGCGCGGTGAGCTGGATCTGGCCGCCGATCTGTATGAAACATCGCTGGCGGTGGACCCGCGCAACAGTTCAGCGTTCATTGCTCTTGCTCAAATCGCCCGCGTGCAGCAGCTGCCGGGCAAGGCCATCCGCCTGTATCGCGAGGCGCTCATTGTCGATCCGAACAATCTGGATGCGCTAGCCGGACAAGGCGAAGCGCTGATCCAGCGCGGCGCGCTGGAGAAGGCGAAAGTCAATCTGTCGCGGATTGAAACCCTGTGCCGGTCGCGCTGCGCGCAAAATGACGAGCTGGCATCGGCGATCAAGCTGGCGGAGAAGAAGCCGGTCCTGTCGGCTGAAGCGGTGACACCGAAGCCCAGAATCGGTGACGAGGAACCGGAAAGCGAAACTCCCTGACAGTCTGTTCCGCAGGCCGGGCTAAAAATCGTAGACCAGCGAGGCGCGGCTGAGCGTATCCGTCTTGAACCGGCCGACGGGCGGGTTTGTTTCATGTTCGATCGTATAGGAGAAGCGCGCCGAAAGACTGCCGATCAATTTGGCATCCAGTGCCGACGTGGCCTGAAAAGTGGCGTTGTCGCTGTCGATAATGGCAACCGCCGAGGTGTAGCCTTGTGCATCGCTGGCCCAGGTCCCGCCGGCATCCTGTGAAAATTTGAGATTGTCGGCAATCTTCCAGTCAAAATCGAGCCCGGCCAGAGCGGCAAGGCTGCTTTCGGACTTTCCACTGGCGAAGTTGGTGACGCGGAAGGCCGGTCCCGCCTTGATGGCAAGCCGCAAATCGCTGGTCTTGACCAGTTCATAGCCGAGTCCGCCGGATATCGTATAGCGGGCGGAAAAACCCTGGAGGCGGTCGCGTTCAAACTGCGCAAGCCCGTAGGCGTAAAGTTTCTGGTCGAATTTATAGTTCGGCTCGATGGTCGCGCTTAGCTGATCGCGCGTGGTCTTGCCCTTGTTGCGCTCATAGTCGGCACGGGCCTGAAAATTCAGTCGCCATTTGACTGCATCCTTCACCAGCTTGATGCCGCCGGAAAGACCCAGGTTTCTGGTATTGCCCGTCGAACGGAAGCCGCCCAATTCGCCCTGTCCCTTCCAGTTCTCGAAGAAGCCTGCTTCCTGCTTTTCGCGCAGCGCCGCCTCAGCAAGCTTTGCCTGATTGTGGTTATAATCCGCCAGCATCGAGTCAATTTCGGCGACATCATCAGGGTTGGTCGTTTTTGCAATTTTGACAATTGCGAGCACGTCCTGCTTGTTGCCAGATGCGATGGCGGCATCGATCATCGCTTTGACCGGCTCTGGCAATGCGGCGACCGCCGGAGTGGACAAGCCTGCAGCACCGATAAGGGCGGTGGTCCATGCTGTTCGGTACATAAAAATTCTCTAATCCTGGGGGTCAGATCAGTGGCTGGAATTCGTTCAGAACGGCGCGATACAGGTCGCGTTTAAAAGGTACGATAATATCTGGCAATCCGGCAGGATCGGCCCATCTCCATTTGGTGAATTCGGGATGATCGGTCTGGATGTGGATATGATGATCCTCACCGGTAAAACGCATCAGGAACCAGCTTTGGCGCTGCCCGCGATATTTGCCCTTCCATATCTTGCCGAGCAGCTCGTCCGGAAGATCATAGAAATATTCCTCCTTGGTCCGCCCTATGATCTGGACATGATCGGCAATCACGCCGGTTTCTTCCCACAATTCGCGCAGAGCGGCGGCTTCGGCATCCTCGCCCTCGTCGATTCCGCCCTGCGGCATTTGCCATGCGTCGGGATAGAGGCTCTCGGCGGCATCGAGCCGCTGGCCAACGAACACCAGACCTTCACGGTTGGCGAGCATGATACCGGCGCAGGGGCGGTAGGGGAGTTTGCTATAATCGATCTTACAGGGCCTTTCCGGCAGTTTCGGCGACGCTCGCCATCATGATTGCAGCGATGCGATCAGGCTTTTCCAGGCGGCAATCATCTTGTCCACATCCTGCGCCGCGGATGGCACCGCCTTGCGGATATTGATAAAGCCATGCACGTTTCCGGGCATTTCCAAAAATGTCGTACTCACGCCGTGCCGGATCAGGTCGGCGGCATATTCGCGTCCCTGGTCGCGCAGCGGATCAAGGCCGGCGGTAACCAATACCGTTGGCGGTGAGCGGGAAAGATCGCCGAGATAGGGAGACACGAGAAGGTCGTCGTCCTTCGGTGCATAATGGCCGTCGAAATATTCCATACTCTCCCTGGTGAGCAGGAAGCCTTCGGCAAATTCGTCCATCGACCCGCCCTCGGCATCCATGCGGGTGGCGGGATAGATCGGAAATTGCGCGATGACAGGAACAGAAGCTGGGTCGCTCGCCAGCACCTGTCCGACCACCAATGCGAGATTTCCGCCCGCGCTGTCACCACAGGGAATCAAGCCGCTGATATCGAGTTTGAGCTGTTCCTGATGGTCCGCAACCCATCGCGTGGCGGCCAGAGAGTCTTCCGGTGCTGCAGGGAAGGGCGCTTCGGGAGCCAGCCGGTAGTCGACCGCAATGACGGGTAAATCCATCTCGCGGGAGATATAGGTGCAGAAGCTGTGATGCGATTCGAGGTCGCCGATCACAAAGCCGCCGCCATGATAGAAGAGGATGACCGGCGTTTCCGCGTTGCGCTGTGCCTGACTGTCATAGAGACGAAGGGCGATGTCACCCGCCGGGCCGGGGCAGGACAGATCCTCTATCCGCGGGAGTTCGACGGCATCGGCCTCAAGCATTGCTGCCATCATATTATACATTTCGCGGGCGGCAGCAGGCTCGACTTCCGACATCAGCGGCTGATCGGATTGCTCCATCATCGTCAGAATCATTTGTACATCGGGGCGGACGTAGGTGTCAGTCATGTCTCTTCTCCAGCCAGCTATCCGGCGGATTAGATCAGGCCAGGTTCAGTAGGCAAGTGCTAATCGGGCCAGGGCGCCCAAACAAATGCTTTATCCCTATTAGTTTTTGTGGTTTGAAGCGCCTTGCATTGCTGCTCTAGAGCGGTTTGCATCATAACAAAGGCACGGAAATTCAATCATGGCCACCGCGTTGAAGCAGGAAGAACCGAATAATCCCAGCCCCGAAGGCGCCGAAAATGTCGTCGTGCGTTTCGCCGGCGACAGCGGCGACGGGATGCAGCTCACTGGAGGGCAGTTCACGCTCTCGACGGCGCTGGCAGGCAATGACCTTGCCACTTTCCCGGATTTTCCGGCGGAAATTCGCGCGCCGCAGGGCACGCTTTTTGGCGTGTCCGCGTTCCAGATCAATTTCGGATCGCGTGCGATCGAGACCGCCGGTGACCAGCCGGATGTGCTGATCGCGATGAACCCGGCGGCGCTCAAGACCAATGTCCAGGCGGTTCGGCCGGGTGGTCTGGTGATTGCCGACGAAGGCGAGTTCGGAAAGCGCAATCTCGACAAGGCCCATTATGAGAGCAATCCGCTGGAAGACGGGTCGCTGGCGAAATGGCAGCTGCTCAAGCTCAATATTTCGCAACTGACGCTGGATGCGGTCAAGCCGTTCGGCCTTGGCAACAAGGAAGCGCTGCGCTGCAAGAATATGTGGACGCTCGGCCTTGCGCTGTGGATGTTCGAGCGCGACCGCGAACCGGTGGTGCAGTGGCTGAAAAGCAAGTTTGCCAAATTGCCGGATATTGCCGAGGCGAATATCGCCGCGCTCAACGCCGGTCATGCCTATGGCGAAACCGCCGAGATTTCCGGCGACGGGCTGGGCGGCGGTCATCTGCAGCATCACAAGATTGCGGCCGCTCCGGCAGAACCGGGCACCTATCGGACCGTATCGGGCGCAGAATCGCTGTCGCTGGGACTGGTGGCGGGCGCTCGTCTGGCGGAGCTGCCGATGTTCTTCGGCGGCTATCCGATCACACCGGCTTCCGCGATCCTGCATCATCTGGCGCGGCTCAAGGAATTTGGCGTTACCACCTTCCAAGCCGAGGACGAGATCGCCGCGATTACCGCGGCGATCGGGGCCAGCTATGCCGGCAGTCTGGGCATCACATCCTCTTCCGGTCCGGGCATCGCGCTGAAGGGCGAGGCGATGGGACTGGCGATCATGACCGAATTGCCGCTGGTGATTGTCAATTCGCAGCGCGGCGGTCCGTCGACCGGCCTGCCGACCAAGACCGAGCAGTCCGATCTCTATCAGGCGGTCTATGGCCGCAACGGCGATGCGCCGATGCCGGTGATCGCTGCGCGGTCGCCCGAAGACGCCTTCTACTGCGCGATCGAGGCGGTGCGGATTGCGGTGCAATATATGACGCCGGTGATGCTGCTGACCGACGGCTATATCGCCAATGCTGCAGAGCCGTGGAAGATCCCCGACGTCGATACGCTGGAGCGTTTCCCGGTGAGCTTCATGACCGAGAAGCCCGAGGGACCGTTGCTGCCCTATAGCCGCGATGAAAAGCTGAAGCGGCCGTGGATCAAGCCGGGCACACCGGGCCTGATGCACCGCATCGGCGGCATCGAGAAGGGCGTCGACACTGGCCATATCGAATATGGTCCGGCGAACCACCAGGTGATGACCGAGATCCGGCGCGACAAGATACTCGGCGTCGCTGACAGTCTGCCCGACCAAGAACTGGCATTCGGCAAGGCCGGTGCCAAATTGTGCGTTGTCGGCTGGGGTTCGACCTATGGTCCGATCCATCAGGCGGTGGCGCGCGCCGGCGCGGACGGCAAGGATGTGGCGCATGTCCATATCCGCAATATCTGGCCATTGCCGAAGAATCTCGGCGAACTGCTGAAGAGCTTTGACCGGATCATCGTGCCGGAAATGAACACCGGACAGCTGAAGACGATCCTGCGCGACCAGTATCTGGTCGATGCCAAGCCGGTCAACAAGGTGTCCGGCCAGCCATTTACCATCGCCGAAATTGCCGCGGTGATCGAGGAGAATCTGTCATGAACGAGATGACCAAAATCACGACGACGCTGAAAGACTGGGAAACCGATCAGGAAGTGCGCTGGTGCCCGGGTTGCGGCGATTATGCGATCCTCAAGGCGGTGCAGCGGACCATGCCCGATCTCGGTGCCGATCCGTCGAAGACGGTGTTCATCAGCGGCATCGGCTGCTCCTCGCGTTTTCCTTATTATATGGAGACTTACGGTTTCCACACGATCCACGGACGGGCGCCGGCGATTGCGACCGGAGTCAAGCTGGCCAATCCGGAGCTGGATGTGTGGATCATCACCGGCGACGGCGATGCGCTGTCGATCGGCGGCAACCATACGATGCACCTGCTGCGCCGCAATCTGGATTGTCAGGTGATGCTGTTCAACAACGAGATTTACGGCCTGACCAAGGGCCAATATTCGCCGACCAGCCGGCAGGGCACGCACAGCCCCTCGACTCCTTATGGGTCGGTCGACCGGCCGGCTTCACCCTGCGCTTTTGCTCTGGGTGCCGGTGCTCGCTTTGTTGCCCGCGGCATCGATATTCACAAGAATCTGTCCGATGTGCTGAAAGCTGCGCATGCGCACAAGGGCGCGTCGTTTATCGAGATTTTCCAGAATTGCATTGTCTATAACAAGGATGTGTTCGAGGAATTTGCGGCGAAGAAGACGGCGGCTGAGACCCAGTTGCATCTCGTTGACGGCGAGCCGATGCTGTTCGCCAAGGGCGAAAAGGGTCTCACGCTCAATACCCAGACATTGCAGCTGGAAGTGGTCGATGTGTCCGACGGGGACTGGCAGGCGGCGGGCGTGATCGTCCATGATGTGACCAACCGTTCGGTGGCGCATATGCTGGTCGAGATGCAGTTCGGCGAATTCCCGATGGCGCTCGGCGTGCTCTATGACGATCCGCGACCGACATTCGAGGCGCAGGTCGTCGCGCAGAACGAAGCGGCGGCGGCCGGCAAGATACCGGATCTGCAGGGCTTGCTGAGCAAGGGACAGACATGGACGGTGACCGAGGGCGGGCCGGAACTGTAAGGGTTCGGGACTCGCACGATGACACAAAGGCACTAAGATGAGAGTGTGCAAAGTCTCGAAGTTATCGCCAGGATCTCTGTTGATTGCGGGTTTCACCTGCACAGAGACATTGGGCCCGGCCTGCTCGAATCCGTCTATGAGATCTTGCTGTTCGAGAGTTTGAAAGAGAAAGGTCTTTCTGTCGAAAGACAGAAGATTATTCCCATCACCTTCAAGGGTCGAGTTCTGGAAGAGGGCTTTCGTGCCGACCTGGTCGTTGAAAACCTGATCCTGATCGAACTCAAGTCTACCGAACGATACGCTCCTGTTCATGCCAAACAGGTGATCACCTATTTGCGTTTGATGGATTTGCCGCTCGGTTTCCTGATGAACTTTGGCGCAGCCACTTTCAAAGAAGGCCTCAAACGTCTGGCAAATAACTATTTTCGAAGCTAGGCATGGAAGCCCTTCGTGGCTTCGTGTCTTTGTGCGAGAAAAAATTTGGATAATCTGACCCACAGCCTAGCCGGCGCCGTTCTCGGCCAGATGGGCCTGAAAAAGAAGACCGGGCTTGGCATGGCGACCCTGATTATCGCCGCCAATATTCCCGATATCGATGCGGTGGCGACGCTGCTGGACGGGGTGCAGCATCTGGCGATCCGGCGCGGGATCACCCATGGGCCGATTTCGATGCTGCTGCTGCCGCTGGTGCTGACCGGGATCATGATCGGGTTTGATCGCTGGCAGGAGAAGCGCGGCAAGCGGCCGGCGGACCGGTTGCCGATCCACCGAGGCTGGCTGCTGGCGCTGGCCTATATCGGCTGCCTGAGCCATCCGGCGCTGGACTGGCTGAACAGCTATGGCATTCGCCTGCTCGAGCCCTTTTCGCCGCAATGGTTTTATGGCGACAGCATCTTCATTATCGATATCTGGATCTGGGCGTCGCTGATCGCCGGCTTCTGGCTTTCGCGACGGCGGGAGAAGAAAGGCCGTTCGAACTGGCAGCGCCCGGCGTGGATCAGCTTTGTCGCGGTCTGCGCCTATATTTTTGCCAATGGTCTGATCACCGGCAAGGCGGAAGCCGAGACCAGAGATCAGCTGGTCGACAGGGCCATAGGGGCGGGCCCTGCCGATATTATCCAGCGGCGTGATGCGCTGGTGGTGGCCAATCCGGTGCCGTTGCAGTTCTGGAAACGGGAGATATTGTGGCGTGACGGCTCCGCCTACGGGTCCGGGGCGTTTGACCTGTTCGGCAATCTGGCGCTGGGGCCGGAGCAGAAAATTCCGGGCAATGCGGACTTCCTCCAATCCGAAGTCACGCGGTCCAGCAAGGATGGTGCTGCTTTTCTGTTCTGGTCCAGAATGCCGGTTTTGCAGGGGGTTGGTTCTCGCATAACCGTCCGGGACCAGCGCTTTATGGATCCGCTTGTCGGCGACCGCTTCTCTGTCCGAGTCAATGTCCGCAAAGACATGTTGGAACAAGCCGCTCCCTGAGTCATGGCTGGGGCATGACAAAACCCAAGATCATCTGGTTCCGCCGGGACCTTCGCCTCGTCGATCAGGCCGCCGTCCTCGCCGCCGCCTCAAGCGGACCGGTCATTCCGGTCTATATTCTCGACGATGAAACGCCGAAACACCGTATCATGGGCGGGGCTTCGCGCTGGTGGTTGCACCAGTCACTGGAAGAACTGGAAGCATGTTTGCGAGATATGGGATCGCGGCTGATCTTGCGGCAGGGGCCGGCTGCGGAGCATTTGGCCGAAATTGTCAAATCGACCGACGCGGATGAAGTGCATGGGCTGCATCATTACGAGCCGTGGTGGCGCAATGCCGAAAAGGCACTGGAAAAAGCTTTGAACGACGAGGCCGAGTTGATCCTGCACGATGGCAATTATCTGCTGCCGCCCGGGACGGTGACCACCAACGCTGGCGATCCTTATAAAATCTACACGCCCTTCTGGAGGGCGCTGCGCCAGCATATGCCGCCCGCTGATGCCCGGCCTGCGCCCAAGAAGCTGTCCTCGCCGGATAGCTGGCCCGAGAGTGACTCACTGGATGATTTTAATCTGCTGCCCACCAAGCCGGACTGGGCGGCCGGTTTTGCCGACCATTGGCAGCCCGGATCTGCTGGCGCCGAAGCCAATCTGGAAGATTTCGCCGACAAGGCGGCGCAATATGACGAGGGCCGCAATCTGCCATCGGAACAACTGGTGTCGCGCCTGTCACCGCATCTGCATTTTGGCGAGATTAGCCCGGCGACCGTCTGGAATCGGCTGGCGGGGCAGGGGAGCAAGGTGGAGACCTATCTGAAGGAGCTGGTCTGGCGGGATTATGCGCAAAATGTGATCGCCCAGTTTCCGCAATATGGCGGCGAGAGCTATCGCGAGAAAATGCGCGGCCTGCCGTGGCGTGATATGGGTGATGACGCCGTAAAAGCTGATTTCGAGGCCTGGTGCCACGGCCAGACCGGCTATCCGATTGTCGATGCCGGAATGCGCGAGCTCTGGGCGACCGGATGGATGCACAACAGGGTGCGGATGATCACGGCGAGCTTTCTGGTCAAGCATCTGCTGATCGACTGGCGCGAGGGCGAGCAATGGTTCTGGGACACGCTGGTCGATGCTGATTATGGCTCCAACAGCGTCAACTGGCAGTGGGTCGCGGGGACCGGGGTCGACAGCAATAT
>JAUCYS010000004.1 GCA_030373505.1 Parasphingorhabdus sp.
AACAATGCGGCTCGGCTCTAATCCCAGCTGGAGGAAAGCAGGGGGTCACGTCACCGCGCTCTATCCGCTTCGCGCACCGAGCCATAGTCTCGGCCCATTCGGGTAACGATCACTAACCCACCTGCTCAGGGGCTTCGCCCCTCGCGCGCGCAAGGCATCCAAACGTATCCACTGCGCTTTGCTTGCGGACCCTCGTTCGGAGCCTCCTTGCGCTTTCTACCCCCATCCTCGCCGGAAGCAGGGTTGCATGAGCAACCCATAACCTACGGAAAGGGATAAAAAATGAGTGAAGGAGAAATCAGAATCTATGTGGCCTGTTTGGCCTCATACAATAACGGAATACTG
This sequence comes from Parasphingorhabdus sp., assembly GCA_030373505.1. GTDB lineage: Bacteria > Pseudomonadota > Alphaproteobacteria > Sphingomonadales > Sphingomonadaceae > Parasphingorhabdus. Next base: position 346 of record JAUCYS010000004.1, read on the forward strand.
CATGGTGCTTGGATAGACGCCAACCAAGACCCCTACGACATTTGGGGCGAGGTGAGCGCGATGCTGGCATTATCGCAGATCGAGAATGCCGAAGAGTGGGCTATCCATGATTATGAAGGTTTGGAAGGCGTATCGATATCCGAATATGAGGGCTTTGAAAGCGTTTCAAACAAAGCCGCGTTCATCGAACAGCACGGCGCATTAGGCGGCAAGTTGATTGAATATTATGGCGATCTTGAAGATGCCCAGAAAGCTATCGATGAGCAATATGCAGGAGAATATGAAAGCCTGTCTGATTTTGCACAGGAGCTAACCGAGCAAGCCACAGTCATTCCTGATAATCTGGTTTATTATATTGATTACGAGCGCATGGCGCGTGATCTGGAAATCAATGATGTTCTCGCAATAGAAACGCGGCACGATCAGGTGCATGTGTTTTGGGCACATTGATATGTGCAGCGCATTAAAGAAGCCCACAGTCGAGGTTAGCTCGAGCCGATTGGCTCACGGCAAATGGTGTCACCGTACAAATAAGATGATTGGTGAAGGTGATGTTAGCGCGAGTTATAGCGCTGATCGCATCGGAAGCGAGAAACCCGTTCGCAAACCGTTCTCACAAGGGGGCAAGCTATGGGTGTGTACGGGTTCAAATGGAAAAACCAGCCAAGCATATCGTCTTGTTCATCCGGCCTGTTTTGACGGGAATACGTTGACCTACGGCGAGCGTGTCAGAGACGGATACAATGGGCGTAGCGATCCCAAGGGATTCTACCACGGCATGCTGGTTACACATCGCGGGGAAGCTATAGTGCTTTGCGGCCCTGAAATTCATTTCGTGGCAGGAGCGGAGCAGCAGGGGAATTTATTCGACTTTTGAGGTTCGAAATCGCGGCTGATACTGCGAACTCGCGGACGCTGATCGGTTAGCTGTTGGCGCTTCCGCATAAACGCTTCGCGGCGCTTATCCTGATCGCTTTGGTCAAGTTCCGGCGGCTTGAACCTTTCGCTATCGCGCTTCAATTCCAGTCATTGTTCGTGCAGCTTGCCTCGCGTTTCCAGTCTATGTTGCCGAGCCGCCCTGCGTTCTGATAGCTGTTTGAATATCAGCGCATCACGCTCTGCGCTGTCACGAATATTCTAATAAACGTGGCATCGGAAAAAAAGCACCGAGTAAATACATTAGAAAATTTTCTAAAAGCAATTCATCGCTCCCAGAAACACTTCAAACTCATCTAATTCAAGAATTGGATGCTTTTGGAGTAAATACTGATGAATACGACCTGTTCATCGAGCGCCGCGCAAGGGCCATCGCACTCGCATTAAATGTTAAGCTTAAGCCCAAAATTGCTCGCGCCAAAAGCAATTGATATAGATATTATTTAGAGAAAATTCTTTCCTTCTCCCTATTTACTCTCATCAAACATCCCCGCGAATTCCTTATCAGCATAATATCGTAATTTCTTCACGACCAGCGGGTTTTCGCCAACCCGCATCAGCAGCAGCGTATCAGGCGCAAGCTGCATGATTTCGTTCGCATCCATGAGATTGCGGGCGGCAAGATGTTGTGTTTGGCTTAATGATCGTTCTGGGTCTTTGACCATCACGTCCTTTTGGCTCTGCCCGCTGGTTTCATAGGTGATGGTTTCCCGCCCCATCGTTTTGGACAGCATATCGGCGGTGTCATAATCATTGACCCCGAACGCTTGCAGCACACCGGCATTGGACATGAACGTGCCAGCATTCTTGCCATAGAGGCTGCGCAGTTGATGGATGTCCTGCAAGATCGGCCATAGTTGCAGGCCGTAACCGGCCATCAGCCCCATTGCGCGCTCAACAGGTTGCAACCGGCCAAGCGCGGCAAATTCATCGAGCAGGAAGAGCACGGGACGCGGCAGCTTTGCCAACGAGCGCGCCAATTCGGCGATTGCCTGCGCCACCAGCAGCCGCAGCCAGCGCGAATAGGTGTCGAGCCGGTCAGGCGGCAGGATCAAGAATATCGTTGCTACGCTTTCCTTAAGATCAGCAAAGGCAAAATCGGACCCGTCCACGACCTGCGCGATGCGCGGACTGTCAAGAAAATGCGTGTGCCGCTGCGCCGCTGACAACACGCCTGCCGCTTCGCGGTGCGATTTGCTCACATGGCGGTTGGCGGCACGGGCGATCAACCCGTTCGCAGCAGTGCTCGCCTGCATCACTGTCAACAATGCGGTGAAATCATCGGGCGCAAGCGTGAGATAATCCCGAACGCTGGTCAGCGTTCGGTGTGCAAGTCCATCATGGCATACGACATAAAGGATGATGCCCGAGATGAGCGCTTTTGCTTCCTCGTTCCAATGCGCCTCGGCTGTCTGTTCGTCGAACACCAACGCGTCCGCCAGCGTCATCGCATCCTCGGCAATATCGAGACTGTCTCTATCTAGGAGATCGAGCGGATTATATCTTGCGGTCTGCTGACCAGAGATACCGAACGGATCAAGGCAATGGACCGGCCCGAACGTCTTACGCTGGCGCATGGTCACTTGGGCATTCTCGCCCTTGGGATCAATACAGATGACCGAGCGATTGGCGGTGAGCAGATTGGGAATGATCGTGCCAACCCCTTTGCCAGAGCGTGTCGGCGCGATGGTCAAAAGATGTGCGGGGCCATCATAGCGCAGCATCCGGCCCGACGTGTCACGACCAATCAGAAGATCGCCCTTGTTTTTTGCCAGCGCGTTGACATCACTGCGCGATCCAAACTTTGCCGACCCCAGCGTGTCATCGGGGCGGGCATATCTGACCTTGAGATAGATAACGCCAATCCACAGCGCGATCCCGCCAATCAGAATCAGCCAGAATGCGGTTTGCGTTTTTGGTAGCCACCACGCGATAAGCAGCACTCCAGCGAACAGCAGCAACGCGCATCCGTGGAGACGACTACTCACCAATCAATCCTCACCGCCTGGTGTGTTAGCAAACGCCTTGTCTTGCGCCGCTTCACTTTCGGAATCGAACGCGCGCTTGCCGCGCCGCTTCCACAGCATCAGCTTATTCGCGCCATCTTCGTTTCCGGCCCTCGCAGCAAGTTCGAGCATCGCACCGTAAAGTGTAGCGCGATCATCATCGGTCAATTCGACAAGACCTGATTTTTGGACGAGTCCGCCCAGTTCGATCAGATGCCGTGTTCTCTCTCTTCGCTGCACCACCCACTCCCGCTTGTCATATCTGCGCTGACCTGCCTCAGCCCGCCGCCTCGCCGCGAGGTTTCTCACCATCGCCTTTTTGGTTGCTACCAGCTTTCGGACGACCCTTGCGCCCACGCTTTCCGAGAAACATCGCACCATCGGCGCGCCAGCTCTCCTTTACGGATTCTTGTTTGGCTTCCATCACACCCTGCCGGAGCATCCCGGCGATAACCTCAAGGTCAAGCGCATCCGCACCCGTGGCAACCACCAGTGCGCCAAGCTGCTCGACCTTGCGCGCTTTGAGTTCCCGCGCCTTTTCGGCGAGAGCTTTTAGTTCAGCATCATAATCCCGGACTCTACGCATTGCGTTTCTCTCCGATTACTTGCACTAGAACCACAGCATAAGCGCAAATAGTGCTGCTGGCAATTGCGTCATCCAACCTTGAGAACTTGGTCACATCACAATTGCGCAAGTAATTTTGAGTGCGCGCTTATACGTTGTTGCCAACGTCGCTTAAAAGTGAGAGATTACTTGGCGTAATGGCGATCTACCATTTCTCTGCAAAAGTCGTGAGCCGCGCCAATGGATCAAGCGTGGTTGCATCGGCTGCCTACCGCGCCGCTGAACGCTTGTGCGACGACCGGCTTGGGCGCGATCATGACTTCACCAGCAAGACCGGCGTAGTCCATTCTGAAATCATGCTGCCAGACGACGCGCCGGAGCGACTCGGCGACCGCGAGACGCTGTGGAATGCGGTCGAAGCGGGCGAGGTTCGCAAGGACGCGCAGCTTGCCCGCGATGTAGAATTTGCGATTCCAAGAGAGATGAACGAAGCTGATGGTGTCCAGCTTGCGCGCGATTTTGTCGCACGGGAATTTGTCGCGCGCGGCATGATCGCCGACCTTAATGTGCATTGGGACCAAGGCGAAGATGGCAGTCCCAAACCCCATGCCCATGTCATGCTTTCGATGCGCGAAGTCGGTCCAGACGGCTTTGGTCAAAAAGAGCGCGACTGGAACAGCACCGACCTCTTGAAAGAATGGCGCGGCGCATGGGCCGACCATGTAAATGTCCGCATGGCCGAGCTTGGTCTTGAGGCCCGCGTCGATCACCGCACGCTTGAGGCGCAGGGCATTCCGCTCGAACCGCAGCACAAGATCGGTGCAGCGGGATCACGGCGCGCGGGTGCCGGCGAGGACGCCGAACGCGCCGACGATCATATTCGGATCGCGCGGGAGAACGGCGAGAAGATTATAGCCGATCCGGCTATTGCCTTGAATGCCATTACCCATTCCCAAGCCACGTTCACGGAGCGCGATCTTGCCCAGTTCGCGTTCCGGCACAGCGACGGCAAGGACCAGTTCGATGCGGTCATGGCATCGGTGCGCGGTTCCCCCGAACTTGTGGCATTGGGCAAGGACGGCAAGGATCAGGACCGGTTCACCAGCCGCGATATGATTGCGGTGGAGGAGCGGCTTGGCCTGTCCGCATCGATGCTGGCTACCAGCGAGCGCCACGGCGTTGCGGGTCAGAACCGGAATGCCGCGCTTGATGGTGCAGCCGAGCGGGGGATGATTTTGTCTGGCGAGCAACTTGATGCTTTCGATCATGTCACCGGCAGCAAAGGCCTTGCGTCGGTCGTGGGTTATGCAGGGAGCGGCAAATCGGCCATGCTTGGCGTTGCGCGTGATGCGTGGCAGCGTGAAGGCTATAATGTTCGCGGTGCATCGTTATCGGGCATTGCTGCGGAAAATCTTGAAGCCGGTTCCGGCATCAGTTCACGGACGATTGCGAGCCTTGAATATCAATGGAAGCATGGCCGCGAGCAATTGAGCGAAAATGACGTGCTGGTCATCGACGAGGCAGGTCTGACCGGAACCCGGCAGATGGACCAGGTATTGTCCGCTGCCCGCGATGCAGGCGCGAAGGTTGTGCTGGTCGGCGATCCCGAACAGTTGCAGGCGATTGAGGCGGGTGCGGCGTTTCGCTCGCTTGCCGAAGCGCATGGCGCGGTTGAAATTACAGAAATCCGGCGTCAGCGCGACGACTGGCAGCGCGGTGCAACCCGCGCGCTTGCGACCGGACGGACGGGCGAGGCGATCCGTGCTTATGGCGAGAATGGCATGGTTCATGGGGCCGAGACGCGCGAGGATGCGCGCGCCGCATTGATTGAGGGCTGGAATGATGCCCGCACAAGCGATCCCGACAAGAGCCGGATCATATTGACCCATACCAATGCAGAAGTGCGTAACCTCAATATCGCTGCCCGCGACAAGCTGCGCGACCAAGGAGAGATTGGCGCAGATGTTCGCGTCGAAACCGAACGCGGCATGCGCGACTTTGCCAGCGGCGACCGGATGATGTTCCTGCGCAATGAACGCGGCATGGGAGTCAAAAACGGGACGCTCGGCACGGTTGAAGCCGTATCGCCCGGACATATGGCTGTCCGCACCGATGACGGGCGCAGCGTATTGTTTGATTTGAAAGATTATGCCCATATCGATCATGGCTATGCGGCGACCTTCCACAAGTCTCAGGGCGTGACGGTCGATCAGGCGCATATCTTGGCAACGCCGGGGATGGACCGACATTCCGCCTATGTTGGCATGACGCGCCACCGTGAGAATGCGCAGCTCCATTATGGACGCGATGATTTTGCTGACCAGAGCAAGCTCGTGCGTACCCTGTCGCGTGAACGGGCAAAGGATATGGCGAGCGATTATCCGTTGCGAGACGCCGCCGCGCGCGGCTTTGCCGAGCGGCGCGAGTTCCGGTTTGGGGAAGCGGCCCGTGATATGGCCGCCAAAGCGCGTAATTTGATCGCTGATCCCGACCGGATTGAAGCGTTGCGGGGCCGTCTCGACAAGGCGCTGGGGCGCGAGCGGTCAGCAGCCCCCAGCGTCCCGCTAGTTACTGACAAGGATCAAGGGCAAGATCACGATACCAATTCTGCTGCGTCCCGTCTTCATGCGCGCATGGCCGAACTGGGCAAGCAGGTGCGTGAGAGTGATGAGCGGGATCGTGATCGGACGAAAGCCAAAGAACAGGACCGCGATAATGATCGTGACCGTGGAGGGCCAGGACGATGAGCGACGAACAGGACGACCCCCTTTTGGGGTTGCTAACGGATATTGCCGAAGGTGTGGCGAGGCTCGCCGCTCGCGTTGATGCGATAGAGGCAAGCAATGCGTCGCATCAAAAACAGGTCAACGAGGCGCTTGCCACCATCGCCGAAATTGCCACGCGCACATATTATGTCAGCAAGCCGGCCACCGCCTTGCCGGATGATATTATCAACACAAGCGTGATGGACGCTATCATTGAGCGGTGGCCGAAGGATGCGGTTATCACCATGTCGAGCATAGACCGAAAAGTCTTGAACGAACTCGACCGCCAACCCGGCGAGATAATCGATAAGTTGATCGAGCGCGCACAAAATAACCCCGATCAGAGCAACGCCAATCGCGTTCGGATGGCTGCGTTTCTTACCCTTCTCAATCAGGAGAGGGAGCGAAGACTCAAAGCTAAGGAGCAAGGCATTGAACGGAGTGGGCTCGGGCGTGATCGGTAAATGACGATGTTGCAAGATAACCAGCATATTGGAGTTATCAGCAATAGCGTTTATCGAACCGATTGTGCTGGATTTGATAGTTTGCTGCTGTTGAAATCCCCGCAAACAATGTAAGCAAAAGCACATGACAACTCTGAATCTTCATGCGAAACAGGATTTCCTAGAACGCGAAGCCAAAACTAGCGACCCTATCAGAGCTATCTCGGAACTGGTTTGGAATTCGTTGGATGCTGAGGCGACTAGTGTAAGCGTCGTTCTCGGAAAAAACGAATTAGGTGGACTTTCATCAATCACCGTCAGCGATAACGGCCATGGCATAAAATTCGAGCAAGCAAATCACGACTTTGGAAATTTGGGGGATTCATGGAAACGCAATGCACATCGAACTAAGGAGCTAAAGCGAGCAATCCATGGCAAGGAAGGGCGCGGGCGGCTTCGCTTTTATTCTCTGGCTCAGCGTTGTAAATGGCAAACGACATTTGAATCTGAGAATGGTTTAAAATCATTCGATATCGAAATTTTTGCTAACGCACTGGAACGGTGCGAAGTTTCTAATGTTAAGTCACCCAGCGACGAACATACTGGAACGATTGTTCGGCTCCAAAACTTAAAAGATACTTTTGATTACCTCGGCAGTGTCGATGCCTTCCGAGAATTCAGTTCAATCTTTGCACCTTACATTTTGCAATACACTGACGCTGAAATTTGGTATAATGGATATAAAATTGACCCAAATATTATTGTCGAGCGATGGCACGAATTACCGCAAGAAGATATTCAGCTTCCGAACAGAACAGTCTCAGATTTAAAACTCAAGGTAATCGAATGGAAGAATTCCATCGACGCTAGGCAAATTCACTTCGGTGGAGAAGATGGCATCGTATTGGGTTCGCAAGCGGCACATGTCACGGCACCCGGATTTGAATTCTCCGCATACGCATATAGCTCTTATTTCCAAGAGCTTGCAGATAAAAATCTGCTGGAACTTGATGATCTTAATGATCCAGAATTTCTAATTATTATCAATCACATCCGAAACGAATTGGGTGACTATTTTCGACAGCGTCAAAGTGAAAAATCTCTAGGAGTAATACAGGAATTGAAGGATGCTGGTGCCTATCCATATGAAGGCGACCCGAAGGATGAAATTGAACTAAGAGAGCGGCAGGTTTTTGACATAGCTACTTACGCTGTTTCGTCATATTCGAAAGATTTCACAAAGGCTGAACCTTCATTGCAAAAGATGACGCTGACGCTTTTGAAGGAAGCTATAAAGCATAATCCAGATGAATTATCGACCATTCTTCAAGCCGTCGTTAATCTACCTAAAAAAAAGCAAACCGAGTTTTCCGCGCTTCTGAAAAAAACAGAACTTGGAAATATTATCAATGCATCGAGCCTAATATCAGAGCGTATTGTCGTTTTAGAAATTCTCAAAGGCATTGTTTTTAATCCCAAGTACAGAAACACTGTCAAGGAACGTGGAGAATTGGACGTTCTGATCAGGGACCACACTTGGCTTTTTGGGGAGCAGTTTCACATAACTTTGTCCGAAGTTGGACTTACCCGAGTTATGGACAGGGTCTCTCAAGAGGTGGCGTCAAAAAGAAAGCGGCGAAAAATCACGAAGACGGATGGAAAAACGGGTAGGGTGGATAACTTTCTTGGCCGCTTGGTACCTAATCCAGACCCAGCGAAACGGGAGTATTTATTGATTGAGCTGAAAAGACCGTCGTTGACGGTGGCTCGCAAAGAGTTGGATCAGGTGGAAGATTACATGAATGCCATTAAGAATGAAGATGAATTCGCCAGAACTGATACTACGTGGCATTTTTACTTAATCTCCGGCTCGCATGCCGATGAAATCGATAGTCGAGTAAATCAGAAAGATCGACCTCAAGGGCTGTTCTTGGAGGGCGATAATTACAAAGTCTGGGTGAAAACATGGTCTGAAATTATTAGGGCAAATGAGGCCCGTCTCAAATTCGTTCAAGATCAACTAAAAATTGAGGTTTCTGACAGTGAAATTGAAACTAGGATTCAAGAACTTCAGAAACTCGTGACGAAATAGGCGTAAGCGTCCAGGGAGGGCCAATTACGCCTATTGTCGGCGCTAAGCGCAGATCACGGCTGCCGCATGAAGTCCGAACTATTCCGCTAACTGAACTTCATTTTCCAGTGCGGTGATCCGTTCCAAGCAGATTGTGTGAACCACGCGGCCAAGTTCCTCAATTTGCTGACCCAGCCATGTAAGTTCTTCTTCGCTGATGCGGTAGTGCTTGGAGTAGCGCGCCTTCACATAAGCTTCCTTGAGCTTTTCGAACCGCGCGCGATCCGAACGAAGTTCGCGGGGCCAGCAGTCAACCAAGCGCATATCTAGGCGCTCTGCCTGGGTTCTCAGGAAGCCGAGATTATGCACATGTGGTGTGTAGAAGGTGCAGACTAACAACACGCAATGGTATAACCGCTCTGCAGCTTGGTGCATGTCAAATGCAGCATCTTTGAAATGTCCCTGCGACACGTAGTATTTTGCGCCGCCAAACCGTTTCATCGCAGCTGGACACCAATCATCAAAATACTCTTTGGCCATGGCCAGCGCTTGCTCGGGCGTCTTGGGCTTGGGAACGTGAAGTTGACGCCCATCGGCTTCGTAGAGCGCAATCCCGTCCTTTGCGACGTCCATGAAGAAGTAACGGCCATGCGCCAGGCCGTCATTCACTTCGCCAAGCGTATGGACGATGAAATTAACCGGCGTGCGCAGTGTCTTGTCGATGGCCAGCTCGCGCATCAATCTGTTGTCCAGCTTCAACCAGTAATCGACCTTGTCGGTCAGGCGCTTGTCATTGACAATGATGAGGATATCGAAGTCCGAGCGATAACCTTTGGCGGTGTGCGGCTCGTCGACCCAGCCGCCCCGTGCGTAGCTGCCATAGAGGATGATCTTCTCGATCTTCCCTTTCTTCTTCCACTCGTGCTGCGCGAGCGCCAGCGCGTCTTCGAACTCTTCGAAGATGATTGCCTTCACGCGTTCAATCTCGCGTTGTTTGGCGGCAGGAAGGTGATCAAGGTCGGTGCGCATATCTATGCCTATCGTGGAGTCTCGCGCCTGCATTTGCAAGTGGCATTGCTCGACGTGGCAAGTTTAGAGTCGAGTAAGGCTATCTGGTCGCCAGAGGCAGAAAAAGCCGGAACTTCTGAGTACGTCTTTACAGATTCCAGACTCCCGATGGGCTGAGAGGCTACCAGATAACGGCCGGGCGCAGGAAGAACTTGCCTTGGTTGCAGACATAGATCGCTCATACATCGGCGGCGTGGAGCGTGGGGAGCTAAACATCACCTTCTTGGTGCTGTGTAAGCTTTAGTCTGGCATTGAAGTGTGACGTGGCTGCTTTGACAGTTAATATTTCTGAAACTGAACGGACTTAGGGCGTGTTGTCAAAAGGATTCCCATACGGGTTGTTTTCCGGCATTGTTAAGCAATCACACCGCTCATTAAACAGCGCCTATTTTTAAGAAATTTATCTCATTTATGAGTTTCGAGAGCTTCGAGATAGAGCTTCGGGATTCTTGCGCTCAGAATTGCCTCTTAAGTGCATGTCGCAAAACTCGATAGTCGGAGCGATCATACCACCAAGATAGTCCATGAACGGCTTGACCTTATCCAGAATTCGCCCTCCGCGATCAGCGTAGATTCGGAGGTCGTAGAATTCGGAGATATTGTCTCGATACATATCGACAGCTTGGCAATATTGGGCCAGCAGCTTCATCAGCTCGTCCAAACGTAGTGCTAGGAGTTTTTGATCGACCGTTGTGCGTTCAATATCCCAATCCAACACGTCACGAAGCATGACGTGCTTATCGATACGAGCATCCAGAGCTTCCTTGATATCGTTGTAGAGCGCGTCAAGCCAACGAAGGTGTTGGTCGGCTAAATGTCGGTCACGTTCGTGTTCAAGCGCTGCCTGTTGAAGGGCAACGGCATGTGCCACAGCGACCAAAGCCAAAAAGCTTAGTAGTGAGCCAGCTATTCCACCAACGTAGGTTCCGAAAGCTGCCCATTCGTTCAGATCGTCAGGTATCTTTCCGCTGCTGCCGAGATAAAACACAACCGTTCCGAGCAACACCGCCACGCCTGCCGTGAGATAGAAAATAATACGCACCGCTAGACTAATGGTTGCCAGCTACCGTAGGACATTGGCTCATTGGCATAAATTACCTCTCGATATTGTTAACTTGCTTGGGTCATGCCTAGCTATCGTAAACGAAACTAACATGGAGATAGCGGTGACAGCAATACTTACATTCATTGGTCATGAATTTACAGACAGTGAGGGCGATAAGAGAACGCTCTCGTTAACGGTAAGCGTTGAGAACGGGATTTTTCTGGAGGCATCGCGGCGGTAAGAGATGAAGGTGGCTCAATTATACCTGACCACGATGGGCTTGGTGGCGGTTGGTTTTTGCCTTGGCCTCCGGCTGCTATCCGAATTAACGGTTTCCCGGATGGACAATGTGCCAGATGGCGGCGCACGGGGCTGTTTCCAGCGGGCGAAGAACTCGATCACGACCATCTTTCCGCCAGAGCATGGGCATGGTGCCCGTGTATCCGGCGGTTCCTTGACCGCCTCGTCCTCGGGCGGTGACGTGACCCTCAGAAGCTTCCGCGCGAGCGCGATGCAGTTGGTTGCGGTTCGATCCCGCAAGCAGCCCGTAGTGAAGAATACGATGGAACCCACACGGCAGCACGTGGAGCAAGAAGCGGCGGATGAACTCGTGCGTGGCAAGCGTCATCACCTGCCCAGCTTCGGTAATTCGACAAGGTGTGATGAGCTGCCATTGGTTTAAAGCAAGGGCCCTCTGTCGGCGCTACAAGTAACGAAATGATAGACAAAACAGGCTCACGGTGCCAAACGCGAATGCTCACTCAAACTTAAAGAAACCGCAAGGAACCCTAATTTATTCTACACAGTTCCTGCACAGCTAAATTATCTCGATTATTATTAAACAAAATCAACATACTACAAGACTACCGTCCTTAGTTCAGGATGACGAAAGCTCTTTTCACAATGACACTACCCCCTCCCCCCGCCACGACGGCTGGCTCCCCGAAATCCGCGTCAAGTTCCTCGAGGCCCTGTCGCGCACCGGCAATGTCGGGGCCGCCGCTTATTATGTGCAGCGCTCGCGCCAGTCGGCCTATGATCTGCGCCGCCGCGACCCGGGTTTTGCCCGCGGCTGGCAGGCAGCATTGGTGCTGGCGCGCGATGTCGCGGAGGATGCGCTGCAGGAGCGGGCGATCGACGGCATCGAGGAGCCGGTCTATTATCATGGCGAGGTGGTGGGCATGCGCCGCCGCTATGACAGCCGCCTGCTGCTCGCCCATCTCGCCCGGCTCGACAAGATCGCCGAGCAGGTTCCGGCCCGCCGCGCCGCCGCCCGCTTCGAGGAGCTGATGGAGGCGATCCGCACCGGCGCGGACAGCGCGCCGCTGATCGCCGTGCCGACCGACGACGAACTGGCCGCTGCCGCCGCAAAGGCCGAGGGGCGGCAGCCACCGGCGGAGGAGCAAGGCGAGGAATTTTACGCGGTCCGCTGGCCGGATACCGACGGGCCGCCGGACTATTACCGGCTGACCCCGGAGGAAGCCGCCGAGATGGAAGGCGAAGTCCCCGGCCTAACCGCCACCCCCACCGGCACCCGCAGCGACGCGATCATCACCAGCCTGCATTTCGATGAACTGGCCCGCGCCGAGGCCGCGGCAAAGGCGACAGCGAACGCGGCAGAGCATGATGCTTGGCCGGACTGGGGCACCGAACCGGACCCCCGGGAACTAAATTGATAACCCTGTAAAGTTTGTCAAGTTCATGCCCCTCCCCGAAAGCCCCGTCATTGCGAGGAGCAAAGCGACGAAGCAATCCAGAGCGGCACCCACCGCCGGTGACCAGACGCCCTGGATGGCGTCGCTACGCTCGCCATGACGGATAAGGGGCAAGAAAGGATGGAGCACAGAACTCTAGCCCCGTCATTGCGAGGAGCGCAGCGACGCGGCAATCCAGTGCGGCACTCACCGCCAGTGACCAGACGCCCTGGATGGCGTCGCTACGCTAACCATGACGGACAGGTACATGCCAGTAAAAACCACTCGTGCTCCGCGCCTGACGCGGAGCCCTGCACCCCGGACACCATGGCGAATGGACGCGCAATCTTCGTCCCCGTCATTGCGAGGAGCAAAGCGACGAAGCAATCCAGAGCGGCAACCGCCGAGCGCAGCGACCAGACGCCCTGGATGGCGTCGCTACGCTCGCCATGACGGATAAGGGAAAACCGTTAGTGGTGAGCCTGTCGAACCACGCCTCTCGGCCGAGAGCTGCCCTTCGGAGTCGCAGACGGCGCGAAGCGCCACAAGCTCAGTGCGAACGGCAACGCGCGGCGGTTTTAAACCCCAACCCCGAACAGATCATGCTCGTCCGCATCCTCGATCACCGCATCGACAATATCGCCAACCGCAAGGCTCGCCGGCACATTGCGCAAAAACACATTGCCATCAATCTCCGGCGCATCGGCCTCGGACCTTGCCGTCGCCCCGATATCGCCGTCCTCGTCCGGCTCGCCGATCTCGTCGATGATCACCGACAGCGTCCGGCCGATCTTGGCCTGCAGCTTGGCGGCGCTGATCCGGGCGGTCACTTCCATGATCCGCTGGTAGCGCTCTTCCTTGACCTCCTCGGGCACGGGACCGTCGAGCAGATTGGCCGCAGCCCCCTCGACGGGTTCAAAGCGAAACGCCCCGACCCGGTCGAGCTGCGCTTCCTCGAGCCAGTCGAGCAGATATTGGAAATCCTCCTCGGTCTCGCCGGGAAAGCCGACGACAAAGGTCGAACGGATCGTCAGGTCCGGGCAGATATCGCGCCAGCTCTTGACCCGCTGCAGCACCTTGGCCTCGTTGGCCGGGCGCTTCATCCGCTTGAGCACATTGGGCGCGGCATGCTGGAACGGGATATCGAGATAGGGGGTGATCTTGCCCTCGGCCATCAGCGGGATCACCTTGTCGACATGCGGATAGGGATAGACATAGTGCAGCCGTGTCCACACGCCCTTGCCGTCCGGCGTGCGCAGCTCACCGAGCGCTGCAGCCAGATCGGTCATATGCGCCCGCACCTCGCGGCCCTGCCCGGTCGGACCATTCCAGACACGGGACTGGTGCCGGATATCGACGCCATAAGCCGAGGTATCCTGGCTGATCACCAGCAATTCCCTGGTGCCCGCCTCGACCAGCTTCTCCGCCTCGCGCAGGATCGCGTCGGGCCGGCGCGAGACCAGGTCGCCGCGCAGGCTCGGGATGATGCAGAAGGCGCAGCGATGGTTGCAGCCCTCGGAAATCTTCAGGTAACTGTAATGGCGCGGGGTCAGCTTCAGGCCGGCCTCCGGTACCAGATCGACAAAGGCACCGCGCGCCGCCGGGGCCGCCGCATGCACCGCGGTCACCACATCCTCATATTGATGCGCGCCGGTGACGGCGAGCACATCGGGGAAGCGCTTCATGATCACATCGGCTTCATTGCCCATGCAGCCGGTAACGATCACCCGGCCATTGGCCGCCATCGCCTCGCCGATCGCCTCGAGGCTCTCTTCCTTGGCGCTGTCGAGAAAGCCGCAGGTATTGACCAGCACGACATCGGCGCCGGCATAGTCGGGCGACAGGTCATAGCCGTCCGAGCGCAGCTGCGTCAGAATCCGTTCGCTGTCGACCAGCGCCTTGGGACAGCCGAGCGAAACCATGCCGACTTTGGGCGGAGAGGGAATTTGGGTAGCCATAGGGCGCGGCCTTTAGGCCTGTTTGCCCGCCGAGTCACGATCAATGTTCGGCAGGCCCGTGCGCAACCCCGTGCCCCGGCGAAGGCCGGGGCCCATCTCGGAACCGTCACCCTTGCACCATGGCCGAAGGACGAACCACCGTACCGCCGGAGCACCCCCAATTGCCGAAATATCCGGATTTTGGTACAGCAAAGACCCCCGGCACACACCGGGGCACATTCTGGGGAGGATGATATGAACATATTCGACGTGAACTGGATTGCGGTCGTGGTGGCCGCGCTGGCGGGCTTTGTTGTCGGCGGCATCTGGTATGGCCCGATCATGGGCAAGAAGTGGATGGGCGCGGTCGGCCTGACCGAGGATCAGCTGAAACAGGGCAATATGGCGGCGATCTACGGCGGCGCCTTCGCCTTCAGCCTGGTCGCCTCGTGGACGCTGGCGCATACGTTCGCGACCTATGCGCTGGACCTGTCGTTCGGGGTCAAGATTCTGACCGCCTTTGGCGTCGCTCTCGGCTTCATCGTCCCGGCGATCGGCACCAATTATCTGTTCTCGCGCAAAAGCGCGACGCTGTTCTTCATCGACGCCGCCTACTGGCTGCTCTTCTATATCGCCATGGGCGCGGTGCACGCCTGGTTTGGCCAAGGATGACAGGAGGTTAGACTGGATATAAGGGACAGGTAAGACACCGGGGCTGCCAAAATCGGGAGGGAAAGACAGCGCCCGGCTGTCTTATCAATGCCCGGCCCAGAAAAGCGTTCCCGTCGGGCGCAGAAAAAAGGCGGTGCCGGTGAACCGATTCCGTCGCCAGTGCGTTGGTCTCGCATGAACGGGTCATGCAACAAAAGGGACAAATAGATGGAACTGGTCGATATTTTGCGCTGGACCGCCAGCATCAGCGGCATGATCGCCGCGCTGATGGTGGCGCTCAACGCCGGTGCCAAAATAACCGGGTGGGGCTTCATCCTGTTCTGCGGCTCCTCGATCGTCTGGGTGACCAGTTCGCTGCTCGACGGCAACAACCCGCTGGCGGTGCAGAATGTCGTCCTGCTCGGGATCAACATTTTCGGCGTCTACCGCTATCTCTGGCTGAAGCCCAAGGAGCGGACCGCCGCCGCCAACTGACCGGACCGGCGGCTCAGGCCCGCCCGGCGAGCGTGTCGGCGATGATCCGCCAGACCTTGGGGTTGAAGCCCAGCCCCATATGTCCGCCGTCGACGCGGATATTGCGGGCCTGCGGATTGTAGATGTCCTTGGCGATATCGGGTCCGACGATGCCGTCGCGGTTGGAGTAGAGGACGGTCAGCGGCTGGTCGAAGCCGATGCTGTTGCGCTCGTGCACCTCGCGCTCGAACTGGTCGAGCCGGATGTTGGAGGCTCTGGCAAAGCGCTGGCCGGGCGTGGTATATTTCGGGCCGCCGATGATCGGCGTGCCCATGGTGATCACCTCTCGCACCAGGTGCGGCGACAGCCGAGCCACCTCGCGGGCAACGAGGCCGCCCAGCGACCAGCCGATTAGCGTGAACGGCTGCTCACCATTGGCAGCGAAGCGCGCTTCGGCGACCTCGGTGAAGCGCGCGACATCGCGGTCGACCGAGCCCCGGTTGCGGCCCAGCGACCAGTCGGCGACATCATAGTTGATCCGCCGCAGAAAGGCTTCGAGCGGTCGCAACGACAGCTCGCTGCCGCCATAGCCGGGGATCAGATAGACCGGCCGCCCGTCGCCGCGCGGCGCGGTCACCAGCCGCGGCCACTGCAGGCCAAAGCGGACCAGGTCGAGAGGCAGCGACAGCTCGCCCAGCTGCGCCAGCTTGCGCGGCGGCCGCAGTCCGGTCGGCATGTCTATCGATTGGGCCATCAGCATACTCCGTCATTGGAGACGCCAGAATAGCCTATGATCTCGCAGGTGCAACATGAACCATGGAACAGGCTGTTGCAGACCGGCTCAGGCTTTCCCGGAAGCCCGGTTCTCGGTGCCATTGCCAGGCATGATCTCGACGATGATATCACCCGCCTCGAGAGTGCTGGCCTCCTCCTCCCAGAAGCCGAACACCGCATCCCCCCGGTAGATCCGCACGCCCAGTCCCGAGCCGACCACCTCGCTCATCGCCATGCCGACTTCCTGCTCGGTCACCGCCCGCTGGACCAGCTTCACCCGGCCGGTTGCGGAAGCCAGATCGCTGAGATAGTCCGAAATCTTGGCACCCTCGCAGCTGCCGGCGAGCAGCAGCCCGGCGAAACTGACCGGATTGATCACGGTCGTCGCCCCTGCCTGCCGCGCCAGCAATTCATTGTCCGACGCCTTGATTGAGACGCTGATTGGCAGATGATAGGCAAGATGCCGCGCGGTGAGCACGATCAATATGCTGGTATCATCGCGGCCAGCCGACACGATCAGCGATCGGGCACGGGATATCTTGACGTTCATCAGCACATTGTCGCGCGTCGCATCGCCGTTGATCACCGCGCAGCCCAGCTTCTCGGCCTGGGACAGGGCGTCGTCGGACGAATCGATCACGACAATCTCTTCCGGATTGGTGCCGCGAGCGAGCAGTTCCTGCACCGCTTCGCTCCCGCTCGTCCCAAAGCCGGCAATGACGATATGGTCGTGCAGGTTGCTTTGAATAAGTTTCATGCGCCAATTGTCCCAGGTTCGTTTGAAAACAAAATTATAGGCCGTGCCGACAAAGATTAGCACGACGAAGATACGAATAGGAGTCACGACCAGAGCATCGAACATCCGCGCCCGCTCGGTAACCGGTGCAATATCGCCATATCCGGTTGTTGTGATCGATATCATCGTAAAATAGACAACGTCCAGAAAACTGACATCGCCGTCATAGCTGTCCTGCAGGCCATTGCGGTCGAAATAATGCACCGAAACGGCCATACCGATTAGCGCCAGAACGAACGTCACCCGCCAGGCAATATCGGCCCAGATCGGCAGACTGGAACGCCGCCGGAGCGTAAAATAGTCGGAGACCTTGCGGTTGTTGTTTGCCATGTCCGGTTCAGCCGCGCTTCGGCAGATGGATGGTGGGATCGACCGGCTTGCGATCCTTGCGAATTTCGAAGTGCAGTTGCGGTTCCTGCACATAGCCGCTTTCACCGGCAAGGCCGATGATATCACCCGCTTTGACCTTTTGGCCACGCGTCACATTCAGTTTGTCCGCATGCCCATAAGCGGTGACCCAGCCAGTGCCATGACTGATCAGGATCAGTCCGCCAAACACGCCAATTTCATCACCGCTATAGGCGACCACACCGTCAGCCGACGCGCGGATGGGAGTACCTTTCGGAACGGCGATATTGAGACCATCATTGACTTTGCCGCCACCCTTGCTGCCGAATGTGGAAAGGACAGTGCCATCCACCGGCCACTGAAACCGTCCGGAGAAACTGGCAGGCGTGGCAATCGTCGTATTTGGAGTGATCGCTTTCCGCCAATCCGAGGGCTCTTTGGCAGCCGCACCGTCGGCCAGTGCTGGCTGGCTACCGGTTACAATATCGTCAATATCCAGATTGAAGGCGGCCGCCCGTTGTTCGATGCTCAGATTGGCCGGATCGCTGGGAGCGGTGGCCGGCAACAGCAATTTTTGACCGACGCGCAGAATATACGGCTCTTCCAGAGTATTGAGCGCGACGATGTCGCTCCATGAGGCCCCATAGGCACGGGCGATTGCGATGCCTGTCTCACCGGAAGCGACGGTATGATAGCGCCCGCCTATAATTTTCAGCTGCTGGCCGGGGTGAATGACATAAGGGGCAACCAGTCCGTTCGCCGAGGCAATGATCTGCGATCCCGCTCCCGTCCTGTTGGCAATTCCACGCAATGTGTCGCCGGGGCGCACAATATATGTGCCCGATTCCACGGACCGCGCGCGTGGTGTGACAGGAGCGGCCTGCCATGTCGAAACCGGTGCTTGTGCTGGCGCAGTACCCAACGCCGCTGGATCCGTGGGCAACTGCGGCTGGACAGGCGGTGGAGCATAAGCGTCATGGCCCGGCGGGATGCAGGCAGTGGCTCCCAAGACCAGGGTCAGGATCGCAATATGACGCATATATGACCCCATTAACCAACTCTTCCCCTTGGGAACGCTATTAGCAGCAAAAGCGGAGCTTGCCAGCCCCGCTGCCCAAAACATAGCAAATTCGCAGCTAGCTACTCGGAATCAGGGGTATAGCTTCTTCAAGCCGTCCATCGAATTATAATGGGTAAGATCCAGATGGAGCGGTGTAATGGAAATAAAACCGTCGGCGATCGCTTCCAGATCCGTGCTGTGTGCGGGCGTTTCTACCATTGGTCCAAGACCAAACCAGTGATATTCAAAGCCGCGCGGATCCCTGTTGCTGACAATCTGCAAACGACCGTAATCACGGATACCTTGGGACACGACCCTTACACCCTTGATATCGCTAGCCGGGAGCGCCGGAAAATTAATGTTCACCAGCGTCCGGTGGTCCATGCGTTGCTTGATCAGCGGACGCAGCACCCGTTCACCCCATTGCAGTGCGGCGTCAAACGGAACATTCGCGCCAATATCCTCGCGCGCGTAGGCTTGGCTGAGAGCAATGGACGGAATGCCCGCCAGAGCGCCTTCCATAGCGGCCGATACGGTTCCCGAATAGGTGACGTCCTCGCCCAGATTGGCACCCCGATTGACCCCCGACAATATGAGATCGGGCGGGCCGTCTTTCATGATCTTGGCAACCGCCATCATCACGCTGTCGGTCGGCGTTCCGTCCACCGAATATTGCTGATCGCCCCGCTTGCGGATGCGCAGCGGCCGGGTCAGGGTCAACGAATGTCCCGCTCCCGAATTCTCGTCGGACGGAGCGACAATCCAGATGTCGTTGGAAAAATGCGATGCGATATCGAGCAGGATTTTCATCCCCGGCGCGTCGAAACCATCATCATTAGTCAGCAAAATACGCATCAGGCTGGCTCCAGCTTCTCTATGCCCCCCATATAGGGACGCAATACCGACGGGATGACAACAGAGCCATCGGCCTGCTGATAATTTTCGAGAACCGCGACCAATGTGCGCCCCACGGCAAGCCCCGAGCCGTTAAGCGTGTGAACGAATCTGGTCCCCTTTTCCTCGCCCTCGGGACGGAAACGCGTGTTCATCCGCCGCGCCTGAAAATCCCCGCAATTGGAAATGCTGGAGATCTCGCGATAGGTATTTTGGCCCGGAAGCCAGACTTCGAGGTCAAAAGTCTTGCGCGCAGCCGCCCCCATGTCGCCCGCGCAGAGCAGCATTTTTCGGTAGGGCAGTTCCAGCGCTTGCAGGATAGACTCCGCTGCGGCGGTCATCCGCTGATGTTCCTCGACGCTATGATCCGGATGCGCGATGGCGACCAGTTCGACCTTCTCAAACTGATGCTGGCGGATCAGACCCTTGGTGTCCTTGCCCGCCGATCCTGCTTCGCTTCTAAAGCAGGGAGTGAGAGCGGTGAGCCGTATCGGCATTTGCGCTTCTTCCAATATCTGCTCGCGGACACTGTTGGTCAGGCTGACCTCTGCCGTAGGGATCAACCAGCGGCCGTCCTTGGTTTGAAACATATCTTCCGCAAACTTTGGCAATTGGCCAACACCGAATACAGCTTCGTCGCGCACAAGCAGCGGCGGAGCACATTCCTGAAAACCGTTCTCGGCGGTCTGCTGGTCGAGCATATACTGCCCGATAGCTCGCTGCAGCCTTGCCATCTGACCGCGCAGGAAGGCAAAGCGTGCACCTGACATTGCGGCTGCCGTCTCAAAATCCAGACCCAGGGGCGGACCTATGTCGCTATGCTCTTTCGGATCGAAATCGAATTGACGCGGCTTGCCCCAGCGTTCGATCTCGACATTGTCGTCTTCATCTTCACCAAGGGGAACATCGTCTGCGGGCAGATTTGGCAAAGTCGCAAGAATATCCTGCAGTTGGCCAGAAATTTCGCGCTCCTTTTCCTCCAGAGCCGGCATCTTGCTTTTCAGCTCAGCAACCTCGGCCATCAGAGCCTGGGCTGCTTCTTCGTCACCTCGACCCTTGGCCTGACCGATAGATTTGGACGCCTCGTTGCGACGAGCCTGGCCATTCTGGAGCTCGGTTTTCAGCGCGCGACTCTGCTCGTCGAGCGCCAGTAAATTCCGGGCGAGCGGATCCAGCCCGCGCTTCGCCAGCGCTGCATCAAAAACTTCCGGATTCTCGCGAATATATTTTATATCATGCATGGCCAAAGCCTATGCCGAGCGTCTGTTTCACTTGCAAGACCACAAAGAAAAAAGCGACCGGATTACTCCGTCCGCTTTTTAACGTCTTGTGATTGCAATTGCTTAAGCGGCAACCGCCGTCTTTGCCTTGCGGCGCCGGGCGAACAGAGCCGCCGCTGCTGCACCGAACAGCAGGACGACCGGTGGAGCAGGAACATCGGTCCCGCCTGTCGAGCTACTACTGCTACCACCCGATGACGAGCTGGAGCTGCTGCTGGAAGAACTTGAGCTGGATGAACTGCTGGAAGAGCCGGACGAGGTGCTTCCACCAAAGCTTGAAGATCCGCCGGTGGCACCCGATGAGGTGCTGCTGGAACTGCCGCCCGAGCTGGAAGAAGAGGAACTGGAACTGCTGCCGGAAGAGCCCGAGCTACCGGACGAACCATGGCCACCAGAGGATCCGTGGCCCGGTTTACCGCCGGACGAGCCATGCCCGCCGCTCGAGCTCGAAGAACTCGAAGAACTGCTGGAGGAGCTGCTGGATGAACTGGAAGAAGACGAACTGCTTCCCCCTGTGGATGTGCTTGTAGAACCGCCGCTTGTGGAGCTGCCACCCGACGAGGTGCTTGTCGAACCACCGCTGCTGGTCGATGAAATGACAACACTGCCGCCACCAGAGCTGCCGCCGCCAAAAAAACCACCAAAAAAACCGCCACCGCCGCCATATCCGCCGCTGCCGCCAATCACGACCGGGATCGAGCCGCCACCGCCATCGATAGGTGGAGCGGGTGGAATGTAGGGAGGCAAGGGAACTGGAATCGGCTGTGGCGTCTGTGCGACGGTCACGACCGTTGGCTGGCAAGCCGTAACCGTCTTGGTCACGGTGCGGCGCATCCGCTTGATTTTACGTGCAGGCTCGCCCCGTTTCACCACCCGGGCACGCAACGGCTGCTTTTTCGACATTTTCTTTACATATGGGGCCGCTGGCGCCTCGGAAACATGCACAGCGCCGCCGCCAATCAGGGCGCCGCCGCAAGTGCAGGCACATAATTTTGCCAAAGCCATCCGTACCGACATAATATCATCTCTCTTCCGCTGTAGACCCGAGTGGGAGATCGGCTTTGCAATACCGACCTGCCTTTTCGAGGTCTCGACATGCATCAGAAAGACAGAATAATTCGTAAATCACAAATACATTAACCCTGTTTCACCGCACAAAATCGAGAAATATGTTACCAGCTAGTATCCATCCACGGTTAATGTCCCGAATTGGAACCCTTTCCGATGGGTTCGTTGAAAAATCGCGAAAATTCAGATTACTTTATGGGCTTGAAACGATCAAACCAAATTGAAAGCGTTAAAAAAAATCAGGTCCCGTCCTATCTGGACTGCCGGTCGTTTTCCGATTTCGGGCTTATTGAATACACAGCGATTTTGCTTCTTGTTTCCAACGAGTCCGCTGGGTATAGGCCCGCCCTATATGTGGTCCAGCCCTCCGGATTCGGGTAGGGCATGATGTTTGGAGAGTATGTTGACATCCTCGGTAAAAAAAGCATCCGTAAAAAATGGCACAAACGGCGCAGATCTGGTTCTTCCTGACGACTATGAGCCTAGCGAAGACGAAGAGTTTATGAACGAGCGCCAGCTCGCTTATTTCAAGCGCGCGCTGAAAAAATGGAAGCAGGAAATCATTGAGGAATCCAAGGAAACCTTGGCGCATTTGCAGGACGGACCGATACAGGAAGCGGATCTCAATGACCGGGCTTCGAGCGAAACGGACTGGGGTCTGGAACTCCGGACCCGCGATCGTCAGCGCAAGCTGACATCCAAAATCGACTCGGCACTGCGGCGGATCGAGGACGGCGAATATGGCTATTGCCAGGTGACCGGCGAACCGATTTCACTGGACCGGCTGAAGGCCAGACCGATTGCCACGATGACCGTCGAAGCGCAGGAAGCGCATGAGCGGAACGAGAAAATCTCCCGCGATCAGTAATAGCCTGCACTGCTGAACCAAAAAATTAGCATTTTTCCCTGTTTTCCGTCGATCATGGTCAACGGAGCGGAAAGGCATGCCTCATTTTTCGCGAGAAATTTCGGCAGAAACATGGCCAGATATTAACCAAATTTGCACCTATTTCGCTCTAATATTTGGTTTGCGACACATGTCATTACAATTATCGACTACGGGAAACCCATGAAAGAAACATTTGACGATAATCTGAAAATGAACAGCCAGGCAGTCGGACACCCGAAGCGGGAACTCGACCGGGACAGTCTGTTTCTGAAAGCGGAATTACGTATCGTTGATGGCGATGATTGCGGTGAAGTGCGCATCCGCAATCTGTCGGCCGGCGGCCTTATGGCCGAAGCACCGGTGCTCACCAAGCGGGGCGACAAGGTCGAACTGGAACTGCGCAATATTGGTCGCGTTACCGGACATGTCGCCTGGGTCGCCCAAGGCAGATTCGGCGTTGCATTTGATCATCCGATAGATCCGAAACTGGCCAGAAAACCAGTCGGGAAAACCAAATCGGAGTTGCCCAGCTATCTACGCCCGTCGGTCCAGAAATCCGCGGCTTTGCGCCGACGCCCACCGACGCGCTGAGCATCTGGTCAAAGTTTAACAATAAGCTTGATTAGAATAACTTCCCTGCATAGGACCCGTTAATCAGTCGATTAAACGGGAGCAGGATATGGCAGGACCATTAACCGGGATCAATATTGTCGAATTTGCCGGGATTGGTCCCGGACCCTTTTGCGGCATGATGCTGGCAGATCAGGGGGCAACGGTAACCGTTCTCCATCGCCCCGGCCAGGCGCCGGACCCCCGTCTCGCCCTCTCCCGCTCCCGCAAATTGGTCGAGATTGACCTCAAATCGGACGACGGAATTGCAACCGCCCGGAATCTGGTAAAAAATGCAGACGGTCTGATCGAAGGTTTTCGCCCCGGTGTGATGGAACGCCTCGGACTGGGGCCAGACGTGTTGCTCTCCGACAATCCCAAACTGGTCTATGGCCGGATGACGGGCTGGGGCCAATATGGTCCGCTGTCGGCGGCGGCCGGACATGATATCAACTATATTTCTCTTTCCGGTGCTTTGCACGCCTTCGGACGCGCGGGAGAGAAACCGACTCCCCCGATCAACATGGTGGGTGATTTTGGCGGCGGTGGCATGGTGCTTGCCCTGGGCATGGTGTCTGCGCTGCTCCACGCCAAGACCGGCGGTCCCGGTCAGGTTGTCGACTGTGCAATGACCGATGGCTCTGCCGCATTGATGGCGATGATATATGACCTCCACAACACCGGCAGATGGCGCGATGATCGCGGGGTCAATTTGCTCGACACCGGGGCGCATTTCTATGACACCTATGAGACCGCAGACGGTAAATTCATATCGATCGGGTCAATCGAGCCTCAATTTTATGCAAAATTGCGGCAGGTGGCAGGACTCGTGGAAGATTCGGATTTCGATGCCCAAATGGACCCGAAACAATGGCCGGTGTTGAAGGAAAAACTGACCGCCCTGTTCAAGACCAAGACGCGTGCCCAGTGGTGCGAGCTGATGGAAGGCACCGACATCTGTTTTGCTCCGGTCCTGTCGCTAACGGAAGCGAAAAGCCATCCGCACAATGTGGAGCGGGAAACCTTTGTGGATGTCGGCGGATTGCCCCAGCCAGCACCGGTGCCACGCTATTCGGTTACCGTCTCCGATCCGCCTAAGCGGCCGACCTGAGCACCGGCTGTTATCCGGTCCGCATAACGGGGGCCAACGGGCAGTTGCGTGCCATCCCGCAAGAGGACAAAAAGCTTGCGCCCTTCACGGCGAACCTCCGCAATACAGTCCCGCCGGACGATGATGGACCGGTGGACCCGGACAAACAGGCTGGCGGGCAACTCCCCTTCCAGCGCACGCATGGATTGGTGCAACAGATAAGTGCGACCGTGCAGATATAGCCGCATATAGTCCCGCTCGGCTTCCACCCATTCTATGTCCGAAACGACCAGTTGCACGACTCCCTTGCCATCCTGCACCCAAAGGCGCTGGTCGATATCCGGTGTCCCGTCCGCTTCATCCCGCGCGCGATTTGCGATAGCCCGATGGACAGCCTCACGCAGCAGGGATTCCTTTACCGGTTTCAGAAGATAGTCGGTGGCTTCCAGCCTGAATGCCTGCACCGCATAGTTGCTGTGGGCGGTGGTAAAGATAATTTCCGGCACCCGCGCCAGATCCAGGCAAAATTCGGCCACCTTGAGTCCCGACAAATCGGGCATATCGACATCCAGCAGCAGAATATCGGGCGGCCGTTGCCTGATCTTCTCCAGGGCCTCGCGTCCGCCTCCGGCCAGTTCGGTGTCCCCGAAGAGTCCGGTCCGCTCGCACAGCGCCTTGAGCCGAGAGCGCGCAAGGGGCTCGTCATCCACAATCAGGACCGAAGGTGCGTTCTTAGCCACCTTTAGATATCCTCGAATATCAGTGACGGATCGGGCAGGACGATGGTGGCAATCGCCATTCCGTCCTTGCTGTTCGCCAAAAGCAATGACGCATTTTGACCATATAATGCTCTCAGCCGGTTCTGGATATTGGAGAGACCGGTTCCGGTGCCACCGTTGCCTTCATCGGGCATTTTAATCCGGCCATCATTGGCGACACTGATCCGCAGCCGATCTCCCTGAATCTGAGCGGAGATAATGACATTCATCGGATTATCCGTGCCGGAAACGCCGAATTTTATCGCATTTTCGATCAGCGGCTGGATGATCAACGCTGGTATGCGCCAGTCGTTTGCAGCCGGATCAATGTCGACGGAATAGAGCAATCGCTCCGGGAAACGCATACGTTCGATCTCGAGATAGCGAACCTGCTGCTCGATTTCCTGTTCGACCGTGATCATGTCTTCCGCGCCGCCCGTTAGGACCGCTCGCATATAATCGGCCAGATCATCGACAAGCTTTTCCGCCTGTTCGTTTCTCCGGTCAATGATCAGACTGCTCACGGAATTGAGCGCGTTGAACACGAAATGCGGATTCAGTTGGTAACGCAGCGCCCGCAATTCGCTCTCCCGGTTCACCCGCTCCAGCTGTCGACTATGCGCCGTCATTCGTTGTACATCCTGACTGTGCGACAAGGCGAGATACAAAGCCCCCCAGCCCGCGAGAATGAAATAGCGGGTGAACGCCTCATCCAGAATATAGGGCCAGTCGAAACTCATAAAATCAATCGGCTCGAACAGATAGGTGAAGTCGAACAGCTCCGCCTCATGGTTGAACACGATATGGTCAAGAATAGCGATATAGTTGGCCAGGATTATCGTCGGCAAGCTGAGCATGAAGATCGCGGCACCTATGCCACTGCTGCGCACTGCGATCAGCAAGCGGTAGAGCATCCAGGTGAAGGCGATGCAGATGCTCGTCATCAGGATTCGCTGGACGAACAGAGCCTCCACATTGCCCTGGGTCATATATAGAAAACGGCTCGTCACGAACAGGAAATAGGCACCCCAGATCCCGAATATCGATTTGATCGCAATATCCCGATTGACGGGGAACAAGCGGTTAAAAAGTGAAACCTTCCCGGCGGGTGCCTTTTGGGCCGGGCGAATGGTGGTCTCGGGCTTCACGAAGCCAGGTTGCCGCCAGTTCTGTCAATACCCCTGCGGGTGCGCCAATAGGTCGCAAAGCTGGCGAGCCAGTGGCCGCCGGAATAATAGGGCGTGCGGACGGACTTCTCTCCTGTCTCGCCATGCAGTTTTGACGATGCCAGCAGCGATGCGCGGCGCGGATCATCGACTGGCAGACCGGAAGCCATGCCCTCCAGTGCCCAGGCACGCGACAGGTTGAGGCCGTCAAGATGCACCAGCTTGCCGTCGGTGGGATCGTTCACGATACCAACCGCGAGCCAGTCATCGCTGCCGTCGGTGGGAATTTCTGGCAAAAATTCCGATAACCAGCCGGCATAGTCGCTCTCGTTCATCACCCGCCGCATCAGGTCAGCCACCATGAGGCAGGAAGAGAGGAAATCCTCTCCCGATGGCTCATAGGCCATCGGACAATTGATGTCCTTGCGATGAAACGACAGAGCCTTGTCACGCACCAGACTGGCCATTTCCGTGTCGCCACTGCGCTGGGCCCAATCGAGAAACAGGCCAAAGGCAAAGGCGGACTGATTATGGGTCCCCAGCCGGATCGGATAGGCCAACTTTGGCAGCCAGTCCTTGATATTGCCCACGATCACGGCCTCCAGCGGCGCCAACCGCGTCAGCCATGCCTTTGCCTGCTCCGCCTTGCCGCCCTCGCCCTCGGCAATATCGCGCAGTTCGGCAGTCAATTGCAGAAACCAGGCAAGGCCATAAGGCCGTTCAAATGTATTGCGGTCTTCCCCGTTAAAATAGGCCAGTTCGCCGGCAATTTTTTCTTCGGTAAAATTCGCGGACAACGCAGCGGCAATCTCTTCATCCATCTCGGGAACGAGATCCTCGCCCCACAGGCGGGTCAGCAACCAATGACCGTGGACGGCGCTGTGCCAGTCGAAACATCCATAGAATACCGGAGTCAGCTTCGCCGGTTCCGCGACATCGGCGGCGCTGCTCATCAGATGGCTGATCTTGTTGGGATATTGTTTGTTGATGCAGTTGAGGGCAATCCGCGCATAAGCCTGTTCCGCGCGTCGCGGCTCCAGACTCTGGTCCGCTGGATCGGGCGCTATATTTTTGCGCTCAAAAACGCCCTGTTCAGGCGATGAGGCCGCTTCGTCTTCTTCCGCAACCGAGCAGCCCGCCAATATCGTAATCATAAACGCGATCAGTCCTTTTCGATAGATCATCCCAAGCTCCCCAAACATCATTTTCCACTAGAGATGATTTGACCCCTTGGCAAAAGCCTATAAGGCAAAAATATCTCTCCCGCCATTGCCAGTTCCGGCCAGGCGATTTGCAGTGGAACAGATAATATCGCGACGCAACCCGCCATATTCCTGACCGGCAGCCCGCTGCGGCATATAACAACCATGTCCCTGACCGCCAGCATTGGTCTGCTGACCATGTTCATCGTCGACTTCGCCGATCTGTTTTATATCGCCCAACTGGCGGACAGTTCACTGACCGCCGCCATGGGTTTTGCCGCGACCATCCTGTTTTTCGCAACCGCCTTTCACATCGGCCTGATGATCGCCACCAGCGCGCTAGCATCCCGGCACATCGGCCAGGGCGATCCCGACCGGGCGCGGCGCTATCTGACCAATATTCTGATACTGAGCATGATGTTTGTGGTACCGCTCGCCGCCCTGTTTTTCCTTTTTGCCCCGAACATTCTCCATCTGGCCGGGGCCGACGGCGCTGCCAATCAGGCCGCTACCGGCTATATCCGAATATTTGCGCCTTTCCTGCCGTTCAGCGTTGCGGCGATGGTTTGCTCCGGCTTTCTGCGGGCCCATGGGGCAGCCCGGCGAGCAATGAACGTGACGCTCAGCATGGGCATTACCAACGCGATTCTGGATCCGATTTTCATTTTCGGCTTTGACTGGGGAATCAACGGTGCTGCGGTCGCCAGCGCCTGCGCCGCTATTATATCAGCGCTATTCGCGATCTCTCCGATCGTCAGAGACTATGGCGGGTTCGACCGCTTTTCCGTGCCCGGTTTTCGCAGAGATATTCCGTCCATCATGGCAATACTGGTACCCGCCATATTGACCAATATTGCGACGCCGGTGGGCGGTTTCATATCCTATCGCTTCATCGCCGATTATTCCGACAATGTGATTGCCGGATTCGCGGTTGTCGGCCGCGTCGTGCCGGTCGCCTTTTGCCTGATGTTCTCGCTTTCCGGCGCCATCGGCCCGATCATCGGCCAGAATTTCGGGGCATTGCAATTCGACCGGGTGCGCACCACGATCAAGCAAGCAACCCTTTTCGCTCTCGCTTACACGATGATAATCTGGCCGGTCCTCTATCTGCTCAGCGGACCGATCAGCGATGCCTTCCATCTCGTCGGCGAAGGACGGCATGTATTCTGGCTGTTCGCGCTGCTGTTAACCCCGCTCTTCTTTTTCAACGGAATGCTGTTTATCGGCAATGCCGCCTGCAACAATCTCGGGCGCCCGACATGGTCGACAGCAATGAACTGGCTCCGCAACACGCTCGGTATCATCCCGTTTCTCTGGCTAGGTCGCGAATTTTACGGACTGGACGGCATCGTCGTGGGCCCCGCTGTCGGCGGGATAATATTCGGCATTGCCGGCTATATGGTGGCGCAATATCTGGTGAATCAGCGCGAAAGGCGAGCCCCGTTAACCGGTTAACCTGTCGCGAACCCGCGTCCCATCATGGAACAGCGCTGTTTTGCCTCGCGCAGTGCCTTGGCAAACCGGCTATATCGCGCCTGTTTCGCCCATTTGGGCCCAATCAGGTATTTTGAAAACCAATGCGCGTCCCGCCACCCTATGTCCCTCCTCTGAGCCGTCATCTGCCTGACTTTGGTCTTGGCAGCATGCCGGAGCCTGTGGCGAGTGCAGAACCCGTGGGCCGGGATGCGGCAGATGAGCAGCCAAAACCGGAAAATGCGCCCTCCCCGGCGTGGCATCAGCGCCTCTCCTTCGCGAAGATGACAGGCCGCGAAAAGATTGTGATGGCATTTTTCCTGATCAGCCTGATCCTGATACCGACGGCCATGCCGCCATCGAGCGTTGATGCCCAGCAGATCAATCCGAGCGACCCGCGCCTGCAACCGGTCGAGCGGGCCGAAGAAAATTTCGCCGGGTCTGCCTTTTATTTCATCGATCCGGATTATGCAGTACCGAAAAATTATAGCGGCCTTGGCATCAACCCTCTCGCTGATCCGGGAGCGGGATCGACCGGCGCCTTGTCGGACATGGATGCCGGTGATCTGGCGGCACCGGCCCATAGCATCCAGCCGACCGCCTTTCGCGGCACGGCAACCGACAATAGCCGGGCTCTCTATTGCCTGGCCCAGGCGATCTATTATGAGGCGGGGCTGGAACCCGATGCCGGTCAGCGCGCCGTCGCTCAGGTGATCCTCAACCGGGTCCGCCATCCCAGCTATCCGAGCACGGTGTGCGGCGTGATCTATCAGGGAAGCGAACGTGCCACCGGCTGTCAGTTCACCTATACCTGCGATGGTTCGCTGCGCCGCAAACCGGCAAAATTTTTCTGGGATCGGGCCCGCAAGGTCGCTGCCGAAGCGCTTGCCGGCAAAAGCTATACGACGGTCGGTACCGCGACTCATTATCATGCCAGCTATGTCTATCCCTACTGGGCCCCAAGCCTGCGGTTCCTCGGAACGGTCGGTGCCCATCGCTTTTACAGCTGGAAGGGCAACGCCGGCAAGGCAACGGCCTTCAGTCAGCAGTATCACGGAGGAGAGCCGTTGCCCGCTCCAAAGCCGCGCCGCTATGATGTCGCCAGCGGCGCGCCCTCAGCCGCGTCGCTCGACCCGATCGCGCTCGAGAAAGCCTATGAAGCAGCCCGGCGCAAGGCCGAAGCCGAAGCCATGCAATCCGAGAGAGCGACAGCGTTGGCAGCAGACAATGCCCGCCGGCATGATCGACCTGCTCCGGGACTGGATATCAACAGGCCGCAATCATACCAGGCTCCTGACTATAGCAGCGAGGCCAAAGCCAGAGGCGGAGACGAGGCCTTTGCCGGACAGAATCTGCCAGACGTCAGCCAGATCAAACCCGAATTCCGCAACAGCGGCAGCTGGAAGAAAAAACCGGCAGGCTAGGCTTCAACGGCGGTTTCCCGATAGTTTCGCTGGCAACCAACGTTGGGTTTCCCTTGCCATTGCCCTTGACTCCCGCCTAAAGGCTCTCGATTTTACTGGAAACGAAGCGGAGCGCTCTGATGGCGACAAATTGGACGGCAAACAGCTGGCGGGATTTTGAAGGGCGGCACATGCCCGAATATTCCGACGCTGCCAAACTGGCAGAAGCCGAGGGACTGCTTGGCAGTTACCCGCCGCTGGTGTTTGCCGGTGAAGCCCGCAGCCTGAAACAGGACCTGGCCGAAGTGGCGGCGGGCAAGGCATTTCTGCTGCAGGGCGGCGACTGCGCCGAAAGCTTTGCGGAATTTCATCCCAACAATATCCGCGACACGTTCCGCGTCATCCTGCAGATGGCGGTCGTCCTGACCTATGCCTCGAAACTGCCGGTGGTGAAACTCGGCCGTATGGCAGGCCAGTTCGCCAAGCCGCGCTCTTCCGATATCGAAGTGCAGGATGGTGTCGAGCTGCCAAGCTACCGCGGCGATATCATCAACGGAATCGAGTTCGACAGCAGCCGTCGCGACCCGGATCCGGAGCGGATGGTGCGCGCCTATAACCAGTCGGCCGCGACGCTCAATCTGCTCCGCGCTTTCTCGACCGGCGGCTATGCCAATCTGAAGCAGGTCCATGGCTGGACCCATGATTTCATGGCGCGCAGCCCCTGGGCCAAGAAATTCGAGGAAATGGCCGACCGCATCAGCGAGGCACTGGCATTCATGGAAGCCTGCGGGATCAATCCCGACACCGTGCCGCAGCTGAAGGCGACATCCTTCTACACCAGCCACGAAGCGCTGCTGCTGCCCTATGAGCAGTGCCTGACCCGGCAGGACAGCCTGACCGGAGACTGGTTCGATACCAGCGCCCATTTCCTGTGGATCGGCGACCGCACCCGGTTCGAGGGATCGGCCCATGTCGAATTTCTGCGCGGTATCGGCAACCCGATCGGCATGAAATGCGGCCCGTCGCTGACCCCCGACGCGCTCTTGAAAATGCTCGACACGCTCAATCCGGCGCGCGAACCCGGGCGCATGACCCTGATCTCGCGCTTTGGCCACGACAAGGTGGAAAGCGGTCTCGCACCGCTCGTTCGCGCGGTGAAACGCGAGGGCCATCCGGTCATCTGGTCCTGCGATCCGATGCATGGCAATGTGATCAAGGCGGACAGCGGCTACAAGACCCGGCCGTTCGACCGCATTCTTGCCGAAGTGCGCGGCTTTTTCGCCGTCCATCGGGCAGAAGGCACGTTTGCCGGCGGTATCCATTGCGAGATGACCGGCCAGAATGTCACCGAATGCACCGGTGGCGGCGTGGCAATCACCGATGCGTCGCTTGGCGATCGCTATCACACCCATTGCGACCCGCGTCTCAACGCAGCACAGTCGCTGGAGTTGGCCTTCCTGCTGGCAGAAATGCTCAATCAGGAGCTATCCGACCGCACCCGGGAAGCCGCCTGACCGTGGCCGAGAAGATCAAACCGGAACGGATGCGGCCGGAAGATTACGCACCGGGAGAATCGTCTATGAGACGGGGCGCGACCTATGTCCGCAAGGAGATCGTCAGCAAGGGAGTCGGTTTTGGCAGCGCTCTCGCCATTGCCATCAGCTTCACCACCCACAAGTCGATATTATGGGCGATTATCCACGGATTTTTCTCCTGGCTCTATGTGATCTACTACGCTCTGACGCGATAGGCGGCCGGTTCTCGCACGAACCTGGTCAGCGTCCGTTGCCGAGCGTCTCCAGTCGGTAGCCATAGCCGAAAACCGTAAAAATCCGGAATCCGTTCTCGGGCTTCAGCACCAGCTTCGACCGGATGCGTGAAACATGCATGTCGAGGGTGCGGGTCGCGAGATGGGCATTGGTGCGCCAGACCGTTTCCATGATATAGCGCCGTGACAGGGTTCGGTCGCGATTGCGGAACATCAGATCGGCAAGCTCGAACTCCTTCGCTGTCAGCGCAATTTCCTTGTCGCAAAAGCGGACAGTCTGCTCGATGCGATCGAGCAAATAATTCCCGAATTGGGCTGTCTTTTCCATGGCGGACACACCGGTATTTCTGCGCAACAGGGCATTGATCCGGGCGGCGATTACATTCCTGTCCTCGGGCTTGGTGATATAGTCATCGGCACCGGCATTCAGCGCATCACTGATATCCTGTTTGGCTGTGCGGCTCGCCATCATGATGACTGGAGGACGGTCTTCGACTGCGCTTTCCATCCATTTCAGAACTTGCATACCGTTCTTCCCAGGCATGTTCCAGTCGAGGATCACCAGATCGAATGTGTCGCGTAACAATGCATTGGAAAGGGATGTACCGTCAGCATAGCCGGAATAAATATTCCCTTGTCCCTCCACTATGTTTCCCAAATATTCGATAATTTCCGGATCCCCATCCGCTATCGCTACCCGCATTTCAACCCTCCGAGCAATCCACTAACCTTAACGCGGCGAACGCTTCTATTAACCTATTTCGTTTACTATTATTTCCAGAAACTTTGCCAGAAATACGATTCCCTATTTACAATCATTTACATATCAGCCGTTTATCGAGAATTTGGATTTGATCCGGGCAGCGGCATCAAGGTCGCCTTTCATAGCGGCAAAGAGGGAACGGATTGGGAATAATAGCCGACGGATCAGCCGAACCAATCCTCGTCAAAAAAACAGGGCTGGACGGTGCCTCTGCACATTCCAGGCGGTTTCAGAACGCGATTGGGGAACCGCTGCCGCCCACAGACGGCCTTACTCAGACAGATTATGCGGCCTGGTCGTTGCGCGCGTTTTGCGCAGGGTCGTCCGACACAGAGTCGGTCGTGCCAGCGCGGCTGTCGGCCAGGGCCAGCTGCCCGCTATCGTTCGGCCGCCCATAGAGAAAGCCTTGCCCGATGTCGCATCCGGAATCGATAACGCTTCTCGCATTATCATAGGTTTCAACACCCTCGGCGGTCACTTCCAGTCCCAGATTGTGAGCCAGGGCAGTAACCGCCCGGACAATCGATTGTGACGCCGAATTTGTTTCAATACCACGCACGAATGACCGGTCGATTTTCAGCTTGTCAAACGGCAACTCGGACAGATGGCGGAGCGAAGAATATCCGGTACCAAAATCATCAAGAGATATGCTGATACCCTGATTTTTAAGGGACAGGATAAGGTTACGGGCAGCGTCAAGATCGCTTACCAGGCGCTTTCCGTAATCTCTATCTCAAGCCGGCCCGGTGCCACGCCGGCGTCGAGCAAAGTTTGCAATATGCGCTCTACCAGCCAGTCGTCACCAAATTGAACGGGAGACAGGTTTACCGCCAGATGCAGCTCGTCCGGCCAGTTCTTTGCCTCAAGTGCGGCAGCCTTCAAGACCGCAAAAAAGAGATCGGAGATCAGACCAGATTCCTCGGCAATGGCGATAAAATCATCCGGCATCCGCATTGTTCCGTCTGCCATATGCCAGCGGGCCAAGGCCTCGAAACCAAGTATTCTGCCGTCCCGGAGATCCACCAGCGGCTGGTAGAAGGGCTTGATTTTCCCGTCCGCAATTGCCTTGCACAAATCGCTTTCAATCTGGGCACGCTGGATCGCCGCGAGTTCCATACCGGCCTCGAAAAATGAAACGGCGTTGCCGCCTGTTCCCTTGCCGCGATACATGGCCGCATCGGCCTGCGCGAGCAGCGCATCTACCGAAGTGCCCGGTATGTTGGTCGTTACAACACCGATGCTGGCGCTGACCGAGACCGATCGGTCACCCAGATCAAACGGTTGTTCGAAGATTAAAGACAGCTTTTCCACCCTGCTTATCAGCTGATCGCGAGATGCGATTCCGCTGAGCATCGCGCAGAATTCATCGCCGCCGATCCGGCTGACCAACCCCTCATTGCCGACAGCAGTTTTCAACCGCTCACCAACCGCAAGCAGCAACTGGTCGCCAGCCAGATGGCCGTACAGATCGTTGACCGGTTTGAACCGGTTGAGGTCAATGGCAAGCAAGGTGACCGGCGCGCGCGCTGCATTCTCCAGCGCGGATTCTATCTCCATATTTGCCTTGCGGCGGTTGGCCAGCCCGGTCAGCGGATCGTGCAGGGCCATTTCATTGGCCTTTTTCTCGGCCAACAGCCGGAGCTTCAATTCCTGCTTCGCTTCAATAAGTCGGCGCACTGCGAAAACGCCCAGCGCAATCGGGAGCAGCAGCAATCCGGTCAGAAATTCATCGAACTGCCAGTGTTCATGCTGCTCTGTAAATATAACAATTTGCTCAAATCCATTGAGAGCGTGGGATCCGCCCAATGTGATCAGATAGAATATTACGATAATCGCAAAGTCTCTATGTGGCGCATATTTCTTTTCGGCGGTAAATTTTCTGAGTTCCAAAGACTGCTCCCAATGGTGCGATAAATATCCCCCACCGTTCAGCCACCAGAATAGCAGATATATATTAAGCCTTTACTAAGCACTGAACGCAGCCATCAGCACCCCGCAATGGATCGCGGCCAGAGGAAAATCGCTTTCTTCATTGTGGAGTTGGTTGGGGTGGCAGGATTCGAACCTGCGCATGGCGGCATCAAAAGCCGCTGCCTTACCACTTGGCGACACCCCAATATTTGCGGGCCTCATTCTGGCGGGCCACGCTGGTGAACGGGCCTATTATCCAGTTTGCCCGCAGGGGGCAAGAGGCAGTTATATCTAAGCTTCGAACAGTCTTTTGACCCAGCCGTGATTATCCGGTGCAATGCCGCGCTGTATATCAACCAGCCGCCGCTTCAATTTTTCGGTCAACTGGCCGGGACCACCGCCGCCGATGGTGAATTCACCCTTGCGGGACCGTACGGTACCGACTGCAGTCACAACCGCTGCCGTCCCGCAAGCAAAGGTTTCAACCAGCTTGCCACTGGCGGCATCGGCCTCCCATCGGTCGATGGAATAGGGTTCCTCGACCACGGTCAGTCCCTCTTCCCGAGCGAGGGTCATGATCGAATCGCGAGTGATGCCGGGCAGGATGGTTCCACCGAGAGGCGGGGTGATAAGCCTGCCGTCATCCATTGCGAAAAACAGATTCATACCGCCCAGTTCTTCCACCCATTTATGTTCGGCGGCATCCAGGAAAACGACCTGATCGCATTCCTTTTCGATGGCTTCCGCCTGTGCAATGAGGCTGCCGGCATAATTGCCGCCGCATTTGGCCGCACCGGTACCGCCCGGCGCTGCCCGGCTGTAATCCTCAGACACCCAGATCGTGATCGCCGAGGCGCCGCTCTTGAAATAGCCGCCCGCGGGGGAAGCAATCACCAGATACAGATATTCCTTGGCCGGGCGAACGCCCAGAAACACTTCGCTCGCGAACATGAAGGGACGGAGATAGAGGGAGCCGCCCTCGACCGAAGGGAACCAGTCGCGGTCGATATCGACCAGCGCCTCGACAGAATCGAGAAAGGCCTGTTGCGGCAATTCCGGCATCGCCATACGCCGTGCCGACGCCTGGAACCGTTTTGCATTTGCTTCGGGGCGAAAGAGGGCCGTGCTGCCATCGGCGAGACGGTAAGCCTTCATCCCCTCGAATATTTCCTGGGCATAATGGAGCACCGAGGAAGCGGGATCCATCAGGATCGGCTCCCGTTTGGTGATCCTGGCATCGTGCCAGCCTTGCGCTTCGCTATAGCGGATCATGGCCATATGGTCGGTGAACAGGGTCCCGAAGCCCGGATTTTCCAACAGCCGAGACCGCTCGCTTGCCATCACCGGCGTCGCGCTCGGCTCCAGCTTGAATTCCAGGTTTTGATTGTCTGCCATATATGCCGCTTTCGCTGTAATTCATGCCCACCAATGGAAGAATTGGAAGCATATCCAATTGTCTTGCAATCCCCTAATCAGCCTGTCAAGATACGTCAACATGACTGACGTATCTCGCACCGCAATTTCCCCCGGAGCCTCGCCGCTTTTTCTGCGTGAAGACGAAGTGCGCCGTGGCAT
Source organism: Parasphingorhabdus sp. (assembly GCA_030373505.1). GTDB lineage: Bacteria > Pseudomonadota > Alphaproteobacteria > Sphingomonadales > Sphingomonadaceae > Parasphingorhabdus. The sequence goes on from JAUCYS010000004.1 coordinate 36,828, forward strand.
CGAACTGCTGTATTTCGGCTATACCAGACTGACCAATGCGATCGACCGGGAACTGGCAACGCAGGGCCTGGGCCGGGCGCATCACCGCGCTCTATATTTCATAGCCCGCCAGCCTGGTCTGACCGTCGGCGAATTGCTTAAATTGCTGGCGATCACCAAACAGTCGCTCGGCCGCGTGCTGAAGGAATTGCAGGACCGGCAGTTCATCCTGACGTCCCCCGGCGTTCTCGACCGGCGGCAGAAATTGCTGCGCCTGACAGAAAAGGGTGCTGATCTGGAGGCCGAACTGTTTCGGCAATTGCGGCAAAGACTTTCGTCCGCCTATGTTTCTGCAGGACAGGAATCCGTGAGCGGCTTCTGGCATGTTCTGGAAGGCCTGATTCCGGAAAGCGATCGCAAGATGGTGTTCGACCTGCGCGGAGACAATCTCTGAGGCGAGAGCCGACGAGGCGTTTTCTGCGGTCACCAAATAATATCAAAATACATGAGCATCGAGACAGGCGGCGGGCACAGGATCAGGCTTCGCCGGCGGTATCGACCATCGCATGGGCAATCGCATCCTGGGGGCTCTTGTCGCTCCACAGGACAAACTGGAAGACGGGATAAAATCTCTCCCATTCCTCGATCGCCAAATCGACAATCGTCTGCGCCTGATCCAGACCCAGCAATCCGCTCCCGCCGAGCAGGGTGGCATGGCGGAACAACAATATATTATTGTTCGACCACAGATCAAAATGACCTAGCCAGAGCTGCTCGTTGATCAGCCCCAATGTTTCGTAAATGGCCGTTTTCTTCTCATCCGGAACGCGGATCTCCGGCAACAGCAGAATCTGGAGGACATGATCCTCGTCCCGCCAGATCGCGCGCATCTGATAGCTCGTCCAGTTGCCCTTTATCTCGACCGAAAGCTCGTCGTCGCCGACATGATTGACCGACCAGCCGCGCGCCTCGAAAAAGGCCGCCAGCATATCCACGGGCGGCGCTTCGTCCTGATCAAGCTCTTCCCATTGGTCGTCAAGCATTACGGTTTCCAGATCCTTTGTAACTAGACGCTTAGTGGCGCAAGCACCGGATCAGGGCAAGGCAAGGCGCTGCCAGCCGTCACATTGATTGTGGGAACGCTGTGGATAATGAACGCCCGACCGGGCGGGATTCAGTCGCCGGTTTTGGGGGGAGCGGACTTGCGCGCGGCCGGTTTCGGAGCAGCAGCTTTTTGCCCGCTCGCCTTGCCCGCAGTCGCGCGTTTCGTTGCAGGCTTGCTTGCCGGAGCGGACGCGGCCTTTTCCAGGGCATCGACCCGTTTCTTCAGCGCGTCTGCTTCGGCCCGCGCCTTGGCAGCCATTTCCTTTACCGCGTCGAATTCGTCGCGCGAGACAAAGTCCATCCCGCCAAACCATTCCTTGGCCCGTTCGCGGGCACTGGATTCGGCTTCGCGTCCGACGCCAGCCACGGTCCCTGCAAGACCGTTCAACACTTTCGAAAGATCGTCAAAAAAACGGTTCTGGCTCTGCATTTCATTAAACTCCGTCACTGGCCCGTCGGACCTGAAAAATATAATCTATATCTGGGTTCTCGCAGCCGGAACCACAAGGGTCTCTGCACCCGGATTGAGCCAGTCGATCTCTTTATTGAGCGCCGCGGCGAAACAGAGCCATGCGAGATAGGGCACCATCAGCCAGGCGGCGGCCTTGCGAACCCGGCCAAAAACCAGCGTCGTGGCCAGCGCCAGCAGGAAGATGATGACAAGAAACCAGAAAGCGGCTGTCACCTGGTGCATGCCGAAAAACAGAATCGGCCAGAACAGGTTGAGGGCATATTGCACCAGATACAGGATGATCGCAGGAGCGCGCAAAGGCGCTCCCCGCGCGTGCAGCACCATCGCAAAGGCCGTGCCCATCATCGCGTAGAGCAGTGCCCAGGCGGCCCCAAAGGCCCATCCCGGCGGCTGAGCGGCGGGTTTGGCCAGGGCCTGGAACCAGCGGTTTTCGTCACCGCTATTGGCAAACTGGCTGAACGCAAATCCGAGCAATACGGTGATCGGGACGATGAACAATATCCACCGCAACAGGGACATGCGCAGCTGACCTTTTGAAGCAATCTGATTCACAGGGCGGCATCCTTGATCGAGAAATTACGCGAATCGTCAGGGCCGCTTGTGCCCGAAACCCTTGTACTTTTAACAATTTTTGGGCGCTTGGCCAGCCTTATGGCGCTGATTATATCCGAGGCGCGTCAGAATAAGATTACTTCGTGCCTTGGCATTTTTTTCATCATCGCCATCTTGGAGAAACGGGGCGCGCCGGGGGTATCGGTACAAACCTTTGATTGTGACAAATAGGACGGGCTGCTAGGCGCTTTTTATGAACGACAAAACGATTTCTCCCGAACCGGACGCCCCTCCCGCATCGCTCAAAAAGATCGGCAACCTGCGGATGGTTTTTGAACGGGCGGTCAACTATCCCAAGCAGATTTCCCTGGCGCTGCTTGCCCTGCTGGTCTCGGCCACGGCGACGCTGGCGATCCCGGCGGGCTTCAAAACCATTATCGACAAGGGCTTCATAGCAGGGAACGGCAATGTCGCGCCTTATTTTCAGGGTCTGCTGGGGATTGTCGCGGTTCTGGCTGTCGCCACCGCTTTCCGCTTCTATTTTGTCAGCTGGCTGGGAGAACGGGTGGTCGCGGATATCCGGCTCGCCGTTCAGAACAATCTGCTGCGGCTGGCGCCTGGCTTTTTCGAGGAAAACCGACCCTCGGAAATCGCTTCGCGGATGACGTCGGATACGGCGGTGATCGAACAGGTGGTCGGGACAACCGTATCGGTCGCGCTTCGCAATATCGTGATCGGCCTCGGCGGGATCATCTATCTGTTCACTCTCGCTCCGGCCCTGACGGCTGGCCTGCTTTTGGCGATTCCCGTCATCGTGCTGCCGATCGTCTTTATCGGCCGGAAGCTCACCAATGTCTCCCGCTCCAGCCAGGACCGGGTAGCGGATGTGGGTGCAATGATCGCGGAAACCCTGGGCGCCATGAAAATCGTCCAGGCCTTTGGCCAGCAGGACCGGGAACATGAACGGTTCCGCGGCGCTGTCGAAAGTACATTTGATACCGCCAAAAGGCGGATCCGCCTGCGCGCGGCGATGACCGCGATCGTCATCGGCCTGATTTTCACCGGCATCACCATGCTGATGTGGCGCGGCGCAATCGGTGTTGCCGAAGGGACCATATCGGGCGGGACGATTGCTGCCTTCGTGCTTACCGGCGGCCTCGTTGCCGGCGCTTTTGGTGCCCTCACCGAAGTCTATGGCGACCTGCTGCGCGGAGCGGGTGCTGCCGGCCGTCTGGCGGAACTGCTGTCCGAAAAGCCGGGTATCGCCGCACCAGCGAATCCGATTGCCCTGCCCGAGCCTTCGCGCGGTCAGATCGCGTTCGACAATGTCAGCTTCGCCTATCCGACGCGGCCCGACGCGCAGGCGCTCCGCAATTTCTCGCTGACCGTATCGCCTGGCGAGACGGTTGCGGTGGTCGGGCCGTCCGGGGCCGGAAAATCCACCCTGTTCCAGCTCGCCCAGCGCTTCTATGATCCGCAGGCCGGTTCGGTGCGTATCGACGGCGTCGCCCTGCCCTCGGCTGACCCGGCCGAGATCAGGCAGCGCATGGCACTGGTCCCTCAGGAAACCGTATTATTTGCCGCCTCCGCCCGCGACAATCTGCGCTATGGCAAATGGGAAGCGACCGATGAGGAAATCTGGGAAGCGGCGCGCGTCGCCAATGCCGAGAAATTTCTCCGCGCCCTGCCCGACGGGCTCGACAGTTTCATGGGCGAAGCAGGCACGCGCCTGTCCGGGGGACAGCGTCAGCGGATTTCGATCGCCCGGGCGCTGCTGCGCAACACACCGATCCTTCTGCTGGACGAAGCAACCTCGGCGCTGGATGCGGAAAGTGAAAAGCTTGTGCAGGATGCGCTCGATCATCTGATGCAGGACCGGACGACCATCGTCATCGCTCATCGGCTGGCAACGGTACGGTCAGCGGACCGGATCATCGTGATGGACGAGGGCAGGATTGTCGAACAGGGCGACCATGACAGCCTGATCGCCAAAAACGGTCTCTATGCCCGGCTGGCGGAGCTGCAGTTTAGCAGCGCGGAGACCAGTCGGCCGAAGGCCCCCGTTCAGATCTAGGCCCGGCAGCGCGCACTACCCGCAGCCCGCCTCCCCTGTGTGATGCCTCTACCTTTGAGGCTCAGCCCCGCTTCGGCATAACCGGGCAGGCCATGAACCTGCACAGCATAGACTGGACTGCAGGCTGTCAGGCTCGGCTGGCGCGCTCAATGCGACGGCGGCTGGAGGGTGACATCAAAACCGTGGGATAATCCCCCTCCATGGGAAGATTGGACACAAAAAAAGGGCCGCGATACCAGATCGCAGCCCCGTTCTATTTCTGTGTAGCAACCTAGTTCGGCGCGCGGCTGGCCTTGTTGAAGCTGCCATATTGTTCGTTACCAACGAAGCCGAATTTGGTTACGCCGCTGTCCTTGATCACCGCCAGGGTCCGGTCGGTGGTCAGATAGGCGCTCAGCGGATCAGGCTGGAACTGAAGTTCCGGCTCGGGAACCATCGATTTGGTCTGCGCCAGATATTGTTTTACCTGATTCAGCGATACCGGGGTATCGTTCCAGATCACCTGGTTTGTTGCCGTAATCCCCAGACGATTTTTGACCGGATCAATGATCGGTTCGTCCTGCGGAGAATCGTCCGAAACCGGAAGATCAATTTTCACCGCGTGCGTCTGCACAGGGATTGTGATGATGAACATGATGAGAAGAACCAACAGGACGTCGATGAGCGGCGTCGTGTTCATCTCCATCATTGGCTCGCCATCATCTTTTCCGCCACTCATAGCCATTCGTGCGTCTCCTTAACTCTATAATCTTCAGCTGCCGGTCGGAACTATTCGACGACAATCGGGGTGGAAATAAAGCCCACTTTGGCAAAGCCTGCGCGCTGCATGGTATAAATCGCACCACCGATGCACTTGTAGGGGGTGTTGATGTCACCGCGAATATGCACTTCGGGCATATCTTCCGGCGTCATATTCTCGACTCCGCCAAAGGCTTCAATCTGATCCTCGAGCTGCTTCACCGCCTTGGTAACCAGTTCAGTGGAATCCACCGGGGTCGTGTTCCAGTAAACGCGACAGTTACCACCAGGAGTGGCACCTGAATATTCGGGATCACCCGGGTCACGTCCTGCGGCATCGGTTGTCGTTATCGACAGCAGCACATTTTCACGCTTGGTTGTGGTCACTTCAAAGGGAAGCACCGGCAGTTCAAGCTTTACGGTCTGGATAACCACAGGGACCGCGATCAAGAAAATGATCAGCAGGACCAGCATAACGTCCACGAGTGGGGTAGTATTAATGTCGGATAGAGGAGTTTCCTCTCCGCCACCGCCCCCAACATTCATCGCCATAGGATTTTATCCTCTCAAAACTAAACCATCTAAAGAGAGCGAAAGCCCTCTCGTCGTGCGTTGGCCGGGCTGCCCGCCGCAATGGCGGCTGGCGAACCCGGCCCTCGACTTATTTCTTTACAGCAGGTGCAGCAGGCTTCGCAGGAGCTGGAGCGGTCTTTACGCCACCAGCAGTCGTTGCGATCGGCTTAACACCACCGTCCGAAGCCATATAGCCCAGAACGTCATTGGAGAATGCAGCAAGCTGTTCGGCGATCCGCTTGTTGCGGCCCTGCAGCCAGTTATAGGCCAGAACAGCAGGAACAGCCACACCAAGACCAAGAGCGGTCATGATCAGTGCTTCACCAACCGGGCCAGCAACCGCGTCGATCGATGCCTGGCCGGCGATGCCGATTTTGATCAGAGCGCGATAGATGCCGATAACCGTACCGAACAGTCCGATGAATGGCGATGTTGCGCCAACGGTTGCCAACCATGGCAGGCCCGTTGCCAGTTTCGACTTGATCAGATCTTGCGACCGTTCGATCGATCCGTGCAGCCAGTCATGCGCTTCAACCGGATCGGTCAACTTGGCATGGTCGGCGTCGGCCTTGATCGCGTCATCGACGATCTGACGGTAAGCGGAGTTCTTGTCGAGCTTCGCAGCGCCTTCCTTGAGCGTTCCTGCGCGCCAGAAATTGGAGCGCATGGCTTGGCCCTGCTTCATGATCTTGTTCTGTTCGAACAATTTCGAAAACAGGATGTAGAAAGAAGAAACGGACATGATCGTCAGAATTGCCAGAACGGACCAGGCGATAACGCCGCCCTGTTCCATTGCTTCGATAAAACCGAACGCATTTTTTGGTGGAGTGGCTGCAGCGGCCAAAATTTCAGTCAACATTTTAACATTCCCCTCAGGATAAACTAATTGCAAAAAAACTGTTGCGGGAAGGGCATCTCGAAGCGCCCCTCCCAATATACATTATTTAGGTATCTGCCAACGAACGGCGTTGGAATAGGATCCGGTTGTCGGATTGCCGTTCGCGTCCAGAGCAGGCCTGAAGCGCGCACGCCGCGTCAGGTTTTTACAGGCAGCCTCATCCAGATCAGCATGGCCGCTAGAACCTGTGATCTGACAATCGGATACCCGGCCATCAGCATTTACGGTCAGCCGGAAACGCGTCGTGCCTTCCCGTTCTTCACGCAGGGCCCGCGAAGGATAGTCGTTCGCATTGGCCCAGCTTCCAGGATTGCCCCGCGGCTCCGGGGTCGCCCGTTGGGGCGGAGGAGGCGGTGGCGGCGGAGGCGGTGCCGGCGTCGCAACGACCGGTGCCGGCCGCGGCGGTGCCGTGGGAACCGACTGAATCACCGGACGCGGAGCAACCACAGGAGCAACGATCGGTGGAGGTGAGACCACAGGAGGTGGCTCAATCGGCTGCTCGGGTGGAGGTGGTGGTGGCTCTTCCGGTTCTGGCGGCTCTTCTTCATCAATGTCGATCATGTCCAGCTGCGAGGCAACCTTCTTGACGGCAGTATAGGCTAGGCCGGTGACCAGCGCATAGCCAAGTAACAGATGGATGATGACGACAAGGACAATCGATATGACCTTGTTCGAACTCATCTCTTGGTCAGCATAAGCCATTCAGAAATGTAACTCCTTTTTCCCCATCACAAGGCATGTTACTCCATTGCTGAAGTTCCAAACAAAAAGCGCGAGGTTCGGAAACCGTCGCGACCCTTTATCCCCATGACCACTTTTCGTTCGCTTGAAAGCTGTCTTAAATTTGTTTTAACGCGCTACTCCCAGACAGGCAATCGCTTTGTTGGTTCAGCATCGATTAAGCTGTTAAAGAACCAAAATAAGGGCTAAAATCCGCCATCCCAATTCCTGTTTCAGAGAAAATCATGCGCTCCTTTTTGCTTTTTACCCTCGGTCTTATTGCCCCCCAGATTGCTGTATTTCCAGCCTTCTCGCAGGTCATGGAGGCGAGCGATCCGCTCCAATATGCGGACATAGCGGACCTCAGCACAGATGCGCCTATCATTATTCATATTACCGTCAAAGAGGCGATAAAAGTCGATCCGGAACGAGCTCCGAATGCCCCTCCGGGAACCCAGCGCTTTTATATTGTGGCTGCCACCAATGCCCTGATTCGGGGTCAGGGAGGGGTTGGAGAGACGATTCGCTATGTCGTCGACCTGCCTCTGGACGCACGCGGACGGGCTCCAAAAATCAAGAAACAGCCGTTCATTATTTTTGCCCGCCGCACGCCCGGCGGCGGCAGTGACGATGTCCAGCTGATCGCGAAGGATGCCCAGATCGCCTGGACGCCGGATCGCGAACAGCGCGTCAGATCGGTGGTCCGCGAGCTGCTGGACCGCAACGCACCCCCGGCCATTTCCCGGGTCGCCAGCGCTTTTCATGTTCCCGGCACGGTGATCGGCGAAGGTGAAACGCAGATATTCATCGAAACGGAAAGCGGAACGCCGATTTCGATCACCGTGCTGAAACGGCAGGGCCAGCGGAAATTCTGGGCCGTATCGCTTGGCGAAATTGTCGATGAAGCCGCCCGGGCACCGGTCAGAAACAGCCTGCTGTGGTACCGGCTCGCCTGTTTCCTGCCCCGTCAATTGCCGGCCGGCACGGTGGCCAGCGATACGCCCGCCAATGCCCAGCAGGCGCGCGCAGACTATCAGATGGTGCTCAATGACCTCGGCGCCTGTCCGAGATCGCGTCAGCCCTGATCCGTCTGATCCAGCCCAACTAGTACTGGCTTTCGTCAAAGGCGGCGCTAATAAGGCGCCTTCAATCTTACCCTGAATCAAAGAGGCAATTGACCATGACCGCTCCGCTTCGCATCGCGCTCGCTGGACTGGGCACCGTCGGAACCGGAGTGATCCGGCTTATCGAAGAAAATGGTGCCATGATCGAACAACGGGCCGGTCGGCCTATTGTCGTATCTGCCGTTTCCGCTCGTGACCGCACTCGTGACCGCGGCATTGATCTTTCCGCCTATCCATGGTTCGATACGCCTGCGGCACTGACCGAACAGGCGGATGTCGATTGCGTGGTGGAAATGATCGGCGGAGCCGACGGCACCGCGCTCGAACTCGCGCGCAAGAGTCTGGCAGCCGGTAAATCCTTTGTCACCGCCAACAAGGCGATGATCGCCCACCACGGGATGGAACTGGCGAAGACCGCCGAAGCGGGCAATCTCTCCCTGCGCTATGAAGCGGCGGTTGCCGGGGGCATCCCGGTGATCAAGGGACTGCGGGACGGTGCATCGGCCAATCGGATCGAACGGGTTTACGGCATTCTCAACGGCACCTCCAATTATATCCTGACCGAAATGGAAAAGCACGGGCACGCGTTTGACGACGTGCTGAAGGAAGCCCAGGCCATAGGCTATGCCGAGGCTGATCCGGGATTTGACATTGATGGTGTCGACGCAGCGCACAAGCTGGCGATTCTCTCCGCCCTGTCTTTCGGCAAGGCGCTCGACTTCGAAGGCGTGGAAATCGACGGCATTCGCAACATCATGGCGGCGGATATCGGCCAGGCCAAGGCTCTGGGCTATCGTATTCGTCTGCTGGGCATGGCGCGCATTGATGACGGTAAGCTATTCCAGCGGGTCAATCCCTATCTGGTGCCGGAAAGCCATCCGCTGGCGCATATCGACGGCGCAACCAACGCCGTGGTGGCGGAAGGCAATTTCTCCGGCCGCCTGATGTTCCAGGGTGCCGGAGCCGGCGAAGGCCCGACGGCATCGGCGGTGGTCGCCGATCTGATCGACATTGCCAGAGGCGATGCCGGCACCGTATTTGCCACGCCAGCCAGCCAGATGGAACCTTGCGAGCGCGCAGAAAGTGGCAACCGGGTCGGCAAAAGCTATGTCCGCTTCATCGTCGCCGACAGGCCGGGCGTGCTGGCCGAGATTACCGCGGCGATGCGTGATGCCGATGTTTCCATCGAGAGTCTGATCCAGACCGAGAAAACCTCGGAAGGCTCGGTGCTGCTGTCGATGGTCACCCATGACAGCCGCGAATGCAACGTCCTCAAAAGTCTGGCAGCCCTGTCCAGTTCGGCAAGCCTGCAGGCCGCACCCGTGGTGATGCACCTGCTCAGCGATCAGGACTGATCATTCGGCGGGAGCGAGCGGCCTGATCATCGCCTGTTTCACATAGTCGCGGTCGGGGACTTCCGGGGTAACGGCCTGCAAAACCCGGCCCACCCCGCCGCCGACATTGCCGCCGTTGCCGCCAATCCCGACGCTGACCACCGACAGGCCCTTGAAACAGTTGCGTTCGTCCATCGTCACATAGCAGCGACCCTGCTGGACGATTCCGGGATTGGCCCGGGGCAAGGGCTCCCGGATTCTGTCGCCCGCGTCTGCGGCCAGTTCGGGAAAGGGCAGTCTCTGCTGCCGGTCGATTTCCGGCAGACCAACCCCTCATTGCCGACAGCAGTTTTCAACCGCTCACCAACCGCAAGCAGCAACTGGTCGCCAGCCAGATGGCCGTACAGATCGTTGACCGGTTTGAACCGGTTGAGGTCAATGGCAAGCAAGGTGACCGGCGCGCGCGCTGCATTCTCCAGCGCGGATTCTATCTCCATATTTGCCTTGCGGCGGTTGGCCAGCCCGGTCAGCGGATCGTGCAGGGCCATTTCATTGGCCTTTTTCTCGGCCAACAGCCGGAGCTTCAATTCCTGCTTCGCTTCAATAAGTCGGCGCACTGCGAAAACGCCCAGCGCAATCGGGAGCAGCAGCAATCCGGTCAGAAATTCATCGAACTGCCAGTGTTCATGCTGCTCTGTAAATATAACAATTTGCTCAAATCCATTGAGAGCGTGGGATCCGCCCAATGTGATCAGATAGAATATTACGATAATCGCAAAGTCTCTATGTGGCGCATATTTCTTTTCGGCGGTAAATTTTCTGAGTTCCAAAGACTGCTCCCAATGGTGCGATAAATATCCCCCACCGTTCAGCCACCAGAATAGCAGATATATATTAAGCCTTTACTAAGCACTGAACGCAGCCATCAGCACCCCGCAATGGATCGCGGCCAGAGGAAAATCGCTTTCTTCATTGTGGAGTTGGTTGGGGTGGCAGGATTCGAACCTGCGCATGGCGGCATCAAAAGCCGCTGCCTTACCACTTGGCGACACCCCAATATTTGCGGGCCTCATTCTGGCGGGCCACGCTGGTGAACGGGCCTATTATCCAGTTTGCCCGCAGGGGGCAAGAGGCAGTTATATCTAAGCTTCGAACAGTCTTTTGACCCAGCCGTGATTATCCGGTGCAATGCCGCGCTGTATATCAACCAGCCGCCGCTTCAATTTTTCGGTCAACTGGCCGGGACCACCGCCGCCGATGGTGAATTCACCCTTGCGGGACCGTACGGTACCGACTGCAGTCACAACCGCTGCCGTCCCGCAAGCAAAGGTTTCAACCAGCTTGCCACTGGCGGCATCGGCCTCCCATCGGTCGATGGAATAGGGTTCCTCGACCACGGTCAGTCCCTCTTCCCGAGCGAGGGTCATGATCGAATCGCGAGTGATGCCGGGCAGGATGGTTCCACCGAGAGGCGGGGTGATAAGCCTGCCGTCATCCATTGCGAAAAACAGATTCATACCGCCCAGTTCTTCCACCCATTTATGTTCGGCGGCATCCAGGAAAACGACCTGATCGCATTCCTTTTCGATGGCTTCCGCCTGTGCAATGAGGCTGCCGGCATAATTGCCGCCGCATTTGGCCGCACCGGTACCGCCCGGCGCTGCCCGGCTGTAATCCTCAGACACCCAGATCGTGATCGCCGAGGCGCCGCTCTTGAAATAGCCGCCCGCGGGGGAAGCAATCACCAGATACAGATATTCCTTGGCCGGGCGAACGCCCAGAAACACTTCGCTCGCGAACATGAAGGGACGGAGATAGAGGGAGCCGCCCTCGACCGAAGGGAACCAGTCGCGGTCGATATCGACCAGCGCCTCGACAGAATCGAGAAAGGCCTGTTGCGGCAATTCCGGCATCGCCATACGCCGTGCCGACGCCTGGAACCGTTTTGCATTTGCTTCGGGGCGAAAGAGGGCCGTGCTGCCATCGGCGAGACGGTAAGCCTTCATCCCCTCGAATATTTCCTGGGCATAATGGAGCACCGAGGAAGCGGGATCCATCAGGATCGGCTCCCGTTTGGTGATCCTGGCATCGTGCCAGCCTTGCGCTTCGCTATAGCGGATCATGGCCATATGGTCGGTGAACAGGGTCCCGAAGCCCGGATTTTCCAACAGCCGAGACCGCTCGCTTGCCATCACCGGCGTCGCGCTCGGCTCCAGCTTGAATTCCAGGTTTTGATTGTCTGCCATATATGCCGCTTTCGCTGTAATTCATGCCCACCAATGGAAGAATTGGAAGCATATCCAATTGTCTTGCAATCCCCTAATCAGCCTGTCAAGATACGTCAACATGACTGACGTATCTCGCACCGCAATTTCCCCCGGAGCCTCGCCGCTTTTTCTGCGTGAAGACGAAGTGCGCCGTGGCATCGAACTGCTGTATTTCGGCTATACCAGACTGACCAATGCGATCGACCGGGAACTGGCAACGCAGGGCCTGGGCCGGGCGCATCACCGCGCTCTATATTTCATAGCCCGCCAGCCTGGTCTGACCGTCGGCGAATTGCTTAAATTGCTGGCGATCACCAAACAGTCGCTCGGCCGCGTGCTGAAGGAATTGCAGGACCGGCAGTTCATCCTGACGTCCCCCGGCGTTCTCGACCGGCGGCAGAAATTGCTGCGCCTGACAGAAAAGGGTGCTGATCTGGAGGCCGAACTGTTTCGGCAATTGCGGCAAAGACTTTCGTCCGCCTATGTTTCTGCAGGACAGGAATCCGTGAGCGGCTTCTGGCATGTTCTGGAAGGCCTGATTCCGGAAAGCGATCGCAAGATGGTGTTCGACCTGCGCGGAGACAATCTCTGAGGCGAGAGCCGACGAGGCGTTTTCTGCGGTCACCAAATAATATCAAAATACATGAGCATCGAGACAGGCGGCGGGCACAGGATCAGGCTTCGCCGGCGGTATCGACCATCGCATGGGCAATCGCATCCTGGGGGCTCTTGTCGCTCCACAGGACAAACTGGAAGACGGGATAAAATCTCTCCCATTCCTCGATCGCCAAATCGACAATCGTCTGCGCCTGATCCAGACCCAGCAATCCGCTCCCGCCGAGCAGGGTGGCATGGCGGAACAACAATATATTATTGTTCGACCACAGATCAAAATGACCTAGCCAGAGCTGCTCGTTGATCAGCCCCAATGTTTCGTAAATGGCCGTTTTCTTCTCATCCGGAACGCGGATCTCCGGCAACAGCAGAATCTGGAGGACATGATCCTCGTCCCGCCAGATCGCGCGCATCTGATAGCTCGTCCAGTTGCCCTTTATCTCGACCGAAAGCTCGTCGTCGCCGACATGATTGACCGACCAGCCGCGCGCCTCGAAAAAGGCCGCCAGCATATCCACGGGCGGCGCTTCGTCCTGATCAAGCTCTTCCCATTGGTCGTCAAGCATTACGGTTTCCAGATCCTTTGTAACTAGACGCTTAGTGGCGCAAGCACCGGATCAGGGCAAGGCAAGGCGCTGCCAGCCGTCACATTGATTGTGGGAACGCTGTGGATAATGAACGCCCGACCGGGCGGGATTCAGTCGCCGGTTTTGGGGGGAGCGGACTTGCGCGCGGCCGGTTTCGGAGCAGCAGCTTTTTGCCCGCTCGCCTTGCCCGCAGTCGCGCGTTTCGTTGCAGGCTTGCTTGCCGGAGCGGACGCGGCCTTTTCCAGGGCATCGACCCGTTTCTTCAGCGCGTCTGCTTCGGCCCGCGCCTTGGCAGCCATTTCCTTTACCGCGTCGAATTCGTCGCGCGAGACAAAGTCCATCCCGCCAAACCATTCCTTGGCCCGTTCGCGGGCACTGGATTCGGCTTCGCGTCCGACGCCAGCCACGGTCCCTGCAAGACCGTTCAACACTTTCGAAAGATCGTCAAAAAAACGGTTCTGGCTCTGCATTTCATTAAACTCCGTCACTGGCCCGTCGGACCTGAAAAATATAATCTATATCTGGGTTCTCGCAGCCGGAACCACAAGGGTCTCTGCACCCGGATTGAGCCAGTCGATCTCTTTATTGAGCGCCGCGGCGAAACAGAGCCATGCGAGATAGGGCACCATCAGCCAGGCGGCGGCCTTGCGAACCCGGCCAAAAACCAGCGTCGTGGCCAGCGCCAGCAGGAAGATGATGACAAGAAACCAGAAAGCGGCTGTCACCTGGTGCATGCCGAAAAACAGAATCGGCCAGAACAGGTTGAGGGCATATTGCACCAGATACAGGATGATCGCAGGAGCGCGCAAAGGCGCTCCCCGCGCGTGCAGCACCATCGCAAAGGCCGTGCCCATCATCGCGTAGAGCAGTGCCCAGGCGGCCCCAAAGGCCCATCCCGGCGGCTGAGCGGCGGGTTTGGCCAGGGCCTGGAACCAGCGGTTTTCGTCACCGCTATTGGCAAACTGGCTGAACGCAAATCCGAGCAATACGGTGATCGGGACGATGAACAATATCCACCGCAACAGGGACATGCGCAGCTGACCTTTTGAAGCAATCTGATTCACAGGGCGGCATCCTTGATCGAGAAATTACGCGAATCGTCAGGGCCGCTTGTGCCCGAAACCCTTGTACTTTTAACAATTTTTGGGCGCTTGGCCAGCCTTATGGCGCTGATTATATCCGAGGCGCGTCAGAATAAGATTACTTCGTGCCTTGGCATTTTTTTCATCATCGCCATCTTGGAGAAACGGGGCGCGCCGGGGGTATCGGTACAAACCTTTGATTGTGACAAATAGGACGGGCTGCTAGGCGCTTTTTATGAACGACAAAACGATTTCTCCCGAACCGGACGCCCCTCCCGCATCGCTCAAAAAGATCGGCAACCTGCGGATGGTTTTTGAACGGGCGGTCAACTATCCCAAGCAGATTTCCCTGGCGCTGCTTGCCCTGCTGGTCTCGGCCACGGCGACGCTGGCGATCCCGGCGGGCTTCAAAACCATTATCGACAAGGGCTTCATAGCAGGGAACGGCAATGTCGCGCCTTATTTTCAGGGTCTGCTGGGGATTGTCGCGGTTCTGGCTGTCGCCACCGCTTTCCGCTTCTATTTTGTCAGCTGGCTGGGAGAACGGGTGGTCGCGGATATCCGGCTCGCCGTTCAGAACAATCTGCTGCGGCTGGCGCCTGGCTTTTTCGAGGAAAACCGACCCTCGGAAATCGCTTCGCGGATGACGTCGGATACGGCGGTGATCGAACAGGTGGTCGGGACAACCGTATCGGTCGCGCTTCGCAATATCGTGATCGGCCTCGGCGGGATCATCTATCTGTTCACTCTCGCTCCGGCCCTGACGGCTGGCCTGCTTTTGGCGATTCCCGTCATCGTGCTGCCGATCGTCTTTATCGGCCGGAAGCTCACCAATGTCTCCCGCTCCAGCCAGGACCGGGTAGCGGATGTGGGTGCAATGATCGCGGAAACCCTGGGCGCCATGAAAATCGTCCAGGCCTTTGGCCAGCAGGACCGGGAACATGAACGGTTCCGCGGCGCTGTCGAAAGTACATTTGATACCGCCAAAAGGCGGATCCGCCTGCGCGCGGCGATGACCGCGATCGTCATCGGCCTGATTTTCACCGGCATCACCATGCTGATGTGGCGCGGCGCAATCGGTGTTGCCGAAGGGACCATATCGGGCGGGACGATTGCTGCCTTCGTGCTTACCGGCGGCCTCGTTGCCGGCGCTTTTGGTGCCCTCACCGAAGTCTATGGCGACCTGCTGCGCGGAGCGGGTGCTGCCGGCCGTCTGGCGGAACTGCTGTCCGAAAAGCCGGGTATCGCCGCACCAGCGAATCCGATTGCCCTGCCCGAGCCTTCGCGCGGTCAGATCGCGTTCGACAATGTCAGCTTCGCCTATCCGACGCGGCCCGACGCGCAGGCGCTCCGCAATTTCTCGCTGACCGTATCGCCTGGCGAGACGGTTGCGGTGGTCGGGCCGTCCGGGGCCGGAAAATCCACCCTGTTCCAGCTCGCCCAGCGCTTCTATGATCCGCAGGCCGGTTCGGTGCGTATCGACGGCGTCGCCCTGCCCTCGGCTGACCCGGCCGAGATCAGGCAGCGCATGGCACTGGTCCCTCAGGAAACCGTATTATTTGCCGCCTCCGCCCGCGACAATCTGCGCTATGGCAAATGGGAAGCGACCGATGAGGAAATCTGGGAAGCGGCGCGCGTCGCCAATGCCGAGAAATTTCTCCGCGCCCTGCCCGACGGGCTCGACAGTTTCATGGGCGAAGCAGGCACGCGCCTGTCCGGGGGACAGCGTCAGCGGATTTCGATCGCCCGGGCGCTGCTGCGCAACACACCGATCCTTCTGCTGGACGAAGCAACCTCGGCGCTGGATGCGGAAAGTGAAAAGCTTGTGCAGGATGCGCTCGATCATCTGATGCAGGACCGGACGACCATCGTCATCGCTCATCGGCTGGCAACGGTACGGTCAGCGGACCGGATCATCGTGATGGACGAGGGCAGGATTGTCGAACAGGGCGACCATGACAGCCTGATCGCCAAAAACGGTCTCTATGCCCGGCTGGCGGAGCTGCAGTTTAGCAGCGCGGAGACCAGTCGGCCGAAGGCCCCCGTTCAGATCTAGGCCCGGCAGCGCGCACTACCCGCAGCCCGCCTCCCCTGTGTGATGCCTCTACCTTTGAGGCTCAGCCCCGCTTCGGCATAACCGGGCAGGCCATGAACCTGCACAGCATAGACTGGACTGCAGGCTGTCAGGCTCGGCTGGCGCGCTCAATGCGACGGCGGCTGGAGGGTGACATCAAAACCGTGGGATAATCCCCCTCCATGGGAAGATTGGACACAAAAAAAGGGCCGCGATACCAGATCGCAGCCCCGTTCTATTTCTGTGTAGCAACCTAGTTCGGCGCGCGGCTGGCCTTGTTGAAGCTGCCATATTGTTCGTTACCAACGAAGCCGAATTTGGTTACGCCGCTGTCCTTGATCACCGCCAGGGTCCGGTCGGTGGTCAGATAGGCGCTCAGCGGATCAGGCTGGAACTGAAGTTCCGGCTCGGGAACCATCGATTTGGTCTGCGCCAGATATTGTTTTACCTGATTCAGCGATACCGGGGTATCGTTCCAGATCACCTGGTTTGTTGCCGTAATCCCCAGACGATTTTTGACCGGATCAATGATCGGTTCGTCCTGCGGAGAATCGTCCGAAACCGGAAGATCAATTTTCACCGCGTGCGTCTGCACAGGGATTGTGATGATGAACATGATGAGAAGAACCAACAGGACGTCGATGAGCGGCGTCGTGTTCATCTCCATCATTGGCTCGCCATCATCTTTTCCGCCACTCATAGCCATTCGTGCGTCTCCTTAACTCTATAATCTTCAGCTGCCGGTCGGAACTATTCGACGACAATCGGGGTGGAAATAAAGCCCACTTTGGCAAAGCCTGCGCGCTGCATGGTATAAATCGCACCACCGATGCACTTGTAGGGGGTGTTGATGTCACCGCGAATATGCACTTCGGGCATATCTTCCGGCGTCATATTCTCGACTCCGCCAAAGGCTTCAATCTGATCCTCGAGCTGCTTCACCGCCTTGGTAACCAGTTCAGTGGAATCCACCGGGGTCGTGTTCCAGTAAACGCGACAGTTACCACCAGGAGTGGCACCTGAATATTCGGGATCACCCGGGTCACGTCCTGCGGCATCGGTTGTCGTTATCGACAGCAGCACATTTTCACGCTTGGTTGTGGTCACTTCAAAGGGAAGCACCGGCAGTTCAAGCTTTACGGTCTGGATAACCACAGGGACCGCGATCAAGAAAATGATCAGCAGGACCAGCATAACGTCCACGAGTGGGGTAGTATTAATGTCGGATAGAGGAGTTTCCTCTCCGCCACCGCCCCCAACATTCATCGCCATAGGATTTTATCCTCTCAAAACTAAACCATCTAAAGAGAGCGAAAGCCCTCTCGTCGTGCGTTGGCCGGGCTGCCCGCCGCAATGGCGGCTGGCGAACCCGGCCCTCGACTTATTTCTTTACAGCAGGTGCAGCAGGCTTCGCAGGAGCTGGAGCGGTCTTTACGCCACCAGCAGTCGTTGCGATCGGCTTAACACCACCGTCCGAAGCCATATAGCCCAGAACGTCATTGGAGAATGCAGCAAGCTGTTCGGCGATCCGCTTGTTGCGGCCCTGCAGCCAGTTATAGGCCAGAACAGCAGGAACAGCCACACCAAGACCAAGAGCGGTCATGATCAGTGCTTCACCAACCGGGCCAGCAACCGCGTCGATCGATGCCTGGCCGGCGATGCCGATTTTGATCAGAGCGCGATAGATGCCGATAACCGTACCGAACAGTCCGATGAATGGCGATGTTGCGCCAACGGTTGCCAACCATGGCAGGCCCGTTGCCAGTTTCGACTTGATCAGATCTTGCGACCGTTCGATCGATCCGTGCAGCCAGTCATGCGCTTCAACCGGATCGGTCAACTTGGCATGGTCGGCGTCGGCCTTGATCGCGTCATCGACGATCTGACGGTAAGCGGAGTTCTTGTCGAGCTTCGCAGCGCCTTCCTTGAGCGTTCCTGCGCGCCAGAAATTGGAGCGCATGGCTTGGCCCTGCTTCATGATCTTGTTCTGTTCGAACAATTTCGAAAACAGGATGTAGAAAGAAGAAACGGACATGATCGTCAGAATTGCCAGAACGGACCAGGCGATAACGCCGCCCTGTTCCATTGCTTCGATAAAACCGAACGCATTTTTTGGTGGAGTGGCTGCAGCGGCCAAAATTTCAGTCAACATTTTAACATTCCCCTCAGGATAAACTAATTGCAAAAAAACTGTTGCGGGAAGGGCATCTCGAAGCGCCCCTCCCAATATACATTATTTAGGTATCTGCCAACGAACGGCGTTGGAATAGGATCCGGTTGTCGGATTGCCGTTCGCGTCCAGAGCAGGCCTGAAGCGCGCACGCCGCGTCAGGTTTTTACAGGCAGCCTCATCCAGATCAGCATGGCCGCTAGAACCTGTGATCTGACAATCGGATACCCGGCCATCAGCATTTACGGTCAGCCGGAAACGCGTCGTGCCTTCCCGTTCTTCACGCAGGGCCCGCGAAGGATAGTCGTTCGCATTGGCCCAGCTTCCAGGATTGCCCCGCGGCTCCGGGGTCGCCCGTTGGGGCGGAGGAGGCGGTGGCGGCGGAGGCGGTGCCGGCGTCGCAACGACCGGTGCCGGCCGCGGCGGTGCCGTGGGAACCGACTGAATCACCGGACGCGGAGCAACCACAGGAGCAACGATCGGTGGAGGTGAGACCACAGGAGGTGGCTCAATCGGCTGCTCGGGTGGAGGTGGTGGTGGCTCTTCCGGTTCTGGCGGCTCTTCTTCATCAATGTCGATCATGTCCAGCTGCGAGGCAACCTTCTTGACGGCAGTATAGGCTAGGCCGGTGACCAGCGCATAGCCAAGTAACAGATGGATGATGACGACAAGGACAATCGATATGACCTTGTTCGAACTCATCTCTTGGTCAGCATAAGCCATTCAGAAATGTAACTCCTTTTTCCCCATCACAAGGCATGTTACTCCATTGCTGAAGTTCCAAACAAAAAGCGCGAGGTTCGGAAACCGTCGCGACCCTTTATCCCCATGACCACTTTTCGTTCGCTTGAAAGCTGTCTTAAATTTGTTTTAACGCGCTACTCCCAGACAGGCAATCGCTTTGTTGGTTCAGCATCGATTAAGCTGTTAAAGAACCAAAATAAGGGCTAAAATCCGCCATCCCAATTCCTGTTTCAGAGAAAATCATGCGCTCCTTTTTGCTTTTTACCCTCGGTCTTATTGCCCCCCAGATTGCTGTATTTCCAGCCTTCTCGCAGGTCATGGAGGCGAGCGATCCGCTCCAATATGCGGACATAGCGGACCTCAGCACAGATGCGCCTATCATTATTCATATTACCGTCAAAGAGGCGATAAAAGTCGATCCGGAACGAGCTCCGAATGCCCCTCCGGGAACCCAGCGCTTTTATATTGTGGCTGCCACCAATGCCCTGATTCGGGGTCAGGGAGGGGTTGGAGAGACGATTCGCTATGTCGTCGACCTGCCTCTGGACGCACGCGGACGGGCTCCAAAAATCAAGAAACAGCCGTTCATTATTTTTGCCCGCCGCACGCCCGGCGGCGGCAGTGACGATGTCCAGCTGATCGCGAAGGATGCCCAGATCGCCTGGACGCCGGATCGCGAACAGCGCGTCAGATCGGTGGTCCGCGAGCTGCTGGACCGCAACGCACCCCCGGCCATTTCCCGGGTCGCCAGCGCTTTTCATGTTCCCGGCACGGTGATCGGCGAAGGTGAAACGCAGATATTCATCGAAACGGAAAGCGGAACGCCGATTTCGATCACCGTGCTGAAACGGCAGGGCCAGCGGAAATTCTGGGCCGTATCGCTTGGCGAAATTGTCGATGAAGCCGCCCGGGCACCGGTCAGAAACAGCCTGCTGTGGTACCGGCTCGCCTGTTTCCTGCCCCGTCAATTGCCGGCCGGCACGGTGGCCAGCGATACGCCCGCCAATGCCCAGCAGGCGCGCGCAGACTATCAGATGGTGCTCAATGACCTCGGCGCCTGTCCGAGATCGCGTCAGCCCTGATCCGTCTGATCCAGCCCAACTAGTACTGGCTTTCGTCAAAGGCGGCGCTAATAAGGCGCCTTCAATCTTACCCTGAATCAAAGAGGCAATTGACCATGACCGCTCCGCTTCGCATCGCGCTCGCTGGACTGGGCACCGTCGGAACCGGAGTGATCCGGCTTATCGAAGAAAATGGTGCCATGATCGAACAACGGGCCGGTCGGCCTATTGTCGTATCTGCCGTTTCCGCTCGTGACCGCACTCGTGACCGCGGCATTGATCTTTCCGCCTATCCATGGTTCGATACGCCTGCGGCACTGACCGAACAGGCGGATGTCGATTGCGTGGTGGAAATGATCGGCGGAGCCGACGGCACCGCGCTCGAACTCGCGCGCAAGAGTCTGGCAGCCGGTAAATCCTTTGTCACCGCCAACAAGGCGATGATCGCCCACCACGGGATGGAACTGGCGAAGACCGCCGAAGCGGGCAATCTCTCCCTGCGCTATGAAGCGGCGGTTGCCGGGGGCATCCCGGTGATCAAGGGACTGCGGGACGGTGCATCGGCCAATCGGATCGAACGGGTTTACGGCATTCTCAACGGCACCTCCAATTATATCCTGACCGAAATGGAAAAGCACGGGCACGCGTTTGACGACGTGCTGAAGGAAGCCCAGGCCATAGGCTATGCCGAGGCTGATCCGGGATTTGACATTGATGGTGTCGACGCAGCGCACAAGCTGGCGATTCTCTCCGCCCTGTCTTTCGGCAAGGCGCTCGACTTCGAAGGCGTGGAAATCGACGGCATTCGCAACATCATGGCGGCGGATATCGGCCAGGCCAAGGCTCTGGGCTATCGTATTCGTCTGCTGGGCATGGCGCGCATTGATGACGGTAAGCTATTCCAGCGGGTCAATCCCTATCTGGTGCCGGAAAGCCATCCGCTGGCGCATATCGACGGCGCAACCAACGCCGTGGTGGCGGAAGGCAATTTCTCCGGCCGCCTGATGTTCCAGGGTGCCGGAGCCGGCGAAGGCCCGACGGCATCGGCGGTGGTCGCCGATCTGATCGACATTGCCAGAGGCGATGCCGGCACCGTATTTGCCACGCCAGCCAGCCAGATGGAACCTTGCGAGCGCGCAGAAAGTGGCAACCGGGTCGGCAAAAGCTATGTCCGCTTCATCGTCGCCGACAGGCCGGGCGTGCTGGCCGAGATTACCGCGGCGATGCGTGATGCCGATGTTTCCATCGAGAGTCTGATCCAGACCGAGAAAACCTCGGAAGGCTCGGTGCTGCTGTCGATGGTCACCCATGACAGCCGCGAATGCAACGTCCTCAAAAGTCTGGCAGCCCTGTCCAGTTCGGCAAGCCTGCAGGCCGCACCCGTGGTGATGCACCTGCTCAGCGATCAGGACTGATCATTCGGCGGGAGCGAGCGGCCTGATCATCGCCTGTTTCACATAGTCGCGGTCGGGGACTTCCGGGGTAACGGCCTGCAAAACCCGGCCCACCCCGCCGCCGACATTGCCGCCGTTGCCGCCAATCCCGACGCTGACCACCGACAGGCCCTTGAAACAGTTGCGTTCGTCCATCGTCACATAGCAGCGACCCTGCTGGACGATTCCGGGATTGGCCCGGGGCAAGGGCTCCCGGATTCTGTCGCCCGCGTCTGCGGCCAGTTCGGGAAAGGGCAGTCTCTGCTGCCGGTCGATTTCCGGCAGACCGCACACCACAATCTCCTCGGTCGGCCGGTACAGCAGACAGCCATCAGCATCGACGGCAGCCAGTTTCCTGGCATTTTCGACAAGCTCGCTGGTCCGGTCGTCCGGCTGCAGCGACTGGCCCGGCGCAGCGGCCGGTATCAGTAGAAGGAACAGAAAAACCTGTCTCGACATTGCAATATTGCTCCCCTATCGGGTGTGAAAATCTTATATCTTGAAAAGGACTAGTCAATAACATGCCCAAAGCAAGCGACATATTAGACCGCGTATTGGTCATGGAAATGGTCCGCGTCACCGAAGCAGCGGCGATATCGGCAGCGAATCTGATTGGACGGGGTGATGAAAAGGCAGCGGACGCCGCCGCCGTCGAAGCGATGCGCGCTGCGCTGAACGAACTCGACATTTGTGGCACCGTGGTCATCGGCGAAGGCGAGCGCGATGAGGCACCGATGCTGTTCATCGGCGAAAAAGTCGGACGCGGCTGTGAAGGTGAGGCCCCGGCGATCGATATTGCGCTCGATCCGCTGGAAGGCACGACCATCACCGCAAAAGCCGGTGCCAACGCGCTGGCCGTGCTGGCCATCGCCGAAAAGGGCAACCTGCTGAACGCGCCCGACGTCTATATGGAGAAACTGGCTGTTGGCCCCGGCTATTCCCCAGGCATCATCGATCTCGACAAATCGGTGACCGAAAATGTCAAAGCCGTTGCCAAAGAAAAAGGCGTGGAGCCGGCCGAGATCATCGTCTGCGTGCTCGACCGCCCGCGGCATGACAAGATTATCGCCGAGTTGCGCGATATCGGTTGCGGCATCATGCTGATCCCGGACGGCGATGTCGCCGGTGTGATAGCAACGTCGGACGAAGACACGACGGTCGACATGTATATGGGCAGCGGCGGCGCACCCGAAGGCGTCCTGGCAGCGGCAGCCCTGCGCTGCGTCGGAGGCCAGTTCAAGGGCCGCCTGCTGTTCCGCAACGATGACGAGCGCCAGCGCGCCTATAAATGGGGCATCGACGATCTCGACAAGATCTATGACCTGAAAGAGCTGGCCAAGGGCGACGTGATCTTTGCCGCAACCGGGGTCACCCACGGTTCGCTGCTGGAAGGCGTCAAGAAATTGCGCGGCGGCAAGATGACGACAGAGAGCGTCGTCATGCGCGCATCATCGGGCACCGTACGCTGGGTGAAAAGCGAACATCGCAAGAACTGATGGACAAGAGCTTGGCAGAGTGGCTGACAGGTCAGGCGAGACAGCTGCGCTTCTGCCTGTTCCTGTTGCCCCTGCTGGTATCAGCCTGTATTTCTCCGGTTGCATATGGTCCGATACCGCATAGCGACTATGTCGCGAACGACCGTTGCCGTCCCGGCGCACGGCCGGAGGAACAGTTTGCGGACAAACCCTATTTTGCGGTAATCAGCCGCCTGCCCGATTGCCGGACGGAACCGGTCGTCTTGCTCAGCCAGCGCAGCGACACCGTTCGCTACGCCCGTTTTGGCACCCCTGCCGACATGGAAATCACCGATGCCAAGGGCAAGGTGAAGACCGAGGAGCGCGTTCCCCTTGCCCTCACCAACAATCAGCAATGGTGGGATGATCTGGCCGCCGAAACCGAAAAGCACGATGGCCGTATTCTGCTATATGTTCATGGCTACAAGGAAACATTCTTTACCAGCGCGCGCGACAGTGCGCAGATCGCCCGGCTTTCGGGACTCGAGATACCGATTGTGCACTACAGTTGGCCCTCGCAGGGCGAGTTTCTGAAATATGCCGCCGATGAAACCAACATGTATTATAACGAACGGCAGTTCCGCAGCTTTCTGACCAGGTTGGCGCAACAGCCATGGACCAAGGAAATCATCCTCGTCGCCCATTCGCTGGGCGTGCGGCTGGCGATTCCCGCGATCGAATTTGTCGATCGCAACAGCAGCAATGCCGATTCGAGCAATATCTCCAATATCATTCTGGCGTCACCGGACATCGATCGCCAGGATTTCGAGCGCGATATCGCGGAAACCGTGCTCACCATGCGCCGGGTCAACAATAACCGCCGGATCACCGTCTATGTGTCGGCAAAAGACCGGGCGCTGGGCCTGTCCTATAATTTCCACGGCTATCCAAGGCTCGGCCGGCCGGATTGCTTCAACCCGTTCGAGGCGGCCTCGCTGCGCGAGCAAGGCTATCCCGAACGCTGCTATGCCGCCAAGACGACCTATGACACGGAGCCGGAAAAGAGCGGGTTGACGATCATCGATACCACCGCCGTCAGCCGTGGCCAGTCCGGCCACAGCGACTATCTGCGCAGCGCGCTGGCCTGCAGCGATTTCGTTGCGGTGGTGAACGGCACCGAAAGCAAGAGCAGCAAACGCAAGGCCACGCGGCTGCTGCATGTGTTCGAGCTTGTCCCCGATCCCGACGGCGCAGAACCGGACGACCTGGCGGTGTGTCGCCGCAAGCCCGACTGATATGCCTGTCGGGCCGGTATAGATGCAGAGAAATTCGCGGCCACTGAATGCACTGCTGGCCAGAGCCCGCGCCTGCTCGCTTTGCGAAGGCCTGCCGCTCGGGCCAGCGCCCTTGCTGCAAGCGGGCGCCAATGCACGAATCCTGATCGCCAGCCAGGCACCCGGCAGCAAGACCCATGTAAAGGGCCGTCCGTTCGACGATGCCAGCGGCAAACGGCTGCGCCAATGGCTCGGGGTGAGCGAGGAGCAATTTTATAATCCCGAGCTATTCGCGATCCTGCCGATGGGCTTCTGCTATCCCGGCACCGGTGCGGGCGGCGACCTGCCGCCGCGCCCGGAATGCGCTCCGGCCTGGCGCGAGCCACTGCTGCAGGCGATGCCGCGGATCGAGCTTACGCTTGTCCTCGGCCAATATGCTCTGGACTGGCATCTGGGCACACGGAAATCCCGCACCCTGACCGACACGGTGAAAAGATGGCAGGAATTCTGGCCGGACCTTCTGCCCCTGCCCCACCCCAGCCCGCGCAATATCCGCTGGTTCATGGCCAATCCGTGGTTCGAGGCGGAGGTGATCCCGGTCCTGCTGGACCGCGTCCGAGGCCTGCTCTAGAAAATACCCATCGCCAGCCCGGCCGCCAGCGTCGCGCCGATCTCCGCGCAACGCTCCTGATCCGCTTCGGTGATCGTTTTCGCCGCCAGGATTTCCTTCTCGGTCTGCGCACGGGTGCAGATGATCGGCGTGTCGGTCACCTTTTTCAGCCGCCAGCCGGTCGCAATCCGTTCCAGCTGGGCCCGGGCATTCTCGCCGTCCGATCCCGCGCAGATCATCGCCGCATAGGGCCGGCCCTCTATCTTGCCGAGCACGGGATAATAGCAGCGGTCGAAAAAGGCCTTCATCACCCCGGCGATCGCGGCCAGATTTTCCGGCGTCGCGAAAATATAGCCATCGGCGGCCATCATGTCCTCCGCCTGGCAATCCTCCGCTCGCATCAGGCACACATCCGTGCCCTCCTCGCCGCGGCCTGCCTCGGCTGCGGCCTTGGCCATCTGTTCCGTGCCACCGGTATAGCTGTAATAGACGATCAGGAGCCTTTTCATGTCTCGCTGTCTAGCAGGGAACAGGCGCATTGTCAGCGCCGCCGCTTTGACGCATAGCGCAAGCCATGAACGCAGTATTGAATGTCGAGAAATCCCTGTCCGGCCAGAGCTGGCGCTGGCGCAGCACCAGCGCCGATGCGCGCGACCCGGGATTTCAGCCCGATGATCTGGTCACCCAGCTGCTGCTCGCCCGCGGCGCCAGCCGGGACACGCTGGCGGTCAACCGCGAGCCGACGATTCGCGGCTTCATGCCTGATCCGTCTGTCTTCCGCGACATGGATGCGGCAGCGGACCGGCTGAGCCATGCGATCCGGAAACAGGAAAAGGTGACGATCTTCGGCGACTATGATGTCGACGGCGCGACCAGCGCGGCTTTGCTGATCCGCCTGCTCCGGGATCTGGGTCTGGAGGCCGGCTATTATATCCCCGACCGGCTGATGGAGGGCTATGGCCCGTCAGGCGAGGCCTTGGTCGAGCTGGGCAGGCAGGGCTGCGATCTGGTGGTCACCGTAGACTGCGGCGCGATGGCCTTCGAGGCGCTCGACATGGCCCACAAGGCCGGGGTCGAGGTGATCGTGGTCGACCATCACAAATGCGCCGCCGAGCTGCCGAAAGCGATCGCGCTGGTCAATCCCAACCGGCTCGACGAAAGCGATGCGGGGGCCGAACATGGCCATCTCGCCGCCGTCGGCATGGCCTTTCTGCTCGGCGCGGCGCTGGTCCGGACACTGCGCAACCAGGGCTATTTCAAAAATCGCTCCGAACCGAAACTGCTCGAGCTGCTCGATATTGTGGCGCTCGGCACGGTCGCCGATGTCGCCCAGCTGCGCGGCCTCAACCGCGCCTTTGTCGCGCAGGGCCTCAAGGTCCTCGCCGGCCGCCAGAATATCGGCCTGGCGGCGCTGATCGATGCCAGCCGGCTGAAGCGCGCGCCTATCTGCTCGGATCTCGGCTTTGCCCTTGGCCCCCGCATCAACGCGGGGGGCCGGGTCGGCAAGTCCGATCTGGGCGTGCGCCTGCTGACCACGCAGGACCCGGAGGAAGCCGCCGCGATCGCTGCCGAACTCGACCATCTCAATCAGGAACGACGCGCGATCGAGGCGCATGTGCTGGAAGAGGCCGATGCGATGTGTTCGGCGCAGCAGAACCAGGCGGTCGCAGTGCTCTCGTCCAAGGGCTGGCATCCCGGCGTGATCGGCATTGTCGCCGGACGGATCAAGGAAAAGCTCAATCGCCCCGCAATCATCATCGCGCTCGACGAGGAAGGCATCGGCAAGGGCTCCGGCCGCTCGATTGCCGGCATCGATCTCGGCGCCGCGATCATCGCCGCCAAGGACAGCGGCCTGCTGATCGCTGGCGGTGGCCATGCGATGGCAGCGGGGATCACCATTGCGGCAGACAAGGTCGACCGTTTTTCGGAATTCCTCAACGACCGGCTCGCCGACGGTGTCGGCAAGGCGCAGGACGGCAAGGCGCTGCTGCTCGACGCGGTGCTGTCGCCCAAGGGCGTCAATCCGCTGATGGTCGAGGCGATGGACGGTGCCGGTCCCTATGGCATGGGCTGGCCCGCACCGCGGATCGCGACCGGACCGGTGCGAATCATCAAATGCGATATTGTCGGCACCGATCATGTGCGAATGATCGTCGGCGGTGATGACGGGGCTTCGATCAAGACCATTGCCTTTCGCGCCGCCGAAAGCGATCTTGGCCAGGCGTTGCTCAGCGCACCGCGCGGGCGCAAATTGTGGATCGCCGGCCGCGCCAAGATCGACGACTGGGGCAGCCGCCCAGCGGCAGAAATCCATCTCGAAGACGCCGCCTGGGCCGATTGACCGGGCGGCAAGGAGGCTGAGCGGCCAATATATCGCCGCCTCCGTTCCGGAGCCGACAAATCGCACAGCAATTCCGGCGAAAAGAGGGTTGACCAAAGGCCGGCACCCCCCTAATGGCCGTGGCTCGCTGACCGGCAATCGGTATGGCCCCTTCGTCTAAGGGTTAGGACGCGGCCCTTTCACGGCTGAAATACGGGTTCGAATCCCGTAGGGGTCACCATTCTAGAAAATACAGCATTTTCGCCCTGAGCTCTGCTGGAGCTCGGGTTTTTTGGTCATTCCTCGGTACTGGCAGATGATACAAGCGAGAATCCCGGTCCGCGGATTATTGAAGCATCCAGAACGGGAATCCGTCATTTCGGCCAGGTCGTTCAAAACCGATTCCAACATGCCAACGAAATCTTCCCGTCGTGGCGGGGCCGGATTGAGGATGCGAATCCTGCCCATCGTCCGAAACCGGTCGATCAACGCCTATTTGCGGGAAATCGCAGGGATCTCGAGTCCGCGCGAATCGCACGGGAAACATCGTGATCCCTGCAGATCATCCGGTTGAATTGCAGCCTATTCTCGACCGGCGGCACGTCGGGAAGTGCCAGTTCCTATGTGCCAGTCTGCTAAAGGGGGCTGAGAGGCAAGCGGCTGTAATCATGTCGGCTTTCCTCAGAACTTCCAGCCGATGGTAATGCTTCCCGATGCGCTTTGTTCGTCTTTGGTGATGAGGCTGCGGATCGAGCCGCCGATGGTCCAGTTGCCGCCGAGACTATATTCACCGGAAACGGTGAACAGACCGCCGGTGGCATTGGTGAGCGGCGAGCGGACCGGGGTGGTGATGCCGGGCGCGCCGGCAAAGGCAGTGCCGACCTCGGCCATATTGCCCTTGCCGCCAATATATTGCGCGCTGGCATCAAGCCCGCCCCGGCCGCCCTGCCAATTGGCAAAGACACCGGCACCAAGCCGCGTCCGCTTGTCGGTTGCCCCGCTGCTGGACAGGTTCAGGCTCTGCGCACCGGTTTCCGCAAAGCGGCCAAGATCGCTGCTCGCATGGTGGACCGACACCACCGGTCCCAGCGACCAGCCCTCTGCCATTTCCACGCCATAGCGAAGCTCGCCCTCGATGGCGAAGTCGTCGATATCGACCGTGCCCCTGGCAAGGCGCGACAGGCGGTTGACGACGATTTGCCGGGTGATGTCGGCCTCGCTGTTGGTATAGCTGACCGCAGCGGTAGCGGTGAGACCCTTGCCGCCCGTGCCGTATCGGCCATAGGCGCCGACGTGCCAGCCGTCGCCATCGGCGCTGCTGTTGCGGGCAAGCACTTCCAGATCGCTTTGCAGATAGCCGAAGCTGGCGCCCAGCGCCCAGCCATTGCCGGGACCGCGATAGTCGAGACCCAGATCAAAGCCATGGCCGTCATGATTGGCAGAGGCAGCATTGCCATCGCCATCGATAGAGCCGGTGCGGCCACTGATCCCGCCCCACATGCCCCAGCCATCAGCAAAGGCCTCGTGGCTGCGTGCCATCAGCCGGTCGGTGCGGGCCATGCCGTCATCCAGGCTGTCCGCAAGCAGGCTCGCGTAGATCTCGCCCGACGAGGTGTCGAACGCCCGCTGCGCCCCCGGCACGGTCGAGAACAGCAGGTTCATATAGACCGTATCGGCATCCGAGCCTGCGGTCCGGTCAAAGCCGTCCAGCGCCACCGCGGCCCCGTTCTGGTTGAAGGTCCGGGCTGCCGTTGGGAACAGCGGACCCGGCGTGGGTGTTGGGGTTGGAGTTGGTGTGGGCGTAGGCGTCGGTGTTGGAGTAGGTGTAGGAGTTGGAGTTGGTGTCGGTGTCGGTGTTGGGGTTGGAGTGGGGGTTGGTGTAGGAGTGGGTGTAGGCGTCGGCCCATTGTTCGGGGTCAGCGTCAGTTGCACATCATTGCCGTCGCCTGCATCATAGGCCACCGTCGGCGTCAGGAAGGCCAGTTCATTGGTGATCGCACCAAAGATTCCGTTCACTGCATCCATCGCATCATTGTCGATGATCAGATAGTTGAACGGATCCTCGCCGGTGAAATTGCCGATCTCCCCGACCGCCAGCGTTGCACCGCCGAGCGTGACCAGGCCGTTGACGATGACCTGGTCGCTGCCGCCATCGTCGCGAACGTCGACCACATAGAAAGAGTCGGCGTCCATCGTCAGATCGCCGTTGATGGTCAGCGTGCCCACCGAACTCAGCCCCGCCTGGGGCGTGACCGGCACCGCTGGCTGCGGAGCACTGGCGGCGAAAAGCGGGGCAGTGACCTGCGGCTGGTGTTCGACCATCTCGGGCGAACCGGCCTGCGGCTGCTGCTCGGCGAACTCCACGCGCTGGGGCGCATTGTCGGGGATCAGGTCGCCGCGGCCCTGCGCCTGATGCTCGACGATCATGGCGCCGCGCCCTTGGCGAGCAATGCCCGCTTCGGCAGCGGTGCCGGCTTCCGGCAGGGTAGCGGCGCCAACCGAAGCAACCACTGCCGTCGCGGCCGGCGCTGATGGAGCGACAGGGACAGGCGTAGCGGCAACAGCCAGCGCCGACCCGTCGGGCTCGGCACTGCTCTCTCCCGCACCCGGCGACAGCACACCGCCGGTCAGCGTCACCGAACCAACGCCGCCTGTACCCGACAGGGTAGCGTCCGGCTGAACGACCAGATTGAGACCGGGGATATTGGCGTAAACGCGCAGCGTGCCCGCCTCGATCGTGCCGGTCGGCAGCGGCAGACCGGCAGGGATATCGTCGCCGGTGATCGTCCACATGCCTTCGCCGCGCTTGCGGATATCCTCGAAGTTGAATGCGCGTGCCGTGTTGCCGTCGAGCAGGGCAATCTGGCCACTGGTGCCAGCCTCGCCATCGAGCACAAAGCTGTCGAACCCGGCGCCGCCATCGACCTGTCCGGTCACCGAATAGGTCGGGAGCAGGATGATCGTATCGTCGCCCGCTCCCAGATCGATCGCCAGATCGCCAACCTCCTGCCGCGCGACTTCGCCGCGGATCGTCATCACCGTCGCGATATTGCCGCTGCCTTCGGCATAGGCGGCACCATCGGCAGCGTTCAGACGCCCGCCCTCAGCGATATTGACGAAGACAGCAGCCGTCGGCGTATCGATGCCTCCCGTCCCGACAAATATACCGCGACCGGCCACGGCTGTCGCCTCGACCGATCCGGCGATATCGATGCTGACGCTGGTACCCTCTACCAGTTCGACATTGATGCCGTCGGCAGCGTTTCCCCCCGCCCTGATGGAGCCGTCGACAGAGACATTTACCAGCGAATCGGCTGCTGCGAGCGGTATGACCGGGGCCGTTGACGCCAATGATGGCGAGGAATATCTTATCTGGAGCCCGTTCGAATAGGAATCACTTGTCGTAATGGTTCCCCCGATGGCGATGTCGCTGCCGGAACTCGCATTGGCATAGGTGACCAGAATGCCGTTCGAGCTCAAGCCCGAGGTCGTGATCGTACCGTCCATCACCAGCGAGCCTGAGGTTGATGCTTCGCCGTAGCGCAGGCGGATTGCAGGCGCACTGTCGGACTCACTGGTCAGCGAGCCGGTGCTGCGCACCGCAATATCGATGTCCGATCCGGAGGCCTCGATGCCGATGCCGCCGAAATCATCGCCATATCGGATCGCGCCCGCATGGTCGACGCGGCCCGATTCAATCGAGATACCGAAGAAGTTGGTGATCTGGCTGCCCGCTTCGGTGGTGATGTCGGCCCCATCGCCGACTGCAACTCCGGCCTCGCCCCCGCTGATCCGCGCATCATCCTTGATCAGGATCGTCGCATTGAGCTCGTCGCCCGATCCGATCGCCGCAAGCGCCAGTTCGTCGCCGGTGATCACGCCGGAGCATACCGAACTCGTGTTCGACGCCACCGCCGGCGTACAGCCGCCCGCCGGTGGGGGGCTTGCATTCGGCGTCAGCGTCAGCAGCACGTCGTTGCCGTCACCACCGGTGTAGCTGACCGTCGGCGTGAGAAAGGCAAACTGGTTCGTCACCGTCCCGAACGTGCCCGCCACTGCGTCACCGCCGTCATTGTTGATGACGAGATAATTGAAGGGGTCGGCACCCATGAAGTCACCGATTTCGAGGATCGCGAGCGTGCCGCCTTCGAGCGTCACCGTGCCGGCGACGTCGAGCAGGTCGCGACCGCCATCGGGCGCGACATTGTAGCGATAGACCGAACTGTCGGTCAGCAGCAGGTTGCCGGTGACCGCGCTCGTCTGGAACAGGCCATCGCCGCCCGGGCTGATGACGCCCGCGATCGAGGCGATGTTGCCCGCACCGACGCGCAGCACCGTTTGCGAGATCAGCGTGCCGCTATCCAGAATCGACAGGCTGTTTGCGCCGCCCGCGAGATCGATGTTGCCGTCGATAAAACCGGCGCTCGTGAACACGCTGTCCTCATCGCCGAGCAGGATATCGCCGGTGATAGAGCCGAGATTTTCGAAACTCTCGGCCCCGCCATTCCCCTGCGTCAGGAAGGCATAGTTGTCGGCGGTGATGCTGCCGTTCTCCGACACCTGGAAAACATTGATCAGGCTGTCGGTGACCAGCCCGTTGCCGCCCGCGCCGGTGGCGGAGACTTCTTCCGCCACCTCGAGCACGGCGAGGCGGAACGGATCGCTTCCATCACGGGCCGCCACCGCGCCAAGCGAACCCCAGCCGGCGCCAATCCGGATCGCGTCGGCATCAGCTCCGCCGACCGCGATGCCGCCGAAGAGAATCGCAAGCGTGGTTTCGTTGGTGTCGGCCATGCCCACCTCAGGCAGCGCGCCGACCACGAAGCCGTGCGAGCGGGCGCCGGTGGTGGTGATGTTCACCCCATCCGAAATGAACGTGATGTCCGAGTCAGCTAGTTCGGTGCCGACCCCGAAAGCCTCGAAGGCCACCGCATCTTCGCCCGCCGTGGAGATGTTCATGTTGTCGAGCAGCATCGTGATACTGGAACCGGACACGCCGCGCGGCAGCCCGGCGATATAGAACCCGCGCGCGCCATCGCCTGTGGTCGTAAGGTTCAGATTATCGGCGTCATACGTCGCAGTGCTGCTGGTCATCGACCCGGAGGGGCTCGATCCCAGCCAGAAGCCATGTGCGTTGTCGCCCTCGGTCGTTGCATCGAGATTGTTCACGCTGAACACCGAGGTCGTGTCCACTCCGGGAAACAATGTTTCCACGAATAATGCGCTCGAATTCGCGCCGGCCGTCGACAGGTTCAGATTGAGGATATCGACCGCAAATATCGATCGGTCCCCCCCGAGACCCTCTATAAACAGCGCATCGGAGTCCGTTCCGACCGTGGACAGGTCGATATTGGACAATTCGAAAGACTGGGAAGAACCCGTGCCGATGCCGCCGAGGAATAGCGCGCCCGAATTGGCCGCGCCCGTGGTCTGCACCGAGACCTGGTCGATTGTAACGCTGCTTGCGCTTTGCTCGCCTGCGCCCCCGATCGAAATACCGCGTGCATTGGAACCCGCGGTCGATACCATGCTGTCGAACATGTCTGTCGTGGTGACCGAATTGGCACCGAAATCGCCTATCAATATTGCGGTCGATCCGCCGCCTTGCGTGGCGAACGTGCTGTCCGTGATGAAGGCGGTGCGGCTCGACGTGTTGCCGCCCAGTTCGGCGTAGACGAAGGCGCGTGCATCGTCGCCCTCGGTCGCAATATCGCTGCCGATGATGACGGCATTGCCGGTCGAGTTGTCGGCCACCTGCGGGATGTCGATCGCGTCGCTGCCATTGCCGGTGGTGGAAATGTCTGACCGTTCGAGCAGAAGCAGCGCGTCACTGCCGTCGCCAACGCCGATATGGATCGCATCGCTGTCCATGCCGCCGGTGGTCACGCTGCTGTCGCCCAGCGCGACACTGACCGAGCTGTTGGCACCGGCATCGATGGCAACGCCCCGCGCGCCATTGCCCGATGTGGCAATGTCGGTGACCATGATCGTCGCGGTGAACGTCGAACTTTCGCCGGGGCCGAAGTGAATGGCGTGCGAATTGGCACCGAACGTTGCAATGCTGGTGCCGACGCCGTCCGCGCTCGCGCCCGACTGGAACGCGCCGACGCTATTAAGCGCACTGCCGAAATCGAACGCAATGCTGTTGTCGCCCTCGGTCTCGGCGATGACGTCGACCAGCCCGACATAGGCAGAGTGATTGTCATCGGCCGCAACCCCGAACAACGGCACTCCGTCGCTCGAATTGGCCAGCGTGGCGCCATGGGCGAGCAAGGCGGTGGCGTAGTTGCCGAGGATACCGGCTGCGCCGCTCGAGGCACTGAGCAGCGCGCCGAGGCCATTGGTCACATCGCGGCCGAATTCGATGTAGAGATTGGGCTGGCTGACGATCGCCGCCTGACCGCCGTCGCTTTCGATCAACGCCTGATCGCCCACGGTAAGGCGGTTATTGAAGGCCGAACCATCGGGCCGGTTCTGGCTAGACGGATCGCGCGGCAGGGACGAATCGGCTGCAACATCATTGCCACCGCTATCGATATAATCGGCGATCACATCCATCGCGTAATCGACCAGCCGCGCCTTTTCTACCGTAACCACGCGGATGATTTCACTTATGCCGGAATCGCTCAGATCGGTGCCGTTCAGCCGGACCGCGGCACTCCCCGCGCCGCTGGTCGTGATATCGGCGGTGGTTGAAAAGGCGATGGTGGAATCCTTGTCGATGCCGTTGAGGATCACGGCGTCGGAATTCGCACCTGTCGTGCTCAATATCCCGCTGTTGGTGATCGTCATCTGGTCGGCACTTGCCAATAGCGCGTTGCCCGTACCCATGAAGATATTGCCGCTATTGTCGATGGTCAGCGTGCTGAGCCCGTCAGCACCATTGGCACTGTTATCGATCGTGTCGAAGGTGGCCCGGATGCCGGAGGATAATGCGCCGATACCGGACGTGAAGTTGAAATTGCCGCTGTTGGTGATCGCGGCGGTAACATTGTCTTCAGCGGTGGCAAAGGCGGTGATACCGACCGTCGCCCCTGCGTCGAAATCGAAATCCGCCTGGTTGATCACCGTGAAATCATAGCTGCCACCCGCTGGCGCACCAAAAGCCGAAATGCCGATGCCGCGCAGGTTAAGGCCAGAACCCGTCATGGCTGCATAATTTTCAACGCGTGAGGTCGCGTTGAGCGCCACGTTCCTGGCGAAAATGCCCGATACCGCACCGTCCGGTGCGTCCATCTGGATTGTCGCACGATTGAAAACATTCATGTCGACGGCGGTTCCGTCGCTCAGCGCGAGAATGCCGTAGCCGCCCTGATTGTTGGTCGTACGGATAGTGCCGTCATTGGTGATGCTTACGGTCGATGGCGTGGAGGGGCTAATGTTCTGGGTGTAGGTTGCAATCCCGCTGGCGAACGGGCCGGTCGCGCTGATCGATCCGGAGTTGCTGATCCTGGTGTTGGTCGGGTCGCCATAGGCATAGCTGACGATACCGGCAGCGAAGCCATTGGAATCGATATCACTCGTTGTGACGCTTATGTCGATCCTGCCGCTATTGACCACGTCGATGTCATTGCCGCCGAACACGTGAAAGGAAAAAATGCCAGCCGTCGCGCGGTCGCGGTCCCCGGTTCCTCCCGATGAGACGCTGAGATCGCCGGAATTGTTGACCCGGATCGAGCCAGTGCTCTGGTCGCTAAAGGCCGCAATTGCACTCGCCGAGGGAAAGTCGCTAAAGGTCGTTATATTCCCCCGGTTGGTGACGTCGAGATTGCCGGGCCCGTCATAGACCACAGCTTCTATTCCGACCGCAGGACTGCCGTTTCCGTCTGACCGGATTGATGCTCCGGTGTTGATCGTGAGGTCGAACCCGTTGTCGACAACGGCGAGGATACCCTGTCCGAACCCTTCGATGGCAGGATCATCATAGGTCTCGATAATGACATCGTCGGCAATGTTGACCGTCAAGTCACCGTCGATCTTGTACACATTGATCCCTACTGTGCCGGCGGGAGCGATCGGGCCGCTCAGATTCTCAACGTTCAGCGTGTTGAAGACCGGAGACCCCACGCCCGCGAGTATCCCGCCCGAAACATCCCCACTGCAGGTCGCAACGCCATCAACGATCGGGCATTCCGGATCATTGCCGGGGACTGTTTGTTGTGCCGCAGCCGGGCTGGGGGCCGCAAGCATTGTTGCCAGGGTCGCGGTGGCGAGCGAAGCCATGCTGCATGTCGTTCGAAGCTTGGAAAATATCGTGGCTGAAGTCGATTCCGCTGTTCCATTTGACATGATTTTCCCCTGTGCACGAAAGTCGCAAAAAAATGCTCTCACTATGCAAGGCGATATATTGCGGGAAATTATGTCAAAAAATTCGCACCGATAATTCCGCGCCATTCCAATCCTATATTGGTTGACGAGCCACCGTTCAGCGCATTCTGCCCTGTCTGTTGCTGCTGGCGATATCCGGTCAGCGGACCTGCTTGTGAGGGGCGATTGACATGGCCCATCTCATCTGTTCTTCATCTGACATCATCCTGCAGGAGAAAAAAATGTCGGTCGTTACTACGGAAAAGCAAGACAATGTTCTGGTCATCATTGCAGACAATCCTCCGGTCAATGCGCTGGGGGCCGCCGTTCGCCAAGGACTGGTAGACGGGATTGATCAGGCCCTTTCGGATGATGACATCGAGGCGGTGGTCATCCGCTGCGATGGACGGACATTTTTTGCCGGGGCGGACATCACGGAATTTGGCAAGCCGATGAAAGGGCCCAGCCTCGCCGATGCGCTTGATCAGCTTGAGGCGAGCAACAAGCCGGTGGTAGCGGCGATCCACGGGACGGCTCTGGGCGGCGGCTGCGAGGTCGCTCTCGCCTGCCACTACCGGGTTGCGGTGCCGTCGGCGAAAATCGGCCTGCCCGAGGTCAAGCTGGGCCTGATCCCCGGCGCCGCAGGGACCCAGCGCCTGCCACGCGTGGTGGGCGCGGAAGCGGCCTTGCCGATGGTGGTGACCGGTAACCCGATTTCGGCGACAAAAGCGCATGCCATCGGGCTGGTCGACAAGATTGTCGGAGAAGACAGTCTGGCCGACGACGCCATTGCCTTTGCCCGCGAGCAGATTGGCAAGCCAGTGCGGCGCTCTTCGGAAGGCACGGCCAACCGGGATGGCGTTGAGAATCCTGCGATATTCGACGAATTCCGCCAGAAAAATGCCCGCAAGCTGCGTGGCTTCGAGGCGCCGGAAGCGGCCATCCAGGCCGTTAAAGCGGCTGGCGAACTGTCCTATGCCGAGGGCGTGAAAAAGGAACGCGAGCTGTTCACCAGGTTGATGACCGGCACCCAGTCGGCGGCCATGCGCCACTATTTCTTCGCCGAACGGGCTGCCAACAAGATCGACGGTATCGATCCGAAGATAGACCTTATCCCGATCAACAGGGTCGGCATATTGGGTGCCGGGACGATGGGTGGCGGAATCGCGATGAACTTCCTGTCAGCCGGTATTCCGGTGACGATCGTCGAACTGAAGGAGGACGCGCTGGACCGCGGCGTCGGCGTGATCCGCAAAAATTACGAGAACACCGCCAAGCGCGGCCGGATGACCGAACAGCAGGTCGAGGATGCGATGGGCATATTGACCCCCAGCCTGTCCTATGACGATCTCGCCGATTGCGATCTGGTGATCGAGGCGGTGTTCGAGAATATGGATGTCAAAAAGCAAGTCTTCAGCAAGCTGGACGCCATTGTCAAACAGGGGGCGATCCTCGCCAGCAACACCAGCTATCTGAATATCGACGAGATCGCCGCGGTGACAAAGCGCCCCGAATATGTTCTCGGCCTGCATTTTTTCTCGCCGGCCAATGTGATGAAATTGCTGGAAATCGTGCGCGGCGAAAAGACCGCTGACGATGTGCTGATGACCGCGATGAAATTGTCAAAAAAGATCGGCAAGGTCGCGGCTGTGTCGGGTGTCTGCCCCGGCTTTATCGGCAACCGGATGCTGAGCCCGCGCCAGGAACAGGCCAACCAGATGATCATGGAAGGCGCCAATTACTGGGAAGTGGACGATGTGCTTCTGGAATTCGGCTTTCCGATGGGGCCATTCCAGATGTCCGACCTGGCCGGTGTCGATATCGGCTGGCATCGCGACCCGGAGCGGATCGAAACGCTGCGCGACGCGCTATGTGCCGCCGGGCGCTGGGGCCAGAAAGTCGGCAAGGGATTTTATGACTATGACGAGGCACGCAACCGGACGCCGTCGGACGAAGTCAAACAGATCATCGCCGAATTTGCCGCCAAGGCGGGCAATGAACAGCGCGTAATTTCCAAGGAGGAAATCCGCGAGCGATTGCTCTATCCGATGGTCAACGAGGGGGCCAAAATCCTCGAGGAGGGCATGGCGCAGCGGGCAAGCGACATCGATGTCGTCTGGATCAACGGCTATGGCTGGCCGCTCTACACCGGCGGCCCGATGTTCTGGGCCGATACGATGGGGCTCGATACCGTGGTTGCCGGACTGGAACAGCACGGGCTGCCGGTAACCGAACTGCTGCGGGACAAGGCCAGCAAGGGAGAAAAATTCAACGGCTAGAGCGGCTGTCAGATCGCAGTTTCGCACCAGGATTGTCTGCGCAACGCACAGTTTAAGGATTTTCCGGAGAGGCCTGGCGCGTGGCAGGGGAGATGGCGGCAGAGTCCTTCATCCGCTCGCGGAACAGGTCCTGCAGCAGGGCAAGAAAGGCGCGGACCGCGGGATTCGCGCGGCGGCTTTCCGGCCAGAGGGCGGTTATATTGTGCCGCTCGACCGCATAGCGGGCAAGGACCGGCACAAGTGTGCCGCTTGCAACATGGGGCGCCGCGATGAAACTCGCGGTCAGCCCGATGCCGCCACCGGCGACCAGAGCGGCGACCAGCGCATCGCTCGCATCCACAATGATCCCCGCTGTCGGCACGATTTCGATGGATCGTTCGCCGAGCCGGAACGGCCAGCGCGAAATCTGGCCACTGCTCTGATAG
The DNA here is from genome assembly GCA_030373505.1 of Parasphingorhabdus sp. Classification (GTDB taxonomy): domain Bacteria; phylum Pseudomonadota; class Alphaproteobacteria; order Sphingomonadales; family Sphingomonadaceae; genus Parasphingorhabdus. Next base: position 75,098 of record JAUCYS010000004.1, read on the forward strand.
CGCAGCGCAACCGTCTCGTGCCCGGCCAATTCGTCCGGATGGTCAGGAACGCCCCGGCGTTCCAGATAGGCTGGCGATGCATAGCAGCAGAGCTGGTGCGGTGCGAGGCTGCGGGACAGCAGCCGCGAATCGGACAGATCGCCGATCCGCACCGCCACATCTATTCCCTGCTCGATGATGTCGACAAAATGGTCGCTCAAACGCAGGTCGACCGTCACCTGAGGATATTTCTGCCGGAATATCGCCAGAGCGGGCGCAAGCAGATGAATGCCGATCGGAAGCGGAGCGGCAATGCGCAGGCGGCCCGAAGGCTCCGAACGCGCGCTCTTCGCCGCCTGCTCGATCTCCTCCGCTTCGTGCAGCAGCCGCAGCGCCCGTTCGTGCAGATCCCGCCCTTCCGGCGTCAGCTTCAGCGAGCGGGTGGTGCGGGTGAACAACGGAACGCCCAGATTCTGTTCCAGCCGCTTGATACTTTTGCTGACAGCCGATGGCGAGACCGACAACATCCGCGCCGCTGCAGTAAAGCTGCCGAGGGAACCGGCGCGGGCAAAGGCGATCAGGCCGGTCAGCCTTTCGAGACTGTTTTGTTCCGTCATGGCATTACTATAAGAACTTTACGCACCATTATCAATCTGAAGGCAACTCCATATATCCCCGGTGAAGCATATTAACCGATGGAGACCATGATGACCGAGATGATGAAGGCGATACGCCAGCACGAGCTGGGCGGGCCGGATGTCCTTGTTTACGAAGACGCACCGAGGCCGGAGCCGAAAGCCGGTGAGGTGCTTGTTCGCGTGCAGGCGGTGGGAATCAACCCGCCCGACTGGTATCTTCGCGAGGGATACAAGAGCCTTCCCCCCGAATGGCAGCCGCCGGTCCGTTTTCCGCTGATCCTGGGAACCGATATTTCGGGCACGGTGGCGGCGGTCGCCGATGATGCGGAGCGTTTCTCGGTCGGCGACGAGGTCTATGCGATGGTCCGCTTTCCCTCCGGTCTTGCCGGAGACAGCCGGGCCTATGCCCAGTTTGTCAGCGTGCCGGTGTCGGAACTGGCGCTCAAGCCAGCGGGAATTGACCATGAGCGCGCGGCCGCCGCGCCGATGTCGCTGCTGACCGCGTGGCAGTTCCTGATCGCGCTCGGCCACGATGAGCAAAACCCGCTGCAGCCGCAGCAGCATGAACCGGTGCCGCTGGCAGGCAAGACCGTTCTGGTGAACGGAGCCGCGGGCGGAGTCGGGCATTTTGCGGTGCAGCTGGCGAAATGGCAGGGCGCGCGCGTCATCGCCGTGGCCTCTGGCAGGCATGAAGCGCTGCTAAGCGAATTGGGCGTTGACCAGTTCATCGATTATGCGAAAACGGCGCCCGAAGATGTCGTGCGGGATGTCGATCTTGTGGTCGATGCGGTGGGCGGCGAGAAGACCGGGCGCTTTCTCCAAACATTGAAGCGTGGCGGGGCGCTATTCCCGATCTATCCGCTGGGTTTTTCCGATACCGATGAAGCCGAAAGGCTTGGGGTAACCGTCTCGGCAACCCAGGTCCGTTCGAACGGAGCGCAACTGGCGGAAGCGGGTCGTCTGCTTGATGATGGCACGATCCGCGTCGTGATCGACAGCAGCTTCCCGCTCGCCGAGGCGCGCAAGGCGCACGAGCGTGCCGCACAGGGCCATATTCAGGGCAAGATCGTGCTCACTGTAAAATGATCGCGCAGATGGGGGCAGTCAGACATCTTCGGTTGGGGTGATATTTGCAATGAGAGTGACAACCGTCTGATATAACAAGACCACGGTTCCCACCATGAGCGCGCTTATTCCGACCATGAACGCCAGCAACACCCTGTATAGCGTCGGATACCATTGCGGCGGCAGCTTGTCGAATTCCCCTACCGGCATGGTGAGCACCAGCAGCAATGCCACCGATCCGATCAGCGACAGCGTGCTTAAAAAGCTCACGCGGGCAATGCGTTTATAGATTGGCGCATCAAAATCTTCGTCCACCCGTTTGACGAGGCCCACCAGCGTCAACATCAGGGCCAGGATCGTGCCCGAGCCCCCGACCATCGCGCTGCCCAGATACAGGCCAGAACTCGACAAAGCGGTCACCAGCACCTGCGCTTCGGCCGATGAATAGATCGATCCTGTCAGTCCATAAGCGATCCCCCCGAATGCGAGGACGCCAAAGGCAGAAAGGGAAGCTTTTGTTTCTGGTGTCATAAGGCGCTAGAGCATGTGTGCCCTTCGCTGGTCCTGACAAATGTTAATGCCGGAGAAAATGATCGGCATTTCAAACGATCTGTTGCCAACAGGCTGAGGAAAACCAGCATCTGGTTGCCTCAGTTCACCGGGTTAACATTTGTTACGAAACCCGCCGGGACAAATCTATAGAGTCAGCGCTGATCCGCTTGAAGGCCAACCGATATTGGCATTTTTGATCTGGACCGCCCTTTTAAAGGTCAGCGATTTGACGCGTTATTTTTTTCATGTTGAACGACAAAAATCGGAACCGGATAATTCGGGTTTTGAATATGCCAATCATGCCGAGGCAAAAAAAGCGGCGGTCCGCTATGCAGGCGAACTGCTGCAATATAATCCGGACTTGTTTCAGAAAACCGGCAGCTTAAAATTGAAGCTGATGGACAGCAACGATCATCAAGTGCTCGAGATCAAAATATCTGCGATACACTAGATTTCGGCCCTTATTTCAGCCTCAGCTCGCTGTCGACATGCAGGCGCCCTTCCCCATAAAGATAGGAGCCGTCAAACTGACACATATCCTTCAGAGCCTGTAAATCATGGATGTGCAGCATCGGCCGGGCCAAGGTCGCGATCTCCGCTTCCCGCAATTCCGCTGCGACGCGGTTGATATGAATGGGCGAGATACCGCATATATCCGCCAGATCCTGCTGGGTCAGCGGAACACGCAAAATATTATTCTCGACCAGCCCGACAAAGGCCATGCGCGTATGCAATTCGCAGATAAAATGCGCCAGACGCTCTTTCGCGGACAATCTGCCCAAACGGAAAATCCATTCCCGATGCATCGCTGCATCAAGCAGCGTGCTGAACCACAATATCCGAGCCAGATGCGGTTCGTTGCGCATGATGTCACTAAGCGCCTTGTGTGGGACATAGGCAATTTTCGCCTCGCCCAGAGCGCACACATCATGATCCAGTCGCTTCATGGCAAAACCGTGCAAATCGACAAAATCACCGGGGACATGAACGCAAACAATCTGCCGGTCCCCGTCAATCCCGTCAATATAGCGAAGCATGTAACCCTCAACCAGATAAGTGCTCCGCTCAGCCAGTTCGCCCTTGCGGATCAGAACCTCTCTGGCCGGCAGAATGACACAGCGGCCGACGGCATCTTCCAGCACCTGCTTTTCAGCTTCGCTCAATGCCTGACGCAGGCGCCCTTCCAGAAATAGCTCAGTGATCATCTCAATTGCTTAGAGTGCATTGCCGAAAATGGCCAATCCATATGAGCAGGAAATCGAGGAAGACGGCAAGTCAGATGGCCATTTTGAGGCCAGCACTGTCCTGACGGCTCTCCAGCCGCTTGCAGGGCGAAGATCAACCGTCCCGACTTCACCTCTTCCGGCACGCTCCCGATTCTCTCCATTGCCTGACGTAATTCCCTGCCCGGAACTCTCACAATTTTGCGATTTGATAAATAGCAAGCGACCTAGATCTTGGTCTCGGTTGCAACATCATCATCGCCACACAAATCTTCGAGCACTTTGTCTACCGCTTTCAACCTGTCCGCGAGAGAGCCTTCTTTGGACTGGGTCATCGGCTCTGTATTTGACATGCCTTCCGATTCCGCGACCAACCGGCTGTCGAGATCATTCTTCCAGCGCCTGAGCATCTCGCACTTTTCCTCGTTGGTCAAATCAGGGGCGGCCGCCAGTTCCTGGGGGCTGTCATAAGACGATAGCGATGATTTGTCTTTCTTCGGCATTTCATGTCTCCAATTGTTACTCAGATCTGTTCGTATCCCGGCCTGATGCAGCATCTTGCCACTGATGGGGCCTGAAAGTACATTGCCAATCCTCACCAACCGCACGTCCGCTATACTGACGCGCTTCCGAAACCGATCCATGAACCGCCAGCATCGGATTGATCGACCCGGTCCAGTCCTTGTCTCGTTGCAGGATCTTGGCGCGCATATTTTCATATTTGCCCGCAGCGCGCAGACGTTCGAACTGATCATGCAGATTGAACACGATCGCGTTTCGCGAAAATCGTCGCGCCTGTCTGCTTGCGCCGGGATGAAGGCCAACCGCAAAAAAAGCCTGGCCGCCGAAACTCAAGCTGAATTCGGGATGGCTGGGCTCGGCAGCGACACTGCCATCATATGCGAAGCCGTGGAATTCATCCTTGTCGTGCAGAGATTGCAGCCGGTCCCACAAGGCATGTTCGAACGCTTCTTCGGTCAGGACCTCTTCGGACTGGAAAATCACCACCAGACTTTGAAACATGGTTCGAAATTTTGTATATTCGCTCGCGAATTTCCCGAGCGCTTCGATGATTGTCAGGTCATCCCATGCAGACCGGATATCCCGCGCTATCACATATTCTATCTGATTTTTGCCCACAGCGCTTTTGGCACCCAGACAGGGATAATCCGGTTGCCCTATAAATTTTTCAAACGCGTCCGGAAGTTCTGTCGCCATGTTCATTTATGATCAGCCTTTTTGGTTTCGCCAATCAGGAACCGCGAAGGCAAATATTCGATCTGCATAGTCCTGTCCCGATCTGCACTCGAGATTAGTTTTCCCCGGACAAATTTCCTTTCACAAAGAAATCACGGGAGCCCAACTGCTTCTCAGGTCAATATGTTCGTGTGGGACAGATTATGCCGAATGAGAGCTCGACAGGTCTTAACAATTATTAGTTCATGCGATGTTCTTTTGCCGGTCCCGGAATGGCCACTGCGCCGTTTGCGTAGCGCGCAGCATTGAAGCCGTTGTTGCTCCGAGAGTCAGTCGCTCTTCGGCGCAAGGCGCATCATGCCTTCCTGCACCGCCGACGCTACCAGAATGCCGTCCTGCGTATAGAGCGAGCCGCGATTGAGACCCCGCGCATGGCCCGTCCAGTCGCTGTCCATCACATAGCAGATCCACTGATCGGCCCGGAAATCATCATGAAACCACATCGCATGATCGAGGCTGGTCGAGAATAGGCCCGGCGTCGCCCAGTGCAGTCCATGCGGGATCATCGATGTCGACAGCAGACCCATGTCGGACGCAAAGGCCAGAGTCGCCCGGTGGAGAAGCGGATCATCCGGTAGCGGGGCCACCGTCTTGAACCACTGATACTGGCGGGCCTTGGGATCCTTGCCTTCGGGTCGAACGCTGCGGACGTCAAAGGGCCGCGGCATGCTCATATGCTCTATCTGCTCGTCCGAGACCAGCGGATTGCGGGCGATCTGCTGCAACGCGCTCGGACATTGCTCGGGCGGCAGCACATCCGGCATCGAGATCTGGTGCGTCAGACCATCGGCAGGCTTCTGAAAGGAGGCGGTCAGGTTGAAGATGACCTTGTCATTCTGCCGCACCACCACCCTGCGATTGGAGATGCTGCGTCCGTCAAAGTCACGATGCACGCGGAAATGCAGCGGCTTGGTTTCATCCCCGGCGCGCAGGAAATAGGAGTGGAGCGAATGGATTTTCTTCTCGTCCTCGACCGTCCGATCGGCCGCAATGATTGCCTGGGCGATCACCTGTCCGCCAAAAATCCGTTCGCGCGCGGTTGTCTCGAGCGCAGGAAATGTGAACTCGTCTGCCGCATCGGCCGTCAGATCGAGAGTCCGGAGCAATCCGCCGATCAGCTTATCCGCAGGTACCGCAGCGCGTTGGGCCAAGGCGGCCGACAAGCGCCGTTCGACCTGTTCATCCGTTAATTTATCCAAGATTTGTCCGATTCTTCAATATGGCCGGGTGGCGGTTGTTGGCGTGTTCAGGAATAAATCTCGAACAGTCCGGCACCGCCCTGCCCGCCGCCGATGCACATCGTGACCACACCCCATTTGGCACCACGCCGGCGGCCTTCCTGCAACAGATGCCCGGCACAGCGCGCTCCGGTCATGCCGAACGGATGGCCGATGGCGATCGAGCCGCCGTTGACATTATATTTTTCCGGATCGATGCCGAGCCGGTCGCGGCTGTAGAGACACTGGCTGGCGAAGGCTTCGTTGAGTTCCCAGATATCGATATCGTCGACGGTCAGGCCCTGCCGTTCGAGCAGCTTGGGCACGGCAAAGACCGGACCGATGCCCATTTCGTCCGGCTCGCACCCGGCAACCGCCCAGGACACGAAACGACCCAGCGGCTCCAGTCCGCGGCGGTCCGCCTCCTTCGCTTCCATCAGCAGAACGGCGGCAGCTCCGTCCGACAATTGGCTGGCATTGCCTGCGGTGATATATTTGTCTTCGCCCATCACCGGTGGCAATTTGGCAAGGCCCTCCAGGGTCGTGCCGGGACGGTTGCACTCGTCACGATCAACCGTGTAGTCGACAATGCTCTCTTCCTTGGTTTCCTTGTCGACCAGCTTCATCCTGGTCTGCATCGGGACGATTTCGTCGGCGAACAGACCGGCTTCCTGGGCGGCCGCCATCCGCTGCTGCGATTGCAGGGCATATTCATCCTGATATTCGCGGCTGATATTATAGCGTTCCGCGACAATGTCGGCGGTTTCGATCATCGGCATGAAGATCGCCGGGGCAATCTTCAATATGGCCTCGTCGATCGTCCCTTCCGGTGCCCGGGGGCCCTGCATCGAGATGCTCTCCACCCCGCCCGCCACAACGCAATCGGCACCATCGCCGCGAATATGGTTGGCCGCCATGGCAATGGCCTGCATGCCGGAGGAGCAGAAGCGGTTGATCGTCGCCCCGGCCGTTGTCTTGGGCAGGCCAGCAAGAAGCGCCGCATTGCGTCCGATATTGGGCGCTCCGTGCGCGACATTGCCCATCAGGCAATCATCGACAAAACCGCCTTCCACGCCTGCTTTGGCCACCGCATGTTTGACCGCATGCGCCGCCATCGTCATCGGCGGGGTGATGTTGAAGCCACCGCGGCCCGCCTTGGCGAGCCCGGTGCGGGCATAAGAAACAATGACAGCTTCGCGCATGATGATTTTCCTTCCGATTGCGTCCGACCTTTTTTGAGAGGAGTGGCCGGTTTTGCCGAGAGTTATAGGAGCCCGGGTCAAAATGTCCACTTCCCCGAGTCCTGTCCCGGAGCATATCCGATCCGGTCAATAGAGTCGCAAAATCGGCTGGCTTTGCTATGGGCCACGGCATGTGCATCATTTCTCTCGCCTGGCAGGCCCATCGCCGCTGGCAACTGGTCGCGATCGGCAATCGGGACGAAATTCATGCGCGCCCGGCAGAGCCGCTGCGGCGCTGGCCGGAGCATCCGCATCTATTGGCGGGGCGGGATATCCGGGCCGGCGGCACCTGGCTCGGTATTTCCGAGCAGGGTCGCTTTGCCGCAGTTACCAATCTTGCTGGCCACGGCCCGCCAGACAGCAGCCGTGCATCGCGCGGCGACCTGCTGAAGGATTTTCTCGCTGGCGAGGGGCGCTATGCCGATCTGGAGACGAGCATCTTCCCGAACTTCAATCCCTTCAATCTGGTCACCATCGCCAATGGCAAAGCGCAAGTGCATTGCAACCATCCGGAGCCGCTCAGCAGACCTCTTGAGCCGGGCATTCACGGGCTGACCAATGGTCCGCTTGACCGGCCCTGGCCAAAGGCACGGCATCTTGATGCGGCGCTGAATGACTGGCTGCAAAGCGGTTCGCAGGACAGCAGCGAGCTGCTGGATGCGCTGGTTAACCGGAGAACCTATCCGCGTGCAGCGGCAATGTTGCCCGGCCCGCCTGCCCCGCTGGAGCCAGCCAGTTCAGGAATATTCATCGACAATCCGGTCTATGGCACCCGGTGCAGCACAATCGTGACGATCGACCGGTCGGGAGAAGGGATGATTCGGGAACGGCGCTATGATGATACGGCCATGGTGACCGGCGAAGATCAGATTTTGTTCAGTTGGCCAAGCTAACAAGGACTACGTTCTGGCGAGACTCCTGGCATAGCGCTCACCACCGATCACGTCCTTCAACAGCTCCGGTTCGATCCGCCGATCCTCGCCGTCCGTATGGAGAACGCAGACATCGCCAGTGGTTTCGGCAATAACCGCCAAGACCTGGGAAAACTGGAAGGCATTGGATTCGCGCAATTTGCCCCAGAGGTCGCTCTCGGTCATTTTCGCTTTCTTCAACTGGTCATGCTGCACTTCGCCGCCAATCATGATCAGTCGCGGCTTGTTGTCGGCCATCGTCTGAAGGCCGGGAAACCGGCTGCGCAGGACAGCCATGCCGATTTGCAGTCCGAACAGGGACACGAGAGCAGCGATGCCGCTGGCGAGCGGCGGATCCTTGCTCATGATCACCGATGCCAGCACTGAACCGATGGCAACGGTCACGGCAAAGTCAAAACCGCTCATCTTGGAAAAGCTGCGAACGCCGGCAAGCCGGGTCAACAGGATGACCGTTATGTACATGCCGGTGGCCGACAGCGCGATCAGGGCGACTTGGGGCCACCCTGTCATCATCCAGTCACTCAACATCAGACTGGCCCCGCTTTGCGGTCAATGAATCAGGCAACTTCCTGTTTCTCCACTGGCTTGCGTTCGTTGAAAATCCTCGCCAGCTCTTCCGCTCGCTCCTCGCTCAAATCCTTTTTGGCAGCAGCGAAAATCTCATTTTCTTCCTCATCCATATGATGCTCAAGCCGCTCGCGGAGGGTTTTAAACCGCGTCAGCCAGCCGCTGCTGGAAAATTCCATATCGACCAGTTCCTCGAAATAATCTTCCGCTTCCTTGTGCTCGGCAACCGAGTGACGGCCCTTGTCCTGGAGATCCGGCCGGGACAGCATCTCGGCATAGAGCGACTGTTCCTCGGCGTTGGCATGGGCAGACACATCGATCCGCAATTTCTCGAAAGAATCGCGGCGTTCCTTGGTGTCGCCGCTTGTGTCGGCGACCCGTTCCAGCATTGCGCGGTGCCGGTCATGATCCTGTTTCAGGCGGGTAAATATATCGGTCATAATGTCTCCATCGGTCATATTCTCTCCCCCTCGACGCGCGAACCGGTTAATAGTTGCATTTCTCCTGATTGCCGCGTGTTTAAGGGAAGACAGCCCGCTCCATGGCCTGGTCAGCCATCCGTCCCGGTATGAACCCGAACCTCAACAAGAGGGCGGTTGCCCGTGATGGAAAATATTTCAGCATCTGCGCAACCAATTTCGGTGCCAGCTGTTATCAGGGTTGAATGGATGTCGACCCACGACCCTGCGTTGCTTTCATTCCTCAAAGACCGGCTGGAAAATTGGTCCTATCGTATACCCCCCGTTTACCAAGGGGCGAATTTTCCAGCTACTTTGCCCCCCAATCAGCCTTTCCGAGCCATGCGCCCTCTGCCATCGACGCGTGGTCCGGACAAAAAAATGGCCAGGACATAGCCTGGCCATTTTTATCGATAATGTAGGAAGTTTACTTCTCCGACGGCATCGTCACATCGACGTCAGGAACATCGACCGTTACTTCTTCCGATCCGACTTCGACATCAGCTGTCTCTACGTCGACTTCAGGCATTTCACCCGCATCTCCGGAAACATCGACATCCACCGATGGCATTTCGCCTTCGTCTTTAACATTGGCTTCGCAGCCGGCGAGCGTCAGGCCAGCGGCCATTACTGCAGCAATTGCAATCTTTTTCATTGTGAACTCCCTTCATTGGTTCTTATAAGCAACGCCAGCTTCTAGATAGAGTTGCGCCCCACCGCAAATTTATTCGCGACCGAGTCGCATCCGGAACGCGTCCAGATGGAAATAGCCGATATCAAACTGGCTGATCTCCGCCAGTCGGCGCTGGTCCTTGAACAAAATCCATCCATTGTCCCGCTCCAGCAAGTCATCCCGTTCCAGTTGCCGCAAAACCCGGTTGGTATGGATAGGGGTCAAACCGAGCGCGTCTGCAATGACCGTTTGCGTTAGCGGAACGCGAAACCCCTCTTCGTTGCCAGCGCCGGCACCGGCACCCGTGATCAGTACACGCCGATAGAGCTCTAGCAGAAAATGGCCAATCCGTTCGCGGGCCGTCTGCTTGCCATTGCGAACGATCTGTTCGCGCAGAAACGCTTCTTCCTGTACCTGCATCCACCAGAAGGCGAGTGTCAATTTTCCGGATTCGGTAAGCAGACGCCGGAATTCCGAAGGTCTTACCGAAAGCCCCTTGAGGCTGGTTACCGTTTTGACGGAATGATCCGACTCGGCGGCCACCAGCACCTGAAGGTCGAACATGTCGCCAGGCAGGAGCACGTTCAGGACCTGACGCCGGCCATCCTCAAGCGTCTTGTAGCGGATGGCCCAGCCTTCCTTGACAATCAGCACGCTATCCATTTCCTGGCCGGCATCGATGATTTCGGTGTTTTTCTCGAAATGCTGGTCCCGTCCGTTGATCTCCATGATGACCTGCTGGTCCGCGTCATCAAGATCGGCGTAAAAAGATATCCGCCGAAGCAATGCTTTGCGCGCCACTAGCTATACCCCTGCTCATCAGGAGCCGGGAAGGTAATCTTGCATTTCAGGCCATCCAACGCCCAGTTCCTTTCAATCTTTCCATATAAATTGCGGGTTATACTATGGTCGATAAGCGAGGAACCAAAACCGACTTGTGACGGTGCCGCCTGCAGAGCGCTTCCCCCGGTTTCCGCCCAGTTCAATTCAACGATATCCGGACCATCCTCGTCGGGGCGAATGGCCCAGCTGATCCTGACCGCCCCGGTCTCGTTGGTAAGCGCGCCATATTTGGCTGCATTGGTAGCCAGTTCGTTGAGCACCAGCGAGAGCGACACCATCGCGTTTTCGGCAAGAATGATATCCGGGCCGGACCACTGGACTCCGGGGTAAGTCCGGCAAAGATCATCCACCAGAGCGGCGAAAGATCCCGTAACAAAATTGGTATCAAGCAGGATTTGCTGGGCCCTGTTGAGGGCGCTCAGCCGGTTGTGGATTCTCTCGATATAATCATCGATCGAAGTCGCGGAATTTTTCGTCAGCGTCATGATCGATTGCAGGGTCGCGAAAAGGTTGCGCAGACGATGATGGAGTTCCCGGGTGTGCAGCTTCAGCTGTTCCTGCTGGTCAATGCTGTGGGTTATGTCCTTGTTGATACCGGTCAGCGTCGGCCGGCCATTCGCCTCAAGATAGTCTCCATATCCCTCGAGCCAGCGGATCTCGCCTGATGGCAAAACAATGCGAAAGCGCGTCTCGAATTTTTCCAGCTCATCCACGGCCGCACTCATTGCCAGCCTGACGGTCTCCCTGTCTTCGGGATGGACGCGATCAAGCGCGCTTTCCACTTCCGATGCAGCTTCACCGGCATCGTCTCCCCATATCTTCATATAGGCGCCGCCCCAGTCGATCAGACCGGATTCCAGATCTATCCGAAAGCTGGCGATATCACTGAGAGCGAGCGTCAGATCGAGATTGGAGCGAGCGATGGCCGCCGCTTTTTGTGCCTGTTCTCGCAGGCCAATCTCGCGGCTCAGTTCCATTTCGCTCATCACGATATCGGCCATGCTCTTCAGCTGGTTCAACTGGTTGGCCGTTATCCGAAAGCGCGGGACCGTGTCCGCGATCCACAAGGCGCCCAGCACTTTGCCATTGGGTGCAATCAATGGCGCACCCGCATAAAAACGGATGAACGGCTCACCCCTTACCATCGGGCTGCCGGCGAACCGGGAATCCAGCGAAGCATCTTCAATCACAAGTGTCTCGGCACTTTCGATCGCTCGCGCACAGATCGATTCATTCCGATCGATCTGTGATTCCGCAAAGCCGACCGATGATTTGAACCATTCCCGGTCCGCATCAATGAGAGAGATAGAGGCCAGCGGCGCGGAGAAAATATCCGCTACCAGCTGCGTAATTCTGTGAAAGGCATTTTCCGGTGCTTTATCGAGCACTTTGTAGCTGCTCAAGGTCGCCAACCGGTCAGCCTCTCGCTTGCGCTCCGATCTGCCGGTCATTCGACTGCCCGCTTTCATGTCTGCTCCATTTTTATGCCCTCAGGCTCTCGAATAACGAACGGTTAACCCATGATCTTGTTGCATGCGAGCGGAACCAAACATGCAAATCGCGCGTTGTTTATAGAGAATCCGGATAGGAAATAACCCCAAAGGAGACTTTTGCATGAATAATGACGATCGTGAAGAATTATATGAAATGATTGACGACGTCGGCACGGCAATGCTGGTAACAGAGACAGACCATGATTTGCGCAGCCGCCCGATGAGCGGAAAATTATATCGTGACAGCGGCGAAATCTGGTTTCTCACTGAAAGCGAGTCCGGAAAAGTGCAAGAGATTTCCGAGGACAGGACCAGCAATCTGACCTATTCCTGCCCCGAAAAGGAGACTTATATTTCGATCACCGGCACGGCTGCCCTGAGCCGAGATGCCGAAAAGATTGATGACATGTGGGGCCCATGGGCCAAAGCTTGGCTGCAATGCGAAAAGGATGACCCCAAGGTCGCCGCTATTCGCTTCAAACCCCAAATCGCGGAATATTGGGCGGCACCCTCCTCTTCGCTGGTTCAGGCATGGGAGCTGGCGAAAGCCAATATAACCGACGAAAAACCCGATATGGGATCCAACAAAACCGTCGCGATGTCCTAGCCCTGCTCAGACCACAGGGCGATCACAACGCCAATAAAAAGGGCAGGGAGTCAAAACTCCCTGCCCTTTTTGATTCAATATGTCCGCTGCCTAGCGCCGGGCCATCAGGGCACCGAGGATCAGCCCGAGTCCGGCGGTAGCGGCAATGCTCACGATCGGGTTTTCCTGGATCGTGGATTGCGCCTTTCTGCGCCCTTTGGTGCTGACTTCGACCGCATTGGCACGCGCCTCGTCAAATTTCGTTTTCGCATTGGCACGAAGCTCCAATGCGTTGGCTTGCGCATCGGCCTTGACGGACTTGGTCAAGGTTGCCAAATCCTGTTTCAGTGTTTGCAGATCCGATTTCACCGCGCCCATTTCTTCAGAATAATTGCCTGTCATGTCATTTTCTCCATCTTCTGTTCAATAGACTTACGACCGACCGGAAAAATGGTTCCATCCCGACCGGCAATGCAAAGATAAAAACCTCAGCAGACCAGCGAAATTTTATGGAACCCTTTTCTGTTTCGCGCGTTTCGAGCCAATTACGGAGATACAATATATGTCACTAGCTGAAAGCCTGAAACCTCATCTTCCTTATCTTCGACGCTATGCCAGGGCGTTAACGGGCAGCCAGAAAAGTGGGGATGCTTTTGTAAAAGCGACGCTAGAGGCGATCATTGCCGATCCCTCGTCGGTTTCAGAAGACGACAATGTGCGCGTTCGCCTGTATCGGATTTTCTCCGGTATCTGGGAAAGCGCAAATGTACGGGTGAACGACGATCCCGACGAAAACACCGCACAAAGCCATTTGAACGCCATCCCGCCAATCAGCCGGCAGGTGTTGCTGCTTACGGCGCTCGAAGGTTTTTCGATCAGTGAAGTCGCAAAAATCGCGGACGTTGGCGAGAGCTCCATCAATGGCCTGCTGGAAGATGCCATTTCGGAAATCGACAAGGAGATCAGATCCGACGTTCTGATCATCGAAGACGAGGTTCTGATCTCGATGGAACTGCAGCAGATCGTGTCCGGTCTGGGGCATAATGTCTGCGGAACGGCAACGACCCACAAGGGCGCGCTCGACGCGGTGGCAAAGGCGAAGCCGAGCCTGGTGCTCGCCGATATTCAGCTTGCCGACGGAAGCTCCGGCATCGATGCGGTCAAGGATATCCTGGAGAAGATATCGGTCCCGGTCATCTTCATCACGGCATTTCCCGAGCGCTTGCTCACTGGCGAACGGCCGGAGCCGACCTTCCTTATCACAAAACCGTTCCAGCCCAATGCAATCCGGGCGGCGATCAGTCAGGCTCTGTTCTTTTCCACGGCCAAGGAAAACGTCCAAGCATAAGGCCGACCCCGAAATAAAGCACAGAAGCCTGGCGGCCCGTCCCGATCGAAGGGGAATGGGCCGTCAGGCTTCTGTGCTTCATCGGAATGCCGGTTTCAGTTGAGCGGAACTCTAAAGGTCAAGTTTCTGGGCTGAATCAAACCCGCAAAAAGGTTCAGGGAGCGATCTTCTCGACCGCCCCGATAATATTCTCGAGCGCGGTTGTGGTCAGGCTCCCATGGCCGTCTGAGGCAGAAGTGAACCGGCCCTCTTCCAAAATGGATTCCAGCGTCTTGCGTGCACGCGATACACGGCTTTTCATGGTACCGACGGCACAATTGGCGATATCCGCAGCTTCCTCATAGGAATAGCCGCCAGCACCCACCAGAATGATTGCTTCGCGCTGGTCATCCGACAATTCCATCAAACCCCGCTGCAGATCGGCCAGATGCAAGGGCTCCTGCTGTGGGGCGGGTGCCGAAAGAATGCGTTCCGCTACAAGCTCATCATAATTGGCGGTGAATTTCTTCCGGCGCATGCTGGAAAAAAAGGTGTTGCGCAAAATCACGAAGGTCCATGCCCGCATCGAGGTGCCGGCGATGAAACGGTCGCGTGCGGCCCATGCTTTTAACAGCGTGTCCTGCACGAGGTCATCCGCTACATCACGATCCCCTGACAGACTGCGTCCAAAGGCACGCAGATGCGGAATGGCTTCCGTCAGCTGCTGCTTGAACTGCGAAGGCGATAGCGCCTCGGGCTTACTCATTTCCGTCCGATCGGATGGCGTCCGAGTCGTCCTCGTCGTCCACATCCAACTGGTCCAGAAGCGTCAAAATGTCGTCAGGCAACGGCTCGTCGAGAACATTCAGATACATGTTCTTCAGTCCAAGGCCTAGTCTCTGTTGCATATCATCCTTGCTTTTCACTGGCATGTCCTTTGACCGTTTTTCACTTTCACCGGCCGTCGATGAACCCTTTGAACATTTGTCTCGGTTCGCCAAAGCATACCTCTTTTATTGATCGGTTGAAGACAGAACACCCCATGTCCCTAAAGGTTGCATATAAAATTATCGAGGAAAAATGTCGCCTGTCCGGAACAATCCACGCGTCCATGCGTTCCAGAAAAGAACCAGCAACAGCGGAGATTTTTGAGATGACCGACAATAGCGAAAAGAAATCGAACTTGAAAATGGAAGGTGAGGGAAGCCGCGAAGGTTCACGCCGCTTTCAGGACGCCCAGCATGAGTTTGCCGAAAAAGGCGATGTCGAAGGCAAGGCCAAAGAAGCGGCCCGAGCGCTGGAAGGCGAGGAAGCCGCGGAACTGGAAAAGGCCAGAAAGGCATCTGCAAGCCGAAAAGTCGGCGACTGACGCTACCAACAGCGCTACATTATACCAGAAGAAAAAGGGGATCGGCCTAACCGCTGCATCCTCTTTTTTCTTGGGCAAGATGCTACTCGGAGGCCTTCATTCCAAAGGACAGAAAGCTCTGAAACAGGGTTCGCGTCGCCTCGCTCACATTTTCGTGGGACAATATGACCAACATATCCGCCGCCGAATCGGATTTGGCCGGCATCGACTGATCGGCCATACGCCATTCGGTAAATTGCCGGCGAGCCAGTTCGATGTGACTGACGATAGTCAAGCCGGTGTGACGATCATCCCGCTCAATGCGCCGCATACAGTCATTGGCCGCCGCTCGCTCGCCTTCGATACATTGCAGAAAGTTGAAGCCGTTGAACAACATCAGGCCGGTAATTCCGGAACGCTCGTTGTTGCGAAGCGACGTTGCCATGATCGCCTCGATATCGGCCTGCTCCAGTCCAGGACGTGCCGTACTCACATAGACGAGGGAAGTGATCGATTGGTGGGGCACGTATGACTTTCTATTGGCGGCGGTTTTTTAGCCCAACCTTCTACTGAAAGCCACATAATCGATTTGCTGCTTTCGCGCTCTAACATAGATTAACGCACGGCCCGGTCATTCTACCGGCTGCTTGTCGTCGAGCAGGTCAGCCGAACCGTCATCGGACCGCTCGGAATCCACCAGTTTCTCGACATGGTCTTCTGGCGATACGTCAAGCGTCTCTTCTGTACCGGCTTTCCTCGGCTTTTTGCCGGACATTTCACTGGCCTTGGCCTGGCTCAGATTGGCCAGGGATTTCGCTGCCCCATTGTCAAAGCGCAAACGATATATCGGTTCTGGCAGTGCGAAGCCGGACTCTTCCAGAGCATTTTTGGTAACCCGGATCGCTGCGCCGCGGGCCTTGCGATAGTCGCTGTTGCGCTGGTCGATCCAGCCGTGAAAGGTGATCAGGATATTGGAGTCGCCGACTTCCCTGATTTCCGCAGTTGCCTCCGGATCATTCAGAACAAAATCCTGACCGTTGATCGCCGCCAGACCGGTTTCAATCGCGGCGGCGGGATCATCATCTGCATCCACGCCCAGTTCGAAACTGAACCGCCGCTGCGGATTGCGGGTATAGTTCAATATTTCCGCCTTGAAGACGGTGGCGTTGGGAATCCGCAAATGGTTGCCGTCAAGGGTCATCAGAATGGTTGCGCGCGACGTCAGCCGGACGACACGGCCTTCCCGGTCGCCAATCAGCACATGATCATTGGCGCGAAACGGTTGCCGGATGCTGAGCATGATACTCGACATATAATTGTCGACCGTGTCCCGCAGGGCAAAGCCGACGGCCAGTCCGATCACCCCTGCCCCGCCCAGCACGGCGCCGATCAGCGCGGTCGCGTTGAGAATGTCCAGAGCGATAAAGATTCCGATGAAGATGAACACGACCCGGATCGAACCGGCGATCAGCTCGGCCAGAAAAACATTGGGCGTCACCCGTTTCCAGAACCCCATCAGCGAGGCGAGCAAATGACCCAGGAGGCCCACCACCGCCGCCACGAGAATGGCGATCCCGATGAGCGGCAGCGCCGACAGAAAGCTTTGCAGACTGGCTCCTAACTTGTCCACGACCGGCTCGACATTCCCACCAACCGACAGATCGCGTTCAAATTGCGTATCGACAGTGACAACCCCCGATACCCGCTGCGCGATGGCCTTGGCGCGATCGGCAGCCGCATCGTCGGCGACGGATCCCGACAGGCGGACCACGCCGGCGTCGACGGCAACCGCGACTTCCTGCATCCCTTCAATTTCCTGAAAAATACCGCGCAACCGGTTGGCGATCGCGCGATCATCGCTGCTGTTCGCGGCGGGGTCTATCGCAGGCTCGGGCGCGGCTTGCGGTTGATTGGGCAACTCCACCTGGGCGTGGACCACACCGGACAGGCCAGAGCCGCTGGCAAACGGAAAAGCCGCCATCATCAAAATCAGGGCGGTCAGCAGCCAGCGATATATAGACATATAATTCCGATCGGTAATCTTCGCATACGCCATAGCATAGCAATAGTTCCTGCTCGCGGGCAAAATATAGTTGGGAACCTACAGACGCGTTTGATGTTGTTTGATCATAATCACAATGAAATGAGGACTACATGACAGATAATAAATCCGCGGACATATTGAATAATGTCCTGGAAACGCTGATCGACTCCACGCACGGCTATGAAAAAGCCGCGGAGATTGCAGAGCGTCCGACATACAAGAATTTCTTCTCCCGCCGCGCGGCATCGCGCCGTGCAATGGCAGCTGCGGTTCGCAACGAGATAACGCAGCTTGGCGGCACGTCCGACACGGACGGCACCATTCTGGCTTCCGCCCACCGGGTGTTCATGGGGCTGAGCGCTGCGATGCAGGACAATGACGAAGCTGCGATCAACGCTGTCGAAACCGGCGAAGAGCACCTCCGCAAGAAATTCGAAGACGCGCTTGGCAATGATGATCTGACCGGATCGGCAAAAACATTGCTGCGGAACTACCAGGGCGAATTGCGCGCTGATGGTCGCCTGATCGATCATCTCGAAGACGCAACCGGCTAAACCAACATTTTTGCAAACTTTAAGTAAGGGGAATTTATCATGGAATATGGCATTATTGGACTTTTGATTCTGGCTTTGGACATCTGGGCGCTGATCAGCGTCTGGGGAAGCGGATCGTCGATGGGCGCAAAGATTATCTGGTCGCTGATCATCCTGATCCTGCCGGTTATCGGGCTGCTGCTCTGGTTCTTTGTGGGACCAAGAGGATCGGCAAGCGCCATCTAAGTAAGCTCTCTCGGGAGTAACATATAGATAACAGATATTGGCTCCGATATTCGCCTTTCCAGGTCGGGTATCGGAGCTTTTCTGCTAGAAGCCCCCTGGCTCGACTAGGAAATGCTCTCGGGAGACGATCATGGCTGAAGATTCATCCAGCAACGCGCTGGCAAACGAACGAACGGAACTGGCCGAGGATCGCACCGATTGGGCAGAAGACCGGACCATCATGGCCAATGAGCGCACCTTTGCCGGATGGATGCGCACTGGCCTGGCGGCGGTCGGCATCGGACTTGGCTTCAATGCGCTGTTTGGCAAGCTGGAGCCTTTGTGGGTTCCAAAGGGAATCGCCACGCTGTTCATGCTCATCGGCATTTTCATCTTCTGGGTCGCTCAGCGCAATGGCTGTGCGGTCCAGGAAAGACTGAGTTCGCACCATGCCAATCCGGTCAAGCGCAACAATTTGCGGATCATTTCAGGTTTGATGGCCATGGGCGCAACCACCCTGATTGTCGCGCTCTGGACGATGGACTTCACCGGCTGATCAGGGCTGCTGTGCAACCAATCCGTTTTTCGCTGGTTGGTAGAATGAATGCAATTCAGCAGACACAGGAGAAGAACGTGCGTTTCATCATCAGAACTATCGCGGCCGGCGCCATTTCAATCGCGGCCAAAATCATCATCAAGAAAATGCAGGAAAAGAACCAGCCGGAGCCGACCGTTCAGCCAGCGGAGTAATCCACCCCCGGCTTTTGCCTATTGCGAAATGATCCCGGCGATTACGTTATCTGCCCGTTTCGGGTCAAAAATGTCATTGTCTGCTAGCCATTTTTGCACTTCATCGACATTCGGTGCCTCGTAGGGACGGAGCCGGCGTCCCTTTTTTCCCAGCTTTTCGATCGTTCCTAGCAGGGAACGGGTCTCTGCCATCGCCGCTTCCACCTCTGCTTGGTCGACGCCCAGATGCTCTGCCAGCAGGTCATTGCGCGTATGGGTGATCTGCTCGGATATATCTTGGCCGGGAGAGGCGGAGGCATCGATCGCGACGTCGCATTCGCTGTCAAAACCGAGCGAGCGATTGTTGAAATTGGAAGAGCCGATACGCAAATACTGGTCGTCAACGATCAGAATTTTGGCATGAACATAAATCGGTGTGCCGCCGGCGGTAAACGGGTGAAAGATCCGGAACCGATTATATTTGTCTCTCCGCTTTAACGCTTCATGGATGCGGGCACGCCCGGAATCCATGATTTCGGATTCCAGCCAGCCCTCTGCGGATTCCGGATTGACGATCACGATTTCCGGACCCGATTCCTCGGACAGGCGCTCCGCGATCGCACTGGCAATCCGCGCCGAGGCGAAATATTGGCTCTCCGCGTAGATGAAATCTTTTGCTGCAGCGATCAGGTCGAGATAGAGATTCTCGATTTCGTTTACGCCCTCCTGATCATCCATTTCCGGCAAAGTCCGGGCAATCGCGATCGGACAATTGGTGAAATCGGCTTCGAGACCCTTGGGCCAGCAGTCAGCGCTGGCGGTGACCGTCTTGACCGGCTTGCCACCGGCGTCGCGCCAGTGTTGCTCCGCATATTCGGACAAGGCTTTGGCTATGTCGCCCTGCAGCACCATCGCGGCATCATGCCACGGGCCGGCGTCATGCCCGTCCGGCTGCAGGCGGTGCCTGTGCTCTTCCTCATGGGACCTTGTATCCCAGCGATTGTTGGTCACATCAATGCCGCTGCAGAAAGCGGTATCTTCGTCGATCACCACAACCTTCTGATGATGCGCTGCGCCCACCGGATGATGGGCGTCGAGCTTGAAATGAACCCTGCGATGGAAATACCAGCGAATCAGCGTCATCAGCCCGTTGACGCGCAAGAATGATTTCAGCGCTCCGGTGTCCCAGCGCAGCAGATAGATTTCGAGATCGCGGTTATTCTGCAGCAGCCAGTCAAAATAGGCGCCGATCCTCAGGGGGCCATCCGGGGTTTCTTCCGTATCATGCATTTCCACGCGTTCATCGAAATCCCAGCCGAGCAGCATGATTCTCTGTTTTGCCTGAGCCAGCGACTTGCGCATCGCCCGGAAATAATTTTCCCCATCAATCAGAACCGCAGACCGGTCAGCATGTTCGACGCGCCAGCAATTGTGTCCCGGCTTGAATATGTTCGACATGAGGGGTCAACCTTTTCTGCAATCTGAAGTTCCAACTATCACAATAATATATGCAACCAATCGTTTATTTCCGTGTTTGTGAGGCATGAATGATACAGCTGGCGATCCGCTCAACACTCTGGAAATTTTAGTCGAGCAAGTGCAGGCCATGTGGGCGGGTCTGGTCGCACTGCTCCCGAGCCTGGTCATCGCCATCCTGTTCCTGATCGTGACCTGGATCGTCGCCCGGTTCGCCACCAATATTGCCGAGCGCCTGACCGCCAAGACCGCGATGCGGCCATCGCTGCGCGAACTGGTCGAGACGCTGGTTAAAATTGCAATCTGGACGGTTGGCCTGCTGATCGCCCTGACCATCCTTCTGCCCGACCTGACGCCCGGCAGCCTGGTCGCTGGACTCGGTGTCGGCACCGTCGCCATCGGCTTTGCCTTTCAGGATATTTTCGAGAATTTTCTCGCTGGCATTCTGATCATGATACGCGAAAAAATGCGGATCGGAGATTATATCAGCTGCGAGGGCATCGAGGGCAGAGTCGAACAGATCATGCTGCGCGAAACCCATGTCAGAAAAATGTCCAACGAACTGACCATCGTTCCCAACTCGATCCTTTTCAAAAATCCGGTCGAAATACTGACCGATCGGCAACAGCGGCGGCACGAAGTAATAGTCGGCGTTTCCTATGATACTGACCTGGAAGAGGCGAGCAGCGTGATCCGGTCCGCGCTGGAAGCTTCGGATGCTACGGACGACCAGAAGCCCATTGATATATTTGCCTGCGAATTCAATTCCAGCTCGGTTGATTTCAAACTGCGCTGGTGGGCGGGTTCGACCCAGCGCGACATGCACGAAAGTCGCGATGTTGTAATCCGGCTGGTCAAGCGAGCGCTGGATGACGCTGGCATCGAAATTCCCTTCCCCTACAGGACGCACACGTTCAAGGAAGCGATACCCGTGGCTTCCGCCGCTGATTGATGCTAATTTCCTGAATTCCGTTTGAGACGCAAACCATTGCTCCGATCGGTGAGAGCGGCTTGGCGAGGAGAAATGCGATGGCGGAGACAGGCTCGTTTCAGAATCAGGCCCGTTCGGTGGATGCCACGCTCGACAACGGCACCCATGTCTGCCTGCGACGGATCCGTCACTCCGATATCGGGCGGATAACCGACGGGATCAGCCAGATGTCCGACCAAAGCCGCTATCTGCGTTTCTTTTCCGGATCAAAAACCATGCCGCCGTCGGTCGTGGAGCGGCTTGCGAGCGTCGATGGCACCCATCATCTGGCATGGGGAGTCGTCAATATGGATGAACCGTCCCATCCCGCCATTGCAGCAGCCCATGTGTTCCGCGAAACCGAGACCAGCGATGCTGGCGAGTTTGCGATCGCTGTCCTCGACCCCTATCATGGCCAGGGCGTGGCGCGTATCTTGATGCTGACGATTTTTCTCGACTGTTATTGCGAAGGATTTCGGCGATTGCAGATCGACATTCTGCGGGCCAACAAGAAAGCGTCCGGCCTGATACGGGCCGTCGGCGCCAAAGCGGGCGCCATGGAAGGGCCCGTGGCGCAATATAGTCTCGTCATCCGCGACGCGATTTCTGCGCTCCAGCAAATGGACAGCCCCCGCGCTCTTCAGGATATTGTCGCGGCATTTTCCGCTGACTGAAAGTCGCAGGTCATAGCGATTCCAAAAAAATCGCCTGCCATGCAACCAAAGCATTTTGCCCGAGTTATAGGCCTTAATCCCCGGACGATGTTCCAAGTTCACCTTCGATCCGGGGATTGTGCCAGAAAACGCGACCCCGGCCCGTTGTGTATGCCGATGATCGTGTTTTCTGGCCCATTCCCTGACAGCTCCCACCGGTTGATACCTGCTGGCTAGAGCAAAGCCCTCATTCTTCCCCGACCGCCACGACCTTTGCGGACCGAGCCCGCAGATCCTTGATGTCCGGCTTGTGACCAATGACCTCAAGCGCCCGCTCGAGGGCATCGCTGGACGCTTCCGCTGCGGCGACGGAGAAAAGTTGCGGCCATGACTGGGCCAGAGCCTGCAGGCACAGCTGGATACGTTGCTGCACCTCCACCATACCGGCCCCGTCGCGCGCGATCTTGGTGAAGAAATCGGTGAACAGGTCCCTTATTTCTATCGCCGGGCCATGGATTCTCGAATATCGCG
Organism: Parasphingorhabdus sp.; assembly: GCA_030373505.1. Lineage (GTDB taxonomy): Bacteria > Pseudomonadota > Alphaproteobacteria > Sphingomonadales > Sphingomonadaceae > Parasphingorhabdus. The sequence goes on from JAUCYS010000004.1 coordinate 97,658, forward strand.
GGTCTTCGGTATCTGCACTGGCTTCGGCAAAAGTCTCAAAGCAGCGCAGGCCGCTGTCCAGAACGGAGATCGCGGTACCGGGATCATTCACGGCCGGCGACAGCGCCCGGGATGCAATTTCGGAAAGCACCACCAGACCAAATCGGGGGTCCTGGTCAAAGCTGCGGTCATGCTCCACCAATATGGCATCCTGAAAGCGCTGCGGATCCAGCGTCTTTGCCTCTTTGCCCGACAGATAGAGCAAGGCGCGAGCCGGATAGACCAGCTTGCCCGGGTGGATGTCGAGATACACCGTGACATCATGTTCCTCGGCAGTCTCCTCCAAAAGCTGCATATCGAGCGAGGTGACCACCCCGCTCGCGATATCACAGCGGACGGCGACTGCATCCGACGGGATTTCAACCGGCGGCAGTGCGTTCAGGAAAGGATGCTCGCCATGCCAGCGCAGCGCCTTGGACGTCGCCCGCTCCACCCGTTCGATCAGGTCATTCATTCTGCCAAACGTCGACAGCTGCTGAATCCAGTTGATCAGGGTGCCGGTGATCAGGACGATCACGGTAATCGTCGCGAAAAACAGGATGATACGACCGCGATCATCATAGAAACCGGCAGACAGGCCGATAATGCCCACGATGCTGAACAGGAACGTGCCGAGAAATGTCGACAGCGCATTTTGCGAACGGTCATCGGCCAGCATCAGAGCGATGGTCCTGGGGGTCGCGGTGCTGGTGGCCGAGCCATAGGCCGACACCATGATGGATACGGAAAACGCAATCACCGCCAGCATGCTGGACGCCAGGATCGTCAATATGTCGCCCACGGAACCGCTGGCGAGTTCCATATCCGATTCATAGGGGATCAGCGGACCGATCCATTCCGCCGCCACCGCCGCAAATATCGCCCCCACGCTGAAAAGCATGGCCCGAAACCAGATTTTTTCCGGCAACCGCGAGATATATTTCTTCACTGCCAATATCATGTGCTGCCCTTTTTCAGCCGTGCCGACGCCAACAGGCCCTTAAACCCGCCTGGTCCGGTCCCGGCCGCTCCCCCATCTCCCATCCTGAACTTCTGCTCGCGATAGCGGCTTTTGAACGCCCCTGCCAGCGCACTTTTCCGGGTCATGCTCACGCTTTCCAGCATCCGGCGAGATGATCGTCGGTCATCCCGATCGCCTGCATATAGGCATAGATGATGGTGCTGCCGACAAAGCTCATGCCGCGCTGTTTCAGCTTTTTCGAGATTATGTCACTGACCGGGGATGTGGTCGCCATCTCGCCGAATTGGCCGGCGCGGTTGACCGGGGGCGGGCCGTCAAGGTGCCCCCACAGCCACCCGTCAAAGCTGCCGAACTCCTGCTGTATCGCCAAGAATGCCCGGGCGTTTTTGCGGACCGAATAGATTTTGAGCCGGTTGCGGATGATCGCCGGTTCCTCTCGCAAGGCTTCCAGTTCTTCATCCTCCATCGCGGCACAGCGGCCGACATCAAATCCGTGGAACGCCGTGCGATAGCCTTCGCGCTTGCGCAACACCGTTTCCCAGCTGAGGCCAGCCTGAGCGCCTTCCAGGATCAGATTTTCGAACAGAAGCCGGTCATCATGAACCGGGACACCCCATTCCCGGTCATGATATTCGCCATAAAATTCCTTGCCCGGCTGTCCGCCAAAGCAGCGCTCTTTGCCGTCGCTTCCTGTCACTGTCATGGAACAGGATTAGCGGCACCGGGGGAATTCGACAATTTTATTCAGCAGGCTGTACGTCGGGTGCCCGCCCATCGTCCGGCCCCCACCAGCCGATCCGCCGCTTGCCGGCGTTGATCAGCCGCGGCACCGGCGCGTTGCGATCCATCCATTCCGCATATTCCTTGTAGACCGGATCGCTCAGCAGATGCTTTTCCTCGGTCTTGGCCCGCCAGTAATAGACACCGCTGACCACCGCCATCAGCACGGTATTGCGGACAAAATCGACGATGCTGCCCGACGTCACCATGAAGGGCATGCTGGCCAGCCACCAATAAGCGTTCTTGGCCAGATAGGCGGGATGTTTGCTCCAGCGATAGGGACCATGGGTCAATATGCCGCGATGGGTCAGATTGGAAAAGCGCAGACCAAAAGCCACGGTCGCTGCGGCATAGATGCCCGTCAGGATCACCAGCAGCCCGCCCCACATCCACAGGATCGTCGGGTGGCCCTCGAGCCAGTAGGCCCAGTCCGCAATATTGACATGATAGTTGAGCGGGCCATTGTCGCCCATCAGGATGAACGGCGGATAGCACATCAGCGCCGCGACCCAGCCAGCGAGATAGGGGTTGGCGGTGCGGATATGCGCGTCGAGCGGCTTCATCGTCAGCAGATAGCCTACAGTCGCAAACTGCACATCGACAACGAACATCGCGGTGATCAGCCAGCCGACGATCGCCACCGGGTTGCCCGCTATATCCGCCAGATCCAGCCGGACCAGATCCCCGAACCCGCCCGGCACGATCGAGATCATGAACGCGAGGAAGAAGCCCTTGACCGCCCAGGCCCGCAGATGATGATAGACCTGTTCCCGGTCCGATTCATTCTTCCCGCCGGTCAGCAACTGGCCGAAATGCCAGGCGCCGTCGCGCGGTTCGATGGTGAAGCGGTCCATCACCAGCACATAGGGAATGGACAGCACGAACACCCATGGTGCAGCGGCCTCCATCATGGCCATGGAGAATTGATATTGTCCCGTCCAGTACCAGCGTCCGACGCAATAAATGACCGCGATCAGCCCCCAGGTCGCCCACAGGCCGGTCAGTTTCACCAGGCTGATGTCAAATGTATCCTTGAGCCGTTTCGGATTGTGCCAGTCGATCCCGGTGGAGGGCCGCAGATGCACCTTGTCCATCAGCAGCGACCAGATCACCATCGGTACCGCACAGGCGACACAGGCGACGAGCGCCGAATAGGGTCCGTCCATGCCATATTGCCGGGCGATCAGCACCCAGCATGCCAGTCCGATCAGCCCGGAGACGCCTACGCCGTAGGAAACCGCCGAGCGCGGGCGCGGGTCATCGCCGCCAGATTCTTGTCCAAACATGCGCATGCTGTAACCGATAATGGTAAGCAAGGAGTGAACGGAGGGACTCCGGGGAAAAATCCTCGGTTTCGTCTAGGAAATTTGCCGGGCCTCCTCTATATCCTCCTGTAAAGGCGGGTGGAATCAAGTGATGATAAAAAACGGAAATCTTATGAAAAATATCGGCCTTTCGCTCTCGATCGCCATCCTGACCGTGGCCTGTTCCAATGGCGACGACGCACAGGCAACCGGCAATGCATCCGCGGAAAAGCAGGCGCTGTCTGATATTTCACCGATTGATCGCAAGCCTTTCGAGACCAGTGCGATCGCCAGCTTTGACGAACCGTGGGCGATGACCTTCCTGCCCGATGGCCGGATGCTGGTCACCGAAAAGGCGGGCAAGCTGCAGCTGGTCGATGCCAAGGGGCAGAAAAGCGAGATCGCCGGCGTGCCCGAGGTTGATTATGGTGGTCAGGGCGGCTTCGGCGACATTGTTCTCGGTCCCGATTATGCGACCAGCAATATGGTCTATCTGAGCTGGGTTGAAGCCGGCGAAAAAAACACCCGCGGAGCGGTAGTTGGCCGGGCCCGGCTGGACCTGAAGGGCGAAAAGCCGGCACTGGAAAATCTGAAAATTATCTGGAAGCAGAAACCAAAGGTAGAAGGCCGGGGCCATTTCTCTCACCGTATCGCCTTTTCTCCCGATGGCGAATATCTCTTCATCGGCTCCGGCGAACGGCAGAAATTCGACCCCGCCCAGGACATGGCAGCCAATCTCGGCAAGATCGTCAGATTATATCCGGACGGCAGCGTGCCGAAGGACAATCCGTTCGTCGACAAGGATGGCGCGCTTCCCGAAATCTGGTCGCTCGGCCATCGCAATATCCTGGGGATGGCATTCGACAGCGAGGGGCGCCTGTGGAACCAGGAAATGGGGCCGAAGGCGGGGGACGAACTCAATCTTGTCCAGCGCGGTGCCAATTACGGCTATCCGATCGTCTCGGAAGGCGATCATTATGACGGCAAGAAAATCCCGAACCATGACACCCATCCCGAATTCGCAGCGCCGAAAGTCGCCTGGGTGCCGACCATCGCTCCCAGCGGTCTGATCTTCTATTCGGGCGATCTGTTCCCGGCTTGGAAGGGCAGCGCGTTCATTGGCGGTCTTGCCAGCCAGGCGCTGATCCGCGTGAGCTTCGATGGCGACAGCGCCAAGGAAGCCGAGCGTTTTCTGATGGGCAGCCGGATTCGGGAAGTGGAACAGGGACCGGACGGCGCCATCTATGTGCTGGAAGACGGCAAGGGCGCCAAGCTGCTCAAGCTGACTCCGACCAAATAGGGCCTTTCCAGCCGGACAATTATTGCGAAGCGGTGGTTGTCGTTCCGGACAGGTCGCTCAAAAAGTCGCGGACCCGTTTGGCGTTGATTCCCAGATCATGGACGCCGTCGCGGCTCACCGACCGCATGTCGATGATGCTGGCGGCTCCGTTTTCCGCCGCCCGGGCGCGGATGACGATGTCATTCTTCATCCCGAACAGCGACACGGTATCGGTTGCTTCCAGCCTGCCCTCATCCGGATTCACGCTGACGATATCCCAGTCGCGATCTTCTGCCAGCCGCTGCGCTTTCCCGATCACCGCCGCTACCGGCTGATCGATCCGGACCGAGCGGATATCCGGATAGGCATCCTGATGCACCGTCGCCCAGCGCTGGCGCGGATTCATGCCGCGCTTGTCATCATCATTGGCGCCCGGAATATTGTCCCAATTGTCGGCGCGCAGGCTGAGCACGACGAACGGCGGCGGATCGGCCAGATCGGTGGTAATATCGTGAATCGCGGGCAGCGTGACGTAAGCCACGCCATAAGGCGCGAGATATGCCAGAAAACCAAGCGTCGCCAGCGTGCCCAATCCGAGCAGCGGCCAGCGCGTTTCCCGGCCCTTGCGACGGTTCAACAGGACAAAAACGACCGCCAGCACCAGCGCCAGAAGCGCTGCAAGAACGATCCACGGGACTGCGGCCATGCCAGCCTGCCAGCCCCACAGGCCGAGACCGCTTCCGCCTGCCGCGATCAGGAACGCCAGCGGTGCCCCCACGCCAAGCAGCACCACCAGCCAGCCCTTTGGATCGCGTCGAAGCGACCCCAGCTTGCCCGGTTTCGCTGGCGCAGTCGCCGCAGGCCTGTTGCCGCTGGTTGGTTCGTTGTGGTTCGTCACGCGTACAAACTCCCTAAACAGGTCAATCTTCTAGCCGTCGCTGCGTCATCTGGCAATTGCAACCTATGCCGCTCGACATTTGCTTCAAAGCGGAGTAGCGCGCGCTTTTCCTGATTTACGAGACCACCGCATTGACCAGCATCATTCCTCTCGCGGAAATTGATCCGCAACTTGTCGAAGCCCTGCTCGATTCCGCCTTTGGCACGGATCGCCATGACCGCACCGCTTACCGGCTGCGCGAAGGCATGACCATGCTCGAAGGGCTTTCGCTGGCGGCCGTCGACGAGGAAAGGCACGAGTTGCTGGGATCGATTCAGTGCTGGCCGGTCGCCCTGACCGATGAACAGGGAAAAAAGCATCCCATGATCATGGTCGGCCCGGTGGCGGTCTATCCCGACTTCCAGCGCGAAGGTATCGGACGGGCGATGATGACGGCCCTGCTGAAGGAGATCCAGCCGGATGATCCACTGCCCCTCGTGATGATCGGCGACCCGGAATATTATGAGCGTTTCTTCGGTTTCAGCGCAGAGGGAACCGCGGGATGGTCGCTGCCGGGACCATGGGAGCCGTCGCGGCTGCTGGTCCGCAGCAACCCCAAGCATCCCTTGCCAGAAACCGGCACGCTTGGCCCCTGGACACAATAGCGAGTCTAAAGCTTTACAGAAATGGCGCCGGGCAATAGTCCGGTTGCATGCCCTATACGCCCCCACCCGAACTTGCCTCGCTCTCCCTGGCAGAAATCGCCGAATTGGCCGCCGCGCAAAAACTGCCCCCGGTCGATCAGTGGGACCCGCAGGAGAGCGGTGACAGCGAAATGCGGATTGCCGCCGACGGGACATGGTATCATCAGGGCGATCCGATCCGGCGCCCGGCCATGGTCCGCGCCTTTTCCAGCATATTGCGCCGGGAAGCGGACGGCAGCTTTGCGCTGGTCACGCCCTATCAGAAGCTGGGCATTGTCGTCGAAGACGCGCCCTTTGTCGCGGTGGAACTGGAAAGCCATGGCAAGGGGGCCGAACGGACGCTGGCCTTTCGGCTGAACACCGATATTCTGGTGGTCGCCGGTGCGGATCATCCGCTGCGTTTCGGGTCGGACAAGCCGCAACCCTATCTGCAGGTGCGCAGCGGACTGGAAGCGGTGCTCGCACGGCCGGTCTATTATCAGCTCGCGGAACTGGCACTGGAAGAATCCGCCGATCCGCTCGGCATCTGGTCGGCTGGCACGTTTTTCCCGATGGCAGCCGATTCGTGACGCTGCGCGACCAACTGGAAAGGGCCTTGGTCAGAGGGCATGAAAATGACCTCGACCATCTGCTCTACAACGAACGTGACCATATCGACGATCTCAAGATCCTGCGCGACGCGGCAGTGCTGATCGCGGTGACCGACCGGCCCGATCCGGGCGTGATTTTCGTTCAGCGCCCGCAACATATGCGCAACCATCCCGGCCAGGTTGCCTTTCCCGGCGGCAAGATCGATCCGGGCGACCGCGACCCGATCGACGCGGCGCTGCGCGAGGCGCATGAGGAAGTTGCGCTCGACCGCAGCCATGTCGACATCATCGGCATGACCGACAGTTTCCAGTCGGGCAGCGGCTATAATATCCAGCCGGTACTCGGTGTGATCCCGCCCGACCTGCCTTTTGTCGCGGATCCGACCGAGGTCGAAAGCTGGTTCGAAGCGCCCCTCGATTTCCTGCTCGACCCCAAGAACCGCAAAGTCCACGAGGGAACATGGAACGGCCGCAAGCGTCATTATTATGAAATCTACTGGCAGGACTATCGAATCTGGGGAATCACCGCGGGCATATTGAACAATCTCGGAAAAAGACTGGGCTGGGAACCATGAAATTACCGGCAGCCGACTGGACAGAAAGACGCGGCCTTGCGGCCCTGATCGCAGCGCTGGACGGCAAAGCCCGCTTTGTCGGCGGCGCGGTGCGCGACACGCTTCTTGGCATTGCAGTAAAGGATGTCGATATCGCCACGCCCTTGCTGCCGGAGGATGTGATCGAACGGCTTGCCTCTGTCTCGATCAAGGTCGTTCCCACCGGCATCGACCATGGCACGGTGACCGCCGTGCTGCCCGACGGGCCGGTCGAGATCACCACGCTGCGCCGCGATGTCTCGACCGACGGACGGCGCGCAACAGTAGCGTTCAGCAATGACTGGCAGGAAGATGCGGCGCGCCGCGACTTCACCATCAACGCGCTGTCCGCCGATCCGGCAACGATGGAGATTCACGACTATTTCGGCGGTCTCGAGGATCTCGAACAGCGCCGGATCCGCTTCATCGGCTCGGCAGCGGAACGGATCGCCGAAGACCATCTGCGGATCATGCGCTATTTCCGTTTTCTCGCCCGCTTCGGGCTGCATGATCTGGATGCGGATGCTTTTCAGGCCTGTGTCGACGCTGCCCCGAAGCTGGAGCGGCTGTCCCGGGAACGGGTCGCCGACGAGCTTCTCAAACTGCTTGCGACCGACGATCCCCGCTTTGCCGTTGGCAAGATGCTGGAGGGCAGGATTTTCGAGCATATCCTCGCTGGAACGGACAAACTGGCCGCCCCGATTCTGGACAGGCTGGTCAGGCGCGAACAGGTGCATGGCATCCCGCCCGGTGCCATAAGGCGGCTGGTGGCGCTGCTGCCGAAAGCGGCGGAGCAGGCCGAAACCATCGCGAAAAGCCTGAAGCTCTCGAAGAAACAGCAACGGGCGCTCGGCGAGCGCCTGCCGGCTCAGCCCGAAGGAATGACCCAGCCTGCCGCCACTTTGTTTCGGGGTGAAAATGACATTCGCGCGCTGGCCTATCGTACAGGCATCGATGCCGCTCGCGATATCGCCCTGCTGTTCGCCGATGATGACGCGCTGACCGATCTGCTGGCGCGGCTCAAAGGCTGGCAACCGCCCGTCTTTCCGATGAGCGGTGGCGATCTGATCGAGCGGGGGCTGAAACCCGGCCCGATTGTCGCCCGGACTCTGGCCAGTATCGAACAGGCGTGGATCGACAACGGCTTTCCCGACAAAAAATGGCTGGCAGAATATGTCGACGGTCTTGATTTCAGCCCGCAGACATGAGCAAAGTCAGTCAGAAGCAGCGACAATATTTGGCGGGCCGCAAGCGCCCGGTCAGGCAAGGATATAAGAGAGGCAGCAGATGACAGAGGCTCCAGGCAAGAATGTTCCGGTTGAAATGATCGCATCGCCGCGCAGTGATGCGGCCACCCATTGCACAGCGGCGGACTATGACCGTCTCTATCGGGAAAGCATCGATGACCCCGACAGCTTCTGGTCCCGCCAGGCCGAACGGCTCGACTGGGAAAAAGCCCCCGCGACCATAGGCAACTGGTCCTACGATCCGGTTGCGATCAAATGGTACGAAGATGGCGTGCTCAACATCTGCCACAACGCGGTCGACCGCCATGTTGCCGCCGGCAAGGGCGAGGTCACTGCGCTGATCTTCGAACCCGACGATCCGCAATCGCCCGGCCGCACGATCAGTTATAATGAGCTGCAGGCAGAGGTCATAAAAATGGCCAATTGCCTCAGGAAACTGGGCGTCAAAAAGGGCGACCGGGTGACCATCTATATGCCGATGATCCCGGAAGGCGCCTTTGCCATGCTCGCCTGCGCCCGCATCGGCGCGATCCACAGCGTGGTCTTTGGCGGCTTCTCCCCCGATGCGCTGGCCGGGCGGATCGAGGATTGCGACAGCCGGTTCGTGATTTGCGCCGATGGCGGTCTGCGCGGCGGCAAGCCGGTGCCGCTCAAGACCAATGTCGATGCTGCGCTGGAAAAGGTTTCGGTCGATGCCGTGCTGGTGATCAATCACACCGACAGCGATGTCACCATGGCCGAAGGCCGCGACCACTGGTATCACGAGCTCAAGGCCGAGGTTGCCGACCACTGCCCCTGCGAGCCGATGAACGCCGAGGACCCGCTGTTCATTCTCTATACCTCCGGCTCGACCGGCAAGCCCAAGGGTGTGCTCCACACCACCGGCGGCTATGCCGTCTGGGTCGCGACCACCTTCCACTATGTGTTCGACTATCAGCCGGGCGAGGTCTTCTGGTGCTCGGCCGATATCGGCTGGGTCACCGGCCACAGCTATATCGTCTACGGCCCGCTGATCAACGGCGCCACCCAGGTCATGTTCGAGGGCATTCCCAACCACCCGGATTTCGGCCGCTTCTGGGAAGTGGTGGCAAAGCACAAGGTCAATATCTTCTACACCGCCCCCACCGCGATCCGGGCGCTGATGCGCGAGGGCGACGGGCCGGTGAAGGCGCATGACCGCTCATCGATCCGCCTGCTCGGCACGGTCGGCGAGCCGATCAATCCGGAAGCCTGGCGCTGGTATTATGATGTGGTCGGTGAAGGAAAATCGCCGATTGTCGATACCTGGTGGCAGACCGAGACCGGCGGCGTGATGATCACCACCCTGCCCGGCGCGCATGGCATGAAGCCGGGCAGCGCTGGCAAGCCGTTTTTCGGTATCCAGCCGCAGCTGGTCGATGGCGACGGCGAGGTGCTGGACGGCGCGACCGATGGCAATCTGTGCATCACCGCCAGCTGGCCGGGCCAGGCGCGCAGCGTCTATGGCGACCACGAGCGTTTCATCCAGACCTATTTCACGACCTACAAGGGAAAATATTTCACAGGCGATGGCTGCAAGCGCGACGCCGATGATTATTACTGGATCACCGGCCGGGTCGACGATGTGATCAATGTCTCGGGCCACCGCATGGGCACGGCGGAGGTCGAAAGTGCCCTCGTCTCCCACCCCAAGGTCGCGGAAGCGGCAGTGGTCGGCTTCCCCCATGATATCAAGGGCCAGGGCATCTACTGTTATGTCACGCTCAACGCTGGCGAACCGTCATCCGAGGAACTGGTCGCCGAACTGCGGCTCCATGTCCGCAAGGAAATCGGCCCGATCGCCACACCGGACCATCTCCACCTCACGCCAGCCCTGCCGAAGACCCGCTCCGGCAAGATCATGCGCCGCATCCTGCGCAAGATCGCCGAAAATGATCATGGGGCGCTGGGCGACACATCGACGCTGGCTGATCCAGGCGTGGTCGATTCGCTGGTCGAGGGGCGTTTGAACAGGTAGCGTGCTCCGCACTCGATGCGGAGCTCTGGAGGCAAGAACTGCTCCTTGTAGCGCAGGGCTCCGCATCAAGTGCGGAGCACGTTTGCCTGCGCAGGGGCACGCTGCCTCAACTAGCCGTCAAACCCCACAAATACCGCCGCCTCGTCCACCGACTTGCGCGTCGACACCACGGCATTGGCCGGGAATTCTTCGTCCGGCCAGCCCAGCGCGATGCTCTTCATGATCACCTGATCCTCGGCAATCCCGGCATGCTCGCGGACCACCGGCGACTGCATGATGCCCTGGCTGTTGATCACCGTGCCCAGTCCGCGCGACCAGGCCGCATTCACCAGCGCCGTCGCCACCGCGCCGCAGTCGAACGGCGTGTCGTCGCTGCCGTCGACCGCACGGTCATAGGTGATGATCACGCAGACCGGCGCGTCGAACTGGCGGAAGCCGCGCATCACCCAGTCCTGCCGCGCCTCCTTGTCGTCGCGTTCGATCCCCATGGCGGAAAACAGCTGCTTCGCTACCCCGATCTGCCGCTCGCGGTGCGCGCCGGCAAAGGCCTCGCCGGTGCGAAATTCGCGCGATTGCGGCACGCCGGCGAGCATCCGCTCGGTATTGCCCGCCCGGATCTTTTCCAGCGGCTCGCCGGTGATGACGTAGAAATTATAAGGCTGCGTATTCATCGACGAAGGCGCACGCATCGCCAGCTGGAGAATTTCCTCGATCAGCTCCTTCGCCACGGGCTCCGGCTTATATCCGCGGATGCTGCGGCGTCCGAGGACAACTTCGTCAAACTGCATGGCTGGCTCCGTTCAATATTATCTGCCGCTGGCTAGCGGACAAATGCCCCCATGCAAAGCCCGCTATTGCCAGTGGCGGGGCGGAAAGCTGCCCTTGCCGGAAAACCGGCCCGCTATTTGGGTGCATGGCGCCGACAACCTGCTAAGTCCGTACCCATGAAAGACCATTTTGAACGCCACAAACAACCCTGGACCAGTGAAGAGATCCAGAAGCTCCATGCCTTTGCCAAAAAAGGGATGACGCTCAAGGCCATTTCCAAGGCACTGACCCGCAGCGAGGAATCGATCCGGACCCGAACCAAACTGGACAAGATCAAGATCGCCAAGAAACGCTGATACTTGACGATGGATGACGCGATAACCTCACCTTAGTCTCAGGCGCGTGGCACCCGGATTTTGTCGACCAGCCAGCCAATCTCCTTCGGCGGCGCGCTGGTAAACCGCGCCACAACAATCGCCACCGCAAAATTCAGCAGCATTCCGATCACCCCGATGCCTTCCGGCGAGATTCCGAACAGCCAGTTGGCCTCGACATTGCTCTCCGGCGACCAGAGCTTGAACCAGCCGATATAGAGGAAGGTGAAGCTCAGGCCCGTCACCATCCCCGCAATCGCGCCTTCGCGGTTCATCCGCTTGGAGAAAATACCCATGAAGATCGCCGGGAACAGCGATGCGGCAGCCAGGCCAAAGGCGAAAGCGACGACCTGCGCGACCCAGCCGGGCGGATAGATACCCAGATAGCCGGCGACCACAATCGCGGCGGTCGCGGCGAGGCGTGCAGCACGTAGCTCTCCCTTCTCGGTAATCTGCGGCCGAAAGGTACTCTTGAGCAAATCATGGCTGATCGACGAACTGATCACCAGCAGCAGCCCCGCCGCCGTAGACAGCGCCGCCGCGAGACCGCCCGCAGCGACCAGCGCGATCACCCAGCCGGGCAGATTGGCGATCTCGGGATTGGCCAGCACCATGATATCGCGGTCGACGTAGACTTCATTCGGGTTGTTCTCCGCCGTTTCGTTGGAGACTAGCCGCTCGCCATTGGTGCCCCTGTTCTCGGAAAATAAAGGTGCGCCCTGAAAGGCGTCGCCCTTGCCGAGCTGCATCCGGCCATCGCCATTCTTGTCGCGCCAGGCGATCAAATCATTGCTCTCCCAGTTCTTGAACCATTCGGGCACCTGGGAATATTCGACATTGTTGACGCTATCGATAAAGTTGAGCCGGGCAAAGGCACCCACTGCCGGCGCAGTGGTATAGAGCAAGGCGATAAACACCAGCGCCCAGCCCGCCGACTTGCGGGCATCGGATGCCTTGGGTACGGTAAAGAAGCGGACAATCACATGCGGCAGCCCGGCCGTCCCGACCATCAGCGCGGCGGTGATGCAGAAGACATCGATCATCGACTTTTCACCACTGGTATAGGCGGCAAAGCCCATGTCCTGCAGCACCAGGTCGAGCTTCTGCAGCACGTAGAGGCCCGAGCCGTCATTGACCGTCGACCCCAGCCCCAGTTGCGGCACCGGATTGCCGGTGATCAGAAAGCTGATGAAAAAGGCCGGCACCATATAGGCGAAGATCAGCACGCAATATTGCGCGACCTGCGTATAGGTCACCCCCTTCATCCCGCCGAGCACGGCATAGACGAAGACAATCGCCATGCCGATGATCACGCCCAGATTGATCGGGACATCGAGAAAGCGGGAGAAGACGATGCCGACGCCGCGCATCTGTCCGGCAATATAGGTGAAGCTGATAAAGATCAGGCAGATCACCGCGACCACCCGGGCGGCCTTGGAATAGTAACGCGTGCCGATAAAGTCGGGGACGGTAAACTGGCCGAATTTCCGCAAATATGGCGCGAGCAGAAGCGCCAGCATCACATAGCCGCCGGTCCAGCCCATCAGATAGACCGAGCCGTCATAGCCGGAAAAGGCGATGATCCCGGCCATCGAGATAAAGCTCGCCGCCGACATCCAGTCGGCCGCGGTCGCCATGCCGTTGACCACCGGATTGACCCCGCCACCGGCGACGTAGAATTCGCTGGTCGACCCGGCGCGCGAGGCTATCGCGATGCCGATATAGAGCGCAAAAGACAGGCCGACGAACAGATAGATAAGCGTCTGGGTTGCCATCAGCCGCGCTCAGTCGTCGAGATCATATTGGCGCTCGATCTGTTTCATGCGGACGCTGTAGAAGACGATCAGCAGGATGAAGAAATAGATCGCCCCCTGCTGTGCAAACCAGAAGCCGAGCGGATAGCCGCCGATGGCAAATTGATCGAGAAAATCGCGGAACAATATGCCCGCGCCAAAAGAGACGACGAACCAGATCGACATCAGGGTCCAGAGCAAGCGGATATTCTGCGACCAGTAGGCCGTTTCATTGGCGCTGGTTTCCCCGCCCGTCTCGAACGCATCCGGACTTTTCTCGGACATGCTGGCCTCCCCCTTTTCATTCTTGCCGTTCAAGCTAGGGGGTAAGGGGAATTAGCGCAAACATGTTTTGTGATGGGGGCAGCTATCCCTCTCCCGTGCGGGAGAGGGTTGCGCAGACTTGGCAGCTTGCCTGCCTAGTCGGAGCTGGGTGAGGGTGTACGAAATTCGAGGACGCAGAACACCCTCATCCAACTTCGGCTAATCGCTAAAGCGATAAGCCTCCTTATCCTTCTCCCTCACGGGAGAAGGAATACATATCAATCAAACTTGCCCGTCTTCGGGAAACCTGTCGGCGGCAACCGCCCGGCGGCGCCGCGCGCAACCCGCCACATGGTCAGGTCATTCTCGGTCCGGGTGCGGCCCGTTTCGCCGCCCATCGCCCAGCTCAGTCCATCTTCCAGCTTGAACACGGTTGCGTCGGACAGGCCGCCGTCCTTGTAACGCTGCAGCATCACGCCCTGCCCCTTGGCCATTTCCGGCATTTCGGAGAGCGAGAAGACGACCAGCTTGCGATTCTCGCCGATCGCCGCGACATGGTCGGCCTCCTCGGGAACCGGGCGGACCACCAGCAGCTTTGCATCGCCCTTCAGATTGGCAACCTGCCGCCCCTTCTTTGTCTCCGCGACAACATCGGCGATATTCGCTACAAAACCGCGACCCCAGGTCGAGGCGAGCAGCAGCTTGCCCTTCATATCCGCGACCATCAGCGCAATCGGCTCCGCGCCGGCCTCGAGATCGACCATCGACCCCACCGGCTCGCCAAAACTGCGCGCGCCGGGCAGCTTGTCCGCGCCGATCGTATAGAAGCGGCCATTGTCGCAGGCCATCAGCAGCTTGTCGGTGGTCTGCGCGTGGAAGGCATATTTCGGCCCGTCGCCTTCCTTGAACTTGAAACTGTCGGGCTGCGACAGGTCGGCGTGGCCCTTCATCGCCTTGATCCAGCCGCGCTGCGACATGATCACGGTGACCGGCTCTTTCTCGATAAAGGCTTCCAGCGAGATTTCCCGCGCCGGTGCCGCCTCGATCAGCATCGTCCGCCGCTTGCCGAGATCCGTGTCCTCGGCATAGAGCTTGCGCAGGTCGGCGAGATCCTTCTTCAGCCGCGTCTTCTGCCGCGCCGGGCTCTCGATCAGCTTTTCCAGCCCGTCGCGCTCCTCGAGCAGCTTGTCCCGCTCGCTGCGCAATTCCATTTCCTCCAGCTTGCGCAAGCTGCGCAGCCGCATGTTGAGGATCGCCTCGGCCTGCCGGTCGGTCAGCTTGAACTCGTCCATCAGCATCGGCTTGGGCTCGTCATGGTTGCGGATGATCTCGATCACGCGGTCGAGATTGAGATAGGCGATGATATAGCCCTCGAGCAGCTCGAGCCGCGCGGCAATCTTGTCGAGCCGGTGCTGCGACCGGCGGACCAACACCTCGATCTGGTGCGTGATCCAGTGTTGCAGCACCTCCTTGATACCCATCACCTTGGGCACACGGTCCTTGTCGAGCACGTTCATGTTGAGCGAGAAGCGGTTTTCCAGATCCGACATCCGGAACAGCGCGTTCATCAGATCCTCGGGATCGACGGCGCGACTCTTCGGCTCAAGCACAATCCGCACCTGTTCGTCGGATTCGTCGCGAATATCGGCGAGGATCGGCAGTTTCTTGTCGGCGATGATCTGGGCGATCTGCTCGATCAGCTTGCCCTTCTGCACCTGATAGGGGATCTCGGTGACGACGATCTGCCAGGCACCGCGCCCCTCGGCATCTTCCTTTTCCCACTTGCAGCGCACCCGCATCGCGCCGCGACCGCTTTCATAGGCGGCGTCGATCACCGACTTCGGATCGACCAAAGTACCACCGGTGGCGAGGTCCGGGCCCCTGATGATATCCATGATCTCGGCATGTTCAGCCTTGGGCGAATCGATCAGCAGGGTGGCGGCATCGATAATCTCGTGGACATTGTGCGACGGGATACTGGTCGCCATGCCGACGGCGATGCCGCTGGCGCCATTGGCGAGCAGGTTCGGGAACAGGCCGGGCATCACCTCGGGCTCTTCATCCTCGCCATTATAGGTCGGCTTGAAATCGACCGTGCCCTCGTCGAGACCGTGCATCAGCTCAATCGCGGTGCGGGTCAGCCGGGCCTCGGTATAGCGATAGGCAGCAGCATTATCGCCGTCGATATTGCCGAAATTCCCCTGCCCGTCGACCAGCGGATAGCGCAGCGAAAAGGTCTGGGCGAGGCGTACCATCGCGTCATAGACCGACTGGTCGCCGTGCGGATGATATTTACCGATCACGTCGCCGACCACCCGGGCACATTTCTTGTACCCTTGCGACGGCTCCAGCTTGAGCAACCGCATCGCCCACAGCAAACGGCGATGCACCGGCTTCAGACCATCGCGCAAATCCGGCAGCGACCGCGCGGTGATCGTCGACATCGCATAGATCAGATAGCGTTCGGACAAAGCCGCATCAAACGGTGCCTCGACGATCGCGTCAAATTCATCTTCGGGAGCCGCTTCGGGCGCATCGGTCACATCACTCATGGCAGATGCGATAGCAGGGTGGATTCCCGGTTGGTAGGGGGAAAGTGGCGATATGGTGATTGATATGTTCCCCGGCGCAGGCCGGGGTCCATCTCGTGAACTCTCGGCAAGACACGAGGGATATGTCACGCGCGTCCTCGCGTTCACGCGCCCAATTGCCCAAGCGTTTGAACCATAGATCAGGAGATGGGCCCCGGCCTTCGCCGGGGCACCGGAGCCTGTCTCAGGTCACCGGCCGCTCGCTGCGATAGTAGAGAAAGGCAAACCACAGCGCGGCGGCGCCAAGCAGATGCCAGACCGCATGGCCCTGCCACAGGCTCTCCGGGCGGCACAACTGCCCGCGCTGGTCGAGATTCCAGATGGTGAAGGCGACGATATTGGCAATCAGCCCGGCAAGATAATAGCCGGTCCGGACCTGCGGGCGCAGCGGCCTGGCAAGCGCGAGCTCGAGAATGATCGCCACGACCAGGATCAGGGCAAACAGCCAGCGGCGCACCTCCGGCAGCGCGTAGAGAATTGCGACCAGCACCACACACAGCAACGCATAATAGATCGTCGCCCGCCGGTCGCGGATATCCCGCCATTTCGCCACCGCACTGACCAGAAAGAATGCGCTGACCAGATACATGCCAAGCACATCGACAAACTGGCCCCACAGCGTCAGCGTCGCGTGCAGCAGCACGGATCCGATCCCGACGATCACGGCGGCGAGTCCCAGAACGCTCGCGGCGAGTGGCGGAAAGCCCGAAATCCACTCGCGCGAACGCGCCATCAGGATCATCAGCAGACCGGCATAGACATAGGCGAAGGAGGAAATGCTGTTGGCCGGCTGCAACAACAGCGCGCCCGCTCTCGGCATTTCGCAAAAACAGCGGGTGGCGGTGCAACTGGCCAGAGCAAAGCGCGCCCAGTCCGGTCCGATCCAGTTCAGCAGGCCAATTGTGATCGCGGCGATCAGTACCGTAAGCGCAGCCGCCACGATCAACCGGCCGCCGGCGTGGCTCATCGGCCCAGCCATTCCGCCGGCAGCTTCAATCCCTCGCGCTCATTGTCCCAGATGATGCTCATGATCCACCAGCGCCCGGAACCGTCGCGTCGACAAATTCGTCAAAGCTGAATGTGAAGGCGACCGGCTGGCCGTCGATGATCCGCGTCCGGGTAATCAGCGCGCGCGGATGATATATTTCGCGATCGCGCGCCCAGTCCTGTCCGCCCGGTGGCCCGGAAATACACTCATAAAGGGTTTTCATGATGTCATCGATGGTGGCATATTTGGTCATGGCGATCGCCTTCTGTCCGTTCATGCGGTTCCTCACCATGAAACGGGATTGTTTGCGCCGCAAGCCGCTTTCGCATATAGCAAGGTTCGGTTGCCCCGATCCGTTCAATCCACCGTGATTCGAACCGTCGGGGCTTGATTTTTTGTCGTTCTCTTTGCGAAGTGGAATCCTGCAATGTCCCGTCGTCGCCAAATCTATGAAGGCAAGGCCAAAATCCTCTATGAAGGCCCGGAGCCAGGCACCATCATCCAATATTTCAAGGATGACGCGACCGCGTTCAATGCCGAGAAAAAGGGCACGATCAACGGCAAGGGCGTGATCAACAACCGGATCAGCGAACATATCTTCACGCTGCTGACCCATATCGGCATCCCGAGTCATTTCATCCGCCGCCTGAACATGCGCGAGCAACTGGTCAAACAGGTCGAGATCGTGCCGATCGAGGTGATCGTGCGCAACGTCGCCGCCGGCTCGCTGTCCAAGCGCCTCGGCATCGAGGAAGGCACGGCGCTGCCGCACACCTTGCTTGAATATTGCTACAAGGATGACGCACTGGGCGATCCGCTGGTCGCGGAAGAACATATCGCCTGCTTCGGCTGGGCCAGCCAGGAGGAAATGCAGGATATTTCTGCCATGGCGATCCGGATCAACGATTTTCTCGCCGGGATGTTTGCCGGTATCGGCATCAAGCTGATCGATTTCAAGCTTGAGTTCGGCCGGGTTTTCGAAGGCGATTTCTCGCGCATCATCCTCGCCGACGAGATCAGCCCCGACGGCTGTCGTCTGTGGGATATCGAGACCAACGAGAAGCTCGACAAAGACCGCTTCCGTCGCGATCTTGGCGGAGAAGCCGAAGCCTATCAGGAAGTCGCCCGCCGTCTCGGCCTGTTCCCCGAGGGTAGCAGCGAAGTGGCAGATCTTAATAGCGAACGAAAGAAACGCGGGAAGTAACGGAAGGGCTTTGATTGCTGTTTTCAACTCGGGGATGCGAAGCGTTTCCCGGTGAATGCCCTGTTCGCGCGCCGGGTCCGAAACGAAAATAACATAATTGGCCGTCGGGCTTCTCCAATTTCCCTTCTTGCTCTTGCCCCACCCGATCTTCCCGCTATAGCAAGGCGATATTACCGGCGGAAAAACGCGAGGGCGCAGGATGAAAGTCAGAATATTTGTAACGCTGAAAGATGGTGTCCTGGACCCTCAGGGCAAGGCCATCCATCACGCACTGGAAAGCCTTGACTTCAAGGGCGTCAATGATGTTCGCGCCGGCAAGCTGATCGAACTCGATGTCGATCCGTCGGTTACGCGGGAAGAAATCGACAAGATGTGCGACAAGCTGCTCGCCAATACCGTGATCGAAAATTATCAGATAGAACTGCCGGAAACGGCTTCCTGATGCAATCTGCAGTGATCGTTTTTCCCGGTTCCAACTGCGACCGCGACATGGCCGTCGCTCTGGAAACCGTTTCCGGAAACAAGCCGCATATGGTCTGGCACGGTGACAGCGAATTGCCGTCGGGCCTCGATATTATCGCCATTCCGGGAGGCTTTTCCTATGGGGATTATCTGCGCTCCGGCGCGATGGCATCCCGCTCCAGCATCATCAAACCGGTGATTGAAGCCGCAAACCGCGGCGTCAAAATCCTGGGGGTTTGCAACGGCTTTCAAATTCTGACCGAAACCGGTCTTTTGCCCGGCGCCCTGATGCGCAACAGCAATATTAATTTTGTCTGCAAGGATGCCGAACTCGAGGTGACCAACAACACCACCGTTTTCACTTCGCGCTACGCAAAAAATGAGTCGATCTCGATTCCGGTGGCTCATCATGATGGCAATTTCTTTGCCGACAGCGAGACGCTCGACAGGCTGGAAAACGAGGGTCGCGTCGTGTTTCGCTATCGCAGCGATATCAACGGCTCATCGCGCAACATTGCCGGGATCATCAATGAAGCAGGCAATGTATTGGGCATGATGCCGCATCCCGAGCGCGCGATCGACGCCAAGCACGGCGGCACCGACGGACTGGCTCTGTTCGAAAGCCTGCTCAACTAGGGTGCATCAGCACCCGATTCCATTTTAACTCTTACCTTCACGCCCGATGACTCCGGTCCGTTGGTCATATGAGGCTCGACGGCAATTGAGGCCATCATAGCGATGGCCTGCTCTCCTGCTCCATAAGCGCCGCGGTTCACTCCTCCACCGCCTTGCGCCAGCGCGCCCGGAGACGATGTGCGACCGTCCACAGACGCAGGCAAACACGGTGGCTTTCCGGATTTCCCGCAGTCATTGCGCCGCTCCAGACCGCAAAGAGACCTGCCCCCCGTCGGTTGCCAAAAGCAGAATGGCTTATTTGCAAACCCGAATGGCAAAAAAAAAGGGCCGGTCCGAAGACCAGCCCTTTTCAAATTTGGTAGCAATGTTGCTATTAGTTACCGGAACCTGGTCCGTACATAACTTCAACACGACGGTTCTGCGGTTCGCGAACACCGTCTGCGGTTTCAACGCGAGGACGCGATTCACCGAAGGCTTCGCTGGAGATCGCTCCGCCGCTGATGCCGCGCGATTCAAGATACGCACGGACAGCTTCGTTGCGACGCTGGGACAGACCGACGTTGTAGCTGGCGGAACCAGATTTGTCAGCGTGACCAGCCAGCATGACCTGAGCCGAACCACAATCGCCATAAGCCGTAACCGCGTTGTCGAGAACCGAAGCCGCTTCTGGCGTGATATCCGACTGATCCCAGTCAAAGAACACGATATAAGGGCCAGGTGCACATACAGCCGGTGGTGGCGGTGGTGGCGGTGGTGGTGGAGGCGGTGGTGGTGGTGGAGGCGGTGGTGGCGGTGGTGCCGCTGGTTCGCCGCCGAAGTTGTAGATCAGGCTACCCATGATCGAGTGGGAACGAACGCTGGTATCAACGTCACGTCCGACTTGGTCGACCAGATTGATCTTGGAATGGTTGAAGAAGCGATACTTCAACCCAACATCCCAGCTGTCGCTCAGCGGCGCACGAACGCCTGCAAGCGCTTGCCAAGCAAACCCCGTGTCCGAATCGTCAAGATATGGACCAGCGAAAATGTTTGTCATTTCCGTCCGTGCAACGCCAACGCCGCCGCCCACAAATGCCTGGATTCCGTCATCATCGCCGAAATCAACCAAGCCGTTCAGCATAAAGCTGAGAGCGTTGAATTCACCGTTGATTGGAGTCTGGCCAACGTACAGCACGCCAGCGCCACTCGGAGATTGTGGAATGCCGGGAGCAGCAGCCAATACTTGATTGGCAGCAGCAGACTTGTAGCCGACTTCGGCTTCAAGTCTGAAACTTCCGAAATCATAACCAACTATTCCGTCAACATCATAACCGGCGTCATGATCAGTAATCAATGCATCCGGTGATCCCGAAATATCTGCATCGATATCTTCGACGAGCATTGCACCGCCCTCGACACCAACATACCACTGGTTATCACGAGCCAGTGCAGGTGTTGCGAGCGCCGTGGAGGCAAGCGCCATACCTAAGGCAAGCTTCCGCATTTATATTCCCCTTCTCAATTAGGTTCTAAATTCACGCCGCTTTCTAACCGTAAGCTCCGTTTAGTGCAAGCGGCCAAATCGCAGAACTGTTGCGAAAATGTCGCCATTTTCGGCATTTAGCCCAAAAAATAGCTCGCGACGCTCGCTGAATCGCGAGATTCATCAATGCTAATTCGACTACTACCGTGCTTTCACGAAGCGGAAGATAGAATCCCGTTCCCTGTCAAAGCAAGCAGAATCGATTCGATCACGGCCCGGGCCTCGGCATCGATGACGCTTCCCCCCGCCGGACCAGCGATCTCTTCGTACAAATGCCACGATCCCCGGTAAACTGCGAAACCGCTTGCCGATTCGACATAGATTCGCATCATTGGCAGGGGCGAGATGAACAGCCATCCGTTACCCGTCCAGCCGGCAATTTTATCGTCCTGATCCAGCCATTCATCCGTGGCTTCCGGTCCGACCAGCCAAGACTGCCCGGCAACAGGCACAATCGCTGCCGGATCGGTCTCGATGGCCTGCACTATGGGGTGAAGCAAGAAGTCGATTCGCGCGAGCGCCTCGTTGTGTAACAATTCCTTATGCGCCTGGCCGGCGGCAAGCAGCGGAATTTTGAACCGTGCGGTTTCCAATAATGCCATGATTTTGCTCTTTCCAGAAAATGTTCGCGACTGAATATGAGAGGATTTACAGGATGATATCGAACTTCAAGGGCGGAGACTGGCCAGCCGCACCGACCTGGACAATGGCAACACCCACAATGCTGATATCGGCGGCCATAAACGGCTCCATTTCTGTAACCTCCAGAACGATCCGCGGCTCCGCTGTTTCCCGGAGAACAACCGGTCCCGGCAGGGCATCGGCAGACAGTTCAACCCGATATTTCTCCGTTTCCTCGGCCAGAGGGACTTCCACATGATCGGACCAGATCGTCCCTGCCCGCGACCGGCGCGTCCAGCGAATCTCCAGATCCCCGCCATCCAGAAATTGCCAGGCGGGATGCACCGGGGACCAGGGCATCAGGGCGCGGCCGGGTGAGTCGATCGCCGCCGAGACGGGAACCGGATCGTCCCGGCCCAGCGCGAGCACGGCCACCGGCGCAAAGGGCGCATAATAGGCAGGGGCAATTTCCAGCATCGATGCCCCGTCCAGCAACACAAAATCCTCATTGGGACCATGGCCGGTGATTTCATTTTCCGTACCGCCCAGCCCGCGCATCAGCCGGGACAGGCGAAATCGCCCCGGCGCCAACGGCACGGCCTTCGCGAACTGAACAAGTTCTTTCCCAAGAAGCGCGATATTGCTGCCGGCTAGCAGTTGCGAAACATCGGCATGGCCCAGCGTCATCGCCGAATGGTGCAAATCCACATCGACATGACTGATCTCGTCAATCAGCGCGGGATTGGCCGCTGCGAGCGCGGCCAGGCTCCTGCCGATCACGCTAGGCGCCGATATCTGGCCGATAAAGCTCCCCGCTTCCCCGTCGGCTCCGGACGCAAAAAGCTGCGCGTTGCGCCATCCCGCATCACCGGCTGCCGCTGCATAGAGCCTGGCCGAATCCGACACCGTCGTCAGCGCATCGATGACGAATGGCAGGTCCACCAGAACCAGACGGGTCAGGCCAGCGCGCTGATCGGGATTCGCGACGATTCTGCCCTGCTCCGGTTCGATCGCAGCCATATCTCTGCCCTGTCTCGCCCGCATCAGCGAAAGCTGCACGAAGCCGCGGCCTATTTCGCATTCCCGGACGCGCCAGAGCCCGGCGACGCCGGCGAATTCGGCAAGCATCCCTGGCCGGGGGAGGCGACTGTGCAGCGGCAGCGCCAGCTGCAAGGTAGAACGCTCCTCATATTCGGACCACAGACGGTCTGCGGCAATTTTTCTGGCCTGCCCGGCGACCATCGTCGCGGGAAAATCCCGCA
The DNA here is from genome assembly GCA_030373505.1 of Parasphingorhabdus sp. Taxonomy (GTDB): domain Bacteria; phylum Pseudomonadota; class Alphaproteobacteria; order Sphingomonadales; family Sphingomonadaceae; genus Parasphingorhabdus. Next base: position 120,513 of record JAUCYS010000004.1, read on the forward strand.
TGATAGCAATCCGGCCACCACCAGAGCGAAAGGCCGACTGGATACCGGACTGATAGTCGCGCGCCGGGTCATAATAGCGGATCGACATTTGCCTGGGTGCCGCGGATATCGCTGCCGTGCGCCTTGTCGGAGGCGCAATGTCCTGCTGTCCGGCAGTACGAAGAAAATCTCCCTCCAGCGTCAGCGCGGCGCCGGGCTCTGCAACGGAGCGCAAAGCCGCGCCGATCCGGTCCATGCTGCGAGGATCCGACGAAAAGGACAGCGCGATGGACTCGCTCAGCAAGCGCAGCGCCGCCTTCCGGTCCTCGCCACCCACCGCAAAGCCGGTCACCGCATCGCTCGGTTTCATGGCTATCCGCTCGCCCGATATGTCCGCGACAAGGTCCGCAAAGCTCACCACGCCATCGTCGGCTATCAGTTCGAAGGTCAGCGACGGAATCCGGTTGCCATAATCGGTCAGGTCCATATCCTCGAACACCGCCAGCGCCAGCCCGCGATAGGCCGGTGTGCCGCCGCCAGCTTCGGCGCTGGCCATCAGCCCATCTACCGGCTGGTCCTCCCCGCCGCGATAGAAGGCAAAGCCCGTTTCGGTCTTGAAATCGCCGGCAGCACCACGGAAGATTTTTCCGTCCGCCCAGATCCGCCCGATAGCGCTGATCCGCCGGCTCGACAGCGCCACCGCGAAACTGGCGGAATAGCTGTAAATGGTCGTGCTCGGTCTTCCCTTGCCGCCGCCTTCCCGGCTACGGCTTTCCTTCAGGTCCGTCGCCCAGATTACCGTGCCAGCGACCCGCATCCTGCCAAAAATCCGTGGTATCTGCGTACCATAGCTGGACGTCTGGATCGCCAGTTCCTGCAGCCGCGGGCCCTCGCGCCCCTTGGGCCGGAACAGGATATTCTGGTCGACCTGCTGGCCGATGATGGACCCGATCGCGCCGCCAATCGGCCCGCCGATCCCGGACCCGACCGCGGTCAATACCAGTGTCGCCATTCAATCCTCCGCCAGCCTGAAAATTCCGGCAATCGGCCAAGGCGCCGCCCCCGGACCATAGACCACCTTGCCAAGCCCGGCGTGGGCATGGACAAAACCATCTCTGGCACGGATCAGGAAATGCCACTGCACCGGACTGGGCCGCGCCAGAATGATGTCGCCCTCGCACAATGCGCTGTCCGGCGGGAAGCGCTCAAACCCTGCCTCCGCCATGAAGGCCGCGATCGCCGGCTCGGATCCGCCCCGGATCGAATAGCCATTGGGTACGTCGCAATCGAAGCGCGCCGCGATCAGGCATTGCTCGGCCAGACCGATGCAATCCAGCCCGCTGTCCTCGTCCCGGCCATGCAGGCAAAAAGGTGCGCCACACAGGGCCATCGCCTTGTCCGCCATGGCTTTCCGTCTCCCTTTCATTGTCATGCGCCGGGATAGCGGGTCAGCAGATCATTGCCCGGCAGATAGGGTTCGCCGCGAAAATTCACCGCGTTGGCAAAGCGGTCGCGGCAGGTGGCAAAATTCTTGTTGCAGCCTTGGGTGAGCATGACCCGCGTCCCCTCGGCAACCGGCCCGGCCGGCGGGTCCGCAAGCCTCACCTTATTGTCCTGTCCGTCGACAATCGCATGGCTCAGCCCGCAATTGGGTCCGTCCAGAAACCGCAGCGAACCGAATATATAATCGGCGGCACTATCGGCCAGAGCGGCGATTGCGATCTCCTCCCCGCTGGCCGAAACCACCGCCCCTTCCATCTGGAACCGGTGCAGACCGAGCTTGCACTGGCGGTCCCCGAACTCTGCCCGGCAGGTCGGCGAGGTCACCGGCGCCACCGGCTCGTCGAGAAAGGACGCCGCTCCCAGCATCTCGACCGTGAAACGGTCGCCCGATCGGCTAATCTCCCCGAATTCGCCGCAGATCAGCGGCAGCGCCTCCGCCTCCGGCTGATCCCAGTCGACCAGCGAAATATAGAGCCGCGCGCCGTCCCAGCGCCGGGCCTCGAGATCCGCTTCGGTTATCGCCGCGTTGCTCATCACCCCGGCTATCTCGACATTGTCCACCTCGAGACTGTCGCTCAGCGCAATCGTCGACGGCACCATGCCCGGCACCGCCCGGTAGCGAAACGCGTCAATCACCAGATCGCGGTCATGTGAGGTAAAGCCCAGCGCCACTCCGTCCGCCCGTTCCAGCCGCCACAGATAGGCGCTGCTGGTGACCGCCCGATCCAGCCAGTCCAGACTCATGACAGCTCCCGCACCTCGACCAGCAGCACCTCGGGGATATCACCGGCAAGAAAGGTCGCGTGATTCACTGTCAGCTGGTCGCTAGCAAAGCGCACCGGTACATCGAACAGGAAACCGGCGGTGATATCGCTGCCCGCCACCGGCGGACTGTCGAACATCACCACCCCGCCCGGACCCAGTGCCCAGCCGGCGACCGGCTGCCCGTCGACCGCGATCTGCACCGAATCCGGATCGGGCCGGGTGATCCGCCGTTGCTGCATTTCTGCGGACGGCTCGCCATAATGTTTCAGCAGCTGAAAATCGGTCTGCTGGCCATCGCCCTTGCCCAGAAACTGGTCGGTCGGAGTAGGCTCCGCGACCACATCGCCCGAACCATAATCATAGGGATCGCGAAAGCGGAAGGCCTTGGCCGCCCCACGCCGCGCCCGGAAAAAGCCGATCAGCACGCGCAATTCCGCCTCGCTTCTTATGCCCGGGCCGACGTCGAATTCCAGCCGCGCATCGGCCCAGTCGCTGTTGCGCTTCTCGTGACCCGAGATAGTCGTCACGATATTGGTCGAAAATCCCGGCGACACGCTGGCCCCCCGGCCAATCGCCAGCGGAAATTGCACATCGTCAAAAGCGTTCACATCCGCTTCCTCTTCCTGAAAATAGGTGAACCCGTCCCGCGCCACCTGCGGCAGCGCCCACACATGGATTTCCGCCGTGCCGCGCGCTCGCGCATCGGCGATGGCCTGCGCCATATGGGCCCAGACAAACCGGTCATCGGGGGCGAGTACGAAACCGGCAAAATAATGCTGCTGGCCAGCGGGATAGCCCAGCCGCTGGGTTGCCAGAGCGATTCCCCTGCGCGTCGCCGAACGATGGCCGGCGATCACCCAGTCATAATCCTCCAGCTGCAAAATATCGAAGGCCGGTGCTGCCCAGCCGACCGGCAGATTGGCCCGCTTGGCTTCCGGCGCGGCCTCGTCAAGGATCGTCGGCAGATAGGCCAGCAACAATGTTTCCACCGGCACCGCTCCGGCTTCGCTCCGGACCGCCTCCAGCAGCTCCGCCGTCGACTGCGCCAGCAGCACCCCGGCATGATCCAGCATCGCATTCTGCGCCTCGCTCTTCGGCCCATCAATGGATAGAATGCTGACCGAAAGCGCACCGAAAGCCGCGCTGGCCGCCGGATCATACAGACAGATTCGCCGGTCGGGCATGATCCACCACCAGGGTTCCCCCACCTGAAAGCGGATCGCAGCCCCAGCATCGCGGGCAATCGCGACAAAGGCCCGCGCCACCGCCCGCAGATAGGACATCGCATTGCCATTGGCGGGCGAAAGCAGGGTCGAGGGCGGCTCCCATCCGGTCAGCGCCGGATCGCCATTTTCCGCGCGCTGCTTCCAGTCGTTCCAGCAATGGGCATCGAACAGCTCGTAGGACAGCGAGAGGATCACCGAAAAACCCATGGCCTCGGCGCGTGAAATCAGATCGCGATGCCACACCACCGTCGGCTGGTTGATCGCTGCAAATTCCTCACCCACCTGAGGCGCGGACAGGCTGACATAAAGCCCCTCGCCGACCGTCTCCAGCCGGAAATAATGGCTCATGCCCAGATAATGGTTGATCGACCCGCGATAGCCCAGAGCCCGGACCGTCCGCAGCAGCCGTTCCGGCGTCTGGTTGAAACTGTCATCATAAGCGGTGGCCATCGCCAGGCCATGTTCCGGCACCATGATATCGCCAATCTCAAGCACCGCGCCCTGGCCGTCGGTCCGAATCTCGCTCATCTCGACCCAGCCGACCCTCGGCGTGGCAAAGCGCGTACCCATCCCGTCATAATCCGGCGGAATGATCGAGACAAACAGCCGGTCGATATCCTCCGGAAACACCGGGTCGGCTTCGCCCGGTAACAGAAACCCGCCATCGAGCGCCGAAAATTCGATCGAAACCAGCGCATCCGTCGGCGTGCCGCTGGCATAGTTCCACAGCCTTATATACCAGCTCTTGGGCTCGCCCGCCGCATCCCGGCCCTCGATCGTCAGCGTCGGCCCGTTGATCGCATCCAGCGGCATGATCCCGGAAGAGCGCCAGCGAAAGTGCCAGCTCAGCCGCGCATAGTCGCGCAATGTTTCATAGGCGAGCAGCGGATGATCCAGCCCGTCCTCGCTCTCCCAGATCAGCCCGGCCAGCTCGTCGCTGTTATAGAAAACCGCATCCACCCGCAGCGCATCCGGTGCCGTCGTCACCACCGACGCCATCATCGGCCGCGGGAAATTGATCGTCCAGAAACGCGGATCAAAGCGCTGAATGTAGCTGCTTTGCTGCCCCGTCCTTTTGTCCGCCAGCCAGAATCCCATATCAGCCCGCCTTTGCCGTCAGCGCCTGGCGCACCGCCCGCGCCATCTGCCGGCTGGAGCGCCGGATCTGCTCGGGCGCGCTGGCCTGGCCGTGATCGGAAATATGGATGGTCATCCGGATATTGGGGGCCATCGCGACCGGTGCGACCGGTTCGATCCGCCCGGCAGCGGTCGGCACAAAGACTTCCGGCCCCCGCTCGCCGACCCGATAGGCCCGCCCGCCGGTCACCGGTCCCCCGGTCGCTCGCCCCGGTGCCCCGGCAAAGGCGGACAGCAGCGAGGCACCAAGCTGCACGAGCCCGCCGCCGGAACCACCAAACAGGCTGTTCAGCCCGCTGTTGATTGAGGCCCGGGCGATATCATTCATTACCGACAGCGCCACCCGCCGCAAATCCTCGAAATCCAGCGACCCGCGCCGGATCGCCCGGCTCAGCGTATTTTCCAGCACCGATCCCGCCCGCTCCAGCCCCGAAGCAAAGGGACCATCCAGCTGCCCCTTCATCTCCGCCACATCCCTCGCAAAACCGGTGGTATCCGCGCGCACGCTGACCACCAGCCGTTCGATTTCCTCATCCATCGGGAAAGGTCTCTTTCAGTTGTTTTAGTTGTTGCGCGTCCAGGGGGACAGCGGGTTGATGGTCCGCATCGCTGCCCGAGAAGGCCGCAAATATGGTCGCCAGCTCGGCGGGCGTCGCGCGCCAGAATCGATCGGGCGTCCAGCCAAGTGTCGCGGATAACATGCCGGCGAGTTTTTGTGTTGTGGTGGAGAAATCACTGTGCCCCTGCGCAGGGCGCAGACGACGAAAGCTCCGGGGGAGCTTTCCAAAGTCGAGCGGCCCATCTCGAGAGCCATCGTCAACCCAACCAGCGGGAGATGGACTCCCGCCTTCGCGGGAGAACAGCTCGCCTCTCACCCCTCCCCCACCCCCGATAAAATCTGCCTGAGCAAAATCTTCAGCGCCGGCGTCACCCCCGCCAGCCCCAGCCGCATCATCCCTTCGCCCAACGCCTCCCGCGTCAGCACCTCCGGCCGCTCCCGCACCACATGCCAGAACAGGGTCACAATCTCCGCCAGCAACAGCCGGCCGCCAGCGGCCCGCTCGACCAGATCGAACAGGGACCCCAGTTCCTCTTCCGCCGCCACCAGCGCCGCAAAAGTGGGTCGCAGCACGATCCGCTTGCCGTCAATGACCAGCTCCGCTTCGCCGCGCAGCCGATTGGCCGGCTCAGACATGGACCACCGGCCCCGAGCTTTCGAGGCTCAGCGTATAGCTCCGCTCGCCATTATAATCCCCGCTATAGTCCAGCCGGGCGACCAGAAAATCGCCCCGCATCCGCTCGCCGCCCTCGAAGCTCAGCTCGTAACTGTCGATGACCCCGCTGAGCGCATGATTCTTGATCCGCATCTCCGCCTCCGACCCGGTAAACACCCCGGCCCCGGACACCGACACCGAGCGGATGCCCGCACCCGACAACAGTTCCCGCCAGCCGCCGCTGTCCTTGCTGGTGATCGCCACCGGCTCGCCATTGACTGTCATCTGCGTCGTCCTCAGCCCCGCGACCGTGCTATACACCGCCGGACTGCCGCCATCGCCAATCTTCAGGAGAAAGGCGCTGCCTTTTTCTGCTGCCATATTCTGGTTCCTTTATGTTGTGAGTGCCCCTGCGCAGGGCGCAGGCGACGAAAGCTCCGGGGGAGCTTTCCAAAGCCGAGCGGGCCATCTCGTGCCAGACCCAAACCGGCGCCCAGAGTGCCCCCGCGAAGGCGGGGGCCCATCTCGTGCCACTTCGTCTGGGCACAAAATATCGGTTGCTCGCAGCCGCTGGTTCACGAGATGGGCCCCTGCCTTCGCAGGGGCACTAGTTTTTCAAAACCTTCGCCCGATACTCGACCAGCCCGCTCCACGACCCCGCCGCCCGCCGCAAAATCCGCGTCCGCCGAAAATCAAACGTAACAATCTGCCACCCCGCCGGATCCTCCAGCCCCGGTTCCAGCGCTTCTTCAACCAGCGCCATCACCCGGTGCAACCGCGCCGCCGTCTCGCCATCATCATGGACCGTCAAGGCCAGACTCAGCTCCCGGCCAACCCCGCCCTTGTGGCTCCAGTCGAGCGAAGCCCCGGTGGCCAGCGCGATATAGGGAAATTTCGCCCGCGGTGGCGGGCCGTCGAATATCCCGCTGATCAGTTCCATCAGCGCCGCATGTGCCTGCAGCCGTGCCACCAGCTGCCGCTGCACCGCTTCCAGCGCCCCGCTCACCGGACCGCTCGCAGCAGAAAGGGAATATCGCGCAGGCTGCTGTCCGCCAGCAACCGCGTCTTCAGCCGCCACCCGGCCAGCACGATCCCCTCGCCGGTTTCGCTGATCCGCACATCACCCGGCAATTCCGCCGCCAGCACCGCCCCAATCTCGGCTTTGGCCCGCCCGACCCGCCGTTCAGCCAGCGCCTCGCCGCGCATCCGCAACCGCTCCATCATCTTGTTTCCTCCGCCAGCAAAATGGTTTTCGGGATCAGCCGGTGCTCCAGAACCACGCTCGCTATGACCATCACGCGCCCGGTCCAGAGCAACCGGTCCCCCGGTCTGATCGCCTGCGTCTCCCGCAAGACAAAGCGCCAGCGCGGCATCGCCGATCGGCTCTCCGCCTCGCTCCCCCGGCCCCCATGCAGCGCCTCTGCCGCCGCCCAATATTCGCCGACCGTATCAAACTGCGCCTCCGCCGAACCCAGCGCATCGCGCTCAGCGCTCTGCCGCTCGATCACGATCCGCTCGCGCAGGACCCCTGAAAATTCCCGTCCCATCACGCCACCCGCATTCGCCGGAACGGTCGCCACAGCGCGGTCACCGCTCGCGGCGGCCCGGCCACATCGACGCCATCGCGATTGGCATAAAGATAGCCCGCCAGCCGCACGATCCCCTGCCGCAGCCCCGCCGGCAGCCCGTCCCAGTCCGCCGCCAGCCCGCAACTATATTTCACCCGGATGCGCGACGCATCGCTCTCCTCGCGCAGCCGCACCCAGCCCAGCCCCTCGCTGTCGATATCGATGGCATAGCCATCCACACCCAGCAGCGCCGCAGTCCCGTCCGCCTCCACCGTCTCGAACGAGACAATCGCCTGCACCGGCAGCCGCTTCAGCTTCTGCCAGGCCTGCCACGCCGGCAGGATATCGGTCACCGTCCGCACGATCAGCATCTGGCCGACAAAATCCTCGCACAGGCCGGCAGCGCTGCGCAGAAACATATCAATCGCATCATCATCGGCATCATGGTCGATCCGCACAAAGGCCTTCACCTCGGCGATCAGCGCGGCCGGCAGGGCCGGCCAGTCTGCAAGGGGGAAGCTCACGGTCGCGGCATCCTTTCATTAAATTTTCAGGAAAGTTGCGCCCGTGCCGGCGGGAGAAGGGGAGCAACCGGCACGGACGCGCTGCGCCGAAGCGCAGCAAGGGCTTCAGGAAGCGCTGAACTGCATCAGCTTGATCGCCTCCGAATTCATCAGCTGCCCGCCAACGCGCCGGGTCGCGTAAAAATGGACAAACGGCTTGTTGGTGAACGGATCGCGCAAAATATGCGTCGCCCGCCGCTCGGCGATCAGATAGCCGGCGCGAAAATTGCCAAAAGCGATCGCCAGGCTGTCCGCCGCGATATCGGGCATATCCTCCGCCTCGACCACCGGATAGCCAAGCAGGGTCGCCGGCTGCCCGCTGGCCAGCGACGGCTGCCACAGAAACGCGCCGTCGGCGGTCTTGAACTTGCGGATCTGGGCCAGCGTGGAGCTGTTCATCACAAAACTGGCGCCCTGCCGGTAGGCGGGCCGCAACGTGTGCACCAGATCGACCAGCACATCCGCCCCGGCAAAATCCCCCGATGCCCCGGACGGCACATATTGCAGCGACCCAAACGCCCGGACATCATCGCTCTCGTCGGTCACCGCCGCATTGAGAAAACCGCGCGGCTGGTTGACCCCCGAGCCACTGACAAAGGCCGCACCCTCCGCCCGGGCAAATTCCCGCGCGATCTCGTCGGCCAGCCAGGCCTCCACGTCAAAAGCCGCATCATCCAGCATCGCCTGCGACGCCGCCGGATTGGCATAAAGCTCGCCGCTCGGCGGCGCGATCTCGTTAAAGTCCGGCGTATCGGTCTCCGGCCGCCCGGCGGTCTCGCTGACCCAGCCCGACGGCGTACCGCCAGTGGTAACCAGCTTGCGATAGCCAGCGGTTCCCGTCTGCACCACGGTCGCAATCGAGCGGATCGGCGAAATATCCTTCAGCGTCGCCCCGATCAGCGCATCAATTTCCTGCGGCACGGCAAAACCGCCCTCGGGACCCGATGCGCCGGAAAAGCTCTTCAGCTCGACCCCCGCCTGCTCGCCGCGCCGGAGATATCTGGTAACAAAATCCAGCGCAGCCGGCGAAGCCGGCATCGCCCCATCAAGAGCAGGCCGCGCCGCAATCTTGCCGATCGCATCGACCTGCCCCTTCAGACCGTCGACATCGCCCCGCAACGCGGCAATCGCCTGGCCATGCTGCTCCGTTTCCTCGGCGATCAGCACCGCATCAAAAGACGCTTCCAGCGGATCCGCCTTGGTTTCGAGTGGGTTTTCGGGAGAGCGTTCCATATCATTCCTTTCCTTGAGTTATCTTCAATTCGAAAATGGGAATCACACGAGGACACAAAGCCACGACGTCAGAGCCGACGCTTTGTGCCTTTGTGTCTTCGTGCGATAAAATTACGGCGCTTGAACCAGATGCACCCGCGCCAGATCCTGCATCGGCGCCGTCACCAGCGAAATCTCCGCCACATCCAGCTCCAGCAATTCGCGCGGGTCGGCACCCGCCGCCCGCTTCACCCGATAGCCAAAACTGAGCCCCTTCACCCCGGCACCGGCTAGCATGGACGCAGCCTCCCGCCCGGCCCGCGTCGCGGTGGAAACCGTCCCGATAACCCGCAACCCGCGCCGGTCCTCGCGCACCAGATCCACCTGCCCGATCCGCCGCAACGGATCATGCTGCCACAATAGCGGTAGGGACTGCCCTTCCGGAAAAGCCCCAAAGGCCCCGCGCCGAATGATATCCCCGCCCCGGTCGATCCGGTCAAAAATCGCCGCATAACCAGCAAAGCGCAGGGTGTTCGGGGTCTCCATTCGTGCTGAGCCTGTCGAAGCACCGCCCGGTGAGATGTCCGTTAGCCCTGAGCCTGTCGAAGGGCGCCTCCCGTCCGAGAGGCGTGGTTCGACAAGCTCACCACTAACGGAAGATCGCACCCCCCTCACGACACCAGATGCCCCAGCCCCAGCCGCATCGCGATCCCGACCAGCAGCAGCGCCAGCACGCTCCGCACCACCCAGCGGATCACCGCCTTCCACGCGCTCGCCTTGGCATCGCGCCAGGCGCGCAGCAGCTCGCGCAATTCATCGATATCGTCCTGCGCCGTCGGATCGGCCAGCCCCAGCCGGTCGAGCACCCGCGCCGCCCCGCTGTCCGTTGCCTCCTCGACAATCGCCCGCAGCGTCACCAGATCAGCCCCATCACCCTCCGCCTGAGCGATCAGGCGAGCGAGCATTTCCTCATTGTTCATATCATGTCCTTATTGGGCACTGTGCTCCTGCGAAGGCAGGAGCCCATCTCCTGCATTCCGTTCAACCGCACTGGCACGAGATGGACCGCTCGACTTCAGAAAGCTTTGGGGAAGCTTTCTGAAGTCTGCGCCCTGCGCAGGGGAACAAAGCCGCTAATCACACTCCCAGCATCGCCCGTTTCTCTTCTGGTGACAGAAAATCTGCCTCGCAGACCTGCTTCCACAGCCGCTCGCGATCCTCCGACAAAGCCGGGATCTGATCCCGGTCCACCGCTAGCGCGACCTCGGGCCACCAGCCCCGCAGCGCCTCCGCCAGCCCGGCCAATATCTTCCCCGCCAGCGGCAAGATCGTCAGCCGCCACAGCGCCCGGTTGGCCTCGCGATAATTGGCGTAACTATTGTCGCCGGGCAGCCCGAGCAGCATCGGCGGCACGCCAAAGGCCAAAGCAATCTCCCGCGCCGCCGCTTCCTTGAGCGCGACAAAATCCATATCCGCCGGGCTCAGGCTCATCGACTGCCATTTCAGCCCGCCCTCAAGCAGCATCGGCCGTCCCGCATTGCCCGACCCGGCAAAGCTCGCCTCCATCTCCGCCTTCAACCGGTCAAACTGCTCCCCGGTCAGCGCCGACCCTTCAACGCCGGGATCATAGACCAGCGCCCCCGATGGCCGCGCCGCATTGTCCAATATCGCCTTGTTCCACTTCGCTGCTGCATTGTGCACCGCCACCGCCTTCGCCGCGGCACCGAGACAGCCCAGCCCATAATGGTCATCGGTCGGATGAAAGGCCTTGATATGGATAATCGCCGCTCGCCCCGTCGCGTCCTGCGCGGCCAGGCGCGTGACATGCTCTCCGGCCCGGTAGATATAGGCCACCGGCCAGCCCTTGCCATCCGGCTCCACCGTCACCCGGTCCGGGCGCAGCGCATAAAGCTCATCCGGCCGGCCATCGCCGCCGCCGATAATCTGGACATAGCCATTGCCATGCAGCAGCAAATGCGCCGCGATCGTTTCCAGCAGCGACTGGCCAGCGCTGCTCGTCTGCACCAGCGCCGCCACCCGCTCGTCCACCGGCAACAGCGGCGCTCCGCCAACCCCCTCGGCAACAATCCGCACCGCGCGCTGGGCAATGGCATTCTCGACATAGGCTTCGCGCACCCGCCCCTCATATGAAAATGGCGCGTCCCCCGAAAGAGCCGCGCCACCATAAGTGCCGATATAGGACCGCCCCAAAGGGGGCCGCACCGATCCACCCCCGCCCTTGAAGGCAAGCGCGATATTGTTCCACAATGTCATGTTATTTCCTTGGTTCCGCAAGATTGTGCTCCGCACTTGATGCGGAGCCCTCTCGGCGTTCAGTTTCCAACCTCCAGAGCTCCGCATCAAGTGCGGAGCACATAAACGATTACGTTCCGCTAAAGCATCGCCGCCTGCCGTGCCCCTGCGCAGGGCGCAGGCGACGAAAGCTTCCCCAAAGCTTTCTAAAGCCGAGCGGCCCATCTCGTGCACCGGTTTAGCTGCGCCTGAGAAGTGGCGAGCGCCTGTCTCAAATCTTGGCGCAAACCAGCACCATTGCGAATGACGAGAAGCCTCGAGATGGGCCCCTGCCTGCGCAGGGGCACACTACCGCACCCTCGGCACCCGCTCTTTGCCCAACATCAGCTCGGTCAATGCCCACACCAGCGCATCCGCCCGGTCCGGCGACCGGCCCGGCCCGGCATAGCCACCGCCGATCAGCAACCCGCACAATTCGTCCTCGAGCTGCGGAAACGCACCAACATGATGCACCCGCCCATTCTCATACAGCGCCGCCACCGGTTCCGCTCGCGCGACCTTGCCGCGCGCCGCATGAACCAGCTTGACTGGCAGCGAAATCTTCGCCGCGTGCAGCACCGATTTCACCATCGCTCCGCCCTGATTGGCCTCGGCGATCACCCGGTCTGCGCCCCACAAATCCGCAGCCCGCGCCACCGCTCGCGCCCATATCTCCGGCCGCGCCTTTTCCACGCTGGCATCGGCCAGCACATAGGCCTCACCGTCCCGGCCCAGCCCCGCAACGACAATCCCGCAGGCATCTCCGTGCGCCGACGCCGGCGGATCGACCCCGATGACAATACGAACCAGGCCCTCCCCCCGTTCGTCTCGAGCGCAGTCGAGAGACCTCTTCGGACTGGCACCAGTGTCTCGACTCCGCTCGACACGAACGGCACCAACCCGGCACCCCTCAATCATCGCCCTGGTCCATAACGCGCCTTCCAGATCCTCGATCAGCTCCCCGTCCAGCTCCTGCCGCCCCAGCCGGGTGCCGCCATAATCCGCCGCCATCGCGGTCAGAAACGCCACCGGCAGATGCAGATCATTGTCATGCGTCCGCCCCCTGCTGATCACCACATCTTCGGCGCCGACCAGCTCCCGCACCAGCGCCACCGGTCGCGGCGTCGTGGTTGCCACGATCTGCGGCCGGAAGCCAAGGCGCAGGCCCATTTTCAGATTGTCCCAGGCCGCTTCCGCCTGCCCGCTATTGTTCATCCACTTGGCAATTTCGTCGCACCACGAGTGACTATGCTGGGGACCCCGCAAGCCCTCGGGTTCCGCTGCCGAATAAAGATGCGCCTGCGCGCCACTTGCCCAGCTCAGCCGCTTCAGCGACGGTTCCCAGACCGGCCGCTGCTTCGGCGGCGCGATCGACAGCAGACCGCTTTCGCCTTCGACCATCACCGTGCGGGTCTCGGCATAATTGGCTCCGACCAGAGCAAAGCGGGCGCTGCCATCGCTCTCGGCGATGCTGCGCACCCATTCCGCTCCGGCCCTAGTCTTGCCAAAGCCGCGCCCGGCCATGATCAGCCAGACCGACCAGTTGCCGTCCGGCGGCATTTGCTCCGGCCGTGCCCAGAACGGCCAGTGATGGAGAATGGCCCGCTGTTCCTGATCGCTCAGCGACGCGAAAAGCGCCTTGCGATGCCGCGGCTGCAAGCGGGCAATATATTCCGCGTCGCTGCCTTCATTCCTCATTATCGGAGACCGGTGGTGTTTCCTCCCGCTCCCGCCCGAGCAGCTTCGTCCGCATATCCGCCAGTTTCCTGTCGAGATCGGCGCGCACCTGCTCTGGGTTGATATCCTCCTCCGCCGCGCGGATCAGCGCGACCATCTGCTTGTGGGCCAGCAGCAATTTGATCCCGACCCCGTCATTATAGTGTCTGACCGTCGCCACCTCTTTTCCATCGTGGAAAACGGGTTTCTCGACGCCGTTGCGCGCGCGCTCGAGCATATCCATTTCGAGCAGCTCGTAGCCCGCCGCCAGCGAGCGCATCCATGCCCGAAAGAAATCCGGATCGCGCTCGCGCCACAGATAGACGGTCGATACCGCAACCCCGGCGACGGCTGCCGAATTCGCCACATGCGAACTGATCGCCAGCTCTTTCAGAAATTTCAGCTTGCGCCTGTCGTCAAATAATCCCCTGACTTCCGATTTTGCCATAATTCACTCCGTACCGGATCGCCGCGAACCATCCGGACACAAAAAAGGGCCTGCCGGTGCGAACGGCCCCGCCTTCTCGGCTGGATCGTTCAGAGCCGGTCGGCCCGAATCACAATTTCGCGATGTTCCCGATATGTACCTAAACAGCGTGACGATGTCAAGATATTTTTACCTATTTGGTAAAATTTCCTGTTAGATCCATCGTCGGCAACACCTGTTCGCCGATATATTCCGCCGCCATTTCCGCCAGTTTCCGGCCCATATGCCAGTCCAGTATCTGCATATCCGGAATGATCGGCGGATTGACCAATATATCCTCGTCGCCGAGCATTTCCTTCGATGCCATCCGGCTTGCCACCACCATCGACCGCGACATGATTTCGACGATCGAGGGAAATTCCGCCTTGCGCTTGCGCCGCAGAATCACATCCCGCAGCAAGGGCCATCGCCCCCGGATATCGCCATATTGAACGTCCGTGCGCCAGACCTCGTGCGGATCGCCCAGCGACACCACGATATTCGGACCGGCCTTGATCCCGTGCATCACCTTGACCGGAACATTGTCGAGCACGCCGCCGTCGACCAGGATATTGCCCTCGCTGTCGATAAACGGCGGCAATATCGTCGGCAGCGAGCCCGACGCCCGGACGCATTCCCACAAGGGTCCCCGCCGGTGGATATGCAGGCCATTGGTCGACAGGTTGGTCGAGACACCGAAAAAATTGATCGGCTGATCGGCGATATCCCGGGTGCCATAGCGACTCCTCAGCTCGCTGTCGAACACCGTCGGGTCGAGCAGCGAATAGATTGGCAGGGTGAACCGCCGCATCGCCCTGGCATGAATGAACATCGCTTCCATCTGGTCGAGCACCTCGTCGACCGACAATCCCCTCGCAATCGCGCCGCCCATTGCTGCGCCGGCGCTGGCCCCGCCGATAAAATCGATCGGAATATCCGCCTGCCGCAGAGCCTTGATCACACCAAGATGCGCGCAGCCCAGCGCTCCGCCACCCGCCAGCACCACGCCCACCGCCCGGCCGGTCAGAAACCGGGCGACCTTGGTAAAATCCGCATCCTGATCGAGGGCGACATGATGGTGCAGCTTCGGCGCCCGCGGATCGATCCACTCGCCGCTGCGGCTGATCGGCTTGCTGGCATTGGTGCGGAGCAGCAGCAAGGTCCTTTGCGGCTCCGCGATCCAGCCCATCGCTGCCTCTTCCATGGCATTGGGCGCGGGGTCCATCTTGCCGGGCCGCCCCACCATGACCAGCGCATCGGCGTTGCGGCAGACCATCTGCCCCCAGTCTTCCGATCCGCTGCCATCAATCAGGACATAAGCGCCCCTGGATTCCTGTTCCGCCAGCCACGCCTGATATTCATGCGCGTCGGCGGCCTCGCTGGTCGACCGGTCGATCGGAACAACCGGCGTCGTGGGCCTGACCACCGCTTCAAAGGCCGCCGCCAGCCGGGCCAGAAAACCGTCCGGCATCTGGCTGTTGCCGGCGGGCAGCAGCGCAATCACCCGCGGATTTTTTGCCGTTTCGGACGCGGTCCGCGCGGTCGCCACCGCCAGCCGGGCCGAGACCAGCTTCAGCATCGCCGCATTCAGCTCCGGATGGCGCAGGGCGATCGCGTCAAACGCATCCCGCGAGACTTCCAGCACATGGGAATCGCGCGTCGCAATCACATCGGCGGTGCGCTTGCCACCAGCAAAAAACGCCAGCTCGCCCACCGCTTCGCCGGTCTCGATATGCGCGACAATACGGCTCTGGTTGATCACCACGCGGAAGCGACCGGACTCAACAAAATAGAGCGCATCGGCATCGTCGCCCTGGCGCACCAGCGCCTCGCCGCCAACAATCTGCCGCATGACGGAAACCGATTGCAACGCCTCCAATGCTTCCGGCGCCACCCCTTCAAACAGGGCGTGTCGGCACAGGTCCGGCTTTTCTGTTGGTTCCACCACGCAAAACTCCCCGTTGGTGCGACCCGTCAGAGATTCTTATCCGGTCTTACCCCGCCACAATCAAGGGTCCGCTTGTTCCATATGACATATCAGACCACGGCTCGGCGCAACCTCATTGGCCAACATCGCCAGATAGGCCGATTGCAGCGCTTCCGGTCCGGCGACCTCCTCAATCGTCAGATAGGCGCTGGCGCCTTTGACAAAGGCAGCGAATTGCTCATCCACCCGCGCCCGAAACGCCGCCGGCCCGATCTCCTTGATCAGGCTTTCGGCTGCCGTCGGGGCAAAGAACAGTTCCGGCTTCGGCCCCTGCAGATCATTGGCGCCACCCCGCTCCTCGACATGGGTCGCACCAACCAGCGAACTGAACTTCAGATTATTGCCCCAATGTCGGTGAATATCCCCGAGCAGGGAGCCGTTACCGGCAAAATCGACCGAAACCGTCGCCCGGCCGGCATCGGCCGACGCCAGATCGTCATAGTCGAGCACCTCGTCATACAGCCCGGTCCCTTCGACAAAGCCCTTGTTGCCCGCCGAGGTCAGGCCGATGCGCCGGATTTGCGGACTGAGATTTTTGGCAACCATCGCCAGCCCCAGAGCGGTTTTCGACGACGCACTGGTCATCACCAATGCCTCCGCCCCGAACCAGTCGTTCGACCGCATGAAATGCTCGATCAGGAAACTGGTGGTAAACAAGGGCTGAAAGATCGCCCGCTCCGCCTCATGCGCGCCCGCTTCCGTTCCCAGCCGCTGATACTGATTGTAGATGATCGCCAGCCCCTGGCGGTGCGCGGCCCCGTCGACAAAGCCGCCATCCTGCACATTCACCGGGGTCACCTGCAAATGGCTCGCCATCGGCAGATAGCCGTAGACCCGCTCGCCGACCGCGATATCCGGATGGTCCGACGCCACCACCCGGGCAAAGCCCCAGACCGGAACGATGCCCCATTTGGCATCGCCGGTGGGGAAGAAATTCCAGTAGCCAAAGCCATCCCCGACCACCGCATAGGTGATATTATTGGCGGTCAGCGCATATTTCTCGATTTCCAGCAGGATTTCGCCCGTTGCCAGAGCCGGCTGGTCGCTGTCGCGCCACTGCGTCCGCGCCAGATCATTCTTCTTCACCCACAGGCTCTGCATCATCCTTGCTCCATCCGATTTTCCGGTTGCCGGACAGCATAAGCGCTCGCCGCCATTTGGCAAAAGCATTTGCCAAAAAGCGCTCGCCTGCTAATCCTGCCGCCAATGGAATATTGCGCGACCACGCGCCATCGGGGAGAATTTTTGTGAGTGCAGCACCGGCTTCGGGTTTTGAGGCGGCGATCGTGCCGATCACCAATGTATCGGATTTCATCTGGGGCGGCACCTGGGAAGGCACCGAAATCCTCCCGATCCCGCCGATGGTGGTGTTCCTGCTCGGTGCCGGCATCTATTTCATGATCGGCCTGCGCGGCTATCCGCTGCTCCGCCTGTTTCCCGCTCTCGCTGGCCTGTTCAAAAAATCGTCGGACGAAGGCAAGGGCGAGATTTCTCCCTTCGCCGCGCTGTCGACGGCGCTGTCCGGCCAGGTCGGCACCGGCAATCTCGCCGGGGTTGCCACCGCCATCACGCTCGGCGGCCCCGGCGCCATTTTCTGGATGTGGGTCACTGCCCTGTTCGGCATGGCGCTCGCCTTTGCCGAGGGCTCGCTGGCCGTTCGCTTCCGCGAACAGGCCGCTGACGGCACCTATCGCGGCGGCCCGATGAGCTACATCACCATCGGCCTCGGCCCGAAATGGACCTGGCTGGCGGTCCTGTTCTGCCTCGGCACGCTCTTCTCCGCGCTGGTTACCGGCAACGGCATCCAGGCCAACAGCCTCGGCGACAGCGCCAACGAACTGTTCGGCGTCGAGGAATGGATCGGCGGCGCGGTCGCCGCGGTCGCCGTCTTCATCGTCATCATCGGCGGCATCAAGTCGATCGGCCGCGTCGCAGAAACGATCGTCCCCTGGATGGCCGGCGCCTATCTGCTGATGGCCTTGATCGCTCTCGTCATCAACATCCCCGACCTGCCGGAAACCTTCGGCCGCATCTTCGGCGGCGCCTTCAACGCCCAGTCGGCGAGCGGCGGCTTCCTCGGCGCAGCGATCATCATCGCGATCCGCGCCGGTGTTGCCCGCGGCCTGTTCTCCAACGAGGCGGGTCAGGGCTCGACCCCGATCGCCCACGCCGTCGCCCAAACCAATGATCCGGCGGCGCAGGGCCGCTTTGCGATGATGGGCACCTTCATCGACACGGTAGTGATCTGCACCATGACCGCTCTGGTCATGCTCACCGTCGAGGGCAATTTCACCCATACGCTGGCCGATGGCACGGTGCAGGCAGTGAAACATGCCTGGCAGTCCGACCTCAACGGCTTCGCCATGACCTCCGGCGCCTTTGCCGCTGCCTTCCCCTTCCCGGTCCTCGGCATTCCGGTCGGCACGTTGATCGCCTCGGTGGCGCTGATCCTGTTCGTCTTCACCACCCTGCTCACCTGGAGCTATTATGGTGAGCGCGCGATCACCTATCTCTACGACCTGATCCCCGGATCAACCCTGACCGGCGAAAACCGGCTGCATTTCGCATGGCGGATCCTGTGGTGCCTGGTGATCTTCGTCGGCTCCTTCGCTCCGCTCGAGCTGATCTGGCGTCTCGGCGACATTTCCAACGCGGTCATGACCCTGCCCAATATCGTCGGCCTGCTGGCGCTGTCCGGCGTGGTCTTCGCGCTGGCGAAAGGCAACCGCTCCGCCGGCACCGACCATGGTCGTGAGACACCGAAGGAACTGATGGAAGAAATCACCGGCGCACCGGGCCACTAGATGGAAATTGTCACGACTCTCAGGCGCTCGGCGCACATTTTGCCCTGCTTTTCTTCCGCGCAATGGCCCGTTTCCGGCCCCGTACCGAGCGCAGTGAGGCAAGGCCGACCGGCCGCCGCGCCTTATTGGCGCGAAAGCCAAGGGCGCGGATGCGCCCGCCCGGCGACTGAGGTAAAATAAAATGCTAAAACGCCTCTATGACTGGATGCTCGACAAGGCGGGTCATCCGCAGGCCAGCAAATGGCTCGCCGGGATCAGCTTTGCCGAATCCAGCTTCTTCCCGATTCCGCCCGACGTGATGCTCGCACCGATGTGCCTGGCGAAGCCAGAGCGGGCCTGGTGGTATGCGCTGGTCTGCACCATCGCCTCGGTACTGGGCTCGCTGCTCGGCTATGCCATCGGCTATTTTTTCTTCAAGACCGTCGGCCTGCCGATCCTCGACTTTTACGGCGTCACCGAAAAATTCGATCTTTTTGCCCAGAGCTTCAACGAACAGGGCTGGGTGGTGGTTTTGCTTGCCGGCTTCACGCCGCTGCCGTTCAAGGTCATCACCATCGCCGCCGGCAGCACCGCAATGCCGCTGCAGATTCTGATCGGCGCCGCCATCCTGTCCCGCTCCGCCCGCTTCTTTCTGGTCGCGGCGCTGCTGCGCTTTTTCGGGCCGCCAATGAAAAACTGGATCGACCGCAATTTCGCGCTCGCAACCACTTTGGTCGGCATCCTGTTCGTTGGCGGTTTTGCCGCCGTCCGCTGGCTGCTATGACAAGCAACAAATGCTATCAGCGCGGCAGCAATTTTTAAGTGGTCCAGCCACGGCGCATTTTCTAAAGGCGAATCATGAGCACCAGACAGGTTTCAGACAGCAACGATCCTGTGATCGAGAATATCACCCAGCTGGTCGAGCCCATGGCCGGCGGCGAAAAGCCGAAGGATCGCTGGCGGATCGGCACCGAGCACGAGAAATTCGTCTATTGTACGAACGATCACCATGCCCCCAGCTATGACGAGCCCGGCGGCATAAAAGACCTGCTGCTGGCGATGCGCGAATTCGGCTGGCAGCCGGTCGAGGAAGGCGGCAAGGTCATCGCCATGTCGGGCAGCGACGGCGCGATCAGTCTCGAGCCCGCCGGCCAGCTGGAATTGTCCGGCGCCCCGCTCGAAAATCTCCACGAGACCTGCAACGAAACCGGCCGCCATCTCCAGCAGGTGAAGGCGATCGGCCAGAAGACCGGCAAGGGCTTCCTCGGCATGGGCATGTGGCCGGACAAGACCCGCGCCGAATTGCCGATCATGCCAAAGGGCCGCTACAAGATTATGCTGAACCATATGCCGCGCGTCGGCAATCTTGGCCTCGACATGATGCTGCGCACCTGCACCATTCAGGTCAATCTCGACTATGCCAGCGAGGCCGACATGGCCCAGAAATTCCGCGTCGGTCTGGCGCTGCAGCCGCTGGCCACCGCGCTGTTCGCCAATTCGCCCTTCACCGAGGGCAAGCCCAACGGCTACCAGAGCTTCCGCAGCCATATCTGGTCCGACACCGACCCGCACCGCACCGGCATGCTGCCGTTCGTGTTCGAGGACGGCTTCGGCTACGAACGCTACGCCGAATATATGCTCGACGTGCCGATGTATTTCGTCTTCCGCGATGGCAAATATATCGACGCCGCAGGCCTCAGCTTCCGCGATTTCCTCAAGGGCAATCTGTCGGTACTGCCGGGCGAGAAACCGACCATGTCCGACTGGACCGACCATCTCTCGACCGCCTTCCCCGAAGTGCGCCTGAAAAGCTTTCTCGAGATGCGCGGCGCCGACGGCGGCCCGTGGAACCGGATCTGCGCCCTGCCCGCTTTCTGGGTCGGCCTGCTCTACGACCAGACCGCGCTCGACGCTGCTTGGGACCGGGTCAAGCACTGGACCATGGAAGAACGCGAAGCCTTGCGCAACGCGGTGCCCGAGCAGGGCCTCGACACACCGCTGCCGCGCGGCGGCAAGCTCAACGATCTGGCAAAAGAGATTCTCGAAATATCCTCCGCCGGCCTCACCGCCCGCAACCGCCTCAACAGCAGCGGCGACAATGAAAGCGGCTTCCTCGACCCGCTCCGCGAAGTGGTCGCCAAGGGCAAGTCCCCGGCCGCCCAACTGCTCGACCGCTACCACGGCGAATGGAACGGCGACGTCAGCCGCATCTACCAAGAAATGAGTTTCTGAAAAGAATAGCTGCACCGCACTAGGCTCTGTGCTCCGCGCTTGAAGCGGAGCCCCGGGAGGCAAGCGCCCTCTTTGTAGCATTGTGCTCCGCGCTCGACGCGGAGCCCCGGGAGGCAAGAGCGCACGCTGTAGCGCAGAGCTCCGCGTCAAGCGCAGAGCACACCCCTCCCCACCCTAAAAATCAAACGCCTGCTGTTCCACCGCACCCGGTTCCTCCTCATCCGAAGCCTCCGCCCCCTCCAGATTGCCCAGCGTCAGCCCCAGCAACCGCACGCCGTTCTCCACCGGCATGATGCTCGCCAGCAGATCGCGGCCAATCCCTGCAAACTCATTCTTGTCCGCAACATAATGATCCACCGACTGCGACCGGGTCACCTGCCGGAAATCGGCATATTTGGCCTTCAGCGTCACCGTCCGCCCGCGCGCCTCGCATTTCTCGATGCTGGTCCAGACGATATCGATGATATGCTCCAGCGCATCCTGCAGCTCGGTATCGCTGACCAGATCATCGCTATAGGTTCGCTCGCCGCCGACCGACTTGCGAATCCGGTGGGCCCGGACCTCGCGATGATCGACGCCGCGCGAGGCACGGAACAGATAGCCCGCCGACTTGCCGAAATGCTGGCGCAGAAATTCCTGTGACTGCGCCCGCAGGTCCGCCCCGGTATGTATATTCAGCTTCGCCATCCGCTCTGCCGTCTTCGGCCCCACGCCAAAGAAGCGCCGCACCGGCAGCTGCGCGACAAAATCCGCGCCCTGGTGCGGCTTGATCACGCAGATCCCGTCCGGCTTGTTCTGGTCGGAGGCGATCTTGGCGATAAATTTGTTATAGCTGACCCCGGCGCTAGCGGTGAGGCCGGTCTGCTTCCTGATCTCGGCGCGGATCATCTCGGCGATCCTTGTGGCATTGCCGATCCCCATCTTGTCCTGCGTCACATCGATATAGGCCTCGTCCAGCGACAGCGGCTCGACCAGATCGCTGTGCATCCGGAAAATCGCCCTGATCTGCTGCGACACCTCGCGATAGACCTCGAACCGGTGCTTGACGAAAATCAGGTCGGGACAGCGGCGCTTGGCAGTGACCGACGGCATCGCCGAACGCACCCCGAACTTTCGCGCTTCATAGGAAGCCGCCGCGACCACGCCCCGTTTCGCGGAACCACCCACCGCCACCGGCTTGCCGCGCAGCTCGGGAAAATCCCGCTGCTCGACGCTGGCAAAAAAGGCATCCATATCGATATGGATGATCTTGCGCTGCAGCAGATCGGGGGCGGAATCGGACATGATGCCAGTCTAGCGTCTGTTTCCCGGCTTGGGGAGAAACTACATCTCTTCGCTGAGCGATTTTCGATAGCTATCGATCAGATCAGGACCCGGATTGACCCGGATCGTTTCGGGGAAACTGGCCCGCATGCCACAACTCATAAACTCTTCGGCCTCGGGATATTTTCCATATTCCGGCTTGCCGCTCGCAAATATTTCCAGCCGGTCATCGAAAATCCGGAAAATCGGGATCGCCGGACCTTCCGACACCGGAATATACCAGCCCGATGCCTTGTCGAAATAGAGATGCGAGGCGGAAAGGCTGCACAGATGGGCATTGGCGCCAACGGCCCGCCCCCGGATCGTATAAAGGCCATCCTTGCCACGCTCGACCAGTATCTCGGTCATCGACGCCCCGGCCAGAACCGCTATTATTCGATCGAACAGCTCTGACTGTCGGACTGCAACAGGCAGCGGCAGGACATCCTCGATGAACAGGGCCGATTCGCCCGGAGCCAGCCAGCTGCTTTCGCCGAGCAGGCCAAGCAGCTGGCCCTTGCGCAGATCATAGCTCTCCCGGATGCAATCCGCGGGATAGTCCGCCGTCCCACAAAGGTTCCGCCGTTTCAGCCAGGCCAGCTGACTGGCCCCGACACCCGGATCAGCCGCCTTAGCTCGCTGATAGAGCGCTGCGATATCCCGATCCGCCCGCCGCAAGTTGCTGGCATATTCGCCGCAAATCTCCCGCTCGACCTTGCTTGCCGCCTTCGCACAATCGAAAGAAGCCCCGTTTTCCAGCGCTGCCTGCCGCGCATTTTCGGTCAACAGCACCTCAGCTTCTTCAGGGCTGATCGGCACATCATTATCGCCCCCGCGCAGGATGACGGGACCGCGAAATTCTGCCTCCGCCAGAAAGGGCAATTGGCCGGGGCCGATGATCGTTCGATCCAGAATTGCTCCGGCCAGTTGGACATCATAAAGACCAAGACTGTGCAGGGTGGCGCCCGAAAAATCGGTGCCCTTCGCGCTGATCCCCTCGCCGCCCTGATAGACCGGACAGCCGTCCGGCACCGTGATTCCGCACTCGAAGCGAAAACCGGTCATATTGGCATCATCGACATTCCAGCCCTCGACGCTGCCCTCGAACCAGCCCCCGTCGAAATGGCCATGAGAAAGATCGGCTCCCGCCGCCATCGTGTTTTTCAGCACCGCATCGCGAAACAGGACCCCCGGCATGGACGCACCGGCCATATTGGCGCCGGTCAGATCCGCTTTGATGAAACCCGCGCCGGGTGCCTTCACCTGGCTGAAATTGGCGCCCGCCAGCTTGCTCTCTTCAAAACAGACACCGGACAGCGGAACATCGCCAAAATCCGAGTCCGAAAAATCGCCGCCCTTGATACGCGTGACACCCTCTGCCGGCTCGCCAATGGCTGCTGTCAGTTCGGAGAGCGACCGAATCCCTGTCCCGTCGATTTCCCGAATCGCCTCGCCGGAGCGCTCCTCTCCCCAGATATCGCCATAAGCTGCCCGGCAGCCCGGTTCGGCCGTTTCCGCATCCGCCGCGCTCGCCAGGCCCAGCATCATAAAGGCCAATTGCCAGGGCAACCGTCTGTTCATCCGATATTTCCTCCCTGCACCGCCTCGCATTGCGTCCCGCTCGCCATTTAAACTATAGCCACAACCGCCGGTTCTTGCCATAGGCCGCGCGTGCAAAGCAAAGCTCTCTCCTTCCCGATTGGCCGTGTTGAACTGATCATCATGATGGCCAGCCTGATGTCGCTCAATGCGCTGGCCATCGACATCATGTTGCCCGCGCTCGGGCTGATTTCGGACCATTTCGCCTTGCCCGAGGTCAATGACCGGCAATGGACGATCACCTCCTATATCTACGGCATGGCGATTGGCTCGATTCTCTACGGCTCGCTGGCCGATCGTTTCGGGCGCAGACCGGTGCTGCTGGTGACCATCGGCATCTATACCGGATTCGGTATTCTCTGTGCTCTTGCCTGGGATTATGACCTGCTGCTGCTCGCCCGCTTCATCCAGGGGCTCTCGGCATCGGCCATGGGCGTGCTGGCCAACAGCATCATCCGCGATCGCTATGACGGCGATGCCATGGCCCGCGCGATGTCGACGATCATGATGATCTTCATGATCGTGCCGATTACCGCGCCGCTGCTCGGCCAGCTGGTCCTCCATGTTGCGCCGTGGAAGGCGATCTTTCTGGTGCTCTCCACCGCCGGTCTCGCCTGTTTCCTCTGGGTGATCACGCGGCTCCCGGAGACGCTCCATCCCGACAACAAGACGCCGATAGAGTTTAAATCGGTGACCGCTGCCTGGTATGGCGTCATTTTCAACCGCAACAGCTTTGGCCATGTCATCGCCAGCGGCCTGATGATGGCCCCGCTGTTCGCCTATATCGCCTCGGCCCAGCAGATATTCTTCGATGTCTTCGGCGCCGGCGACATATTCGTCTATATTTTCGCCCTGAATGCGGGAGCGATGTCGGTCGCCAGTTTCACCAATTCCCGCATCGTCATGCGCTTTGGTGCGCGCCGGGTGTCGCAGACCGCGCTGATCTTCTTCATCCTCGTGTCGATGGTCCATTTCGGCCTCGCGGAGGCCGGATGGATCAACATCTGGTCCTTCACTGCCGTGCTGGTCCCCTCCATGGGCATGGTCGGCTTCACCGGCGCCAATTTCAGTTCGATCGCGATGCAGCCGTTCGGCCGGACAGCCGGCGTCGCATCCTCCTTCCAGAATTTCGCCCGGACCGGCATTTCCTCGACTCTGGGGGCCGCCATCGGACTGCAGTTCAACGGCACGATCCTGCCGCTCGCCACCGGCTTTCTGGTCTGCGGCATCGCGGCGCTGGTCCTGATTTTCTGGGCGGAACGGGGCAAATTGTTCCGCCGCGTTCAGACTGGCGTAACCGCCAAGGATCTATTGCCGCAGGGCTGACCCCTGCAGGACAAGGACGATTCCATGACCCTATCGATATCCCGCCCGATGAAACTGGCGCTCGCCCTGCTCCCGGCCGCGATGGCCTTTGCCGCGCCGGCGATGGCGGCGAACTCGATCCTCGGCGACTGGGTCACCCAGGACCGCGACGCCATCGTCCGGATTGCAAAATGTGGCAAGACGGTCTGCGGCCGGATCCAGAAATTTCTGGTGACCCCGCCCAATGGCCAGGGCCAGAAGGATATCCACAATCCCGACAGGAAGCTGCGGGACCGCACGGTTCTCGGCATGGCCATCCTGACCGGCTTCACGCCCGACGGCGATCTCTGGCGCGGCAAGGTCTATGATCCGAAAAGCGGCAAGACCTACCGCTCGGAAGTCAGCCTGCAGTCGGCGAACAAGCTGACGATGAAGGGCTGCATCCTGTTCATCTGCCAGGGCCAGAACTGGACTCGCGCGAAATAGGCGTTCCCCGGCGAAGGCCGGGGCCCATCTCCCGATATTGCCGCACAAAGCAATCGAAACGATGTCCGCTGGTCTCAATGCTGGCGCGCTCAATACCTTGACTGTGCGCCGAAAGGCCACGAGATGGACCCCGGCCTGCGCCGGGGAGCAGAAACCATCAATTCTTCTTGACCATCTCTGCAATCCATTCTCGCAGCAGCGCCACGCCCTCCGCGTGCACCACCGTCCGCCCCACTTCCGGCATGCTGATCCCCGGCTCCAGACTGTTCAACCGGTAGATCATGATGCTGCCGTCCGGGTCGCCGGGCGCAATATCGAACGCGTGGGTGCCGCTGCCTCGCCCAGCCGCCACCGGCCGCTTGTTGACCCCGATGCGCACCGGCATGCTCTCCTCATAGGTCAGGAACAGGCCGGAGTTGCTCGCCGAGCCATTGATATTATGACAATGCGCGCAATTGACATCGAGATAGCCGCGCGCCCGGTCGTTCAGCGGCGCACTCGCCTCGCCCCATAGCGGCACGCGATAGTCAACCGCCGGCTCCCGGTCGATCAGGCCCAGCCGCGCAAATTCGGCCAGCTGCCCGTCCCGCGTCAGATTGCGCGCCTTCGGCCCGATCGGCGTCACTTCCCCCGACAGCGCATGGCATTCCTTGCACTGGTTCTTGTTCGGCACGCCATAATCGATCGACCGCTGCTTGCCCGACGGATCGGTGAAGGTCACCGGAATCCGCGCCCCCGCGACCTTCAGCACCGCCTCGGTCTGCGCCTCGTTCCAGACATAGGGCAGCGCCAGCCAGCCATCGGCCCGGTGCAGCAGCACTCTCGTCTCCAGCAGCCGCACCTTGCCATCCATCTCATAACCGAAGCTCTTGATCAGCGCCGATCCCACCGGCAGATCGAGCAGCCCGTCGCCCCCGGCCTTCGCCTGCTCGCCTTCCGGCACATAGAGAAAACGATATTTCTCCGCATAGTCGGAGAATAAGGGCATATTCAGCCGATAGGGCGTCACCCGCTCGTTCGGCTGCCAGCCCGATGCATCGCGGAAGAAATGATAGTCCGACAGCAAGCGCGGCAGGCCGTCGGACAGGATCACCGCATCCGCAACCTGCTCCGGCGCACGGGCACCGGCCGAAAAGGCCAGCCCCAGAACAGCGCAGACGGACAGCAGCAGCCGCATTATCGGACAGCATCCTCCATCGCCTGGGGCAGCGTCACCGGCTTCAGCTGCCGGCCGTCAAACGGTTCGCTCGCGCCCGCCACCAGCGCCGGCCTCGCTTCGGTCAGCGGCTGGCCCGGCTTGGTCAGCCCCATCGACAGCACCGGCACATCATCGCCGATCAGAATCTTTTCCCCCGTGCCATCCTCGATGATCGGCGGGATCGCGCCGCCAAAGGCAGCCTTCAGCTGATCCCCGCCCGGAAAGGCCGGCTTGTAGCCCGCACGGCCATGGTCATTCTCGAATATCCGCACGCCGATCGGCTTGGGATTATAATTCGGGTCATTCTGCTCCTGGGTATAGGACACGATCAGGATATTGCCGGTGCCATTTTCCGCCAGCCGGTTGCCGAAAACCTCGACATCATAATGGGACATCACCATCACCCCCATGCCGGTCGGCACTTGCGCCACAATATTGCCTTCCGGCGCGAAATTGGGCGTATTGTTGTCGACCACGATATTGTCGAACACCCGCACATTGCGCCCGCCCTGTTTCGGGATATTGGGCAGGTCGAACACCAGGATGCCGCCGGTATTGTTGACCGCGATATTGTTGTAGACATCCGCGCCGATGCTGTTCTCGATCTCGATCCCGGCGACATTGAACTTGGCCACATTATTGCGGACGATGATATTCTCCGACTGGCCGACATAGATGCCGGCATCCGACGATCCGATCGCGGTGCAGCTGTCGACCAGCACATTCTTGCTCTCGACCGGATAGATCGCATAGGCGCCATTCTCGGCATGTGGCCCGCGCGTCCACTCCACCCTGATCTTGTAATAGACGATATCGTCGGCGCCCTTCGACTTGATGCCATCGCCCTTGCTGTCCTCGATCGCAAAATCGCGCAGCACGACATGATCCGAGGTAACCAGCAGCCCCTCGCCCGCCCCCAGCTGCCCGGCGAAATTGAGCACCGTCTGATCCATGCCGGCGCCGCGGATGGTGACATGATCGACATCGAGCGACAGGCCGTCGACCAGATCGAAGCGGCCGGCGCCCAGTTGCACGACATCCCCCGGCTCGGCCAGGATCAGCGCTTCCTGGAGCCGTTCTTGGGCATCGCTTCCGGGATCGACGGTGACGGTTTTGGCAAGGGCAGGAGCGCTCAGGCAAAGCGCGGTGGCAACCAACAGAGTGCGGATCATATCTCTCTCTCCTACAAGAACGAGAGATAATGCCGCAAAATCATGCCGATGCCAAGAGCATTGACATGGATGTCAATAGATCGGGCTGTAGCGCGATCAGCCGCCTGACAGAATCCATTCCACCGCCGCGTCGGCGTGAATCTCGGTACTGTCGTAGATCGGCAGGATATTGGCCTTGGTGTCGACGATCAGGTCGAGCTCCGTGCAGGCCAGCACCACCGCCTCAATCTCCTGCTTGGCAATATTGGTGATATAGGTTTTCATCGTCCGCTCGGACTCGCGCTTGGGCTGATTGAACATCAGCTCCTCGTAAATGATCCGGTCGATCTCCTCCACCCGCTCCTCGTCCGGCGGTGAAAGCGAAATGCCCTTGCCGACCAGACGCTTGCGATAGAAACCCTCGGTCATCACGTTGCGGGTGCCGACCAGCGTCGCCGACTTGATCCCGTCGGCCACCATCTTGTCGCCGACGCAATCCGCGATATGCAGGATCGGCACGCCGACCTCCGGCTGCACCCGGTCGTAGATCTTGTGCATCGCGTTCGAGCAGATCAGCACCGCCGTGGCGCCGCTCATCTCCAGCCGCTTGGCCGACCGGGTCATCAGCCCCGCCGCCGCGTCCCAGTCGTCATCCGACTGCAGCCGCGCATAGTCGCTGAAATTGACGCTCTCGATCAGCAGGTGCGGACTGTTGAAACCACCCAGCCGCTTTTGCACACTGCTGTTGATCCGCGTATAATAGCTGGCGGTCGATACCCAGCTCATCCCGCCAATCAGGCCCAATTTCCGCATTATTGTTGATTTCCCTGAAAATATCCGAAGCCGGCGTCTAAAGCGCCTTTACAATTTCTTCGCACATTTTCTTCGCATCGGAAAGCAACATCATCGTCTGGTCCATATAAAAGACCTCGTTGTCGACGCCGGCATAGCCGACACCGCCCATCGAACGCTTGACGAAGAAGATCGTCTTGGCCTTTTCAACATCGAACACCGGCATCCCGTAGATCGGTGATCCCTTGTCGGTCTTCGCTGCCGGATTGACCACGTCATTGGCACCGATGATGAACGCGACATCCGCTTGGGCGAATTCGCTGTTGATATCCTCCAGCTCGAACACCTCGTCATAGGGCACATTGGCTTCGGCCAGCAGCACATTCATATGGCCCGGCATCCGCCCGGCGACCGGATGGATCGCATATTTGACGTTGACGCCTTCTTCCTTCAGCATATCGGCCATTTCGCGGACCGCATGCTGGGCCTGCGCCACGGCCATGCCATAGCCCGGAATGATGATCACATTTTCCGCCTGCTTCATCATATAGGCCGCATCCTCGGCCGAGCCGCGCTTCCACGGACGGTCGATCTTGGCGGCGCCGTCGCTCGGCCCGCTCTCCGCGCCAAAGCCGCCGGCGATTACGCTGATGAAGCTCCGGTTCATCGCCTTGCACATGATATAGGACAGGATCGCACCGGACGAACCGACCAGCGCACCGGTGATGATCATCGCCGTATTGCCCAGGGTAAAGCCCATCGCCGCTGCCGCCCAGCCGGAATAGCTGTTCAGCATCGACACCACCACCGGCATGTCGGCGCCGCCGATCGGGATGATCAGCAGGAATCCGATCAGAAAGCTCAGCCCGACGATGGTCCAGAAGATCGCGCCCGTGCCAACGGTCGGCGCAATCGCGAAATAGGCGGTCAGGCCGATGATCCCGGCGAGCACGCCAAGATTGATCACATGGCGCAACGGCAGCATGATCGGAGCGCCCGACATATTGCCGTTGAGCTTCAGGAAAGCGATCACCGATCCGGAGAAGGTGATTGCACCGATGGCCACGCCCAGCCCCAGTTCGACGCGGCTGACCGTCAGAATTTCACCCGTCGCATCGAGGATGCCAAAGGCGCCCGGATTGAGATAGGCAGCGATCCCGACCAGCACTGCGGCCAGTCCGACCAGACTGTGAAAGCCGGCCACCAGTTGCGGCATGTCGGTCATCGCGATCTTGCGCGCCGTGATAAAGCCGATGCCGCCGCCGATCAGGATCGCGACACCGATTTCTGGCAGGCTGGCGATGCTGTGCGTCACCAGAGTGGTGCCGACGGCGATCAGCATGCCGACCATGCCATAGCGGTTGCCCGCCCGGCTGGTTTCCGGCGAGGACAGACCGCGGAGCGCCAGAATGAACAATATGCCGGCCACCAGATAGGCAGCGGCAACCCAGGGGTTCACCGGCTCCCCGGAAGCGGCCAGCGCCGGCGTGACCGGCAGCAAAAGCGCAGCTGCGAAAGGCGCGGCACGAACAAAAAGAGCACCCATTATTTGCGCTCCTTTTTCTTGTACATCGCGAGCATCCGCTCGGTCACGGCAAAGCCGCCGAAAATATTCACGCTCGCCAGCACCACGCCGACCAGACCCAGCCACTTGGCCGCCTGCCCGCCATCCGCCTGCGCGCCTGCCGCCGCTGCAATCAGCGCCCCGACGATGATCACCGAACTGATCGCATTGGTCACCGCCATCAGCGGCGTGTGCAGGGCCGGCGTCACCGACCAGACCACATAATAGCCGACAAAACAGGCCATCACGAAAATCGAAAGAATTGATATAAAATCCATTGCTACCCCCTAGTTCGCCAGAAGGCGCTCATTCACGACCTTGCCATCTCTGGTCAGCCTTATGCCGATCGTCACTTCGTCGTCATCGGGAAGCACCGGCCGTTTTGCCTCTTCGTCCCAATAGGCGGAGAGGAAATTGTACAGGTTGCGCGCGAACAGCGCGGAGCTGTCCGCTGCCATCATCGCCGGAATATTGCTTGCGCCGATAATCTTGACGCCATGTTTCTCGACCACCTGACCGGCAACCGCGCCCTCGACATTGCCGCCCTGTTCGGCGGCGAGATCGACGATCACGCTGCCCGTCCGCATCGTCGCAATCTGCGCGTCCGAAATCAGCCGCGGCGCCGCGCGCCCCGGGATCAGGGCGGTGGTGATGACGATATCCTGCTTGGCGATATGGCTGGACACCAGCTCGGCCTGGGCCTTCTGATATTCCTCGCTCATCTCGGTGGCATAGCCGCCCGAGCCTTCGCCCTCGATGCCTTCGACCGATTCCACGAAGATCGGTTTCGCGCCGAGCGACTGAATCTGTTCCTTGGTGGCGCTGCGCACGTCGGTCGCGCTGACCTGCGCGCCCAGCCGGCGCGCCGTGGCAATCGCCTGCAGGCCGGCTACGCCGACCCCCATGACAAAACAGCGCGCGGCCGAGACCGTGCCCGCTGCGGTCATCATCATCGGAAACACCCGGCCATATTCGTTGGCCGCCAGCAGCACCGCCTTGTAGCCGGACAGGTTGGATTGCGAGGAAAGAATATCCATCGATTGCGCGCGGGTGATCCGCGGCATGAATTCCATCGCCAGCGCATCGATGCCAAGCTTGGCATAGTCATCCACGCGCTTGCGCTCGCCGAACGGATTGAGGCTGGCGATCAGCCAGGCCCCTTTCTTGATGCCCTTCAATGATTGCGGATCGGGACCCTGAACTGCCAGCACGATGTCGGCATCCTTCAGCACTGCCTGCCGCGTGCCCATAGTCGCGCCCATCTCCTGATAATCGGCATCGGCGACGGAAGCGGACACACCCGCGCCCTTTTCGACGGCCATGGTGGCCCCGAGAGCGACGAACTTCTTGACCGTTTCCGGCGACGCGCTCACGCGCGCCTCGCCGTTGGCGAGTTCCTTCAGTACCGCAATTTTCACACTTGATTCCAATCCGTTAGGAAATGAGAACGACCACCAATGTTACCACAACAGCCGCCGCAATGGTGCCGACCTTGAGCATCGACAGAAATTTCGCGTAGGTATCCTGGGCTGTGCCCAAATTATTATTCGCAGTCATGATATCCCCATGTTTAATTGCAAAACCGGCGCGAGGTGTAACCCTATATTACCGACGGCTCAAGCCTTACCCACCCACAATTTGGATAGAATTTTTATCGCTCCTTTAATCGGCTCTTTACCGATTGCCGCTATGGAAATGCTTCATTCTGGGACAATCGGGACAACAATGGCACAAAACGGCACAAAATTACTGCTGCTGATCGATGACGAGCCAGCGCAGTGTCGGCTGATTTCGGCACTGGCCTCGCGGGCGGGTTTCCGCACGATCTATGCGCGCGACGCGGAAACCGCGATTGCCACGCTCGGCACGCAGGACGGGATGATGCTCGACGCAATCATTCTTGACCACTGGGTGCCAGGCTCGGAGGCCACCGACCTGATTATAGAACTGAAGGCTCGCCGCCCTGCCCTGCCGATCCTGATGCTCACCGCCGTCGGATCGATTGCCGAAGCCGTCGACGCTGTTCGCGCCGGTGCCACCGACTATCTGATCAAGCCGGTCGCCCCGGAACGCATGCTGAAGGCGCTGAACGCCGCTGTCGAATCCTCAAAGGATGACGGCGAACTGCGTCCGCTCAGCGAAAAAATCTCGGTGCCCCTGGCATTTGAAGAGATCGTGGGAGCGGCTCCCGCCTTCCGCGCAGCGCTGGCGATCGCCGCCAAGGCCGCGCGCGCACGGGTGCCGGTGCTGATCGAAGGCGAAGGCGGCGTGGGCAAGGAAGTCATTGCCGATGCCATCCACGCTGCCAGCCCGCGATCAAAATTGCCGATGCTGAAGCTGAATTGTGGCGCAATTACCGGAAATTTGCTCGATTCGATCCTTTTTGGTCATGAAAAGGGAGCTTTTACCGGCGCGTTTGACCGCAAGATCGGTCTGCTCCAGCAGGCCGAGGGCGGCACGATCTTCCTCGACGAGATCGACCGGATTCCGCCGGAAACCCAGGTCCGGCTTCTCCGCTTCCTGAAACATTCCGATATCCAGCCGCTGGGCAGCCCGAACAGTTTCCAGCTCGACGTCCGGATCATCGCCGCGACCAACCGCAAGCTGCAACGGGAAGTCGAAAACGACAATTTCCGCGAAGATCTCTATTATCAGATGAACGTGGTGCAGCTCACAATCCCGCCGCTGCGCGACCGCACCGGCGACATTCCAGCCCTGGCCCGCCATTTCCTCGCGCGGCTTGCGCTGCAGCCCGGCCTGCGCAGCCTGGGCATCACCGACGAGGCGCTGAACCTGCTGCGCAGCTATCGCTGGCCGGGCAATGTCCGGCAGTTGCAGAGCGTGTTGTTCCGCGCCGCCGTCATGTGCGACCATAATGCGCTGAGTTGCGATGAATTTCCCCAGATCGCTTCCTTTGTTGCCGAATCCGGCAACGCCAGCCCGCATCTGACCAACAGTCCCGAAGGGATCGGCATCACCCTCTATTGCGAGGATGGCAATCTGCGGCCGCTGGAAGATATCGAGGCCGATGTCATCCGCCTTGCCATCGGCCATTATCGGGGCCGGATGACCGAAGTCGCCCGGCGGCTCGGCATCGGACGCTCGACGCTCTATCGCAAGCTCGCGGATCTCGGCATCGATAACGCGGCATAGTTCACGGGCCTGTTGGATTTGACATTTTCGGCCAAATCCAACAGGCCCGCGCCCGCCCCGGTCCAGCCCGAATCCCGCTTCAATCCAACATGCCCATTGATGTTTCCCGCCGCTGGCCTTAAGTCTCGGCGATATGAAAAACATGCTTCCAGTTCTTCCATTCGGTGCCGCCCTGTCGCTTGCACTGCTCCTTTCGGCCTGCGGAAAACAGGAAGCGGTCGGCGATGTGCCATCGAGCGAGGAACTCGCTCGCCAGGCCGATGCTGCAACCCAGGCGATCCGCGACCAGGCCGCTGCAGCAGAAGGCAATGGCGAGAAGGCCCCGGTCGATCTCACCAGCATGGAAAGCTACACCAACGCCTTGCGCGGCTACACGATCATGGTGCCCAGCGGCTGGGCGGTGGATGAATCCGCCAGCGACGACAATGGCCGGGTCTACACAGAGACGCTGAGCGGCACCAAACTGGCCGTAAGCTGGGTGGAAAATCGCGAGGACATGGCCTGGCTCAAGGCAGTCGAGCGGGTCGAGGACGGCAATGAAGCCATGACCGGCGAGGCCGTCGGCCAGAATGAATATCGCGCCTCCGGCACCCTGACCAATGGTTTGAAATCCCGCCAGCGCTTGCTGCGCAAGCCCGACGGCACGATGGTCCAGGCGGAAGTCACCTATGCGGACGACCAGGCCAAGTCAGCCGAGCCGCTGGCCACAACCATTCTGGACAGCCTGACGCTGCAATAGCGCAAATTAGCGGTTGAGCTTGGCGTCCAGAAAGCTCGGCATCGGGCCGTTCCAGCCGTCGTCGATATCATTGTCATCCCGAACAACCGGCGGCTTTTCGTCCCGGGTCTTTGTGGAGCGCGCCGGCTTCTTCGGCCGATCTTCTTGCTGCGGCCGCTCGGATGCCTCGTCCTTGCGTGGCGCGCGCGCCTTGGCCGGCTTCGCCTTAGCCTCGTCCGTCGTTGCCGGAGCGGGCTTCGCAGCCGGCTTCGCGCCAGCCTTGGCCGGCCGCTCCTTGCGGAGAGGAATTTTCATGCCGGTCAGCTTTTCGATGCTCTCGACATGCTCCGCATCGCTGCGGGTGATGAAGGTAATGGCAACGCCGGTAGCGCCTGCGCGCCCGGTCCGGCCGATCCGGTGAATATAGTCGTCCGGATGCCAGGGAATATCATAATTGATAACATGGCTGACGCCCTTGATATCCAGCCCGCGCGCCGCAACATCGGACGCGCACAATATGTTGATTTCGCCCGACTTGAACCGGTCGAGTTCTGCCAGACGCGAGCTCTGGTCCATGTCGCCATGAATCTGCCCGGCATCGAAGCCGTCCTTGCGCAGGCTCTCGCAAAGATCACGGACTTCGGTCTTGCGATTGCAGAAGATGATCGCGGTTTCGACGCCTTCATTGTCCAGCAGGTCAACGATCAGCTTGCGCTTGGCCTTCGGAGCAACTTCGATCAGCGACTGGTCGATCGAAGTATTGGCCGTCGCCGGACGCGATACCTCTATATATTTGGGATTGTTGAGGAACTGGTCCGACAATTTCTTGATCGGCGGCGGCATCGTCGCCGAAAACAGCATCGTCTGACGCGTCGCCGGCAATTTCGAACAGATCGATTCGATATCGGGAATGAAGCCCATGTCGAGCATCCGGTCCGCTTCGTCGATGACCAGCAGTTCGCAGCCCGACATCAATATCCGGCCGCGGTCGAACAGGTCCATCAGCCGTCCGGGCGTGGCGATCAGCACATCAACGCCCTTTTCCAGCGCCTTGATCTGGTCGCCCATTGACACGCCGCCAATCAGCAGCGCCATGCTGAGATTGTGGTTCTTGCCATATTTCTCGAAATTTTCTGCAACCTGGGCCGCCAGTTCGCGGGTCGGCTCGAGGATCAGCGAACGCGGCATCCGCGCACGCGACCGGCCATGCGCCAGAATGTCGATCATCGGCAACACGAAGCTTGCCGTTTTGCCCGTGCCCGTCTGGGCGATGCCGATGATATCTTTCATCATCAATACGGATGGGATGGCTTGCGCCTGAATTGGCGTCGGTTCGTCATAGCCAGCCTCGGCTACGGATTTCAACAGTTCTTCAGACAGGCCGAGATCGGCAAATTTCATAGTGGTTCCGGAAAAATATAGGATGCACCCTGCATCCTGTCTTAGCCTCTTGGACTCCGGCGGGCAATGATCGCATATCCCGGATTTGTCAAGCTTTCTCGCTTGATCTAGCGTTCAGGGACAAGTTCTCGAAATCGTTCAATCTCGCATTTGGCCCCGGTACGCGAATGCAGGATATCGCGGCCTGCACACATTTTGCCATCATCGGTTTTCTCAACATAGAAACCGGAGTAGAAGCTGCGCGCCTGGCACGTCTCCTCAAGCTGCGCCCTTATTCTCTTGCGGTCCCTGGTTACCAGATCGAGATAGCGATCCGCAAACATCTGCACGCCCAGTATGTTGTTCATCGGCAGGCATTTGCCGATCTTCTTCTCGCGATAGGTCTCCCGCGCAGTGTCCGGAAACAAGTCTGTCATCGGTGCCAGGGAAGAGGGTCGCCGGCGAGGTACCCGGATAATCACCCGCTTTTCGATTCGGACCTGGGCATAGACCAGCGGGCGCTCCGGCACGTAGGACCTGGTCGCTTCCTCCGGCGAGATATTCACCGGTTGCATCTCGCGCATGTCTGGTACCGAGAGCAGCAATATTGCTGTAAGTGAGAGGCTCACCATAATCCTTTAACTAACCCTTGCCTTCGCTATATCAACTGTGATTGAATATTCCATGAACTGGGAAGTCGGCCTCAGCCGCTCTCTCGAAATAGCTGACCTGTCGCTGCGTCACCCGAATGGTGGTTTTGCGGACAGATATCACCACTGCGCAGGAACATGAATATGCCCGACACAGCAAAATGGTTGGAACAGATGCGATCGGCCGTGGGGGCGAAAGGCTTCACTACCACGGTTGAAGACATGGTGCCCTGGCTGACCGACTGGCGCGGGCGCTATACCGGCGCGGCAGCGGCCATGGTTTCTCCGGCAAGCACAGAGGAAACCGCCGCGATCGTAAGGATCGCCAACGAAAATGCCGTGTCCATCGTGCCACAAGGGGGCAATAGCGGCATGGTCGGCGGGGCAACCCCTGATACCAGCGGGCAATCGATCATCCTGTCCCTGCGCCGCATGAACCAAATCCGCGCGATCCGTTCGGACGACCAGTTAGTGGTGTGCGATGCCGGTGTAATCCTGCAGAATCTGCACGAAGCCCTGGCCGCCGATGGCCAGAGATTCCCGCTGACTCTGGGCGGCAAGGGTTCGGCCACGGTGGGGGGACTTGTTTCCACAAATGCCGGCGGCACCCAGGTACTGCGTCACGGCACGATGCGCTCCCTGGTGGCTGGCATCGAAGCCGTGCTGCCCGATGGCAGCATCTACGAAGGACTCTCCGCCCTGAAAAAAGACAATCGGGGCTATGATTTGAAACAATTGTTCATAGGCGGAGAAGGCACGCTCGGCATTGTCACGGCAGCGACCTTGAAAACCGTACCGGCACTGGTCGATCGCTGTGTGGCCTGGGTGGCGGTTGGCAGCACCGACGCTGCCTATCAACTGTTCCGCTTTCTCAATGGACGGGTTCCCCAATCGTTGGAAGGCTTTGAGATCATTCCCCAAACCTGTCTGGAATCGGTGTTGCGCCACATATCTGGCACCCGCCCACCGCTTGCTGGCGGGCATCCTTGGCATGTGCTGGTCGAAATCGTGCGTGATCAACCGGATACACCAGATCCGAAATCAATCATGGAGCATCTCCTTGCCGATGCCTTGGAACGAAGCCTTATCGAAGACGCAACGCTTGCGGCGAGCGAACAGCAAGCCGAGGATTTCTGGAAAATTCGCGAATCGATTGCCGAAGCGGAGCGCGCCAACGGGCCGGCTCTCCAGCATGACATAAGTGTTCCCGTTCACGGCATGGCCCGGTTTATTGACGAGGCATCGCCAGTGATCGAAGCCAAATTTCCCGGCACGAAAGTTGCTGCCTTCGGCCACATGGGAGACGGCAACGTGCATTTCCACGTCAAGGCTCCGGAAGGGGTGGAAGCCCAGCAATGGATGCGGGAATCTGCGAAACAGATAACACCCCTGGTCCACGACCTCGTCATTGCGGCGGGAGGCTCCATTTCGGCAGAGCATGGAATCGGGCAGAACAAGCGCGCCGAACTGGAGCGCCTGTCCTCCGGCGCGCGCCTTTCGATGCTGCGCGCGATAAAGATGGCGATAGACCCGGGGAATATTATGAACCCGGGCAAACTCGTTCCCCTTGCGTCCGGTCAGTCAGGCTCTTAAAGCGCAAAATAACTATTTCGGTCTCAACTGTAATTTTTCGGAGAATTTAATCATGGCGAGCACGCCGCAAGCACAAGCCCTACCCATGTTCTACAAGGACCTGATTCCGCTCAATTCAAAGGAACATACGAACTGGAAGGTCAAACCGCTCGACAACGCGTCTTTCATGCAAGCACAACATGCAATTCCCATCACTTCCGATGAATTCATGAATGCTTCACGCAGCTACCCGATTGTGTTTTCTGTTGGTGAAAATAGCATTCCCCTGATTCTAATGGGGCTGAACGAAGGTGTGAACACGTTCATGAACGACGAAGGACAGTTCAACGAACCTGCTTATGTGCCCGCCTATGTTCGACGCTATCCTTTCATGCTGGCAAAGTTGCGTCCCGATGCCGAAGAACTCTCCTTATGCTTCGACCCGACCACAACGGGAGTCGGCGAGTTCGAGGAAGGTGATGCCTTGTTTGAAAACGACCAGCCAACGGAAACCACCAAAAACATCCTCAATTTCTGCGAACAGTTTGAACAGGCTGGCCAGCGCACCGGTCAGTTTGTCCAGGAACTTGAAAAAATGGGCTTGTTGATGGATGGCGAAGTTTCGATCCAGCAAACCGGCGTTGAAAAACCCTTCATCTACCGTGGCTTCAAGATGGTCGACGAAGAGAAATTGCGCGACATGCGCGGTGACGAGCTCCGCAAGATCAACCAGAACGGAATATTGCCGCTGATTTATGCCCATCTTTTCTCGCTGCAATTGATGCGCGATGTATTCGCGAGGCAGGTGAGCGCCGGCAAGATGCCACAAGTCACGGAAGCCCCTTCCGTACAGATTTGAGCCGTTCGCCCGGTCCTTCTGTCCGAATCGACCGAAGCTGACAAATCGGATCGATATTTTTCCTAAACGGGGCTTGCAACTCTTCGGGACAAGCCCCACATAGCGTTTGTATCGGTCTGCATCCCCCGATCGGATCGGTACCGGCATTCCTCTGGAATGCCACCTCCCTGAACCTTGGCCACCTCGCCGCATCGGCGAGGTGGTTTTTTATTGGGCGACCATCATTCCGCTGCTTCAAGCTGGTCGCGGCCCGTCAGCTGCTCCGCCAGCATAAGGCAGCAATTTCGGATCATATCCGCGATCGACTGGACAGCTGCAACCGGCTCGCATAATTTCTCATCGAGATACAGCGCCCGGTCCACCTCGAGCTGGAATGCATGAATATTGCGTGCAGGCTCACCGTGCCGCTCCAGAATATAGCCGCCGGAATAGGGATGGTTTGTCTGAACATGATGCCCCTGTAACCGGAAATGAATCCCAGCCAGCTCGGCATAGCGCGATTCGCAGCTCCGCCCGAACCGGTCCCCGATCACAAACCCGATCTGGCGCCGATTTTCATCCTGCACCGGTGGCATACTGTGTAGATCCAGCAGCAGCGCAGAACCATGCGCGGAGCGTATCTGCTCAAGCAAATGAGCCACCATCAGGTGATAGGGCTCATGATCCTTGTCGATTCGGTCGATGATATGCTGATGTTGCCATTTTTCCCGCCACAAATTGCCCGCGCCATGCAACCGGCGTGGCACTATCCCCAGACCACCCCGCACTTTTTTGCTGATATGGGGCGCCTGAGTCGCGTCCATGCCTACCACCATATCCGGATCGATTTCCGTCCGGCTGCGATTGAGGTCGATCCATGCTCTCGGCTTGCGGGCAATGATCGCGGGAAGTCCCGACGCAATGGCCGATGCCGCCAGCCGATCGGCATAGCGGTCCTCCAGTCGCAGGAGGTGGGACGGGGACACATTGAGGTTGGCGAGCAGTTCCGGCGGATAATCGCGGCCGCAATGAGGCACGCTCACCAGCACCGGAAAGTTGAGCGCCGTCACGTTGGAAAGGCTATAGGCGGGTGCCACGGGCAAGCTTGGACCGGCAATCGGATTAGCCATGTTTTCCCCCGAAAAAATAAGACTCTTCATTCAAAAAAATCGCGCGATTCGGGAAAAAATTAACCGATTTGCACTTATATACCGCCCTCGGCATAAGGGCCGGTCTGTATTCAGGCATTATCGGGAAGGTGCGACAAAATGATCAGGATTCTCCTCGCGGAAGATGAACAGGCGATGCGTGAGCATCTTACACGCGCACTTGAGAAAGCCAACTATGAAGTTGTCGCGGTCGACCGGGGTACTGCGGCTGTCCCGTTGCTCGATACGCAGAAATTTGATCTGCTGCTAACCGACATCGTGATGCCGGAGATGGATGGGATAGAGCTCGCCCAGCATTGCGCGACGGTCTGCCCCGACACTCAGGTCATGTTTATCACCGGCTTTTCCGGCGTAACATTGCGCGCGGGAGAGTCTGTTCCCAAGGCCAAAATATTGTCCAAGCCCTTTCATTTGCGTGATCTGGTTCTGGAGGTCGACCGGCTGTTCGAGCCCGACAGCATCAGCGACCTGAATTAAGTCTTGCGCCAGCCGAAGCGGCTGGCTAGACGGCCTCCAGCGTGGGCGTATAGCTCAGTGGTAGAGCACTTCGTTGACATCGAAGGGGTCGGGAGTTCAACTCTCTCTACGCCCACCATTTTCCGGATATTTTCAGGCGGCAAGAGCTACGCCATTGCCGCTGTCCCGGCTAGGCGGATGGCCATACCAGCACGTGTATGCACGGGTAAAAGCACTCAATTCGCTGTAACCCAGTTTCGCGGATATTTCGGAAAGATTGCGGGTCCCTTCCAGAAAATAGAGCTGACAGGTATCGCGTCGCACCTGCTCGAGCAGCTGCCGGTAGGAAAGGCCCTCGGCCACCAATTTCCGCCGCAATGTCCGTTCCGCCATGCCGAAAGTTACCGCAGCGGCGTCCAGGCTGAGGCCGGACTTGTCGAGCAGATATAGAAGATATTCATAGGTGAGTTTCGCGAGATTTTGCCGTTCGAACCTGTTGCGCGAAAAAAAGGCTTCTTGCTGACGGGCTGCCTTCAAAATCGCCGGATTATAGCTCTCTATTGGCCTGCTCATGACCCGGTGATGATATTCGAGATAGGTGGATGGCTCGTTGAAGTGGCAGGCAATAGCGGGGGTCTCGGAACCGGCTTCGGGAAATCCCCTGAATCCTTCTGGGCGGGGATGGGCAAAATGCACCGCCTTCACGGTTTTGAAACGCCCTTCTGCCAACCGCTCACCGCAATGATAGACCAAACCCAGCAGGATGTGCACGAGATCGGGCGAGACTGGTTCGTCATGGTTCCAGACCAGACGGTCGCCGGATGACAGCGGCATCAGCTTCACAATCGGCCGGCCTCCGCCCAGCTGTTGTTCCGCAACCAGCTGGACCAGCGCGTCACCGAAACTGGGTTGGAAAAAGGCCGTATATCCCAGATCGGAAAACCCCCGCGGCACCATTTGCTCGCTGATCGCACAATGAACATCGGCGCGGTTCAGCTCCTCCTGAGCCGCTGCGCAGAGGCGGGCAATCGAATCATCCCCCACCTGATAACCAGGATCGCGCAATTCGGATTCGGAGCATCGCAGGGCGCTCAGGAGCATCGGCTTGCGGGCCTCAAGAGCATGGCAGCCGAGATAGGCGCGGTACAGAAACTGGGCCGATATCTTGAAACCTGTGGATGCCGGATAGTCCATGAGACCAAGCTAGGAGCGGAGATGGATGACGCTCAACTGGCTTTCGACAAGGATGTAAAATCGACGACGAAAATGTCGATTATAGTTAATTTTACAAGAAAGCGGTCAAATTCAGTACCGAATGACCGATGCGCCCCATGTAAATCCGCCGCCCATCGCTTCGAGAACCAGCAAGTCCCCTGGCTTGATTCGGCCATCGCGAACAGCGGTGTCGAGCGCGAGAGGGACAGAGGCCGCCGACGTATTGGCGTGCAGATCGACTGTCTTGATCACCTTTTCCGGTGCAAGATTGAGCTTTTTCGCGGTCGCGTCCAATATCCGTGCATTGGCCTGATGCGGCACGACCCACGAGACATTTTCAATCAATTCCCCTGCTTCTTCCAGCACTTCCTTCAGCACCGACGACAGGTTCACGACAGCATGGCGAAAAACCTCGCGGCCTTTCATGCGCAGCTTGCCGACCGTTCCGGTCGTGCCCGCACCGCCATCGACATATAGCAGCTGATTATGCGCGCCGTCCGCATGCAAACGGGTGGCAAGGATTCCCCTCTCCCCCTGCTCCGCAGCAAGTACCACCGCACCGGCGCCATCGCCAAAGAGGACGCAGGTTCCCCGGTCCTCCCAATCCAATATGCGGCTGAATGTCTCCGCACCGATCACCAGCGCATTTTGCGCGCTTCCGGCGCGAATCATGCTGTCGGCTACGGAAAGCGCATAGAGAAAGCCCGAGCAGACCGCTGCTACATCAAAAGCTACGCAGCCATTGCAGCCCAGCGCATCCTGAACAATCGTCGCGGTTGCCGGAAATGTCTGGTCGGGCGTCGCGGTTGCGACAATGATCAGATCGATATCGGCGCTGCTGAAACCCGCTGCCTGCATGGCTTTTTGCGCTGCCTCGATAGCAAGGCTCGACGTCGTTTCGTCATCCTCTGCGATATGGCGGAACCGGATTCCCGTGCGCTCGACGATCCATTCGTCTGTCGTGTCGACCCGCTTGGCCAGATCAGCGTTGGACACACGGGTTCGCGGCAATGCCGAGCCGGTTCCCTTGATTACGGCCCGCTTGACAGCTGCACCGCTCATTTCGCCACCTCGGCGACCGGGGCTGCTTCGCTGATTTTTTTCAGATCTTCGCTGATACGCTCCAAAATACTATCCTCAACCAGCCGAGCGGCAACTTCCACGGCATTGGCAACGCCTTTGGCATCCGCGCTGCCGTGACTCTTTACCACCACACCATTCAGCCCCAGAAATACAGCGCCGTTGTGATTATTGGGATCAAGCTGGTCGCGCAACATCTCCGTTGCGGGCCGGGATATCAGAAACCCGATTTTCGACCGCAGACTGCTCAGGAAGCTGCGTTTCAGCAGGTCAGTGACAAATCGCGCGGTTCCTTCCAGCGCCTTGAGCGCGACATTGCCGGAAAATCCGTCGGTCACGATCACATCAACCTCGCCGGTCGATATCTTGTCCGCTTCGGTAAATCCGAGAAAATCCATATGCAGTCCACCCGCCCCCTTGAGGGTCGCCGCGGCTTCCTGGATGGTACCGGTGCCTTTTGCTTCTTCCGTCCCGATATTCAGCAGCTTTACCTTGGGCCGGTCAAAACCGTGCATGATCCGGCTGTAGGCAGCGCCCATAACGGCGAACTGCACCAGGTTCCGGCTATTGCATTCGGTATTGGCACCTAGGTCCAGCATGACCACATCGGTGTCTTTCATCGTCGGAAGCAATGCCGACAAGGCGGGGCGGTCGATGCCCGGCATGGTGCGCAAGGCGAGCTTGGCGATAGCCATCAGCGCGCCGGTATTGCCGGCGCTCACCGCCGCGCTGACCTCGCCTGATTTTACCGCGTTAACGGCCATCCCCATGGATGTGGTCTTGGAATTGCGCAGCGCCTGTCCCGGCTTGTCGTCGCCGGACACAACGTCAGGAGCATGCAGGATTTCAGATGCCGCACTGAGATTGGGATGATTCTTGAGCGCTTCTTTTATCTGCGTTTCATCGCCGACGAAAAGAAACTGAAAACCGGCATGCCGGTGCCGTGCGAGCGCCGCACCGGCAACCATGACGCGCGGGCCTTCATCTCCGCCCATCGCATCAATCGCGATTCGCGGCCTCATTCCCACCGGTTATTCCCCTTGATTGCGCGTAAGAAGCCCAGAGACTAGCCGATTAAAGATCAGCGGCCAAGACTTCACGGCCATTATAATGGCCACAGGCTCCGCACAGATGGTGCGGGCGCTTCAATTCGCCACAATTCGGGCATTCCTGATAGGCTTCGACTTTCAAAGCATCATGAGACCGGCGCATACCGCGTTTGGACGGCGTAGTTTTTCTTTTAGGTACAGCCATTGCTAAGCCTGTTCTTTACATTAAAAATTACATAGCATGTTCAATATGCCAATCAGCCAAGTTAATCAAACCAGTCCCTGTTGTTGCAGAGAATCGCTTGGTCTTGGTTCAGCAGATTGCACGCGAAGTGGCGCGTATAATCATTTTCCTGTGCGTTGCAAGCATTGTGCCTCTATAGCCGGTCGATAATTTTCATATATTTGAGGTGGACGATGATTTTACCGATAAGTTTGACGGTGGCCGGGGCTGCCGCGCTGATAAATATCTGGCTGATGATCCGCGTGACACAGGTCCGGACCAGTGAAAAAATCAGCATAGGCGACGGCGGCAATGAAAAGGTCATACGGCGAACGCGCGCCCACAGCAACTATATCGAAAGCGCGCCGTTCGTGCTGATTCTGGTCGCCGCGATCGAGCTCGCAAGCGCGACCTCGCCGATATGGCTATGGATCATCAGCGGCATCTATCTGCTTGGCCGGGTGGCCCATGGCGTCGGCATGGATGGCGGGAAATTTGGCAAGGGGCGG
Source organism: Parasphingorhabdus sp. (assembly GCA_030373505.1). Taxonomy (GTDB): domain Bacteria; phylum Pseudomonadota; class Alphaproteobacteria; order Sphingomonadales; family Sphingomonadaceae; genus Parasphingorhabdus. Next base: position 164,565 of record JAUCYS010000004.1, read on the forward strand.
ATGATCGGAACGATCATCACGCTGCTGACACTTCTGGCTCTAGGAATCTACGCGATCACCATTCCCTATCTGCAGGGATAAATTTTCCCGCTCCGACAGACAGCTTGCCTGTCTTTGCGATCGCCGGGATATTCACTGTGCCGGTAATGTGTCCGGGCGCAGATAGGCGAACATATGCGGTATATAATCCGCTTTGCCGAGTTCAACCTTGTGGTTTCGCAAGATGGCATAAGCGATCATCAGGTGAAAATAAAATTGGGGCAGCACCCAGTCGCGCGCATATTGCTCGGCGGTCAGATCGAAAATCATGCCGTTCGGCAAGGCATGCGCGATCATTCTTTCCGGCTCTCCGTCGAGCGCAGCCGGCCCTACGCCGTCGAGCAGCGCCAGGGTCTCCTCAATCCGCGTTCGCGCAGACGCCAGCGAACCGGGCCGGTCACCCGCGTTACGCCCTTCATCGAGCAGCTCGGCCAGAGAGGCCGGAAAAGCCTCTCCGCGCAGCCGGTATACGGCTTCATGCGCCTGCACGCAGGCAAATCGAACCTGTGTTGCCAAGGGAAACATGTCCGGCGCAAGGCGAGCGGCCAGCAGCGACTCTGCTTCCGCTGACGGCAATTGCGCCTCCGCCTTGTCCAGCCAGCCGGAAAGCGTCTTCAGCATCTGTGTATAAGTGGGCACGAGCAGCTGGGTTAAGGACATGTTTCGGTTCTTCCTTGTAAATCTGATTTTGACGACGGGAACTAGCGCGCGGCCAGAACATCATCCGCAACAAAGGCGTTGGTCTTGCGCTCGTAGCCGAATTGGCTGGTCGGACCGTGACCGGGAATAAAGGTCACATCGTCGCCCAGCGGCCATAGCTTCTGGGTAATCGCATTGATCAAATCCTGATGGTTGCCGCGCGGAAAATCGGTGCGGCCGATCGATCCCTGGAACAACACATCGCCGACCACGGCAAGCCTTGAGGGCTGATGGTAGAAGATCACATGGCCCGGTGTATGGCCGGGGCAGTGGATCACATCGAGCACCAGATCGCCAACCGTCACCTGGTCCCCATCCTTCAGCCAGCGGTCCGGCTCGAAGCTCTTGGCAGTCATGCCGAAACGCGCGCCATCGCCTTCCAGCTGGTCGATCCAGAACCGGTCATCCTCGTGCGGCCCTTCGATCGGAATACCCAATTCCTCGGCCAGCATCCCCGCCTGACCACAGTGGTCCAGATGACCATGGGTAAGAATGATCTTCTCGAGATCAACTCCATGCTCCTCAACCGCAGCCTTGAGCCGTGACAGATCGCCACCCGGATCGCTGAGCGCAGCCTTGTTGGTCTTGGTGCACCACAGAAGCGTGCAATTTTGCTGGAGCGGGGTAACCGGAATAATCACGGCTTTTAGGGGTGCATCTGTCATAAGGGCTATTTGGTGGCAATAATCCAAAGTTGCAAGCCGCGTCTTGGCAATCCGGTTACAGCCGTCGCCCCGTCCAGACCACTCGGCCGATGATATTCACATTGTCGGCACTGACATCGTCCCAGTCGGGATATTGCGGATTGTCGCTCCGTATCGAAAGCTTTCCGGACGGGCCCATGGCGACCCGCTTGACCAGAAGCACATCATCCATGCGCAGCACATATATGCCGTCGCGCAACGGTCGGGAAGCGGCCCCGTGATCGACCATGATGTCATCTCCATCGCCCAGAGTCGGAGCCATGGAGTCGCCATCGACCACAATCAGCGACAGATCGGCCGGATCGGCACCCAGCCGCCGGATCCATCTGGGGGCAAAGCCCATCGATTCAGCATATTCGTCGTCCGCAAGCGATCCGGGACCGGCGGACGCGCCGACCTGCAATTGCCGGATTCGGAGCAGGCCATCTGGTCTCTCGCGCTTCTTTCGCGAAAATTCGCGGATGGCCGGCGCACCAAGCAGGCGCTCATCCACCCCGTAAAATTCGGCTAGTCGGCGACGGTCATCCTCATCCAGCTTCTTCGGCGAACCGCGCCGGATATATTGCTGGATATAGGCAGGATTTTTGCCAAGCATTTTCGAGATCGCAGCGAAATCATGTCCGTTTTCACGGATCAGCTTCTCCAGATGGGTGCGCGGGTCATCGGTCACAATTCCCTCTCTTTAGTCATATTGGCTGAAACTATCAATAGGATTTTTCCTAGACATGTAGGAAATTTCATCTCAAATAGGAATTTCCCTATTCAATGAGTCGTAGGACGACCAGCAGCGAGAAGGAGATTGCCCATGCCATTGTTGCGAAAAATCGAGATATTCCTGAAGGAAACGAACATGGCATGGACAAGGTTCGGGCGGCTTGCCGTCCGCGATCCGCGCTTTGTTCAGGACCTGCGCAATGGTCGCGAGCCCGGGAAGACAGTTTCGGAACGGGTGGAACGCTTCATCAGCCTGTGGCGTGCTGATCATGTCAACTGAGCTCAAAGGACGGACGGTTGTTCGACAATGGCCGGGCTCCGCGATTGCCAGCCAGATAAGAGCCCTTACCCGGAGCCGCGCCAGCGTCCGGTTTTACCGCGAACGCACCTGGGCTAGCGTCACCTTCTCGGGAATACGCTATGGCTTCTCTATTGAATATCCAGATACCGCCGATGCGGAAGCGCTGCGGAAATTGGCCCGTGCTCTACCCGAACACGAATTTGCCCTCCCCGGCTATTTTGTGGCCGATGCCGTGATCACGGATCAGTCGGCTTTGCGATTGACCCTCGACATCCTGATAATCGCAGATCCGGTTAAGCCATCCTGACTATCAGCGCTGGGCGGTCATTTTTTCCAAAGTGCCGAGCGCGGCCTTCAAGGCCGCATCCATATCGGCATGCCTTGCCTGTGAACTGTCCTTTTCGACCTTCTCAACAGACCGCAGTGACGGGATGGCGACCGGAGCAGGCGCGGGCGACATATCCGGAACGGGATTGCTGTTTTCCGGATCTGGCGCGGATTTCTTTGCCGGTGCAGGTGAGGCCCGTTCGCGCATTTGCAAAGCGTCCAGGCGAGCCAGTCCGGCTTCCAGCCGGTCGGCCAGCTGGGCAAGCGACAAACCCGACAGATCCGCGCGGACTGTGACCGGCTTTTCTTCCGCTTCTGCATTTGCCGAACGATACTCAACCGCCTGTCCCTGCAAGCCCGATTGTGGTTCTGCGTCGCGGACCGGCGGCTCGGCGGGCGCTGCCTGCTGCACGACCGGTGCTGCCGACGGCGCTTCTTCTGTCCTCATTATTGGCTCGTCAAAGCGCTTGACTGTTTCTGCAAGCGGCATGCCCAGATCGGAAGAGGCAAAGATGGGCTGGCGGGCGGGCGCGTCCGGATGACGGTCCGCCGCCCGGATGTTGGGAAGATCTTTCAGTTCAAGTACCTGCCCATGCGATTTTTTTGGCTTTTTGAGAAATCTGGTCAGGGACTTTGCCGAGAAATTCAACTTCGGACCGGCAAAGCCTGCTTTCTCCTTTTGCTCCTGATCGGCAGATTCCGCAGTCAGGTTTTTCCGAATTGCCAAGCTCATATCGGAGCCTCCTTCATTTGATTTGGTTTTGTGATTGAGGAACAAATATAGCGCCGATGCGGATATCATGCCCGCCGCCACAGCGATCAGGCCGCGTGCGGTATTTCCGAGAGGCGGAGCGGCGGCCGGAACGATTTCAGACAGGCCAGTCGCTCCCACGATATTTTCAAGATAGACATGCGGCAGGGTCGCGATCACAAGCGCTGCCGCAATACCGCCTGCGACAGCCATGACCGGTTGTTTGAACCGCGCGAAATCCTGCTCTATTTGATCCACATTCTTCTCCAACGTCTCAGGCTGCACGCTCGAACGATTTGCGCGCAATCAACCTTTGGTAAACAGGAGCATAACGCAAAATGTTTGACGACCAGTTACGATCCGCCTCGACAAATTTCCGTGCTGTTTCAATAGTTTGAGACCAGGACGCTCGATTTTCGAGCAGGCTGGCCAATTTTGCGGCGATTTTCCCCGGATCGCCGGCAGGGAACAAGGTGCCGGTCACACCATCCTCAATCAGTTCCCGGTGTCCCCCGACATCCGACGCGGCCACCAGCCTGCCTTGCGCCATTGCTTCAAGAGGCTTCAGCGGTGTTACAAGATCGGTAAGCCGCATCGACTTGCGGGGATAGACCATGATATTCATCAGACCATAATAGCGCTCAACTTCGCCATGTGGCACGCGACCGGTAAATGTTACCGCACTCTCGATGCCAAGCCGTTCGACTTGGTTCTGCAATGCAGCTTCCATCGGCCCGCCGCCAACCAGCAGCAAATGCACCTCCGGATGGGAAGCCAGCAATATCGGCATCGCTGCAATCAGATCATCCAGCCCTTCATAATCATAATAGCTGCCGATGAATCCGAGAACCGATTTTCCCGTCAATCCCAGTTCGGCCAGAAGCCGATCATCTCGCGCTGGCGGCTGACCGAACAGATCCAGGTCAACACCATTGGGAGATATGGTGATTTTTTCGCGCTTCACGCCGCGGCTGATCAGATCGGACTGCAGGCCCTCGCAGATTACCGCCACCGCATCGGCACCATTGATGACATGATTCTCCAGTTGCCGGGTCAGCCAGTAACGCGGGCTGTTTTCCCTGCCAGTGCCGTTACCGACCGCAGCATCTTCCCAAAAGGCCCGAATTTCATAGACCAGCGGCAGCCCGCTTTTCTCTGCCGCACGCAAAGCTGCCAGCCCATTGAGGGCCGGCGAGTGAGCGTGCAAAATGTCTGGCTTCCAGTCGTGGATGACTTGCTGGATTCGCTCGGCCAGAACCGCAATTTCCCGCCATTCGCGTACCGGGGACGGCCCCTGAACCTGAGCGAGGGTCCGATAGAAACACAGGCCGTCAGCCTCTTCCATGGTCTGTTTCGCGATATAGCCATGCTGATTCTGACGCACTCCGGTGACACCGGCCACCGTCAATCCGCTGGCAATTTGCGCCTTCATGATTGCCCGGGTGCGAAAGCAATAGCCGCTGTGCAGAGGCAAGCTGTGATCGAGTATGTGAAGAATCCGTGTCATGGCTCAAAGTCTTGGCAAAAAAGGATTAACGTCCCGTCAACCCAAAGCCTGTATCGGGCGATGATAGAAGAGCGCGTTTTCGCCGCTCGTGCCGGGATGAATGGGGCAAATGGTAGATAATTTTTCTATCTTGTTAACGCATGGGCTGTTGCTGATCGCGGCGTGGCGCCTCATGCATCGCGACGATCTGGATAAGGAAGCCCCCCCCGAACCCGACCATGAACCCGCCAGTTTCGTGAAACCATCTTCCCCCGCCGGACTGCGGCGCGATGCGTGATCTCTTCTTTGTCGGCTATCTGGTCGCCCTGCTACTAATCGCTTTCAAGCGGCCTTTCCTTTTCACGCTGATCTACGCCTATATCGATATCGTCGCTCCGCAGCGACTCAGCTATTTCATGCTCAACTCGATCCCGCTGTCGCTGGTCGTCTTTGCACTGGCTCTGCTCGGCTATTTGATTGCAGACACCAAGAAAGACAGCCGCTTTTCCTTCCGTCAGGCGATGATGATATTGTTGCTTGCCTATTGCGGATATACCACCGTGCAAGCGGAGGTCCCGGCTGCGGCACTGGAAAAATGGGATTGGGTGTGGAAGGCCCTGGTTTTCGCCATCTTCCTGCCTCTTACACTCAGGACCAGGTTGCGGCTGGAAGCACTGGCACTGTTCATGGTGCTATGCGCGGGCACACTCATCATTACCGGCGGAATCAAGACACTGGCGTCCGGCGGCGGCTATGGTGTGCTGGTGCTGCTGGTGGACAATAACAGCGGCCTCTATGAAGGATCGATAATCTCGACGGTGGCCATCTGCATCATTCCGCTGATCCTCTGGCTCTCTCATCACGGAACCATTTTCCCGCCCGACTGGCGCGTCAAGCTGTTCGCTTATGGACTGATCTTCTCCGCCCTGCTGATCCCGATCGGAACCCAGGCGCGGACCGGCCTTGTCTGCATCGGGGTCTGGGCCGTTCTGCAATTGCGCTTTGTCCGCTATCGGATGATTTACGCCGGATTGGCAGTGGCAATCGGCATCCTGTCGATTCCGTTGCTGCCCCAAAGTTTCACCGAACGGATGGGAACGATTGAAAATTACAAGGCGGACCAGTCGGCGTCGACCCGGCTTGCGGTCTGGCAGTGGACATGGGATTATGCGAAGCAGCATCCCTTGGGCGGCGGCTTTGACGTCTACCGAATCAACAAGCTGACCTATGAACTGTCGGAAGTGGACGTCAGCCAATATGAGGAATGGGGTATCGACCCCGATGATGTCGACGCCCGGCTGGTGGAAGACGAGGCACGGGCTTTTCACAGCAGCTATTTCGAAATGCTTGGCGAACAGGGCTATCCCGGTCTGATCCTCTGGCTGATGATCCATGTCGGAGGGCTATGGCGGATGGAGCTGTTGCGACGGCGATATTCGAAATCGCAGAAGCAGGACGAACAATGGGTCGCTCCGCTCGCCATAGCCCTGCAAAATGGCCACGTCATCTTCCTCGTCGGTGCCATGTTCGTCGGAATCGCCTATCAACCCTTCGTTTATATGCTGGTGGCGCTGCAAATAGGTCTCGACACCTATATGGCACGACGGTCGGCAGAGGCCCGGCAGCTTCCGATCGCCAAAAATTTGACCGGCGGAGCGCAACCAAATACTTTGCCGCAATCGCGCCGACCCTTTGCAAATTGAATGGCGCTTTCCGCCTTGCACAGTAGAAGCGGTGCATGGCGCTCACTGTAACTGTCACCGTCGAACGATGGCCTGTTGCTGGCTCTTTCATCATCAGCCGGGGTGCAAAAACCCATGTCGATGTTGTTCTGTGCGTCCTATCTGACGGGTCGGTCACCGGACGGGCGGAAGCGACACCCATCTATTATGAAGGCGAGAGCGCGGAAGAATGCGCGGACCAAATAAGGCAATTTGTTGCCGAGCATCCAAAGCTCGATCGGACGCTGTTGCTTCAGAAAATGCCCCGCGGAGCGGCGCGCAACGCCGTCGACTGCGCACTGTGGGATCTGGAATGCCGGAAAAAGAATATTGCCTTGTGGCAGCTGGCTCTCCTGCCGGAACCGGCCGCAACCGTATCGGCCCTTACCATTTCGCTCGGCACCCCCTCCCTGATGGAAAGCCATGCCCGTCAGGCCGCAACCGATGGCTACACGCTGCTGAAACTGAAACTGGCCGGGGACAATGATCATGAGCGGGTCGCCGCCGTCCATCGCGGTGCGCCAGCCGCTCGCCTGATCGTCGATGCCAATGAAAGCTGGAACGATCTCGACATCGCCGCCGAAGCCGCGCATCTCGCGCAATATTCCGTCGAACTGATTGAGCAACCGGTCAGCGCGGGCCATGACCATCTGCTGAGTGGTGTGAAATCGCCGGTTCCGCTTTGCGCCGACGAAAGCTGTCACACCAGCGCCGACATCGAGAAAATCGCGCCTTATTACGATGCCGTAAACATCAAGCTCGACAAGGCAGGTGGTCTGACCGAGGCGATCGCCATGGCGCGGGCGGCACAGGCAATGGACCTGAGCATCATGGTCGGCTGCATGCTCTCGACCTCGCTGGGCATCCGCCCGGCCTTCGCCCTGGCCCAGATGGCGCAATGGGTTGATCTCGACGGCCCCTTGCTGTTGGCAAAGGACCGCAATCACGCCTTCCGGTTTGAACCAGGTAGAATCTTGCCTGCGGACGAAGCGAATTAGCCGTGCGGCCTAGATGCCGTCCATATATTCGATGACCGGAGCCGCCGCCATGCACGGTGCCAGCTTCGGACCGGCCGCGCGAAAATGATCCGACTTGCCATGCGCATCCAGCGCTGCCTGATCGACGTAGCGCTCCAGCACTTTATATTGTTGAGGATTGTCCTTGCACCGGAAGACCGAGTAAAATTCGTTGCCCGGCTCGTTGGCCCGAACGGCTGCCATCAATTCGGAAAAAATGGCTTCAAAATCGGCATTCTTGCCTTCGGCCACAGTTAGTGTCGCGATTACGCCCACGGTTGCCATGATATCGTCTCCCATTAAAAAAGGGCCGGCGGTTTTCCGCCGACCCTTAATATTTCCGCTATCAGAAAATCTCGAACAGTCCGGCAGCGCCCTGTCCGCCACCGATGCACATGGTGACGACGGCATATTTTGCCCCGCGACGCTTGCCCTCGATCAGGGCATGGCCGGTACAACGTGCTCCGGTCATGCCATACGGATGGCCAATCGAAATCGAGCCCCCGTTGACGTTCAAAAGCTCGTCGGGAATGCCCAGCTTCTGCTGACAGTAAAGCACCTGCACGGCAAAGGCTTCGTTCAGTTCCCAAAGGCCGATATCGTCCATTTTCAGGTCAAAGCGCTCGAGCAATTTGGGGATCGCGAAAACCGGACCAATACCCATTTCATCAGGCTTGGTGCCAGCGACGGCCATCCCGACATAGCGACCCAAGGGATTAAGCCCGGCTTTTTCTGCTGCTTTGGCTTCCATCACAACGCAGGCTGCAGATCCGTCGGAGAGCTGCGAGGCATTGCCTGCGGTTACAATATTGTCGGGTCCGAGAACCGGCTTGAGCGACTGCAGGCCTTCAAGCGTGGTCGAAGGACGGTTGCCTTCATCCTTGCTGATCGTAACCTCGACGTGGGAAATCTCCTTTGTTTCCTTGTCCTGCACGCCCATCGTGGTGGTCACTTCGACAATTTCGTCATCGAAGCGGCCGGCTTCCTGCGCGGCGGCAGTGCGCATCTGGGACTGCAGCGCATATTCGTCGCACGCTTCGCGGCTGATGCCATAACGCTCGCCTACCACTTCCGCAGTCTGCAGCATCGGCATGTAGATGTCGTCATGCATTTTCATCAGTTCGCGATCCGGCTGGACCCGCATTTCCGCTGTCTGCACGGTCGAGATCGACTCCTGCCCGCCGCCGACGACGATGTTCATCCGGTCGAGCGTTACCTGTTTGGAAGCGGTGGCAATCGCCATCAGGCCGGAGGAACATTGCCGGTCGATCGTCATGCCGGGCACTTCGATCGGGAAGCCAGCGCGCAGGGCAACCTGGCGGGCGAGATTGCCTGCCTGCGAACCCTGCTGCAACGCGCTGCCCCATACGACATCGTCGATCATGCCGGGATCAATGCCCGCTCTTTCGACCGCTGCTTTCGCAGAATAATGGCCCAGCGTCGCACCGGTCGTCGTGTTGAAGGCACCCTTGTAGGCGCGGCCTATGGGTGTGCGGGCGGTGGAAACGATGACTGCGTCACGCATGTAGATATTCCTTTATGATTGATATCGGATTCGAACTTTGGCGCTATTGTCCCCGTTAACCACGCAATTAACAAGGGATTTTTTCAGGACCCTGCTGCCGCTACGGCACGCTAGTCCTTGCTGGCGAGCGCCCCGAAACCGCCTTCTGGATAAGGCAAGATCATCTCGCCATCGGGGGCCGCGGTGAAAGTGGTCTGTGTGGGATAGGCAAATTCCAGACCCGCTTCATTAAAGGCCTGCAATATCGCGAGCCCGATCCGGTGACGGCCCTCATAGACCACATCATAGTCGCTGCTCATGATATCGAAATCGAGCTCGAAATTGATCGAACTGTCGCCGAATCCGACAAAGCCCGACCGGATGAACACCGCCTCGTTTTCTTCCACGATCTTCTTGAGCAGACCCGGAATCCGTCGCGCCTCATCCGGTTTGGTCTGATAAATGACGCCGATGCCGAAGCGCGTCCGCCGCCTCGCCAGGCGAGTCATATTGACGATTTCCTTGCCCAGCAGATTGGTATTGGAAATGATGATTTCCTCACCGGTGATCGCCCGCAACCGCGTACTTTTGAGGCCGATTTTCTCAATCGTTCCCACCGTCGTATCGTAGCTGATCGTCTCGCCGCGTCGGAACGGCTTGTCGAAAATGATCGACAGGGCCGCGAACAGATCGGAGAAAATGCCCTGGGCCGCCAGACCGATAGCGATACCGCCGACTCCCAGACCGGCGATCAGGCCGGTCACATCCACACCCAGATTGTCCAGGATCATGATGGCAGCGACGGCAAAAACCACGAAAGTAACCAGCAGACGGATGAGCGTCATCGCGTTTTCCAGCGTCTCATGCTGATCCGGGTCCTGCGAGGTCCGGCGGACGATCAGTCCGAGAATGACTTCCCGCAGCCAGAAGGCAACTTGCAACACCGCCGAAATCGTGAACAATATGTGCACCACCCGGTCAACGCTCGACGGGGCGCTGGCAAAATTCACGACCAGCTCCGCAGATACCATGAGCATGAAAAATTTGCTGGTACGGGCAATGGTCTTGCCCAGGATCGCCCGATAGCCTGTCAGGTCGTCGTTGTTCCGCACATATCGCGCGGCCAAACGCTTGATTGCCCCGAGCAGGAAGAAGATTGCGGTACCTATGGCAACTGCGAGAAGAAGTTCCATATAATGGTTCGAAAGCCACGTTGCCCCGTCGCTGATCAGTCGCTGAACAGATGCACCGATATCCGGCATTGCGGGCGAGGAGGCTGTATCAGATGTTTTTGTCATAGCGCTTCAGCTAAGATGAAGTGCGGGCAATAACAACCCGTGGGATGCAATCTTCACCGTCACCGCTGATCGCCCGTGCCTGCACGGGCACCGATGAGAAATTCCACATTGCCCTTGGGGCCGGTAATAGGGCTTTCCGTAACCCCCATGATGTTGCAGCCGCTTGCGATCAGCCAGTCTCTGACTTTGTCACAGGCCGCCTGGCGAACCGCTTCATCGCGGACAACGCCCCCTTTACCGACATCGCTGCGTTCCGCCTCAAATTGTGGTTTCACCAGCGCCACCAGTATCGCGCCTGGCTTGGCAAACTCCAGCGGTCGTTCCAGCACCTTGACCAGCGAGATGAAACTGGCGTCGCATACGATGATGTCGACTTTTTCCGGAATATGCTGTTCGGTCAGGATTCGGGCGCTGGTCTGCTCGTGCACCACAACCCGCTCGTCCTGGCGCAGCTTCCACGCCAGCTGGTTGGTGCCGCTATCCACTGCGTAGACTTTCTTCGCCCCGCCCTGGAGCAATACGTCGGTAAAGCCCCCCGTGCTGCTGCCGACATCCATCGCGGTCATCCCGGCGACATCTATCGCGAAATGACGCAGCGCATGGTCCAGCTTGATACCGCCGCGCGACACCCAGGGATGGTCTTTGCCTTTGAGTTCAATCGCTGCATCGCTGGCAATCTTGTGACCCGGCTTGTCGATTTTCTTTCCCGCCACGCTCACCAGGCCCGCCATGATATAGGCCTGCGCCTTGGCGCGGCTTTCGGCGAGGCCGCGATCCGCCAACAGCTGGTCAACGCGTTGCTTCGCGACTTTGGGTTCTGAACTGGACATCGGAAATGAGGACTAGCCTAGCCCGATCCTTTTGGCCATATTCCTTGGCTATGAGAATCATTGCTATCCCTCGCCTCCTTCCCTTCGCGCTGCTTGCTCTCGCAGGTTGCTCGACTGCGATCCCTGAACCGGCTCCAGCTCCCGAGCCCATCAAACCTGTCGCAGCCCCCGCGCCAGCACCAGCCCCGCTTTCGGACAACTGGATTGACTGGCCGATCACCCCTGGTACTTGGACATACCGTGAGGATGGCCGTGGCTCGCTGGCGCTTTTCGGCGAAATCGGAAAAGATGCGGTATTCATCATCCGCTGCGATCAATCGCGTCGGCAATTGTTCCTCTCCCGCGCCGGTGCGGTTGGAAACGGGGCCACCATGCTATTGCGGGCCAGCGCCGGGCAGGCATCCTATCCAGCGACCAACAGTGGCGGAACGCCCGCCTATGCCGCGATCTCGGTATCTCCCGGCGACCTCATGATGGACCGTATCGCCTATAGCCGCGGCCGCTTTGCGGTTGAAACCAGCGGCCTGCGCTCGCTCGCAATCCCCGCTTGGCCGGAATTCAGTCGTGTGGTGGAAGATTGTCGCCGGTAATCCGATGCCTATCAGGCCGGAACGCGCAATTGTGACAGCAAAATAAATAATTTCAAGTCTTGTTCACGAGTCGGATTTGATTCACACCACAAGGGTCGAACAGCGGAGAGAAGTTCAATGCAACAGTTCGTATTTCATTCACAAGCGAAAGGAGGTGGTCCGATGTCTCATGGTTCAGCACAGGGGTCGGAAAAATCCGTTCGGGGGGCATATCTGATCTAGAAATCAGGCAACCCGGCAGCGGCACTTCCTACCGCTGACCCATGTTCAGAGGCTGTTGGTCCTTCGGGACCAGCAGCCTCTTTTCATTTCGCGCGGTCAGAATTTTCTAGATATTCCTCCCGGATCATGAAATCGCGAATACCGATCCGCACTTCGCGGAAGAATTGGATCAGGGCCACCGAAAGCAAAAGCACGGCGGTGATGAAAGCGCCTGCCACAACTTCTGCCAGCAGCGGGTAGCTGGTCAGACCCATGACAAATAACAAGCCGATCAGAATACAGACCACAATGGCGCTAACGACGCTGAAATAGATGGCGCTGTTCACATATTTGATCCGCAACTGCAGATCCCGCAATTCGTTGACGCATAAAATATGCTCCGCTCCCTCGGTTTCGAGAAAGCGATTTTGCATGAGCCGGGAGCGGTCAATGATCCGGGCCAGCCTGCCGGTAAAAATATTGAGCATGCTTCCCATGGCAACCAGCAAAAAGGCCGGTGCCATGGCGATTTGCAATACGGTTACGATATCCGCCTTCGCGAGATCCGACAGCACCGGTATCATGTCTTCATCCTGATTCGCACGGTCAGGCCTTTCGCCGGTTTCTCGTCCCAGACCGCCAGGTCAAACCGTTCCGCATCGGCCCTGGCGCGGTCGAGCACGGCGTTCGGCACGTCGGCGCTGGCAAAAATCTGGTCGGCGCGGCCCAGCAGGCGGGCTTGCCGCAAGGTGAGATCATCCGGATCCGCGCTGGTCAGCAGCATATCCTCAACTTCGGAGAGGTCCTTTGCGAAACGCATGGCCAGCCAGGTTTCGAGATTGGATGACGAGTTTTCCGACAAAACATCAACAACGCCGCCAGGGTCCAGGGCCGCATCAATGGCCTTGCGACGCTCGGAGCCTTCAGGCCAGATCTGCTTGATCCGTTCCCGCGCAGCAGAAAGGCCGCTGGCGAGACTGCCGAGATTCCCCGGTATCAGTTGTTCCAGCCGCTGACGCAGCGACTTCGCAAGACCTGCGGAGGCTCCACCGGTGCCGATGGCGATCAGAACCGGATCGCGGTCGACAAGCGCCGGTGTCGTATAATCGCACAAGGCAGACCGGTCGACGGCATTGACCAGAAGGCCTCGCGCCTTGAGCCGCTTGACTGCAGCCAGTGCTTCCTCATCATCCTCAAGGGCAACCACCGCAAGCACAGCGTCCGAAGCAGCTTCATCATCGACGATCACGGCGCCAGCGCGCTCGTACAGCCGCCGCTTCGCATCCGCCATTTCTCCAGTGCCTAGCAATATGACCTTTCGCCCGGAAAGATTCACAAAGATCGGCAGCTGATTCATTTCAGCCAGTCGGGCACATGTTCGGCCGCCATGATCGTTGCCGGCTCGATCCGGTCGGCAACCACCGCATAGCGATCGCCATCGACCAGCACCTCCGGCACCAGAGGCCGGCTGTTATAGGTATTCGCCATGGTTGCGCCATAGGCGCCGGCGGTACGAAATATGCCGAGATCATCCGTCTGCACTCGATCAACCACCCGCTCCTTGGCGAAAATATCGCTGCTTTCGCAAATTGGGCCGACGATCGATGCCACCATGGTCTCGCCGCTTGGCTCCACGGCCTCAAAATCATGCCATGCGTCATAAATGGCTGGCCGCATCAAATCGTTCATCGCTGCGTCAACGATCACAAAATCGCTGTCCAGGCCGGGTTTGATCCGGATCACCTTGGTGATCATGACACCGCTATTGCCGGCGATGACCCGGCCGGGTTCGAACATCAGGGTCACGTCCCACCCCTGCGTCACCCTCGCAACCATCGCGCCATATTCCGCAGGACTAGGCGGATTGTCCTCCGGCTTGTAGGGCACGCCAAGGCCGCCACCCAGATCGACATGCGTGATGACATGTCCCGCGCTGCGCAACTGCGTCACCAGTTCACCCATTCTTGCATAGCATTTTTCAAGCGGGTCAAGCCGCTGCAACTGGCTGCCGATATGGACGGCCACCCCGCGCAGGTTCAGTCCCTCGAATTTCGCAAGACGGGCATAAATATCCGGCGCGACATCAATCGCGACTCCGAATTTATTTTCCTTCTTGCCGGTTGAAATCTTCGCATGGGTTCCCGCATCGACATCGGGATTGACCCGCAGCGTTGCGGACGCCTTCACGCCCCGGGCGGCTGCTATCTCCGCCAGCATCTCGCCTTCTTCTTCCGATTCGAGATTGAACTGCCCGATGCCCTTGTCGAGGCCGAGCGCCAGTTCCTCGCGACTTTTGCCAACTCCGGAAAAGACGATGTCTTCCGCCTTCATTCCCGCCGCCAGCGCCCGCTGCAATTCACCGCCGGAGACAACATCAGCGCCATAGCCCTGATTGGCCAGAATCCGCAGGACCGCCAGATTGGGATTCGCCTTGACCGCGAATGCGAGGTGAATTTTACCGGCATCCTTCAGGCCTTCCCGAAAGACGCGCGCGTGGCGCTCGAGCGTCGCCCGGGAATAGACATACACCGGCGTGCCGACTTCTTTCGCGATTTGCGACAAAGGAATATCTTCCGCGTGCAAAACACCATTTTTAAGCTGGAAATGGTCCAAAATCTTGTACTTTCAAACGGTTGGAACGGGATTAGCCAGGGGGCGGCAGGTCAAATTCGTCATTCTGACGTTTTTCCGAGCGGCGAAGCAGTTCGTCGCTGCGCTCCGGTTTTGCCTGGCTTGATGGGACCAGCAGCTCTTCTCCGCTGGGCGCTTTCATTTCGCCATAGACGGGTGGAGGCAGCGCTTCACCCTTTGCGGGCTGCAAGGCACCACGGTTGCCGCATGCGGCGAGCATCACCGTCACACCGGCCAGCAGCAGGATCGAAGGAATTTTCTTCATTTCAGCTCTCCAAGCCCAACGCTTTTTGTGCCCTGGCGATCTGAACCCTTACCTGATCCGGCGCGGTCCCGCCATAGCTGGAGCGGCTTGCCACCGAAGCGTCGACACTGAGTACGCTGAACACATCGGAACCGATGCGCTTGTCAATCGCCTGAAACTGTTCAAGCGTCAGATCGGCCAAACTGCAATTCTGTTGCTCCGCCAGAGCCACCACCGCGCCTGTGATATGATGCGCCTCGCGAAACGGCAGTTTCGCTTCCCGCACCAGCCAGTCGGCAAAATCGGTCGCGGTGGAATAGCCTGATTCCGCCAGCGCGCGCATCCGCTGGCCGCTGAATTCCACTTCCGCGACCATGCCGGCCATGGCCGCGATCGACAGGCCAAGCAGATCATGGGCTTCGAATACGGGGGGCTTGTCGTCCTGCATGTCCTTGGAATAGGCGAGCGGCAGCCCTTTCATGGTGATCACCAGCGCATTCATCGCGCCGGCGATGCGCCCGCAATGGCCGCGCACCAGTTCGGCGGCGTCCGGATTGCGCTTCTGTGGCATGATTGAGGAGCCGGTTGAAAAACTGTCCGGCAATTTGATGAAACCGAACGGCTGGCTCGCCCAGATGACGAATTCCTCGGCCAGACGCGAGAGATGCAGGCTGCACTGGGTTGCAGCCATCAAATAGTCGAGAGCGAAATCCCGGTCCGAAACCGAATCCAGGCTGTTGGCGGTCGGGCCATCAAAGCCCAGCGCCGATGCTGTATTCTCACGATCAATCGGGAATCCGGTTCCTGCCAGTGCGGCGGCACCGAGCGGCGACTCGTTCATCCGTCGCCTTGCATCGGCGAAGCGAGAACGATCGCGCCGGATCATCTCATAATAAGCCATGAGATGATGACCGAGGCTCACCGGCTGGGCCGACTGCAGATGGGTAAAGCCCGGCATGATTGTGTCGGCATGCTCCTCCGCACGCGCGACCAGCGCCTTCTGCAGGGCCGCCAGAGCGCTCTCTGCCATATCCATGGCATCGCGCACCCATAGCCGGAAATCGGTCGCGACCTGGTCATTGCGCGAGCGGGCAGTATGCAACCGTCCCGCCGCTGGCCCGACAATCTCCGAAAGACGCGCTTCCACATGCATGTGGATGTCTTCCAGATCAAGATTTTCGGTTATTCCGTCCGCTTCATATTCCTGGGCAATCTGGTTCAGACCGTTGATAATTTGTGTCGCATCTTCCGCCTCGACAATCTCCTGCTCCGCCAGCATGGCCACATGAGCCAGGCTAGCGCGGATGTCGTGCCGCCATAATTTCTTGTCGAAAGGTATTGAGGCGTTTATCTCGCGCATGATTGATGAAGGGCCATCGGCAAATCTGCCGCCCCACATGACATTGGAATTTTTCGTGACTTTAGTGATGCGTACCGTCCTGTCGATGATGCTGTTGGTGGGCCTAGGGGCCTGCGATAGAGACTCCGGCGAAGCGGGGCAAGAATTTGCTGACAGCAAGCCTCAGGAAGATGGCGAGACGATCGAGAGCGGCAAGGGCATGGTCGGCAAGCTGGACATTTCCCAGCGCGGCACGGCGATGGTCGACACGCCCTTCCAGGCCCCAGACGGCAGCGCGGTACGATTGCGCGACTTCACCGGCAAGCCGTTGCTGGTCAACATCTGGGCGACATGGTGCGCGCCTTGCATTGTCGAAATGCCGATGCTGGACAAACTGGCCGCGCGGGAAAAAGACCGGCTCAAGGTACTGGTCGTGTCTCAGGACATCCAGGGCGCCGAGAAGGTTGCCCCGTTTTTCGAACGCGGCAATTTTCAGGAACTGGAACCCTATGTTGACCCGGAAAATGGTTTGAGCTTCGGCTTCGGGTCGGGCCTGATGCCGACCACCGTGCTCTATGACGCGCAGGGCAAGGAAGTCTGGCGAGTGATCGGGGCCATGGACTGGGATGGCGCCAAGGCTGCCGCACTGCTGGAAGATACGCTGACGAAGGGCTGAACAACGCCTTTCCGGTCCGCTCCGCTGGTGGAGCCCAAATGGACTGGCACGAATGGTTTGGCCTGGCGATGCCCGGGCTGGCTCTGCTTCGATTGCCATGAGGTTGGTTGGGCACAGAGCGGCCCGCGTAATCGCGCTATTCCATTTCGGCTGAAGCGAATGAACGCTGCATACCAACTCCGAACTCTGCGTCGGAATGGTGGTGGGCGATGACGGGCTCGAACCGCCGACATCTTCGGTGTAAACGAAGCGCTCTACCAACTGAGCTAATCGCCCCATGACCAGATGCTTGGTAGCATCATTGGGCTAGGCGAGCGCCATTGCCAAATCATCGTGCCTTTGGCAAGCCTATTTGCGTTTCTATCCCAACAAGTTGTTCCGCAGCAAATTTTCCACCCGCTTCTGACATGACCTTCAGCCTATTAACCAGAATCCAAGCTGACTCCGCGATTCGCCAGTTATGCCTCGTTATCCACAGCATATAATTCTTTCTTTACAATACTTTACAAAGATATTTAGAAAAATCCGGGGCTTGCCGCTGTCAATCGAAATATTTCATTTTTTTTACACTGCGGCGCTTGATCGACTCACTCCGACGGGCTTACTAGAGAGGCTCGGCTGGTGGCTACGATTGCAATATCCGAGCCTAATTTGAAAATATAGATGACCGTTGAAAACGTGTTTTCAACATCAGATCGGTTGTGCCTGATTCATTCCCATGGCTGGGGGTAAGGCAGAGCCACTTAAATCTAGGTCTGCGGTCAATTGTCGGTGTTGTAATCGGGCGCCAAACTGGGAAGTTGTCGGGGGATGTTTGTGAACGAAAAAATAGAAGACCGGAATGACAGGCTGTCAGTGAGCAGGCCTGCTTCCGGAGAGATTGTTACGTCATCCGACCTGGAAACCATCTGGATCAAAATCTGTGCTGGCCTTCGCCGCGATCTGGGTGCCCAGATTTTCGGCCAGTGGATCAAGCCGATCAAATTGTCCGCCTTTGATTCGAATACAGGTTTGCTGCAGCTCGAACTGCCCTCCGAATTCGCTGCCGCCTGGGTGCGGGATCGCTATGCCGAGCGCTTGTCGCTGGCTTGGAAAGCCCATCACTCGGCGGTAAATCAGCTTGTATTTCAGGCCCAGTCTGGTTCCGCCAAGATTGTGCCGATGGCGCATAGCAATGACTCTGCTCTGCAATCGGCAACGACTCTTCCCGAAAGCAAGTTTCGTCTGGACCTTGATCCACGGATGACGTTCGACCAGTTTATTGCCGGACATTCCAACGTGCTGGCCCTCAATGCCGCCCAGCGCACGGCCGCGGCAGACAAGCCGCTGTTCAGCCCGCTCTACCTCCAGTCCTCGACCGGACAGGGCAAGACGCACTTGATGCACGCGATCGGCCACGCCTTTCGTGAGGAATTTCCCTCCGCGACCATCATCTACATGTCGGCCGAACGGTTCATGATCGAATTTGTTTCCGCGATGCGGCGCAACGAGGGCATGGAATTCAAGGCATCCCTGCGCGAAGCCGACCTGTTGATGATTGATGATATCCAGTTCATCGTCGGCAAGAATTCTACCCAGGAAGAATTTCTCCACACGGTCGATTCGCTGATCAGCCAAGGCAAGCGCGTGGTGGTGGCAGCAGACCGTCCACCGCAAGCACTGGATGGTGTCGACCAGCGCCTGCTCTCGCGCCTGTCCATGGGTCTGGTGGCCGACATACAGTCCGCCGGTCTTGAACTGCGCCGCGACATTCTCCAGCATCGCCTGGCAACAATGCCGCACCAGCATGTCTCGGAAGAGGTCGTCGATTTTCTCGCCCGCACGATCAGCCGCAATTTGCGTGAACTGGAAGGCGGTCTCAACAAGCTGCTGGCCTATGCCCAACTGACCGGACGCGAGATCAGCCGGGAATTGGCCGAAGAGCAGTTGTCCGACATATTGAGCGCCTGCCGCCGCCGGATCACGATCGACGAAATCCAGCGCACGGTCTGCGAATATTATCGACTCGACCGCAACGAGATGTCATCCAAGCGCCGCGCCCGTGCCGTCGCCCGTCCGCGACAGGTTGCCATGTATCTGGCAAAGGTGATGACGCCTCGCAGCTATCCCGAGATCGGCCGGAAATTCGGCGGACGTGACCACAGCACGGTGATCCATGCCGTCAAGCTGGTCGAGCATCTGCGCGGCGAGGACAGTGAAATGGACAATGATGTCCGGATGCTGCTCCGCCAGCTTGAAAGCTGATTGGCGGAGCAGCGCCTGGCTTATTTTTGCTCGGGAGCGACCGAAATCCTGACCCGCTCGCCGCTGTTGCCTGGAAAGTCGGTAAACATGGCTTCGACCAGGTTCGGCACAAGATAGGTCAGGTTCTTTGAACGCGACAATGCTTCTGCCTTGCCCTCAAACAGACGCTCACCATCAACTGCCCGGTCTATCTTCATATCCAGTTCGGTCGTGTACACGGTAAAGCTGCGGACACCGTTATAGCCGGAAAAGGCCGGCCCGCCGAACAGGAACGGGTCGTGGAATCCATAGAGATAGCGATGGCGGCCATAATATCCGCCGAATCGACCGGTGGGATAGAAGGGGTCATAATCGGCCACCACTTTTTCCCGGCCCTTGTCGATGTCATAATCCATTCTGACAATCAGCTCCGCTGCCGCGGGGTCGGCGCTTCGGCGGTAGCCAAGATCCATCATACGCTGTTCGACCAGCGACGCATATTGCCCGAACTCCAGGCCGCCCGCCAGCTCGGGATCATCAGCCACGACCGCAAAGCTTTGGCCAGTTGTGTCCGGAAGAGCGACGAAGCGCTGCACGTCGGCACGGAAGGGAGTGGCGCAGGCTGCCAGAGTCAGCACGGCAAGCGGTGCGAGCAGCGGAAGCCCCTTTCGTGTGATTCTAAATTTGTCCAAAATACTCATCTTTTATCCTTCAGATTACTCAGTAACTTTACCTGTATGATAAAGGAGGCGTGCTGAACCGGCTTTGAACAGCGACGAATTGATCCTTCCGACCAACCTGCACCCTATAACGGCGCCTGCACAAGCAAAATCCGGCATCAAGGACAGGGCGCTCGCATGATATCGCAACGTTCCGCTCCCCAACTCAGTCGAATAGTGGAGCAATCGAACAGACAGCAGACAAAAGAAAACCCGCCACAATCGGGCGGGTTTTTCTGTTCAGGTCTGAAAAGCCGATTAAGCGGTTTGCAGCGCGGCAACCCGTTTTGTCAGGCGGCTGAATTTCCGCGAAGCGGTATTCTTGTGATACAGACCCTTGCTGACACCACGAGCCAGTTCAGGCTGTACTGCTTTCAATGCCGCTGCTGCGACGTCCTTGTCGCCAGCCTCGACGGCTGCATCGACGGCCTTGATCTTGGTGCGGATCTGGCTCAGGCGATTTTTGTTAATCGCGGTGCGGCGCGTGTTGCGACGGATACGTTTTTTTGCTTGCGGCGTATTAGCCATGAAAAACCCTCAAAATCTGAAATTAAATGCCGGGACGTTGCGTACCGCTACCGGCTCAAGACGGCGGCCAATAGCGTGACAGCCGATTCTCGTCAATAGCTTAGTGAGCCGCTTATTTCTGGCATCGCGAACAGTAAAAGGTTGACCGTCCGCTGTCGACTCGCCGCTGCACCAGCGCACCGCATTGGCAGGCCTCCCCTTCGCGGCCATATACCAGCCAGTCCTTCGCGAAATAGCCCAGTTCTCCGCTAGGTTGCACGAAATCCCTCAGCGAGGACCCTCCGGCAGCGATGGCGGCGATCAGCACTCGCTTGATCGTGTCAACCAGCCGCTGATAGCGGGGCTTCGAGATCGCGCCGCCCTGCGCCCGCGGCGATATACCGGCCATATGAAGCGCCTCGCAGACATATATATTGCCCAGCCCCGCGACTATCCGCTGGTCGAGCAGCAGCTGCTTGATTGGCGCCTTGCGATCCCTGGTAGCAATTTTCAGATATTCTCCGGTAAAATCGTCTCCCAGCGGCTCCGGTCCCATCAATATAAAAGGTCTGTAATTGGCGAGGTCGGCAGTGCGCACAATATCCAGAGAGCCGAATCGCCGCGGGTCGTTGAGCGCCAGCCGATGGCCCGATTCGGTTTCGAGCAGCAGATGGTCGTGTTTCTCGATTTCCTCGGGATCGATCCGCCAGCGACCGGACATGCCGAGATGGAAAATCATCATGTCGCCGCGATCGGTCTCGACCAGCCCATATTTTGCGCGCCTGCCCAAGGAGGTCACCACCGCACCGGTCATGCGTTGCCTTAAATCGACCGGAATGGGCCAGCGCAGATCCGCTCGCCGAGGCTCGACCAGAGTCAGCCGCTGCCCTTCGAGCACCGGGCGCAACCCGGCAACGGTCGTTTCCACTTCTGGCAGCTCAGGCATGATGGTCCTAATCCCTTACGGTCCAATGGGCAGCTACAGAGTGATTGCAGTGCTGCCAAGGCTCGTCTACTTGGGTTGCCAAAGAAAAATCAGCACAGGCAAGAAATGGCTATCGAAAGCAAAACCGTCTCCTTCGGCTATCAAGAGGTCGACGAGAGCGAGAAGACCGGCAAGGTCGGCGCGGTCTTTTCGAGCGTTGCCTCGAAATATGACGTGATGAACGACGCGATGAGCGCCGGCACTCACCGTCTTTGGAAGGACCGCTTCGTCCGCCGGGTCAAGCCGCGTGCGGGCGAGAATATTCTGGATATGGCCGGTGGTACCGGCGATATTGCCTTTCGCATGGTCGACAGCGGCGCCTATATCACTGTCGCGGACATCAATGCGGAAATGCTGGCTGAGGGCGTCGATCGGGCGCTGGTGAAAGACGAGACACGGCTGGTCTGGAGCCAGCAAAATGCCGAGGAACTGAACTTCCCCGACGCCCATTTTGATGCCTATACGATTGTCTTCGGCATCCGCAATGTCACCCATATCGACAAGGCACTGGCCGAAGCGCACCGCGTCCTCAAATATGGCGGCCGGTTCTATTGCATGGAATTTTCCCAGACCAAATGGCCGGGGTTCGACAAGGTCTACGAAACCTATTCCCACAAGATCCTGCCCAAGGTCGGCAAGATGGTCGCGAACGACGAGGCCAGCTACCGCTATCTTGCCGAATCGATCGCAAAATTTCCGCCGATGGAAAAATTTCGCACGATGATCGAGGCCGCCGGGTTCAGCCAGACGACGGTTGAGCCAATGATGGGCGGCCTGGTCGCTATTCACAGCGGCTGGAAAATCTGAGCAGCCACCAGGGATGACCAGCAATCGTACCCATATCTTCCGCTTGCTCAAATGGGGCCGCACGCTTGCCAAACATGGTGCGCTGCGCGATCTCGAGAAGCACAAGGCGACACCACCGCAAGTGCGGCGTCTTTTCCGTATCGCGCGGATCGGGACGTTCCAGCCGAAAGAGCCGAATTATTCCGCAGCGCTGCAGGCGATCGGGCCGGCGGCGATCAAGCTGGGCCAGACGCTGGCCACCCGTCCCGACGTCATCGGCGAAGCGGCAGCGCGCGATCTGCTGCAACTGCAGGACAGCCTGCCGCCCGTTCCTTTTGCGCAGATTCGCGACGAGATCGAACTCAGTCTCGGCAAGTCGCTGGACGAACTGTACAGCCATATCGACCCCGATCCGGTCGGAGCCGCCTCCATCGCCCAAGTCCATCGGGCGACCACGCTGGAAGGCAAGGATGTGGCGGTCAAGGTGCTGCGTCCCGGCATCATCAAGAAATTCAGCCAGGATATTGAAACCTATGAATGGGCCGCCGCCCATCTCGAGGCTCTGGGGGGCGAGGCGAAACGTCTGCGTCCGCAATTGGTCATTGCCAATTTCCGTCGCTGGACGATGCGCGAGCTGGATCTGCGACGCGAAGCGGCCAGCGCTTCGGAACTGGCCGAGCATATGGCCCAGGTCGACCAGTACGAGATTCCCGCGATTGACTGGGACCGGACCTCGGGCCGGGTGCTGACGCTCGACTGGGTCGACGGCATCAAGATTTCCAACCGCGAGGCGCTGGTCGCGGCCGGTCATGATCTGGACGCGATCGCCAATCGGCTGGTGCACACGTTCCTCAAGCAGGCGATCGAGGCCGGCTATTTCCACGCCGACATGCACCAGGGCAATCTTTTCGTCAAAGCCGACGGCACGATCGTCGCTATCGATTTCGGCATCATGGGGCGGATCAACAAAAAGGCCCGCGTCTGGCTGGCGGAAATTCTTTACGGCCTGACCACCGGCAACTACCGGCGCGTCGCCGAAATTCATTTTGAAGCCCAATATGTGCCGGACCATCACAGCATGGAGGATTTCGCTACGGCGCTGCGCGCAGTCGGCGAGCCGATGCGTGGCAAGCCGGTCAGCGAACTGTCGGTCGGCGATATGCTCGACGGGCTGTTCGCGATAACCCGCGACTTCGACATGGAAACCCAACCACATCTGCTGCTGCTGCAGAAGACGATGGTGATGATCGAGGGCATTGCCACCGATCTCAACCCCCAGATCAATATGTGGGACACCAGCGGGCCCTATGTGAAACAGTGGATCCGCGGCGAGCTGGGACCGGAAGCTGCGATTGCCGACCGGATCAATGACGATCTCGAAACGATCCTGATGCTGCCCGATATTGTCCGCCGGCTCGACGCCCAGCTTCCCCGCAAGGGCGGAGCACCGCCTGCCCTGCCCTTAGCAGACGTCGAACTGATGTGGGACAGGCGGAGAAAAGGTCCACCCGGAGGATTCTGGCGCTATGCGGTGACCACAATCATTGCCGGCGCTGCAGGTGCCGCCGCGATGTTCCTCTGGGGATGACGGGTCAAACCGGGCCTGCCCATCCCAGTCCACATGTTGCTTGGCTTTGAGCCAGCTTGTCCCTAAATCGAATAGAATGGCAAAACCCAAACATATCTTGCTGATCATCGGCGGTGGCATCGCGGCCTACAAGGCAGCGGAGCTCATTCGCTTGATCCGGAAATCCGGCATGACGGTCCGCTGCGTGCTGACCGAGGCGGGCGCGCAGTTCGTGACCCCGATGACCTTGGCCGCCCTGTCGGAAAACGAGGTGCACACGACCCTCTGGTCCCTAAAGGACGAGACGGAAATGGGCCACATCCAGCTGAGCCGCGAGGCGGATCTGATTGTCATCTGTCCTGCCACCGCTAATCTTCTGGCAAAAATGGCGGGCGGGATCGCCGACGATCTGGCCACCACCGTGCTGCTGGCAACCGATACCCAGGTGCTGGCCGTGCCGGCGATGAATGTGCGGATGTGGCAGCATGCCGCAACCCAGCGCAATATCGCCCAGCTGAGGACGGATGGCATCATCGTCATGCACCCCGATGAGGGTGATATGGCCTGCGGTGAATATGGCCCCGGCCGATTGCCCGATCCGGAAGCGATCATGGCTGAGATTACACACCGCCTGGACGAGGACCGAGCGGCAGAGCTTCCGGATAAAAATGAACTCGGTCCCAATCCGCTCGACGGGCAGCCCGCCTTTGCTCCGGACCAGCATCGCCCGCTCCATGGCAAACATGTTCTGGTTACAGCGGGCCCGACGCATGAACCGATCGACCCGGTGCGCTATATCGCCAACCGCTCTTCCGGCCGCCAGGGCTTTGCCATTGCCGCTGCCGCTGCGGAGGCCGGAGCGCGTGTGACTCTGGTCGCCGGACCTGTCCATCTGCCAACGCCGGCGGGCGTGATGCGAATCGATGTCGAAACCGCACGGGAAATGAACCAGGCGGTGCAAGGCGCCCTGCCGGCCCATGTCGCCGTCATGGTCGCGGCCGTTGCCGACTGGCGCGCCGACAGCCCGGCAGAACAGAAAATCAAGAAGGAAGGCGCCGCCCCGGCTCCGCTTCAGTTGACCGAAAACCCTGATATATTGGCAGGTCTTGCCCGGCACGAGCAGCGCCCCGGTCTGCTGATCGGCTTTGCCGCAGAAACGGAGAAGATTGACCAGCATGCCAAGGCAAAACTCGAGAAGAAATCCTGCGACTGGATTGTCGCCAATGATGTCTCCGGTCCGGTCGGGGACAGCGTGATGGGCGGCGCCGACAACAGCGTGCATATCGTCACCCGCAACGGCAGCGAAATCTGGGAACGGTTGCCCAAGACAGAAGTGGCGCGCCGACTGGTTGCCCGGATTGGCGAGGAACTGGCTAATGCTTGAACCTGTTGATATTTCCGTCAAGCGGCTCGCTCACGCCGGTGACTTGTTGCTGCCATCCTATGAAACCAGCGGCTCCGCCGGCATGGACGTGCGCGCCGCCGAGAATATGGTGATCGCTCCCGGACATCGCGGACTGGTCGGGACCGGATTGGCTTTTGCGATTCCGCAGGGATATGAAATCCAGGTCCGCCCCCGCTCCGGCCTTGCCCTGAAAAAGGGTATCGGCATCCCCAATTCGCCCGGCACGATCGACAGCGATTATCGCGGAGAATTGAAGATCATCCTGCTCAACCATGGCGAGGAGGATTTCATCATCGAGCGCGGCGACCGGATCGCGCAGATCGTTGTGGCTCCGGTGCAGCGCGGGATTCTTATAGAAGTGGCCGATCTCGACGAAACGCAGCGCGGGTCTGGCGGTTTCGGCTCGACGGGCGTATAAATGCCTCGGACGATAATCAGGAGGATATAATGTTCGATTTGATATTGGCGATAGCGCTTTCCAGCGCGACCAACAGCATAACCGACAATCTGGACACCGCCATGCCCACCGACTTTGCATCGCTCGAAATGGCAAAATTTCGGAAACCGATAACCTATAATGAACGGCATGAACGGGAAGCGGAGCGGCTCGCCAAGGCTGCCAACTGCCAGTTGCCGGTGGTGTCAAAATGGGTATTTGCCAAAATCCAGGCCGCCATCCTGGTATCGGCAGATGGCGAAATTCTGAAGATTATACCGGTAGACAGCGGCTGTCCCGACCTAGAGCAATATGCGGTCAATCATATCGCCCGATACGGGAGCAAAATTGCGCCGATCCCGCCCTATCAGGAGGCGAAATGGTACAAGACGACCATGAATTTCCGCTGGCCTGAATGAGTCCACTCACCGACGAACAGCTCGACCGCTATGCTCGCCATATTGTGCTCAGGGATATTGGCGGGGCGGGGCAGAAGAAGATTCTTGATGCCCATGTGCTGGTCGTGGGAGCTGGCGGGATTGGCTGTCCGGCGATTCAATATCTGGCGGCGGCGGGAATTGGCGCGCTGACCATCATGGATGATGATGTCGTGTCGCTTTCGAATCTGCAGCGGCAGGTTTTGTTTGGGGAAAAGGATGTCGGGAAGGCGAAAGTGGAAGTTGCCAAAGTTGCCGCGCAGCATATCAATCCTGATGTTGAGATAATTACATTAAATCAACGCCTTAGTTCAGAAAAGCTGCCCGACGATGGCGCAGATTTTTTTGCCCCGTTCGACGCGATCATCGACGGCTGCGACAATTACCAGACCCGCCTGCTGGTCTCCGACCTTTCGGTGAAACACCGCGTGCCGCTGGTTTCCGCGGCGATCGGGCAGTTCCAGGGGCAGCTCGGCACCTTCCGCGGCTGGGAAGCGGACAAGCCCTGCTACCGCTGCTTTGTTGGCGACGCGCTCGACCCCGATGATTGCGACAATTGCAGCGAAGTTGGCGTGCTCGGCGCGATGGTCGGGCTGATGGGCAGTTTCGCGGCGATGGAAGCGATCCGCGTGGTCACCGGCTTCGGCCAGGACCCGGCCGGAAAACTCCAGCTTTTTGATGGACTTGCCCCATCGATGCGCAGCATCAATCTGCCCAAGGATCCGTATTGCAAAAGCTGTGGCACCCCGCAAACTTAAACACTGCCAGCTGGCCTTGCCTTTTCGCTGCCGCTGGCGGATAGTTGCTCGCTCAAGGGGGACCAGACCATGACCTTACCGGTAACCGCACTCGCCGCCGCCATTTGCGCATTGCTGCTGATCTTCCTGAAATTCCAGGTGATCGGCCAGCGCATCCGCACCGGAACCATGTTCGGTGCCGGCCAGGACGAGAAGATGAAGATGGTCCGCGGCGCCCATGCCAATCTCGCCGAAAATGCGCCGATCGCGCTGATCCTGATGGCGCTGCTGGAAATGACCAGCGCCCGTCACTGGACGCTGACCGGGCTGGCGGCGCTGTTTCTGGTCGCTCGGGTGGCCCATGTCATTGGCATGTACCAGCATCACAGCACCGGCTCGGTGCGCTTTCGCCAGGCCGGCGTGATGGGCACGACGATCGCAATCGTCGCGATGGCGCTGTGGGTGATCTATCTGTTTGTCACGGTGAATTTATAGGGCCCTTGACCCGGGCCGGTCAGGGGGCTGGTTCGGGGAGAGCGGCTCTTGCCGACAGGGTTCCGCATCGCGTGCCGAGCACGGCGCCATGGCCCAGAATGCGCCGTGAAAACCTGACAATATCCTGCTGGATCGAAATGGCGCGATCGGCTAGTGGCGCGCGATGATTGAAAGCGGGTCGCATGTGCCGGGGATTGATCCGGCCAAGTTTGGATTGCTCCCGCACGGGGCGATGCGCTGGGAACAGCCGCACGCGTCGCTCGAGGGGCTGATCGGCGACTATTTCATTTTCGATTCCGAGGGACCCGAGTCGGTCGGATCGGTCGAATGGATGCTGCCCAACTGGCCGGTGATCCGCTTTGCCCTCGCCGAAAACCCGATGACCATCGAAGCGCCGGACTGGCGCTGGTCGCCGCTGCTCGAAGCCGGCTTTTACGGTCCCACCAGCCGGGTGCTGAAACATACATCGTCCAGCGGCGTGAGCATGGGCGTCAGCCTGACGCCGGCCGGCGTCGCACGCCTGTTCGACATCGATGTGGCTGACTATCGGGACCGGATGGTGCCGCTGCAATCGCTGCTGCCGGAGGGGTGCGAGCAACTGGTTGCCGAACTCAGGGCGTCGGACCAGGGGCCAGCGGTCAAGTTCATCTTCGATCGTTTTTTCCTGCCGCGGATGAACCGGCCGCACCCGTCGGAGCCGCGGATCATGGCGCTCAACCGGCTGTTGCTGGATGACGCGATCCAGACTGTCGGCGACCTTGCCAGCGCCGTGGACCTGCCGGTCCACAGTCTGGCGCGGCTGGCGAACAGCCGTTTTGGTTTCCCGCCAAAGACGCTGCTGACCCGCACCCGTTTCCTAAGATCGCTGGTCGCGCTCAAGCTCGCAGACTCTCCCCATGACTATCGCCTGATCGATGAAGGCTATTCCGACACGTCCCATTTCCTGCGCGATTCCGAACGGTTTCTCGGCATGACGGCGCGCCGCTTCCTGAAGCTGGAGACACCCTTTCTCGACGCGGTGCTGCGCGCGCGTCTGCTGGTCCTCGGCACCGCCACGCCGGCGCTGGGGCCTGCCATTTACAAGAAGGCTGTGACGGAGGATCTTTAGGCTTTGTGCTCCGCACTGGATGCGGAGCTGGTCCGGCGGAGAGAGCTTTTTGCCGCCAGAGCTCCGCATCCAGTGCGGAGCACGGGGCCATTATCAGCGCTGCTAGAAACTGGCGCCGTCCACTTCCTGCACCGGCAGATGCTGCCAGTCGCCGGGGTCGAACAGCCGCATATTGACGCCCATGCGATCCGGCGGGGCGGTGATCGGGGTCCAGTGACTGGCGATGCCGCAGGTGCGGCAGTGCCAGGTGGTGATCATCCGGTCGCCCTGGACATAGGGGTGCAGCGCATCGGCGGCGGCGTCAACGGTGACCGCATCCGGATGCCAGTAGCCGCCGATCCAGCCGGTCTTGCGGCACAGCGAGCAATTGCACCGGCTGACCTGCTCCGGCGGATTTGGCACGCTGATCGTCACCGCACCGCAATGGCAGCGTCCGGTCAGCGCGGTCCCGTCAGCACAGGCCATGCGACAGCACCTCCTCGACCCAGTCGGGCACCAGATCCCCTGCCCGGCCCATGCGGCTTTCGTGGAAATGGAAACTGCCCTCCGACGGGTCGAGATTCATCTCCAGCGTCTGCGCGCCATTGTAGCGGGCGGTCTGGACAAAGCCGGCGGCGGGATAGACCGCACCCGAAGTGCCGATCGAGACAAACAGGTCGCAGCGGCTGAGCGCCCGCTCGATCCGCTCCATCTGATAGGGCATTTCGCCGAACCAGACGATATCGGGGCGCAGCCGACCGGGCTGATGGCAGTGCGGACAGGCGGGGCCCTCGGCCATCAATCCCTCGAACGGCGAGCGCGCATCGCAGGCAAGGCACCAGGCGCTGTTCAGCTCGCCGTGCATGTGGAGCAGCCGGGTCGAGCCGGCGCGGTCGTGCAGGTCGTCGACATTCTGGGTCACCAGCAGTAGCTCGCCCGGCCATTTTGCGTCCAGCTTCGCCAGCGCCTTGTGCGCCGCATTGGGATGGACGGTCTTCAGCTTGGCGCGGCGCTGGTCATAGAAATTCTGGACCAATTCGGAATCGCGGGCAAAGGCCTCTGGCGTCGCGACATCCTCGACCCGGTGGCCCTCCCACAGGCCGTCCGGCCCGCGAAAGGTGGCGACGCCGCTTTCGGCGCTGATCCCGGCGCCGGTCAGGATGACGATATTCTGGATGTCTTTCATGCGTCCCATCATAACCGTTCGCTTCGAGCGAAGTCGAGAAGCATTTGGCACGCCTGGTCGAGAAACCGGGGGACGGCGTATCTCGACTGCGCTCGACACGAACGGGGAGAGGCCCGGCACGAATGGCAAGAGATGGCCTGATCCCGGGGCCATGCCGAGAAGCTTTGCACGCTTTCCAAAAACCGTTAGTGGTGAGCCTGTCGAACCACGCCTCTCGACGCGAGGTGCCGTTAGCTTCGCTGACCTTCGGTTCGACGGGCTCAGGGCGAACGGGAATATACAGAATGACCAAAATCGGAATTATCGGCAGCAAGGGCCGGATGGGACAGGCGCTGGTTGAGGCGATTGCCGAGGCGGGGCTGGACCATGCCGGCGGGGCGGACCAGGGCGATGATCTGGCCGCGCTGGTGACGGCCAGCGATGTGCTGGTCGATTTCTCCTCGCCGAAGGCGCTGCAGGCGACGCTCGATGCCTGTATCGCGGCGGGCAAGCCCGTCGTGATCGGCACCACCGGGCTGGAAGATGCACATCATGCCGCGATCGACCAGGCGGCGGAGCAGATTCCGATCCTGCAGACCGGCAATACCTCGCTGGGCGTCAATATGCTGGCGGCGCTGGTCGAGCAGGCGGCGAGCCGGCTGGGCGACGACTGGGATATCGAGATTTTCGAAATGCACCACCGGCACAAGGTCGACGCGCCGAGCGGCACCGCCAAATTGCTCGGCCAGGCCGCCGCGCGTGGCCGCAGCATCGATCTGGAAGCCCATAAGGAGAGCGGCCGCGACGGGATTACCGGCGCGCGGGCCAAAGGCGCAATCGGCTTTGCTGCGCTGCGCGGCGGATCGGTGGCCGGCGATCATATGGTGATCCTGGCCGGCGACGAGGAACGAATCGAGCTAAGCCATAGGGCGGAGAACAGGATGATCTTTGCGCGCGGCGCGGTGAAGGCGGCGGCGTGGCTGGTCGGGCAGAAGGCCGGGCGGTACGGGATGGATGGGGTTTTGGGGTTTTGAGTGAGGGGATTTTAATAGCCATCACTTCGGCCTTGGCGACTGTTATCTTAGCCGCAATTGTTGGCGGCATTCTGATATCACGTCATTTCAATATAAAACCAAAGAACCTGAAGTTGCCGTTTGTTGAATTTGAAACATCTCGTTTCGGCGATCTGTCGCCGGTCAAACTATTCGAGAACGTTAGTAAAATTCTCATCATCCCCTCAGAAAGTGCCGAAAAGTGGCTTACCAGGCCCCGAGTTGAAATTGCTCCTGTTATGTTAATGCACATTGGTTGGCAGATTGTCAGTAAGGCATTTGTTTCCCAATACCTAGCTTATCCCAACGAAAAGAACGTTCAGGCCCATGTGGGCACGCTTGGCAGCCAAAATGCCGAATTCGTAACGCTTTTTGGAAAGCTTTATCGCGATGCAATTCGCAACGAAGAGTCGGTAGAAATTGAGTTTGCGCGGGAGTATTTTCTGCGCGCTCCATCTCTAGCGATGCGGATCCACGCATCTGTGGATTATGAAGAGGATGAACTGTTTAAGCTGCTCAGCCAAATATTGCCGACCCCGGGGCGATAAGCTGGATGAGGGCTTACAGACACTAATGGCCCAGCAACCCACCAGCGATGCCCCTCATCCAACTCCATCTCCCTTGAGGGAGAAGCTTTGAGGGGGGTGCTGCCCCCCGCCACGCAACCAAAGCGTGCGGGGTGCGTTGATCGGGACAGGTTTAATCCCCCACAACAAAAAGGCAGAAACTCATGGATATTCTGATCGCCGGCGCTACCGGCAAAACCGGCCTGCGGCTTGTCGACCAGCTGAAGGCAAAGGGCCATGCGCCGATCGCGCTGGTCCGCGAATCCTCGGACACCGGCGCGCTGCCGGACGATGTGGCGCTGCGGCGCGGGGATCTTACCGATCTGGAGAGCGGAGTGTGCGATGGCTGCGACGCGGTGATCTTTGCCGCCGGATCGGGCGGTTCCACCGGCCCGGAGATGACCGACAAGGTCGATCGCGACGGCGCCAAGCGGCTGATCGATCTGGCCGGGGACGCGGGCGTGTCGCGTTTTGTGATGCTGAGCAGCGTGGGCGCGGATGATCCGGACCCGGACAGCGAACTCGCCCATTATCTGCAGGCCAAGCATGAGGCGGACGAGCATCTCAAGGCCTCGGGCCTGAGCTATGCGATTGTCCGGCCGGTCAGCCTGACCGACGATGACGGCAGCCGCGACATGCGCTTTGGCGACGAGGCGGATGTGAAGGGCAAGGCGGCGCGCGGCGATGTCGCTGCGGTGCTGGCCGATGCGGTCGAGGATGATGAATGGACCGGCAAGGCGCTGGTGATGCAGTCGATCCTGCCCGACGCCTGAGCGCGGCGGGGGTAGGGCTGATGGCCCTATTGGCGGCGAGCTTTTCCTGGCGGAGCGAGGGATTTGGTTTTGGCGGAGGTGACTAGCTGCCGGTGCGGATCAGCTGTGCCGGGGCAGAACGGACCGCGCTTGCCTTCAGAGTGATCGGTTCTGCCTTCATTCTGCTGCTGGTCGCATTGATCTGCCGAACGGCAGGACCGTCACCGGACTCCGGCGCCGGCATGACCGCGCCGACATCTATCGGCGCATGGTCGGCGCTGTCCAGTGCGGCATAGTCGACCGGTTCCTCGTCTAGGGCCTGACCAAAGCTCTGCTCGTTCCAGTCCTGCAGCCGTTCCATGCGCAGCCGGTCGGCCTTGCGGGCCGGTTCCTCGGGCATCAGGATTCTGGCGCCATTCTTGTAGCGGCCGATTTCATAGCTGGCGTCGGCATAGTCCGCCGGCTGTGCGCTGGTCGTTCTGGCGGCGATGCGGGGGGTCTTGTAGGCATTCTGGCCCAGCGCATAGCGTTCGACCGGGTCGGCGGGCGGGCTGGCGGACAGGCGGGCGTGCATCGATTGTCTGGTGAGATCGCCGAGGCCCATGCCGGAAAGCAGCGCAAGGGAAAGCCCGATTACGGTCCAGGAAAAAATCTCCGTCGGCGTTTTCTTTCGATTGCGCATGATCCCCCTACGCGCGGTCTTGCGATCGGTTCCCGGCTGAGAGGATAATCGCGGCGGAGGGATCGGCGAGGCTGGCGCGCGGCCGGTCCCTGCCCGCTGCTCCGGCTTGCCAAAGCCGCGCGCAGGCCATAGGCGAGCGGGATGGATTTTGATGATCAGCTGCAGCGCTATTTCGGCACCACCGACATGGCCGCGATCCGGCCGGAGGCGATGGCCGCCGGCATCGAGCATATGCGGGTCGACTTCGGGCTGGAACAGGATCGCGGGCGGCGCTTTGCGCTGTGGGCTCTGCTCTATATGCTGGGCACGCATCTCGATCTCGACAGCGCGTTCGAGGATCCGGCGGACCGGGATATGGCGCGCAACTTCATGGATCTGATGGACCGGGTGCAGGACGACTGAGCGCGCCATGAAAAAAGCCGATATCTTCGAATTCTACTCGCGCCTCGCCGCCGACAATCCGGCGCCGGAGACCGAACTTGCCTATGGCAACACCTATCAGCTGGTGGTCGCGGTGGCGCTGTCGGCGCAGTCGACCGATATCGGCGTCAACAAGGCGACGCGGCAACTGTTCCAGGAGGTGAAGACGCCGCAGCAGATGGTGGAACTGGGGGTCGAGGGGCTGAAGGAGCATATCAAGACGATCGGCCTCTACAACACCAAGGCGAAAAATGTGATCGCGCTGTCGGAAATGCTGATCGCCGATTATGGCGGCGAGGTGCCGGCGGATCGCGACGAGCTGGTCAAGCTGCCCGGGGTCGGGCGCAAGACCGCCAATGTCGTGATGAACTGTGCCTTTGGTGCGGAGACCTTTGCCGTCGACACGCATATTTTCCGGGTCGGCAACCGCACCGGCCTGGCGCCGGGCAAGACCGTGCTGGCGGTGGAGAAGAAGCTGGAGAAGCAGACGCCGGCCCCGTTCCGGGTCCATGCCCATCACTGGCTGATCCTGCACGGCCGCTATATCTGCAAGGCGCGCAAGCCCGAATGCTGGCGCTGCCCGGTCGCCGACCTGTGCCGCTACAAGAAGAAGACGCCGGCGCCGGATTGAGCGCGGACGGCCAGGCCTGTCCCCGGATCGCCGGCCATTCAGCTTTCCGCAAGATGAACCGCGCTAGTCTGGCGCCAGAATCGCAAGATATTGACGGACCATGAGAGGAGAAGACCATGCATGTTCGAACCCCCGCCTTCCTGTTTGTCGCAGCCGCGCTTGCCACCGGCAGCGTTGCCTTTTCCGCCGAAAAGCCGGCCAAGGACGAGAGCACGGAAATCCGCACGATCGGCGAGCCGCAAAACTGCATCACCCGCTCGAGCATCCGTTCGACCGATGTGGTCGACGACCAGACGATCGATTTCAAGATGAACAATGGCGATATCTACCGCAACCGCCTGCCCCAGAAATGCAGCGGCCTCGGTTTTGAGCAGGCCTTTTCCTACAAGACCTCAACCAACCAGCTGTGCAGCGTCGATATCATCCATGTGCTCGACCAGACCGCCGGCCGGCTGGACACGCGCGGCGCCTGCGGCCTGGGCCAGTTCCAGCAGATCGAGAAAATCCCGAAGGACCACAGCGGGCACTAGGCGAGCATCGGCACCGGACCAATAATCCGGCAGCCCAATTATTTGATTGGCAAAGCGGCAAAGTCGCTGCTAAACGCCCGTTCGGCGATAGACGCCCCGGCACCCGTAGCTCAGCTGGATAGAGCGCTGCCCTCCGAAGGCAGAGGCCAGAGGTTCGAATCCTCTCGGGTGCACCATTTTTTCAATGACTTATGGGACAGTTGCAGGCCCGTCTCTTGAAAAAGTAACCACATAGTAACCACCGACCACCGATGTTCACGCATTTTTCACCAGATTTTGACGGTTCTGCCCCTTTTTACGGGCTGGACCATTCCGACCGCTTGCATCATTTGCTCTTTGGTCATGAAAAAATACTCGCCTGAAGCATGTGCCGTAGCGTTCACCTCAGCCCATTCTAGTGCGGCCCTCTCGCCCCCAAGCGCTTGATTTTGATCTAGCCATCTATGTTTCGCAAACATCTCAAATCTTAGACCAAAAATCTTTGCAAAATGATGATCATTCAAATCAGACAGTCGCCGCTTGGGATCTCCTGTGACCCCAATCTTAACCAGCATAGTCCCCGCTGGAGCCTGTGTCTTAGCTAGAACAGCAGGATCCGTGCATTTCGCAAGGTATGTTGTGTGCATTGGCTCGCGAAATGCTAAGGCTGAAGGACGGAACTCTTGTCCAAACACTGGGACTTCGTGCAATTGGTATCTTTTCAGAATTGCTTTATCTGAATCTGCCACCTGCACGATTGAATTGGTAGCAGGCCAAGTCACTGATCTCGTGATAGGCAAAGCTTCGATAGACAGCGGTTTATCGACTATTTCCCAGGCTCGGCTCACCGCAATCCCATAATTCCATCGTGTTTCCCCCCAGTCGTCTATCATCATTTTGCTAGCGAATTCGGAACTGTGCGTGCCATGGCTAGCCTTTTCCGGCTGCAGTTCCAGAATCCCAAGCACACGAGCGACGTCACCCGACTGCATAGTCTTCGCCTCCGCTCGCCCAACTATTGGCTCACTTGATTGCCCACAAAAATTGACAACATAAATCGGCCACCCTTCCATTTCCGTCAAAATGCGGTCACGTGTCACTTCGCTCGAGAAACCTTGCATCCCCCAGTTTGTTGGATCGAAGCCCCAAACCCGAGTTGCGTATAAACGAGCGTCATCAATTGTGGGGTTCTCTAAAAACTCAAACGTAAATTCTGAAACAGATGTCCAATCATATTCAAAAACACGCCGTTGTTCGGCTTCAACATCAAAATTCCCGTATTCGTTCCAGATATGCTCCAGAGCATCATCGCCAGGCGAAAGCGTTCCACCCTTGCACACAATCGACGTCAGACAAGGCAGGCCATTCTCATGTGTAAATTTGAGAACTTCATACAAATGGTTCCCCAGTCCGCGCCCCGTTGGATGCGTCCAATTCACAGCACGCCCCAATTCCTGATAGGTGGTTCGCCGGTTGGCAACCGCTTCCATCGCGAGATAGCGCCCGATGGCGATTTGCAAGTCGTTCACGAACCGCCCATCGCTTGAGTAAGACTATGTTGGTTCAATATAGCCCCCTTTTTCAAAACACCTGCAGTGTAGATTTCTATCTACAAATATCTTCGCCCAACTCGAAAAGCTGCGGTCCATGCAATCATCGTTCACATTTCCACTCCAATCGAGAGCGACCTCGATGATTGACCTTCAAGAAGTCACGGCCGGCGGACTGGACTCTATCGATAACCGATTGACGTGACCCCCAGCTTTCCTCCAGCTGGGATTAGAGCCGAGCCGCATTGTTGC
>JAUCYS010000005.1 GCA_030373505.1 Parasphingorhabdus sp.
CTATGGCCGCCGCGACAACAAGTACAAGGCGCGGATCAAGATCCTCGTCCACGAACTCGGCAAGGAAGAATATACCCGTCAGGTCGAGGAAGAATTCGGCCATATGAAAGGGCTGGGG
The DNA here is from genome assembly GCA_030373505.1 of Parasphingorhabdus sp. Taxonomy (GTDB): domain Bacteria; phylum Pseudomonadota; class Alphaproteobacteria; order Sphingomonadales; family Sphingomonadaceae; genus Parasphingorhabdus. Next base: position 119 of record JAUCYS010000005.1, read on the forward strand.
CTCAACCCTCCCGTGGAAGAACTGGAGCGGATTACCGAATTTTTCGCCGTTCCGCCGTTTGATGCACAAGCCAGCGACGATCTTGACCTGTCCGATCCTGATTTCGCGCTGTGGGTCGACCAGAATGTTTCGGAGCACAAACAGCCCGGCTATGCGATCGCGACGATCAGCCTGAAGCCACGCGGCGGCATTCCCGGCGACGCGACCTCGGCACAGATCGACCTGATGGCGGATCTGGGCGAACAATATAGTTTTGACGAGCTGCGCGTTACGCACAGCCAGAACATCGTCCTGCCCCATGTCAAAAAGAGCGACCTTTACGCGCTCTGGCAGAAGCTGGACGAGGCCGGTCTGGCCCCCGCCAATCTCGACCTGATCACCGACAGCATCGCCTGCCCCGGTCTCGACTATTGCAGCCTCGCCAATGCCCGCTCCATCCCCCTCGCCCAGAAGATCAGCGAACGGTTCGCCGATCTTGGCCGACAGCGGGAACTGGGCGAGCTGAAGCTCAAGATATCGGGTTGCATCAATGCCTGCGGCCATCACCACGCCGGTCATATCGGCATATTGGGCGTCGACCGCAAGGGCACGGAAAATTACCAGCTGCTGCTCGGCGGCTCCGGCGCCGAAGACGCCAGCCTCGCCAAGATTACCGGCCCCGGCTTCACCGAGGACGGGGTGATCGACGCCATAGAAACGGTGACCGACCTCTATCTCGCGCAGCGCGAGGAGGGAGAACGGTTCATCGATACCTATCGCCGTGTCGGCATGGAAAAGTTCAAGGAGGCCATATATGGTTGATGCTATCCGCTTGCGCGATGACGATGTTCATGAGGAACCGGCGGTTTCGCTCGATTCCTTTCTTGACCAGTCCAACGCCACCGCCGTGCGCATCGAAGCCGGTGAAGACGCCCGGGAATTGCTGCCCCATCTCGATCGCCTGTCGCTGATCGAAGTCAGCTTTCCCGTATTTGGCGATGGTCGCGGCTATTCCTCCGCCCAGATCCTGCGCGAGGCCGGTTACACTGGTGAATTGCGCGCCAGCGGCGATGTGCTGGTCGACCAGATTGCCTATATGCGGCGCTGCGGCTTTGATGCCTTTGCGCCCGATGCACCGATCAACGCCGAAGATATGAAAGCCGCGCTGGCTCGCTACGAGCATGTCTATCAGGCGACCTCTGACCAGCGCACCCCGATCTGGAGTCTCCGTCATGGCTGAAGCAGCACGCAAGATCGACACGATCGATGTCCGTCCCGATTTCACCCAGGCCGATGCCGATGCCCTGAACCAGCGGTTCGAGGGCGTGGACACGTCCTCGATGCTCAAGGCCCTGTTCGACGAACGTCAGCTCGGCGAGGTCGCGGTGGTCTCCTCCTTCGGTACCGAAAGCGCGGTGCTGCTCCATCTGGTGGCAGCGGTCGACCCGACGATTCCGGTCACCTTTGTCGACACGCTAAAGATGTTTCCCGAAACGCTCGCCTATCGCGAGACGCTGGTCAGGACTCTGGGCCTGAAGAACAGCAATGTGGTCGCACCCGATCCCGCCGTGCTCGCCGCAAAGGATGAAAATGGTCTCCGCTGGTCCTATGACCCCGATGGCTGCTGCGAAATCCGCAAGGTAGAGCCTCTGGCCCGCGCCAAAGCCGGTCTCAACAGCTGGATTTCGGGCCGCAAGGCGTTCCAGTCGGTGACCCGCAACAATATTCCCCGGTTCGAGATTGACGACGGACGCCTGAAGATCAATCCGCTCGGCGACTGGATCAAGGACGATCTCGAAGCCTATTTTGAGAAGCATGACCTGCCGCGTCATCCGCTCGAAGCGGAAGGCTATCTCTCCGTCGGTTGCGCGCCCTGCACATCCAAGGTGCTGCCGGGCGAAGACCCCCGGGCGGGCCGCTGGCGCGGATGGGACAAGTCCGAATGCGGCATTCACGAGGAAGTGACCCCGCTGCCGGATGCCGATGACAAGGGCGCCAACGACCCGATTTTCTAGCGCCGGATTCGCTCCCGAAAACGGACGGAAGAACCCTCTTCCGCTAGATTTGCGGAACCTTGCGGCGCGTGAAGATCAGCGCGATGACGAAGAAGAACAGACCCATGGTAAAGACCGCACCGGCCAGCAGCCAGTCGCGCAGCAGGCCATAGTCGGGCCGGAGATTCCCCGGATTGGCGATCTCGTAGCGAATCGCAATCCGCTCGCCAATCTCGGGCAGAGGTTCGGGCACGGGTTGCCCTGCCTCGACCTGATATTGCCGGCCCTGCCCGCTGATGAATCGCACCGTCGGATAATAGGAGGTGGTGGTCCTGGTAAAGCCATCCGAATCTTTCATGCTTCCGAATTGCTTGCGCATCGCCATTATTTCCCCCCGCGCGCTCTCGCTGCCGCTGCGGAACTCCCAGGTGTCTACGGCAATGGCTATGCCCAGCAACAGGACCAGCGGCACCACCGAGAAAAGCAGGATTCGAAGCCAGATATTCATGAATTGCCGCTCCCTTGTCCGCCTTGTCCGCGCCCGGCCTGGCCGGATGGAATAACTGCCCGGCAATTCCGCTCTAATATTCCTCCGGCCCCTCGTCATAGGCAAGATCGCCGAATTTGGTGAACTCGCTCAGGAAGCTCAGGTTGATATTGCCGGTCGAGCCCTGACGGTTCTTGGCGACGATCACGGTCGCCTTGTTGACCTTGCTCTGGTGATCGGTTTCCCACGCGGAATATTTGGCGATCTGCTCCGGCGTCGAATTGCCGTCAGGCTGGTCGGGCCTGATCGCGAGATGATAATATTCCTCGCGGAAAATGAACATGACGATATCCGCGTCCTGCTCGATCGAGCCGGATTCGCGCAGATCGGACAGTTGCGGGCGCTTGTCTTCGCGGCTTTCCACCGCCCGGCTGAGCTGCGACAGCGCCATCACCGGAACCTGCAGTTCCTTCGCCAGCGTTTTCAGGCCGCGGCTGATTTCCGAAATCTCGTTGACCCGGTTGTCATTCGCCCGGCCCGATCCCTGCAACAGTTGCAGATAGTCGACCACGATCAGCCCGATGCCCTGACGCCGCTGCAACCGCCGAGCCCGGGTCCGCAGAGCGGCAATGGTCAGCGCCGGCGTATCGTCGATAAACAGCGGCAGGTCCTGCAGCTCGCGCGAGGCCATCGCCAAACGGTGCATTTCGTCGCGACTGATCGATCCCATGCGCAGTTTTTCCGAGCTGATCTCGGCCTGCTCGGACAGAATTCTGGTCGCCAGCTGGTCGGCCGACATTTCCAGGCTAAAAAACGCAGTCTTCGCGCCCAGCGAGTCTTCCGGCGCAATCCCGTCCTGCATGTCGCGCAAATAGCGATGGGCCGCGTTAAACGCGATATTGGTGGCCAGCGAGGTCTTGCCCATGCCCGGGCGTCCCGCAAGGATGAGCAGATCGCTTCGGTGCAGACCGCCCATTTTGGCGTTGATGTCGGTCAGGCCAGTGGTAATGCCGGAGACCTTGCCGCCACTGTTGAACGCGCGCTCGACATTGTTCAACGCTTCGGTGGATGCCTGCAGGAACGACCGCACGCCGCCCTCCTGCGCCTCGCCCTCGGAGACGCGGTAGAGCGCGGTTTCCGCTTCCTCGATCTGCTCCTTGGGATCGACGGTCTCGCTGGTATCCAGCGCGCTTTCCACCAGCGTCCGTCCGACGCTGACCAGTTCGCGGAGCAGCGCCAGATCATAGATCTGGTTGGCAAAATCGCGGGCCCCGATCAGGCCGGCACCATCGCCGGTCAATTTGGCAAGATAGGACGGGCCGCCCAGCGCCTTCATCGCTTCATCCGACTCGAAATAGGGCTTCAGCGTTACCGGCGTGACCACCATATTCTTGTCGAGCAGCTTCAGCGCCTGTTCGTAAATCCGCCCATGCAGCGGCTCGTAAAAATGTTCCGGCAGCAAGCGGATCTGCACATCTTCGGCAACGCGGTTGTCGATCAGCAGCGCGCCAAGAAAGGTCGCCTCTGCCTCGACATTGCGCGGCAGGCGCTGTCCATCACTCTCGTCATTCTGAAAACGCATCAATTCGGCCATGGCTCTTCATCGACGCTGAATCGATTCTCGGCAAGAGGTCCCGCGAAAAAATTGATAAAGGCCGGGGACAGTCCTGTGGACAAGAGACTGTCATGGGCAGAGCTGCAAAAAACCTTGTCCTGAGACCGGTGCTGCGGCAACAGGGCGCAATGTCCGATCCGCGCATCATATCCGTCGAGCTTGATGAAACCACGATCCTGTGGCGCAATGCCGATATTGAGCAGGAACGGCGGATCGCGATTTTCGATCTGATCGAGGAAAATTATTTCAAGCCGCTCAAACAGCATGAGGATGGCTATGCCGGACCCTATCAGCTCCAGCTCAGCGTGCAGGAAGGCCGGCTGGTGATTTCGATCGGACGGGAGAATGGCGAGCCGCTGGAGACCCTGATCCTGGCGCTGGGCCGTTTCCGGCGACCAATCCGCGATTATTTCGCGATCTGCGACAGCTATTACCAGGCGATCCGCAAGGCCAGCGCAGCGGAAATCGAGACGATCGACATGGCCCGGCGCGGAGTCCACGATCAGGGCGCGGAACTGCTCGTCGAGCGGCTCGAGGGCAAGATCGACGTCGACTTCAAGACCGCCCGGCGTCTCTTCACTTTGATCTGCGTATTGCATATCAAGAATTGAATGATATTTCCGCTGCGTATCAGGGAGCCAGGGTGGCCAATCGGGACATGAGAAAAACCATGCTGAGCCTTGCCACGATTGTCGTGGTGCTGCTGGTCATCGCCTTCATCCTGCGCAATATCACCGTTGGCTGGGCCCCGGCGCGCGATCAATATCCGGTACAGGGCATCTCGGTCGATGACAGCAATGGCGATATCACCTGGCATGTTGCCGGCGCCACCGGCGTCGACTTTGCCTATATCAGGGCCACCGCCGGTGCGGAGAAACGCGACCGGAACTTCGCGGCCAATATCAAGGGCGCCCGGGAAGCCGGTATCCGCTATGGCGCGTTTCACAGCTATTCGCTCTGCCGCCTCGCCACCGACCAGGCGACCAATTTCGTGACCACCGTTCCGCGCGGCGAATATATGCTGCCGCCTGCGGTTCGGCTGGCCTTTGACGATGACTGCGGCGACCGGCCCGGTCGCGCTCTGGTGCTCAGCGAACTCAACACATTTCTCAACCAGATCGAATCCCACAGCGGCAAGCCGGCGATTATCGAGGTGTCGCGCGACTTTGAGGAACTGTACAATATCAGCAGCGGTATCGACCGGACATTCTGGCTCGAGGCCAATTTTTTCCCGCCCGACTATGCCACCAAGCCTTGGGTGATGTGGCGCGCGTCCGACATGCGCCGGATCAGCGGGGTTGACGGCCCGGTAAACTGGAACGTAGTGCGACCATGATCATCGACAGGAACCCGATATGAGCATTTTATCCGACCGCTGGATCCGCAACGAAGCGAAACATTCCGGCATGATCGAACCTTTTGTCGAAGGCCAGAAACGGGAAGGATGTATCAGCTACGGCCTGTCATCCTATGGCTATGATGCCCGGGTATCGGATGAATTCAAGATTTTCACCAATGTCGACAATGCGATTGTCGATCCAAAGAATTTTGCCGAGAACAGCTTTGTCAACCGCAAGACCGACTGCTGCATCATCCCGCCGAACAGCTTTGCGCTGGCCCGTACGGTGGAATATTTCCGGATTCCGCGCGATGTGCTGGTGATCTGCCTGGGCAAGTCTACCTATGCCCGCTGCGGCATCATCGTCAACGTGACGCCGCTGGAACCGGAATGGGAGGGGCATGTGACGCTGGAATTTTCCAATACCAGCCCCCTGCCCGCCAAAATCTACGCCAATGAGGGCGCTTGCCAGTTTCTGTTCCTCAAGGGCAACGAACCGTGCGAGACCAGCTATGCCGACCGGGCCGGCAAATATATGGGCCAAAAAGGTGTGACTCTGCCGAAACTGTAGGCCATATATGGCACGAAATAGCAGGAGCGCAGCAATATGGAACGTCCGGCGATGCTCCGAAATGGGCGATGGCGGGCCGCAACCTCGAGAAACTGGAAGAGGTGCGCGATCTGATTGGCGCGCCCAAGGAGACGCCGCTGGTGGTGGCCGATTCCGACGATCCGGCATCGATCGACATGATGGCGAGCCGGACCAGGGTCGTGCTGACCACCGTTGGTCCCTATCAGCTTTATGGTGATGAAGTTGTCGCGGCCTGTGTGCGGCATGGTACCCATTATGTCGATCTGTGCGGCGAGCCGGGCTGGATGCGGGCGATGATCGACGAACATCAGAAAACAGCTGAAGAATCCGGCGCACAGATCTGTTTTTCCTGTGGTTTTGACTCCATCCCGTTCGATCTCGGGGTCTGGATGCTGCAGCAAGAGATGAAGAAGCGCTACGGCAAGCCCGCTACCAGGATCCGCGGACGGGTCCGCTCGATGGAAGGCACTTTTTCGGGCGGCACCGCAGCCAGCCTTAAGGAGACGATGAAAGCAATCGCCAGAAATCCGGGCCTTGTGAAGATATTGGGCAGCAGCTTCGGCCTGACCCCCGGTTTCAAGGGCGCCGACCAGCCCAATATGATGATCCCGAAATATGACAAGACGATCGACAGCTGGGTCGCGCCGTTCATCATGGCGCCGATCAACACGAAAAATGTCCACCGGACGAACTTTCTTCTCGATTTTCCCTATGGAAAAGACTTTCAATATGACGAAATGGTTGTCACCAGCCCCGGTGACCTTGGCAAGCAGGCGGCCGAGATGGTCGCCAAGGCCAATCCGTTTGCCGGCGACGACACGCCCAAGCCGGGCGAAGGCCCGACCAGGGAACAGAGGGAAAATGGCAGCTATGACATCATTTTCATCGGCGAAACGACAGATGGCGAAACCGCCAGCCTGTGCGTCAAGGGAGACAAGGACCCCGGCTATGGCTCGACCTCCAAGATGATCGCGGAATCGGCGCTCTGCCTGGCCCAGGACAAGCTCAAAAAAGAGGGCGGAATCTGGACCGCCGGCGCGCTGATGGGCGAAAAGCTGGTCAAGCGTCTGGAAGCCAAGGCCGGCCTGAGTTTTATCGTGGAAAGCTGACCATTCTCAGCAACCATTCAGGTGTTGGTGCCCTATAGGGGGCGCATATCAAAACCTGCCCTTCCCCCCTTGAAACCCGGTTTCTCAAAACAAATTTATTATCATCATGTTGAATCGCCTGTTACGAAAAAGAAAACCTGCCCGACCGATTGACACCGCCTCCGTCCCGGAAGGGCGACGGATCTATGCGATCGGGGATGTGCATGGCCGCAACGACCTTCTGCAACAGTTGCTGGAGAAGATCGTCAAGGATGATGCCGAGCGCGGCGACGCGGAAAGCGAGATCATCTTTCTCGGTGATCTGGTCGACCGCGGCCCGGACAGCGCCGGTGTGCTGGACACAGCCATGCAGCTCAAGTCCTCTGCCGGAAATGTCCGCTTCCTGATGGGCAATCATGAAGAAGTCTATCTGGCGGCGGCCACGGGCGACGAGAAATCGGTCCGTTTCTTCAATCGCATCGGCGGACGCGAGACAATCCTGAGCTATGATATCAGCATGAAGGAATATATCGAGCTTGATATCTCGGCACTGGCGGAACGGATTCCGACGCTGTTTTCCCCGGACCATGTCGATTTTATTTCCGGATTTGAAGACCAGATCGTCATCGGCGATTATGCCTTTGTCCATGCCGGCATCCGTCCGGGCGTGCCGCTTTCAGAGCAGCGGAACAAGGACCTGCGCTGGATCCGGGAGGAATTTCTGGCGGCTCAGGAGCCCCACGAAAAGGTCATCGTCTATGGCCACACGATCAGCGACGATGTGCTGGAGGCAGGCAACCGGATCGGGATCGACACCGGCGCCTATTATTCCGACAAGCTGACCGCTCTGGTGCTGCAGGGTTCCGAACGCCGCTATCTGGACACGGCCCGATAAAAATGGCGGGACCGTCGGGCCCCGCCATTTTTATTCATATGCCGATTTTTCTGGGTAGTGAATGGATATCGTCTTACGCCACTTGTGCGGTCGGAGCGGTTTCTTCTTCCAGATCGCGGAGAACATAACCCCTGCCCCAGACCGTCTCGATATAATTTTCGCCACCGCAGGCCAGCGCCAGTTTCTTGCGCAGCTTGCAGATGAACACATCGATGATCTTCAGTTCGGGTTCGTCCATGCCGCCATACAGATGGTTGAGGAACATTTCCTTGGTCAGCGTGGTTCCTTTTCGGAGCGACAGCAGCTCCAGCATGGCATATTCCTTGCCGGTCAGATGGACACGATTGCCGTCGACTTCCACCGTCTTGGCATCGAGATTGACCGCCAGCTTGCCGGTCCGGATAACGCTCTGCGAATGGCCTTTGGAACGGCGCACAACGGCATGAATGCGGGCAACCAGTTCGTCGCGGTGGAACGGCTTGGTCACATAGTCATCGGCACCAAATCCGAAGGACCGGACCTTGCTGTCCATTTCGCTGATCCCGGAGAGAATGAGCACAGGCGTCTGCACCTTCGCCACCCGCAACTTCTTGAGAACATCATAACCGTGCATGTCGGGCAGGTTGAGATCGAGCAATATGATATCATAATCATAGAGCTTGCCCAGATCGAGCCCCTCTTCCCCGAGATCCGTGGTATATACGTTGAACCCTTCCGTCGTCAGCATCAGCTCGATGGCTTTTGCGGTCGTTGGTTCATCTTCAATCAGCAGCACGCGCATCAGGCAGCCCCTTTTTTATCACTCGCCCCAGATCGATCACCCCGCCGACCCGATGGATCATTTATTAACCATAAGATGAATGAACGTAAAAGGTTAATTTTTCACTAAGGTAGGATTCAGCGCGAGTCGCGAGGCCCCTTATGACTCTGGAACCCGCAGAAATGAGTCGTTTCCGGACTCTCTCCTCCGGTCAAAAAAATTTAACTTTGAGCCGCTCCGGACCGACAATATTCCCGGATATGTCCTTTTTGGAGACAAATTTGTTGCAAATCAGCACAAGCCGAGCGCTCCTGATACCCGATTTGCCAGACGTCCTTAACAAGGTCTGTTGCGCGGCGGCGCATGCCGCTAGACAGGATTGATGATTGATATTCCCGAAAGCGCGATCACCGAGACGTTTCTTGCCGCCAGCGGACCGGGGGGTCAAAATGTCAACAAGGTCGCCACGGCAGTGCAGATGCGGGTCAATGTCTATGCGCTCGGCCTGCAGCCTTATGCCTTCCGCAAATTGAAGACGCTCGCCGGGCGCAAGATGACCAGCGGCGGGGAACTGGTATTGACGGTGCGCGAATATCGCACCCGCGAAGCCAACCGGGGCGAAGCGCGGCGGCGGGTCGCCGACATGATCGAACAGGCCTATCAGCGTGATGCCCGGAGGATCAAGACCCGGCCGAGCAGAGCCGCCAAAGCACGCAGGGTCGACAGCAAGAAGAAGAAAGCGACGATCAAGAAGACGCGCGGCAAGCCCAGCCTTGACTGAGTAATGCCAGCGGGCGCTCGAACGGCTTTCCTGTTGGCAAAGCCGCGATCTTGGCCATAAGAAGGCCTGCTACAAAAAGGGGATATCGATGAAAACGCGCCATATACTTGCATTATGCTGCCTTCCGTCCTTTGCGACAGCCGGTCTGGCCAGCGATGGCAATGACGCCCGGCGGTTCACGGCCGAGCGTGTGTTTGATCTCGAATATGCCGACGACCCGCAAATTTCCCCCGACGGCTCCGCCATAGTCTACGCCCGCAAGTCGATGGACCGGTTCACCGACCAGGTCGTGAGCGATCTGTGGACCATCGACACGCGTAGCGGCAGCCAACGGCCGCTGGTCAGCGGCGAAGGCTCCAGTTCCTCGGTGCGCTGGTCGCCGGACGGCAAACGTCTGGTCTATCTGACGACGACCAACGGCAAGCCCGATCTGCGGCTGCGCTATCAGGACAGCGGGGTCAGCTTTTCCCTGGCCCAGCTGGAACAGGGACCCGGAGCCCCCGTCTGGTCTCCCGATGGCAAGAGCATCGCCTTTTCCATGCTGGTCCCCGACGAGCGCGCATCCTTTGCGAAGCCGCCCAAAAGTCCGGAGGGAGCGGATTGGGCCAAGCCCGTCCGCATCGTCGACGATCTGGTCTTCCGTTTTGACGGCGCCGGCTATCTGGCAAAGGGCAAGACCCAGATTTTCACCTTGAGTGCGGAAGGCGGCACACCGCAGCAGGTGACCCATGGCAAAAATGGTTTCGACACGCCGCAGTGGCTGGGCAATGATGCTCTGCTGGTGACGGGCAACCAGGCCGAGGATGCCGATCTTGATCCGATCGAAAGCGAAATCTATCGCGTCGACCTGGAGAGCGAGACGGTGTCTCCCCTGACCCAGCGCGACGGCCCCGATTTTGCGGCGATTGTCTCCCCCAATGGCAGCCGCATCGCCTATCTCGGCTATGATGACCAGCTGAAGTCCTATCAGCATACGGATGTCTATGTCATGGAACCCGACGGCAGCGGGGTCCAGAATCTGACCGCCGGTTTCGACCGGTCGATTGGCTCGATTGCCTGGCGGGCCGACGGCCGGGCGCTGATCGGGCAGACCGAAGTCGACGGCATGCTGACACTGGTCTCGATCGATCTGTCCGGCAATGTCCGCACGCTGCTGTCCGATATTGGCGGCACCTCGCTTGGCCGGCCCTATGCCTCGGGCAGCTTTTCTGTCGCCAGCAAGGCCGGCGGCGGCTCCCCGATCATCGCCTATACAAAGGGCAGCAGCGACCGGCCCGCCGAAGTCGCGATCACCCGCGGCAGCGGCAACGGCCGCCAGCTGACCTTGTTGAACGAGGACGCACTGGGACGCATCGATCTCGCGCGCATTGAAGAGATAAAGGTGACGTCCAGCCATGACGGACGCGAAATCGAAGCCTGGGTGGCCCTGCCCCCCGGCTTTCGTCCCGACGGCTCCTTTCCGATGATTCTGGAAATCCATGGTGGTCCCAACACCATGTACGGCCCCTATTTTGCCGCCGAGATTCAGCGCTATGCGGCAGAGGGCTATGTCACCGTCTATGCCAATCCGCGCGGTTCGACCGGCTATGGCGAGGAATTTGCCCAATTGATCGACCTCGATTATCCGGGCCACGACCATGACGATCTGATGAGCGTGGTCGACGCCCTGCTCGCGAAAAATTACGCCAGCAAGGACCGGCTGTTTATCACCGGCGGATCGGGAGGCGGCGTGCTGACCGCATGGGCCGTCGGCAAGACCGACCGCTTTGCAGCAGCGGCTACCGTCAAGCCGGTGATCAACTGGACCAGCATGGCGCTTGCCGGGGATATCGCCCGCTTTGTCAGCCGGCACTGGTTCCGTGCCCAGCCATGGGAGCAGCCGCAGGAATATTGGCGGCGGTCCCCCATTTCCATCGTCAACAATGTCAGGACACCGACCATGGTGATGGTGGGCGAAGCGGACTGGCGCACGCCGGCCTGGGAAGCCGAGCAATTTTATACGGCGCTGAAGGTGCAGAATGTCGATACGGTGCTGGTGCGGGTGCCGGGCGCATCCCATCTTATTGCACGCCGGCCAAGCCAGCTGATTGCCAAGGTCGACAATATCATGGGCTGGTTTGCCAAATATGATCCGGCCAGGAAAAACGAAACCGGCGACCAGTCGGCACAAGAGGAACAATGAAGATGCTCGAAATTGCCATCGACCGGGACCAGCCCGCTGCAGAATTTTACGCTGACCTGACGGCATCCGCTGTTGCCCTGGTCGACGGGGAGCCGGACGCAATCGCCAATATGGCCAATATTGCGGCGCTGATCTGGCAATATATGCCCGACCTCAACTGGGCGGGCTTTTACCGCCGGATCGATGACGAGCTGGTGCTTGGCCCCTTTCAGGGCAAGACGGCCTGTATCCGGATCGCGATCGGCGCGGGCGTGTGCGGGACCGCAGCCGCCACCGGCGAAGTGCAGCGAGTGGCCGATGTCCACGCCTTTCCCGGACATATCGCCTGCGATGCCGAAAGCCGCAGCGAACTGGTCGTACCGGTCGTCCGGCAGGGCAAGCTCATCGGGGTGCTCGATCTCGACAGCCCCCTGCCCGACCGTTTCCAGCCCGCTGACGAGTCCGGAATGGTCAAACTGATCGGAGCCATCGCTGACAATCTTGGTTAAGAAGCTCTTAACCGGGATGCCCCATTTCGAGACAAAATGCGAAATCTGGCCTATTTAACAGTCTGCTAATGGTAAATCCCCGCGAAAAATGGTAAATGTTCGTTAACCAGATTTCGCTCGGCCGTGCTCAGTGCATGTCTGAAACCAGGGAGTTGTTAACCATGAAGACCCTTTTACTTGCTGGCGTTGCCGGTGTTTTGACGATGGCGCCAGGGACCGCGATTGCAGCAATCGACTCGGTGCCCGACATCATCGCCTCTCCGGCCTCCGGTCTGGCCTTTGCCACGCCGACCGCCCGTTCGACGCCGGCACCGAACCGGACGACGACCCGCATGGGCACGATGGGCTATTCGCGCGGCATGAAGAATATGGGCAACATGCACCAGATGAAAGGCTATCGCCAGGCCGGCAACTATGTGCGCCGGGGGCGGATGGGTTATGACAAGGGCTATCACAAACCCTATCGGGGCTATCGCCTGCCGAAAACCTATATCCAGCCCAGCTATTTTATCGGCAATTTCGGCTATTACGGACTGAGCCAGCCCAATTATGGCTTTGGCTGGTCGCGCTATTATGACGATGCGGTTCTGACCGACCGCTATGGGGTCGTCCAGGACGCTCGGTATAATGTCGACTGGGACCGCTATAACCAGGGCTATGATGACGGCTATCGCGACGGCCATGCCAGCTATGATCCGGGCGTGTTTGTCGGCGATGACCGCGTGGTTGCAACCCCGCCTTCCTATGGCAGCGATCGTTCGACCTATGAGGGCGACTGGGACGGAGCCTATCGCGAAGACGGCAGCTACCAGGGCGAATGGCAGGGCACCTATCGCGATGCCGACGGCCGCGTCTATCAGGGCGAATATTCCGGCACCTTCATCGGCGACGGCAATATGACGCCGCACTGGGGCGACCGGGCCGATCAGGACTATGGATGCGATGTCGACCCCGGATTTGATCCGCGCGGCTGCGCCGTCGCCCGCCAGCGGCCCGATCCGGATCGCCGCTATCCCGCCTATCCCGCTGTCGACCAGCAGCGGGCCGAAGAACTGGCCTATCTCGAGCGCTGCAAGAAAAGCAGCGGTATCGGCGGCGCGATTGTCGGCGGTGCGATTGGTGCCTTCGCCGGCAACCGGATTGCCGGAAAGGGCAACCGCCTCGGCGGATCGCTGATCGGAGGCGGGCTGGGCGCTGTCGCTGGCGCTGCGATTGACCAGGGTACCGACCGGTGCCGGCACCTGCTGAAGAAATATGGCTATGAGGAACGGCAGGCCGGTCGCTATCCCGCACCGCCGCCGCAGCATTACCGTCCTGCACCGCCGCCGGCCTATCCGAGCGGCTGGAACGGATATTATACGCCGGGCTATTATTATCCGCAGGCACAGCAGCCGATGGTCACCACAATTGTCGTGCAGTCCGCGCCGGTAACCACGACCACGACGACAACCTATGTCGAAGAGGAAGTGATCTACAGCAAGCCGACCTACAAGAAACAGTGGAAAGCAGTGCCCAGAAAAGCCTGGAAGCCGGCACCCAAGGCAGAACCGCTCAAGGGATGCCAGCAGGCCCGGTGCATGTACGACTGATCGCTTGCGGCCAATCAAAAAAGCCTGCCAATCCGGTGAGATTGGCAGGCTTTTTTATGCCCGGATCAACGCCTGCTGCCGGCTATCGGCGACGCTGCAGCTGGATCAGCTCTGCCGGATCAAATCTCTGCCAGCCGTCCGGACCCAGCCGTTCCAGCGGACGGAAACGCACCTTATATTCCATCTGCGGCGAGCCATCGACCCAGTAGCCAAGATAGACAAAGGGCAAGCCGGCGGTCTTCGCGCGCAGGATATGGTCCATGATGATATAATTGCCGAGACCGGCGCGCTCGCTATGGTCGGCGTCGAAAAAGCTGTAGATCATCGACAGGCCGTCGCCCTGCTGGTCGGTCAGACAGGCACCGACCAGACGGCCCTTGCTGCCGTCGCTGGTGGGCTCGCGATATTCGATCACGAAGCTCTTGACCGGAGACTGTTCGACCATGTCGGAATAGTCCATCTCGTCCATTTCCGCCATGCCGCCGCCGGGGTGACGTCTGGCGAGATAATTCTGCAGCAGCTGATATTGCTCGTCGGTCGCCCATGGCTCGCACGCCTCGACGACCAGATCGCGGTTGCGGCGGATCAGCTTGCGCTGGGTGGTGCTGGGACGGAATTCGTCGGTCAGGACGCGGACCGAGACGCAGGCCTTGCAGTCGAGGCAGCTGGGCCGGTAGGCGACGTTCTGGCTGCGGCGAAAGCCGATCCGGCCGAGCGCATCGTTTAGTTCGTCGGTGTGCGGCCCGTTCAGTTCAGTGAAAACCTTGCGTTCACTTTTTCCGGGCAAATAGGGGCAGGGACTGGGATTGGTCACAAAGAATCGCGGAAAGCGAACGGGTGCAGTCACAAAGCCAGCCTTTTGTTACATTCGAGAGAATCGACCCGCACAATATGCATCGCGGGAGGCAAAATGAAAAGGCGGTTTACCACATTCCTTCATCATTGGACCGGCCGCTCCGGCGCAAAAAAAACGGGGCGAAAATCGCCCCGTTTCCAAAATCATTGTCCAAAAGCTCAGGGGCTTGTTGGATCATCATCGTCAGCGATGATGATGATGCCGCCGATAACCGCAGCAGCTGCCAGAACGGCAATCAGAATGCCGCTTCCGCCTTCAAGTTCTTCAGAAGACGAAGAGGTTGCTGCAACGCGTTCAACCGCTGGTGCAACGCTGTTCGCTGCCTGAGCTGCGACCGGGGCCGCAACCAGAGAAAGAGCTGCAATGCCAGCTGCCAGTTTACCAAATTTCATAAAATGCTCCAATCGGGTCGTATTACTATAGGTGAAAGTTCAAAAAAGCCGAACTTCCATGCGCCCTGCTAGTTCTCGAGGATTTTCTTTCAACGAAACCCTTCGGTGAGTCGTAGATACCGGAAAAGGTGATTCTTCGCAACCGCAAAAAATATTTTGTCTATATTAATCCGGCGTATAGGAGCCCGTATCCGCCTTCACTTCCGCACAAATACCGGCTTGCCCTGGACCCATGTCTGGAGGATCTGCGTTGCCCGGATCTGCGCCGGGGTCGCCAGCAGCAGATCCTGATCGATGATAATGAAATCCGCCCTTTTTCCCGGCTCGAGACTGCCCAGCCGGTCTTCGGCGAACGCGGCATAGGCCGCACCATTGGTATAGGCCTGCCAGGCCTGTTCGCGAGCCAGCCGCTGCTCCGGCATCCATCCGCCAAAGGGCTGGCCGGACGCATCTTCGCGAGTGATCGCTGCGGCGAGCCCGGGAAACGGGCTTGATGATTCCACGGGAACGTCTGTCCCGAAGGCCAGAATCGCGCCCGAATCGAGGAGCGATTTCCAGGCATAGGCACCCGCAAGACGGTCCGGCCCGAGTCTCGCTTCGGCCATCAGCCGGTCCGACGTCTGATGCACCGGCTGCACCGAGGCAATCGTGCCGGTAGCGGCAAAGCGGTTGATATCGACCGGGTCGATGATCTGCGCATGCTCGATCCGCCAGCGACGATCCCCCTTGTAGGTCTCGTTCAGTTCCTCGATCGCGGACAGGGCCTCGTCATTGGCCTTGTCGCCAATCGCATGAACGGCGGTCTGAAAGCCGTCCATCGCCGCACGGCTCATATTATTCTTGAGCTGCGCCGAACTCAGCAGCGCCAGGCCGCTTTCCCCTGGCATATCCGCATAGGGCTGTTTCAGCAAGGCACCACGCGACCCGAGCGCCCCGTCGACATAGAGCTTCACCCCCGCCAGCTTGAGATGGTCGTCGTAAAGCCAGGGCGATGGCGCCGGCCCGGCGATCGCGATCATATTGTCAATCCCGGCGGCATAGGAAATGATCCGGATTTTCAGCCGCCCCTTGTCCCCTGCCCTGCGGTAGCTCTGCCAATCCTGCAGCTCGGTCCCCATATCGGCGATCGATGTCACGCCATTGGCTAGCAGCATGTCCTGCGCCTTGCTCAGTGCCAGATCACGCTCCGCCGGTTTGGGGGTGGGAATCGCATCCTTGAACAGGCCGATAGCGGCATCGACAAAGACACCCGTCGGCTTGCCGGCCGTTTTGACGATGGTTCCGCCGCTCGGCGATTTTGATGCGGCAGAGACGCCCGCCGCCTTCATCGCCGCGCTGTTGGCCCAGACGGCGTGGCCGTCGATGCGGCTCAGAAAGACCGGCCGGTCGGCAACCACACTATCCAGCTCCGCTGCGGTAGGAAAGCGGCCCAGTCCCCAGACTTCCTGGTTCCAGCCGCTGCCTATGATCCACTGCCGGTTCGGATTATCCGCTGCATATTGCGCGATCCTTGCCAGCGCCTCGGCAAGCGATCTGGTCTCGGAAAGATCGAGGGTCAGGGCGCCAAAGCCCATGTCCATGATATGACCATGGGCATCGAAAAAGCCCGGGACCAAGTTCTGGCCCTTGCCGTCAAACTGAAAATCCATTTCGCGCGGCCGCTTGTCGCGGCGATCGAGGAGCTGCTTGACCCGCCCTTCGTCATCGATGACCATTCCGGTAAAGCGGATCACCTTGCCCTTGCTGTCGAGGCTCATGCCGTTGACATTGTCGATCAGGCTGTCGGCCTGGGCAAGGCCGGGCACCAGTAAAAGACCCGCTGCGCTCGCGCACAGGGCCAAGCCGCGTTTTTTCAGCCAACCGCTCATATCATCTGTCCTTGCTTATTTTCTTTTCGGAAGGCGCGAGACCAATGAACTCGTGTCATTGCGCCCACCGCCTGCGGCCTGCACTTCAGCGTAAAATTGATCGACCAGAGCCGCCACTGGCAGAGTCGCGCCATTGGTGCGGGCTTCCTCGATCGCCAGCCCGAGATCCTTGCGCATCCAGTCGACCGCAAAGCCAAAATCAAATTCATCCTTCGCCATGGTGCCCCAGCGATTGTCCATCTGCCAGCTCTGGGCAGCGCCGCCGGAAATGGCTTCATGGACCTTGTCCAGGTCGAGCCTGCTCGCCTGGGCGAAGCGCAACGCTTCCGACAATCCCTCCAGCACACCGGCAATCGCGATCTGGTTGCACATCTTGGTCGTCTGCCCTGCTCCGGTGCGGCCGACATGGACGATCCGCGCCGCATAGGCCGCCATGACGGGTTCGGCGGCCGCAAAGGCTTCGTCACTGCCGCCGCACATAATCGACAATTTGCCGTTCTCCGCTCCGGCCTGACCGCCGGAAACCGGAGCATCAACCACGTGAATGCCAGGCCCCTCGGCTTCCACCGACAGCTGCCGGGCAATGCGCGCCGACACCGTGGTATGATCAACGAACAAGCTGCCCGATGCCATGGTCGAGAAAGCCCCGTCGCGCCCCATCGTTACCGATGCAAGATCATCGTCGTTGCCGACACAGCTGATCACGATCTCTTTGTCGCGCGCGGCTTCCGCCGGATTGTCGGCAATCGAGCCGCCATATTTGGCCACCCAGGCCTCTGCCTTGGTTCTGGTCCGGTTATAGACGGTCAGGTCATGTCCCGCTTTCGCCAGATGTCCGGCAATGGGTCCCCCCATCACGCCGATCCCGATAAATGCAATTTTAGCCATATGCTTCCCTGTCCTTTTGTAACGCGCATAATCATTGTTTCCCTTGATGACCAGATGCGTTAGGGGCACTGACCATATGAACGATATCCAGACCATAGCTCGCCCATCCTTGGATTTTGATGATGTGAAAGCGGCCCACGACCGGATTAGAGGCCGGGTCGTCCATACGCCGACTCTGAAGAGCATTACGCTGTCGCAGCTCAGCGGCGCGGAAGTCTTTCTCAAATTCGAAAATTTGCAGTTCACCGCTGCCTACAAGGAACGCGGAGCGCTCAACGCGCTGCTGCTGATGGACGAAAGCAAGCGCAAGGCCGGCGTCATTGCCGCCTCGGCTGGCAATCACGCCCAGGGACTGGCCTATAACGCCAAGACGCTCGGCATCCCCGCAACCATTGTCATGCCCAGCACCACGCCGATGGTGAAGGTCGAGCAGACTCGCGGCCATGGCGCTGAAATTGTCATCTTCGGCGGCAATTATGACGAGGCCTATGCCCATGCCATGCTGCTCGCCGAGCAACGCGGCCTGACCTATATCCATGCCTTTGACGATCCTCGTGTCGCGGCCGGTCAGGGCACCGTGGCGATCGAAATGCTGGAAGCGGTTCCTGATCTCGACCGGATGATCATCCCGATCGCGGCGGCGGCCTGTTTTCCGGGATGGCAACCGCAGCCAAGGCCATCAGGCCGGGAATCAAGCTGACCGGGGTGCAGGCGGCGCTATACCCCAGCATGTATGCCAAGCTGAACGGCAAGACCATGGCAGCCGGTGGCGATACGCTCGCCGAAGGCATTGCCGTGCAGAATCCTTCCGAATTCACAGCGGCGATCATCAAGGATCATGCCGATGAAATTTTGCTGGTCAGCGAAGCCGAACTGGAAGGCGCCGTCAGCCTGCTGCTGCAGATCGAGAAAACCGTGGTCGAGGGTGCCGGTGCTGCCGGCCTTGCCGCGCTGCTGAGCAACAAGGAAAAATTTGCCGGCGAAAAAGTCGGGCTGGTGCTTTGCGGCGGCAATATCGACACAAGGCTGCTCGCCAATGTGCTGCTGCGCGATCTCGCTCGCTCGGGCCGCCTCGCCCGCCTCCGGCTGCATCTGCGCGATCAGCCCGGCGCGCTCTATAATGTCGTCAAGCAATTTGCCGAGCATGAGGTCAATATCATCGAGGTCTATCACCAGCGGGTGTTCACCAACCTCCCCGCCAAGGGCCTGATCACCGATATCGAATGCGAAGCCAAGGATCGCGAGCAGCTGGAAGGCCTGATCGCCGATCTTAACAAGTCGGGCTATGATGTGCGGCAGGTGGAACTGGCGGACTAGCGGTTGAGGTAATGGGTGATTCGGAAGCGAAAGATTTCCGCTTCAAGACGTTTTCAGAAACTTCGTAACACCCTCATCCGGCCCATAGAAAACCGGAAATTTCATCCCAAAATCAAGCGGCACTGTGCGGACGCACAAGCAAGCGGGGAACCGGTCTCGTCTCTGGGCTATGACGCGAACCGCCCGCACGGGGAGTTGAATTCTGTCAAGCCGCGCCGCGCAGCTTGGGGTTGTCAGCGTTGTTGGCGATAAAACCCAGAATCTCGCTCTCGGGCATCGCGCGCGCGAACAGGAAGCCTTGCAATTCATTGCAGCCTGCGAGTGACAGAAGTTGCCGCTGAGCGCTATTCTCCACGCCTTCGGCGGACACGGTAAGCCCCATCGCATGCCCAAGCGTCACAACCGACGCGACAATTGCGTTTGCCTCCGCGTCATGTCCCAGATTCTGTGTGAATGAACGGTCAATCTTGATCTTGTCGACCTTGAAATCGCGCAAATAGGACAGGCTCGAATAGCCCGTGCCGAAATCATCCAGGGCTATCCTGAATCCCGCCTCGCGTAATGCGGCCAGAATATCACGTGCGTTGACGTTCTCGTCGAGGAGCACGCTCTCGGTGATCTCCAGCTCGATCTGACATGGATCACACCGGGCCTCCCTAGTAATGGCAATTAACCGCGCGGCAAGATCCGTTGACCGAAACTGGACGGGCGAGAGGTTGACCGCGATGAACAGACCCGGGCAATTGCGGGCCACACGGCAGGCTTGCGCCAGGACATGTTCCCCTATGGCGGAGATCAATCCGGTATCCTCTGCGATAGAGACAAACTCCTGGGGGAGCATTGTCCCGCGCGTCGGATGCTGCCAGCGCAGCAGAGCTTCAAGTCCGACAATTTTTCCTGATACCGCGTCTACCTCGGGCTGATAAAAAACCTCGAGCTCGGTCTGACTGTCGAGGGCATGACGCAGACCTAGTTCAAGCTCGCTGCGCAGCTTGATCGTCTCGTCCATCGTTGGCGTGAAGATGCGGTAACAATCCTTGCCTTCGCTTTTGGCGCGATAGAGCGCGATATCAGCCTTGCGCATGACATCGCCTCGGTCGGTCCCGGCTTCTGGTGCAAGTGCCACGCCGATGCTGACGCCGACATAGACTTTGCTGCCAAGCAGATCGAAGGGCTCTCTCACGCTTGCGAGGATGCGTTGGCAGAGCCGGTTAACACCCTTGCTGTCATGAATCTCGGATAGCAAAATCGTGAACTCGTCGCCGCCGATCCGGGCGACCGTGTCGGCCCCGCGCACGATTTTGCTCAGTCTGGCAGCAAATTGGCGAATCAGCATATCGCCCGCTGTATGCCCCATAGTGTCGTTGACTTGCTTGAAGCGGTCCAGATCGAGCACCAGTATGGCGCAATGCTCGCCCCGCCGGGCGCGCGCCATGGCCTGCTCCAGCCGATCCTGGAACAAGGCCCGGTTCGGCAGGCCGGTAAGAACATCATGAAAAGCCAGATGCTGAGCCTGTGCCTCGCTTGCGCTGAGGTCAATCATAGCGCTGGCTAGTCCGTAGCCGGAGCGCCATAGTGAGCGCAGCAGCAGCCCCATGACACCGACCATGACGAGCACCAGAGCGGCAAACATCGGGCCAAGGATTTTAAGGATGCGGCTGCCCGGCAGATCGGGTTTCCAGATAATATATCCGACTGTCTTGCCTTGGCCATCGACGAACGGAACCATGGCTTCGTCAGATTTTACGCTCGGCAACCGCGAATAGCGTGGACTGTCGATCATGCTCCATTCGGCCATCTCCCGGAGGAAGGTGCCGTCGAGAAAACGCACGCTGACGATAACCGGAACTTCGGCCGCGTCGGCACTCACGCCGGACCCGAACAGCATGGCGCTTGCCGCTGCCGGTCGCCCGTCCACCAGCGTTACGTAAGATTCGTACACCGTATCTTGTTGGGTCAGTTCGGTTGGGCTCTGCGGAGCGGTGGCCGGAGAAAGACCGCCAGGATAGCGGGCGCGCGCCTGTGACCGCACAGATGCAATCATCGGCTTCAGTTCGGTGGCAAGCCTGTCCAGGCGCGGCTGTCCGATCGAGCTGCCGCTTTCATAACCGTAAAATGGAAGATTCCCGGCATCGACGAAAAAGCTGATGTCGTGCTTGAACATGCGGCTGGCCCACGCACTGACTTGGGCATTATACCATGTGCCGCTGGCGGGTTGTTCGGCGAGACGCCTCGGGCGCTGATCCCACCGTCCGATAACCTGTTGCTCATAACTGAGCTGATCGGCGCTGGTACTCAGACCGAGCTTGGTGATTTGGGCCTGCTGCTCAACCGACACCGCATTGCTGGTACTGGTTGTCCAGTACAGGACGAATGCAGCGACCAGCACGACAGCTATAATCAGCATACCGATGGGTGCCATGATATGGTGCTGAAAATGCCGGCGAAATGTTTCGAGATCGGTAGAGGCAAGCAACATGCGTTTAGCCTTTCTCTGCCCCCAACACGAAGTAGAATCAGCACCTTAGGGATGGTTGATGTTCAAATAGTTAATAGGGAGAATTGGAACGCGCAGGGTCACTTTTGCCACCCATTGCCGCCATCCAACAAAAGTTCAGCGGTGAGGATAAGTGGGAATTTCAAAATTCGATCCGGCAGCGACAAGCCGCGCTACCGAATTGTCGTGTCAAAGTCGGGCAGACTACCCGCGACACTTCAGCACTCGGCAATATTCCACGCTCGTCGAGGAACGGATTCAAGCAAGCGGAGTTGGGTATGAAACCACCTCGTTGAGGCGATCCAGGGCCTAAATCAATTACAAGCTGACGATTTAGCCGGTTGTGCGGGAAGAACCATTCTCACGCAATCATCCATCTTCATTCCTGACCTTTGCGGGACAGTTATGCTCCAAGCAGGTGCCGGTCGTGATGGGGCCGGCAGGATAGTCTGACGAGCGAACGAACAGAAAATGAGGACTGAACAATCACCACAGATAGATCCACAAACATTTCGTCCGATCTCGACCATTGTGTTCAAGTGCGCGGCGCGCGGGTTCACAATCTGAAGAATGTCGATATCGACGTGCCGCGCAATGCCCTGGTGGTCTTTACCGGCATCTCCGGGTCCGGAAAGTCGTCGCTTGCCTTCGGAACGCTGTTTGCGGAATCGCAGCGCCGCTATCTCGATTCCGTATCGCCCTTCGCGCGGCGGCTGATCGACCAGATCGGGGAACCGGATGTCGATAGCATAGACGGCCTCCCGCCAGCGGTCGCGCTGCAACAACAGCGGGGCACGCCGTCCGCGCGGTCTTCGGTCGGCAGCATTACGACGATTTCCAACGGCCTGCGCATGCTCTATTCCCGAGCGGGGCAATATCCCGACGGCCAGCAGATATTATACGCCAACGCCTTCTCGCCCAACACACCGGAAGGCGCCTGCCCCCGGTGCCATGGCATCGGACGGGTGTTTGAAGTGACGGAAAAACTGCTCGTCCCCGATGACACGAAAACCATCCGCGATCGGGCCATCGCGGCATGGCCGCCAGCGTGGCAGGGTCAGAATCTGCGCAACATTCTGGTGTCGCTCGGCCACGACATCGACAAGCCCTGGAAAGATCTGCCTCGAAAAACCAGGGACTGGATCCTGTTTACCGACGAGACACCCTCTGTGCCGGTGTACCCCGGTTTCGATGCTGACGAAGCGCGCGATGCGATGGAACGCGACCTGCCGCCAAGCTATATGGGAACATTTGCCAGCGCCAGAGCCTATATATTGCACTCCTTTGCGACGACGCAAAGCCACCGCACCAAGAAGCGCGTCTCCCAGTTCATGGAGATTTCCGAATGTCCTGACTGCAACGGGAAAAAGCTGAAACGCGAGTCCCTGTCGGTAAAGTTCACGGGGCTGGATATTGGCGAACTGTCGCAGCTGACGCTAACCGAACTGGCCGGTCGGCTGCGCGATACTGCGAACGGCAAGGCAGCGGCGAACGACCCGCATCCCGAGAAATCGGTGGTGGCGCAGCGGATTGCCAGCGATATTCTGGCGCGCATCGAAGCGCTCACCGCTCTTGGCCTGGGCTATCTGTCGCTGGAACGCAGCACGCCCACCTTGTCGCCCGGCGAAATCCAGCGCTTGCGGCTGGCGACACAGATCCGCTCGCAACTGTTTGGTGTTGTCTATGTGCTGGACGAACCGTCGGCGGGATTGCACCCGTCCGACACCCAAGCGCTGCTTGGCGCGCTGGACGAGCTCAAAAAAGCCGGCAACTCGCTGTTTGTGGTCGAGCATGATGTCAGCGTGATCCAGCATGCCGACTGGATCGTGGATATCGGACCGGACGCGGGCACGCAGGGCGGCGAAGTGCTGTACAATGGTCCGATTGATGGCCTCCGCGAAGTGAAACAGTCGCATACCGGGCAATATCTGTTCGCTCGCGATAGCGCTGCGCAGCGCACGCCACGTCAGCCAACCGGCTGGCTGAAGCTGGAGCAAGTCGAGCGTAACAACTTACAAAATCTTGATGTTGAATTTCCCCTCGGGGTTCTTGCCACCGTCACCGGCGTGTCCGGTTCCGGCAAATCAAGTCTGGTCGGCCAGGCTCTTGTGGAACTCGTTGGCGAGGCTCTGGGGCAAAAGAGACAGATCGAAACCGCCAGTGACGAAACGGAGCTGTTGGAGCAAGAACTGGAAACCGCCACGCGCGGCCGGATCGGGGGCGGCATGGAGCATATTGGACGCCTGGTCACAGTGGACCAAAAGCCGATCGGTCGCACGCCGCGCTCCAACCTCGCCACCTATACCGGCCTGTTTGACCATGTCCGCAAATTGTTCGCGGCGACACCCGAAGCCAAAAAGCGCCGCTATGATGTCGGGCGTTTTTCCTTCAACGTCGCAAAGGGACGCTGTCCGAACTGCGAAGGGGCGGGTTTCGTCAGTGTCGAACTGCTGTTTCTGCCCAGCGTATACGCGCCCTGCCCGGTATGCCGCGGCCAGCGGTACAATCCCGAAACGCTGGAGATCACCTATAAGGCCAAGAATATTGCCGACATACTCGACATGACCGTCGATGGGGCGCACGCGTTTTTCTCGGATGAACCGCCGGTTTTGCGTGCGCTTTCGGCCTTGATCGAGGTCGGGCTCGGTTATTTGCGGCTTGGCCAGTCTGCAACGGAACTTTCCGGCGGCGAGGCACAGCGCATAAAGCTGGCAACGGAACTGCAGCGCGTCGGGCGCAGCGAAACGCTGTATGTTCTGGACGAACCCACCACCGGATTACATCCTGCCGACGTGACGCTGCTGATGGCGCAGCTGAACCGGCTGGCCGATGCCGGCAACTCGGTCATTCTCGTCGAACATAATATGCTGGTGGCCAGAAACAGCGACTGGATCATCGATATTGGGCCCGGAGCCGGTGACGAGGGCGGCAAGGTCGTCGCGCAGGGCGCACCTGCGCAAGTGGCCAAATCAACGGGCAGTCGAACCGCTCCTTTCCTGTTTCCCAAGCCGTAGCGGGAACAGGGGCGGTCTTGCAGAGTCCGCTCTAAACCGGCGCGGTCAGCCCCGCATCGCGCATGCCGCGCCAGACCTGCAGCGCCTGCACCGTTTCCGGCACATCATGCACGCGGACAATCTGCGCGCCCTGCTGGACCGCATGATGGGCAAAGGCTATCGAACCGCCGAGACGCTTGTCGACTGGCGCTTCCTTGGACAGCGCTCCAATCATCCGCTTGCGGCTGGCACCGATCAGCAGCGGCTGGCCAAGCGCGTGGAACATCGCGATATTGTTCATCAGCGCGAGATTGTCGGCGAGCGACTTGCCGAAGCCGAGACCGGGATCGATGATGATCTTCTCGCGCTCGAAACCGGCGGCGACGACATCTGCAATCCTCTGCTCCAGCCAGTCGAGCGTGTCGGTGACGATATTGCCATAGCCATCGCCCTTGTGAGGGTCCTTGCCGCTCGAGGGCGCATGCATCAGCACCACCGGACAGCCGGAAACCCCGGCGACTTCCAGCGATCTTTTGTCGTGCAGCAAGGCCGAGACGTCGTTGATCAGATGCGCGCCCGCGGCAATCGCCGCTTCCATCACCGCCGCCTTGCGCGTGTCGATCGAGAGCACCGCGCCGCAATGGGCCAGTCTCTCGATCAGCGGCTGCACGCGCTTGATCTCGTCGCCTTCCCAGACCGGATCCGCACCGGGCCTGGTGCTTTCACCGCCGATATCGAGAATCGAGGCGCCTGCCACGGCCATTTGCAGGCCCGCTTCGGCGGCCTGGTCCGGATCGTTCTGATGCTTGCCGCCGTCGGAAAAACTGTCCGGCGTGATATTGAGTATGCCCATGACATGCGGCTGGTCGAAGCGGATCACGCGCTCGCCGCAGGTCAGCGCCGGATGCTGGCGGGTCAGATGGGCAAATTGCGTGGCGGCGCGCTGCGCCAGAGGCTCTGGCAAGGCCTTTGACCATTCCGGCCACTGCGTAATATTGACCAGCCCTCGGCGGTTCGGTTTTCCCGCCTCAATAACCAGATATTC
Source organism: Parasphingorhabdus sp. (assembly GCA_030373505.1). Classification (GTDB taxonomy): domain Bacteria; phylum Pseudomonadota; class Alphaproteobacteria; order Sphingomonadales; family Sphingomonadaceae; genus Parasphingorhabdus. The sequence continues at coordinate 25,764 of JAUCYS010000005.1, forward strand.
GATCTGAGAAAACCAGATCAAACTATTGTTCAATCTGGTATTTTTATCCTCATGCCATTGCGGACTGTCGACCAGTCCCACCGGCTTCAGATAGAGCCTGGAATCCGCGCCACATGCTTCCAATTCTTCCAATCAACCGCTCCTATCAGGGTTCGGTGGCCAGCAGATAGGTCTGGCGCAGATCGTCGATCGGCTTCAGCTTCTTGCCGTCATCATAATACCAGTAGGTCCAGCCGTTGCAGCTGGGGGCGTCCTGGACCACCGCACCAATCTTGTGGATCGAGCCTTCCTGCCCTTCCCAGAGCAAAGAGCCGTCGGCCCGCACCTTCGCCTTATACTTGCGGTTCTTGCTGCAAAGCTCTGTACCAACCTTCATATAGCCGGTTTCGACCAACGTGCCGAAGGCAACCCGCGGTTTGGACTTTGGCGACTGCATGGTCTTGAGCGAGCTTTCGTCGAGCGGCAGGGCTTCGGCGATCCGCTGTTCGGCCACTTCACAATAGCTGTCCTCTTTCTCGCAACCGATCCATTCGCGGCCCAGACGCTTGGCAACCGCGCCGGTTGTGCCGGTACCGAAAAACGGATCGAGCACGACATCGCCGGGATTGGTCGTCGCCAGCATGATCCGGTACAGCAGGGCTTCCGGTTTCTGCGTCGGGTGTGCCTTGGCGCCATCGCGCTTCAGCCGCTCCTGACCGCCGCAGATCGGCATCACCCAGTCGCTGCGCATCTGCAGCTCGTCGTTGAGATTCTTCATCGCTCGATAGTTGAACGTATATTTCGACTTTTCCGATTTCGACGCCCAGATCAAGGTCTCGTGCGCATTGGTAAAGCGCGTGCCCTTGAAATTCGGCATCGGATTGGCTTTGCGCCAGATGATGTCGTTGAGGATCCAGTAGCCCAGATCCTGCAGCGATGCGCCAACCCGGAAAATATTGTGATAGCTGCCGATCACCCAAAGCGAACCATTGGGTTTCAGAATGCGGCGCGCCTCGGCCAGCCAGGCGCGAGTGAAAGCGTCATAGGCGGCGAAGCTGTCAAAATGATCCCAGGCATCGTCGACGGCATCGACCTGCCCGCCTTCGGGACGATAGAGATCGCCACCGAGTTGCAGATTATAGGGCGGATCGGCGAAGACCATGTCCACCGATGCATCCGGCAGCGAGGCCATCGCCTCGACACAATCCATCTTCAATATCTGCCCGAGTGGCAGTTCAACCGTCTTCTTCGCGATGCTCGGTGCGGTGCGTGTCTTGGGCGCGTGAATGCGCTCGATAATCCCCATGAAGCTGTAATCCTTTTTCCAATGGCGCCCACGGTGAGTCCGAACGGGCCAGCGGTCAAGGCCGTTAATATAGGTTAAAGGCGTATCTTAATGGTTAACGAAAGATGGAGCGGGAGAACGAAAGGAGTCCGCCACCAGATATGGAGTCGCGGTCTTTGCGCGGGACTCAATCCCTAGTGGTGTGACGGAAAAGACTCGTTCAGCGATATTCTTGAAGAAATTTTGCAAAATCGGAGATAATCAAATTTGGTTCACAAAATGTTCCGCGCAGGCTATAGTTTTGGGCGACAGCGTTACTCAAAACCAATCGGCCGGGGGTCAGTGAACAGATGGCGCGCAATTTTCGCGATCAATATCAGCATGAATATGGCATCGCCCAGCAGAGCGATGAACCCCGTCCGCATCCCGGCGTTATCGTCGGCGGCGAGGCCGGGCGCGAAAAACGGCGCGAATATGCGATCGTCTTCGGGTCCAAGATTTTCGGCTCGATCGCGGCGGTCTGGTACATGTTCACCTATGACACCGGCTGGGTCGAATGGTCGGCCTTCATCGCCGGCTATATCGTCCTGATGCTCGGGATCGTGCTCGGCTTTCACCGCTATTATTCGCACAAGGCGTTCGAGACCTCGGTGCCGATGCAATATATTCTGGGGGGAATGGCGCAGATGTCGATCCAGTCCTCGGTGCTGCGCTGGGCGTCCGATCACCGGCGCCACCATGCGCACAGCGACGAGCTCGGCGATGTGCACAGCCCCTGGATCGATGGCCGCGGCCGCCCGATGAGCAAGCTCAAGGGCATGTTTCACTCGCATTTCGGCTGGTTCATGGACGATTGCGTCACCGACATGAGCATCTATGGCAAGGGGCTGGCCGACAATGAGGTCGTGCTCTGGCTGCACAAGACGCGCTGGTACTGGCTGGTCTTTTCGCTGATCATCTTTCCCGGCATCTGGGGTCTGGTCTTCGGCGGCTGGGATCATGTCATCGGCACGATCCTGATCGGCGGCTATTTCCGGACCTTCGTGGTGCTTCAGATCACCCTTGGCATATCGAGCTATGCCCATGTCGTCGGCTCGCAGCGGCACACCAAGGGCGTCGGCACCGCCAAGAACAGTTTCATCTTCTCGTTGCTGACCTTTGGCGAAGGCTGGCACAATAACCATCACAAGCACCCGCGCGCCAGCTTTCAGGGCATGGCCTGGTGGGAGATCGATATCGCCGGCTATGTGCTGCTCCTGCTCGAGAAAATGGGTCTGGTCTGGAACGTCACCCGGCAGCCCAAATATATCAAGAGCGAGAGCGGCGAATGGGTCCTGGCGGACCGCAAGATCGCGCCAAATCCGGCCAAGGCCGAAGCCTAGAGCAGGTCCATTTGCGCGACGGGCGCGAAGCTCCTGCGGTGCAGCGGCGTCGGCCCATATTTTCTGAGCGCGGCCAGATGCTCCGCCGTGCCATAGCCCTTGTTGCGATCCCAGCCATATTGCGGATATTGTTCCGCGGCAGCGACCATCAGCCGGTCGCGATATTCCTTGGCCAGGATGGAGGCCGCGGAAATACAGGGATGGATCGCATCCCCGCCGATCACCGCCTCGGCTGAATATTTCCAGCGCGGCAGGCGATTGCCATCGACCAGCACATACCTCGGCGCCATCTCTAGCCCCTCCACCGCCCGCGTCATCGCGAGCATGGTGGCCTGCAGGATATTGATATCGTCAATCTCGGCTTCGCAGCATTGGGCGACGGAAAAGCGGGCACAGGCCATGATTTCGGCTTCGAGACGGGCGCGCGCCTTGGCCGTCAGTTTCTTGCTGTCGTTCAGTCCCTGGATGGGGTGCCCGTCAGGCAAAATGACCACCGCTGCCACCACCGGGCCGGCAAGCGGCCCCCTGCCTGCTTCATCGACGCCGGCGATCATCTGTCTTCATCCTGAAAGTCGGTTACAAACTGGTGGCCGAGGGGACCGCTGCCTGCGCCGAGACCCGGTGCTTCCAGAATCGCGATGCGGGTAAAGGAGGTCGCCTGTTCAAACGCCGCTGTCAGATCCATCCCGCTGCCCAGACCGACCGCCAGCGCACTGGCAAAGGTGCAGCCGGTGCCATGGGTTTCGCTGGTCTCCAGCCTCTTGCCCTCCAGCCTTCTGATCAGGCCGCCAAGCGAATAGAGTTCGTCGACGATCACCGGGCCCTCGCCATGGCCACCCTTGATGACCAGATGACAGCCGTGCCCCAATATCTCTTCCCTGCCTCCCAGAGCTGCCAGCTCCGGCAGATTGGGCGTCACCACCGACGCAACATCCATCAGCCGATCGAAGGCCGCGATCGTTTCGCCATCGGCCAGTTCGCTGCCGCTCGTCGCGACCATCACCGGATCGAAGACGATGGGGACGCTGAGTCCGTCCAGATAGTCGGCCACCGCCCGCGCCGCCTCGGCGCTGCCGATCATGCCGATCTTGACCGCATCGACACCGATATCGCTGGCGACCGATTCAATCTGCGCCAGAATCATTGCGGTCGGCACGAGGTGCACGGATTGAACGCCCAGCGTATTTTGCGCGGTGATTGCGGTGATCGCGGTCATCGCGTGTCCGCCGAGCATGGTAATGGTCTTGATATCCGCCTGGATCCCCGCGCCGCCGCCGCTGTCCGAGCCGGCGATCGACAATATCCGCGGACAAGACGCGCTCACAGGAACAGCGGTCCGACCTGCACGATCAGAAACCATTCCATGGCCCCGGCCAGCAGCAGGATCAAAATCCAGAAGCGCTTAAAAAAACCGCGCGCGAAAAAATAGAGGATGGCGGTCACCAGAACCGGGAGGATCAGGCCCATAACGACAATCGTCCGGGCATCCAGAGCGTCCAGAAAGGTCATCTTTTGTTATTCCCCATTCGTAAGCAGGATATTTCACCGGCAGCGAAAGCGTCGGTCGGGCCAAGCATCAGCCAGCGACGTCCCGGACGACGTCACAAATCCGGTCGACCACGGCATGGACCTGATCCTGATCGTCGCCTTCCGCCATCACCCGGATCAGCGGCTCGGTGCCGGATTTGCGGATCACCAGACGGCCCGCTCCGTCCAGTTCCTTCTCTGCCTCCGCGATCACCGCCTTGACCTTGTCGTCATCAAGCGGCTGGCCGCTGCTGTAGCGAACATTCTTGAGCAGTTGGGGAACCGGATCAAAGAGATGCAGCAATTCGCTGGCCGGCTTGCCGCACTCGACCAGCTCGCCCAGCACCTGCAGGGCCGCCACCGTGCCATCGCCAGTCGTGCCGTGGTCGAGCAGGATCATATGACCGGATTGCTCGCCGCCGACATTGTAACCGCCCTTCTTCATCTCTTCCAGGACATAGCGGTCTCCGACCTTTGCCCGGACCAGCTCCAGATGCTGATCATTCAGAAATCTTTCCAGCCCGAGATTGGACATCACCGTCGCGACAATCCCGTCGCCGCGCAGCAGGCCGTTACGGCTCCAGCTGGAGCCGATCAGCGCCATCAGCTGATCGCCGTCGACAATCTGTCCTTTTTCATCGATCACGATCAGCCGGTCGGCATCGCCATCCAGCGCGATGCCGATATGGGCGCCCGAAGCAACCACCGTTTCCTGCAGCACCGCCACATCGGTCGATCCGCATTTGTCGTTGATATTCAGTCCGTTGGGACTGACACCCAAGGTAATAACCTCTGCGCCCAGTTCCCAGAATGCCGAAGGGGCAACCTGATAGGCAGCCCCGTTCGCGCAATCGCAGACAATTTTCAGCCCATCCAGACGGATATGATCCGCCAGCGACATCTTGACCGCGTGGATATAGCGGCCGCGGGCATCTTCATAGCGCCTGGCGCGGCCAATATCCGCCGCCCGGGCCAATTGTGCATCCTCGGTCAGATAGGTCTCGATCTTCAATTCATCCTCGTCGGACAGTTTGAAACCGTCCGGCCCGAACAACTTGATGCCATTGTCATAATAGGGATTGTGACTGGCCGAAATCATAACGCCCAGATCCGCGCGCATCGACACCGTCAGCAGGGCGACCGCAGGAGTGGGCATCGGGCCAACCTGAACCACATCCATGCCAACGCTCGTAAAGCCGGCCACCAGAGCATTTTCCATCATATAGCCGGAAAGCCGGGTATCTTTGCCGATCACGACCCGGTGGCGGTGATTGCCGCGCTGAAAATGCCGGCCGGCCGCCTGTCCCACTTTCATCGCGATCTCTGCGGTCATCGGATGCTTGTTGGTCAGTCCGCGTATACCGTCGGTTCCGAAAAATTTCTTGGTCATATTCACCTATATTTCAACATGGTCGGGTTCCGCTAAGCTAGTCTCTAGCCGATCAAACGGCTCGAGACCAAGAAGGAATGGAACTGGCCCGACCTTTTCCCCGATAATCTCTCCTTGCCAGCGGGTGCCGGTCATGGTTGATGGTCGGCCTGGGCAAGGCAAAGGGACATTCTGTTGAAAAAAGCGCTGATCATTCTTGTTGCTCTGGTTCTCGGGATTGTGATCGGGCTGCTATTCGGCTCAAGAAGCCCCTTGCTGGTCGAAGCTGCCGATGTGGTCGGCCATATGTGGCTCAACGCCTTGCGGATGACCGTCATTCCGCTGGTCTTCACGCTTCTGATCGTCGGCATCGGCAAGGCCGCCTCTATGGCGCGGGCCGGGCGGATGACGGCGCGTGCCATCGGGTTCATGATATTCATTCTCTGGTGTTCGTCGGCGATGGCGGCGTTCGTGACGCCTGCACTGCTCCAGCTGTTCCCGCTCGATGGTGATGCAGCGGCGGCGCTCCAGTCTGCGCTCGGCGCTGCGGCACCCCCCGGTGACGTACCGCCGTTCAGCGAATTTCTCCGCGCGCTGATTCCGACCAACGCCATCGCTGCCGCCGCAGAAGATGCCGTGCTGCCGCTGATGGTCTTTGCCCTTGCGTTCGCCTTTGCGATCACTCGGCTACCCGAGTCACAAAGAGCGATGCTGGACCAGTTTTTCAACGCACTGGCCGATGCCCTGCTGATCCTGATCCAGTGGGTGCTGCTCCTTGCACCGGCGGGGGTCTTTGCGCTGGCCGTCGGGGTGGGTGCCAATGCCGGACTGGCTGCCTTCGGGGCCCTGCTCCATTATGTGCTGATTGTCAGCAGCGTCGGGGTCGTGATCTGGCTGTTCAGCTATATCCTCACCTATGTCGGCAGCAAAACCAGTCCTGTCGCCTTTTTCAAGGCATCGGCCCCGGCCCAGGCAGTCGCCATTTCGACGCAAAGTTCGCTGGCCTCGCTGCCGGCGATGGTCAGCGGCGTCAAGGCGATGGGCGTCGGGGACCGCTCCGCCGATGTCGTGCTGCCGATTGCCGTTGCCCTTTTCAGGGCAACCGGACCCTGCATGAATCTTGCGGTCGCCATCTATGTAGCTCATCTGCTTGGCATTCCCCTGTCGATCGGAGCGCTGGCGATCGGCGTCGCGGTGGCAGCGATCACCACCATGGGCGCGGTCAGCCTGCCTGGCTCGATCAGCTTCATCACCTCGATCGCTCCGATCTGCCTTGCCATGGGCATTCCGATCGAACCGCTCGTTCTGCTTTTGGCGATCGAGACCTTTCCTGATATTATCCGCACCGTCGCCAATGTCAGTGCCGACATGAGCGTGACGGCGATTGTCGCCAGAAGCGAAGGAGATTTGACATGAAACATCGCAAACTCGGACCGGAACTGGAAGTCTCCGCGCTGGGCCTCGGCTGCATGCCGATGGCCGGAATCGGCAAGGGCATGTATGGCGAGGCCAGCCGGGCGGAAAGCCTTGCGACAATCGATCGCGCGATTGAACTCGGTGTTACCTTTTTCGACACGGCCGAGGTTTACGGCCCCTATATCAACGAGGAGCTGCTTGGCCATGCGATCCGCGGGCGGCGGGACCGGCTGGTGATCGCGACCAAATTCGGCTTTGCTCTGGAGAACGGAAAAACCACCGGCGTGGATTCGAGTCCCGCCAATGTGCGGCGGGCCTGCGAGGGTTCGCTGAAGCGGCTGGGCGTGGACACGATTGATCTCTTCTACCAGCACCGCGTCGATCCCAAGGTGCCGATCGAGGAGACGGTGGGCGCCATGGCCGAGCTCGTGGCGGAGGGCAAGGTCCGCTATCTGGGGCTGTCGGAAGCTGGGGCGGAGACGCTGAAACGGGCGCACGCCGTCCATCCGATCGCTGCGCTACAGTCCGAATATTCCCTGTGGGAACGCGGCGTTGAAGAGGCTATTCTGCCTGTCTGCCAGGATCTGGGAATCGGCTTCGTCCCCTATAGTCCGCTGGGCCGCGGCTTTCTGACCGGCCAGATCAGCAGCCGCGACGATCTTCCGGAGGATGATTATCGCCGCAAGGACCCCCGCTATTCGGAAGAAAATTTCGCCAAAAATATGAAGCTGGTCGATGTGGTCAAAACGGTGGCCGGGCGGCATCATTGCTCGCCCGCACAGATTGCGCTCGCCTGGCTGCTGGGACAGGCGGACTTCATCGTCCCCATTCCCGGTTCGAAGCGGCGCGCCACGCTGGAAGACAGCATGGCGGCGGTCGACATCAAGCTGACCTCGGCGGATTTCGACGAGCTGGAAGCCGCGGCACCGGTAGGCGGCACCGCCGGCCCCCGCTATGGCGAGACAATGATGTCGATGGTGCGCCTCTAGCCGCTAGTGGTCATAGGCCTTGGGCAAGGTGCCCGGTGTCGGGTTGCTGTACCGGTCCCTGAGCCGCATCTGGCGATTGGACAGTGACTGGTCGACGCCGTCGATCATGACCTTTTCGACCTGGGTCGAAAGCTCCAGCGGATCGCCGGTCCAGATCACCACATCCGCCTTGCGCCCGGCTTTCAGCGAACCCAGCTGGCCGCCCATGTCCATGATCTCCGCCGGCACCGAACTGATCGCGGCAAAGGCCTCGTCCCAGGTCAGGCCGGTGGCACGCGGCACTTTGGTCAGCGCGACGAGATTGCCGGCATATTGCACCGAATAGCGCAGCTGGTGCGCGTCGCGGTCGTTGATCATGCCGATTGCCACCCGGACGCCCGCATCTTTCATCCGGCCGATATTCGATTGGGTCGCGGACAGGTCCTCAAATCCGTAGGGCAAATCGCTGAGCGCCGAGGCCAGCACCGGGACACCGGCAGCGGCAATATGTTCGGCGACGCGCCAGCCTTCATTGGCGCCGACCAGTACCAGGTCGAGCGCGGGAAAATCCTTACGCAGATCAAGGACCTTCAGGATATCATTGGCGCTTTCGACATGGACCAGCAGCTTGGTGCTGCCATTGATCACCGGCAACAGCGCTTTCGCGTCCGAGGCCTTGAGCAGATCGCTGTCGAACACCGCCGGATTGCGCGCATAGGTGCGCGCTTCCTCAAGCAAGGCCCGGAACAGGATATGAGCAGCAGCCCGGCTCCCTCCGGCCCGCCGGTGCCCGGCCTCGCCCAGTTCGACAAACTGGAAAGCCCGCGCCTCGGTAATTGGATTTTCATCCTGGCCGAGATCGATCACTGCCCCATAGCCGCCGAAAATCGATGAGCCGCTGTCGGGTGATACGACCGCGCGCGTAACCCCGGCAGCCCGGTTGACCGAGATTGGCGAGGCAAAAGGATTGACTGCATATTGGATATCGAGCGCTGCCGAAAACACACTTTTATCCGCTTCCGTGTCATTGGTCTGGCTGACCGCGCCGACCTCGATCAGGCCGATCCGGCTGAAGCCGGCAAAAATTCCGGGCGTGACCCATTTTCCCGTCGCGTCGATCCGCTGTGCATCGGCGGGAATGGCGACATTGGCACCGGCAGCAACGACCCGGTCACCCCGGATCAGCACGGTGCCGCCCTCGATCGGGGCGCTGCCGTCACCAATGACGACCTTGCCGCCGGTAATCGCGGTGGTTTGCGCAGCGAGCGGAGCAGCGATCAGGGCCGCAGCGGAGGCGAGAAACAGGGACAGGCGCTTCATTTCACATCTCCTTCGCCGGGCTGACCGAGCTCGAAATCGCTCACTGGACGCCGCTGCGCATCGGCGCTGTCAAACATCAAGGCGCCATCGATCCAGACCTTGTCGGGCCGCGAATAGACGCTGAGCGGATTGCCGTTCCACAGCACCAGGTCGGCCATCTTGCCGGGCTTCAGGCTGCCGGTCATTTGTTCAATGCCCATGGCCTTGGCCGGATTATAGGTGATCCACTGGATCGCCTGCGCGTCGCTGATGTCGATGCCCATAGCCCGGCCATCGGCCAGCGCCTTGGCCGCTTCCTGGTTGAGCCGCTGAATCTGGTTCTCGTCATCGCTGTGAACGATCACACAGGCCCCGGCCTTTTGCAGCAGCGCGGCATTTTCCGGAATCGCGTCATAGGCTTCCATCTTGAAGCCCCACCAGTCCGCCCATACGGCCGAACAGATGCCCTCTTTCGCAAGGATGTCGGCGATCTTGTAGCTTTCGACCGCGTGGTGAAAGGCCGTCACCTTATAGCCGAATTCCTTCGACATATCGATGATCTGCGCCATCTCGTCGGCGCGGTAGCAATGGTTGTGGACCAATATGTCGCCGTCGAGCACAGCGGCGAGCGTTTCCTTGCCGAGATCGCGCTTTGGCGGCTTGGCATCGTTGCGCTTGCTGCGATATTCCTGCGCGTCGATCCAGGTCTGCCGTTCGACGGCCAGGCTGCCCATGCGCGTCGACGGGGCGCGGTTGCGGCTGCCGTAGACCCGTTTCGGATTCTCGCCGCAGGCCATTTTCATGCCGTAGGGCGCACCGGGGAATTTCATCGCCTGAACCGTGCGCGCCGGCACATTTTTCAGCACAACAGAGCGGCCTCCGAAGAGATTGGCCGATCCGGGCAGAATCTGCAGCGCGGTGATGCCGCCATTGGCCATGGCCCGCGAAAATCCGGGATCCTGCGGCCAGACACTATGCTCCGCCCAGACTTCCGGAGTGACCGGAGAGGTCGCCTCATTGCCGTCGCTGTGCGCGTCGACGCTGGGCGTCGGATAGTCGCCCAGATGGCTGTGCACATCGATAATGCCGGGCGTCACATATTTACCGGACCCGTCGACCACCGTGGCGTCTCCGGGGATCGCGGTCTCGGGGCCGCCGACAGAGGATATTTTTCCGTCGACCATGAACAGGGTGCCATTGTCGATCTTGCCACCCTCGCCGTCAAAAATCGTCACGCCGGTGATCGCCGTGGGGGCGGAAGGATAGGCCCGGTAGGTGGACGGAAAGGCAGGCCCGCCCCGCGCGCTCGATGGTGGCGGTGCCGCGCTGGCGGAACTGGGTTCCGCCCCGCTGGCCGTGCATCCGGCCAAGAGTGATCCGCCAGCAGCCAGCGCCAGCAAAGCCCGAATTTTCATAGAACGCCCCTTTAGTCTTATATTTTCGTTGTCGGATGCACACCGGCAGCCTGCGGCTCGCCCACTTCCGGCTGACCTTCTAGATCATCGCCAACCGTATGGTCCTCCAGCGTATCGAGATGCATCAGCTTCTTGATCAGCGGCGAAATCACGATCACGCCTACGCCGACACCGACCGCAACCCAGCCGACGGTTGAATAGACGTCCAGAACGCGATCAGGCCCGGCCCCTTCCGCGCCAACGGCAGAAGCGATCAGCCCGGCAGCAAAATTGCCGGTGGCCGATGCAAAGAACCATGTCCCCATGATCAGGCTGGCCATATGCGCAGGAGCGAGACGGTTCATCGCGCTCAGGCCCACGGGTGACAGGCACAGTTCGCCGGTCGTGTGCAGCAGATAGATAAGGAAGATGAACAGGACCGGCGTAAGGTTTCCGCTCCCGGCAGCCAGCGAGCCGGCAACCAGTACCAGAAAGCCCGCCCCCAGCTGGATCAGGCCCAGACCGAATTTGGCCGGAGCAGAGGGTTCCAGTCCCCTGCGGCCCAACATGGTCCAGAGCAGCGCAAAGACCGGTGCCAGCAGGACGATATAGATCGCATTGATCGACTGGAACACCGATGCAGGCACTTCAACACCCAACATGGTCCGGTCAACGCTGCGGTCGGTGAACAGGTTCAGCGACGAACCGGCCTGTTCGAACAAGGCCCAGAACAGGATCGATCCGAAAATCAGGAACATGGCGGCAAAAATCCGGTCCCGGTCCTCGGGTTCAAGCTTTGCGACAGCGGTATAAAGCACATAAGCAACCAGTATTGCCCCTGCTACGCCCAGCAGCGAACCGACCAGCGCCTGATTCTGGATCAATATCCACACCAGGCCAACGGTTGCAAAACTCAGAGCATAGAGAAGCCATTCGAACTTGATGCCGGCGACCTTGTTTTCGAGGCGCGCCGGGTCATTGGCTTCGCCGCGGCCAACCAGCAGCGGCTTGCCCCAGACGAAGACCACCAGACCAAGCAGCATGCCCAGTCCCGCCGCACCGAAGCCGTAGGACCAGCCATAGGACTGACCCAGCCAGCCCGCGATGATCGCGCCCAGCGCGGCGCCCAGATTGATGCCCATGTAGAAAATCGTGTAGGCCGGGTCGCGGCGAATGTCGGTGCGCGTGTAGAGCTGCCCGACGATGACCGAGATATTGGCTTTCAGAAAGCCCGATCCAACGATGATGAACGCCAGTGCCAGCCAGAAGATATTGATCGCGGGATCGGCCTGCCCGGCGCCCTCGCCTTCGAAGGCCATCAGGAAATGGCCGAAGGTGAGCAGCAAGGCGCCAAAGGCTACCGCCTTGCGCTGGCCGAGATAGCGGTCAGCCAGATAGCCGCCGATGACCGGCGTGATATAGACCAGCGCCGTATAGGCTCCGTAAATGATCCCCGCTTCGCTGTCGGAAAACATCCAGTGCTGGACCAGGTAGAAAATGAGCAGAGCGCGCATGCCATAATAGGAAAAACGTTCCCACATTTCGGCAAAGAACAGGACAAAAAGGCCTTTCGGATGGCCGAGGAATGTTCCTCTTGCATCGCCAGACTCCAGATACGCACCCGCCATATTATACTCCCCGACTGTTACTAAGGACCGTCAACCGCAGCCCGCTTGCCTCGCACCCTAATGAAAAAAATGCGCAAGTGAAGCAGATTGTTTCAACCGAGACCGGTTTATTGCCAATTCCTCTTGCAATCGGCCGCGTCTCTTCCAAAGTGACGCTGATGACAGAAAAGCCGTTCAACGACCTCAGCAACCTCGCCAGCTATTTCCCCTCCCGCCGTTCCGGCCGGCCGCGCAACATGGTGGCCCCGGGACCGAGCGACGCACAGATCGAGGAGATTGTCGCTCTTGCGATGCGCACGCCGGATCATGGCAAGCTGGCGCCGTGGCGTGTTGTCTCGGTTGGTGCTGACCAGCGCGACCGGCTCGCGCAGGGTTTCACCGACGCCTATCGCGCCGAGAAACCCGAAGCGGGCCGTCTGGAACTCGAGGGACTGGAATCCATGGCCCATGAGGCCCCCTGCCTGCTGGTGCTGCTGTCCTCGCCGGTCGAATCGTCGAAAATTCCGCTGTGGGAACAGGAACTCAGCTGTGGTGCCTTTGCGATGAATATCCTGCACGCCGCCCATAGCCTGGGATTTGTCGGCGGCTGGATCACCGGCTGGCCAGCCTATAATGACGATGTACGCGACCTGTTCGGTTCTGCGCCGGAAAAAATTGCCGGCCTGCTCTATATCGGCACGTCGAATATCGAGCTGGCCGAACGTCCGCGCCCCCAAGTGGAAGACATATTGTCGGCCTGGACACCACCGGTCGCCCTCTAGTCGATCGCCTGTCCAACCAAATCCGGCAGACTCCCAACTATCCCTTGCCCGCCTCGCTGTATTATGGCAGTGATGCAGCATGAACATTGCAAACAAGCCAGTCTATCTGAAATTGCGGGATATTATTGCCGAATCCATTCTCGATGGCGACTATCGCGAAGGCGACATGCTGCCTTCGGTCCGGGTATTCGCGGCGGAACAGGGCGCGAATCCCCTGACCGTTGCCAAAGCCTATCAGGGTTTTCAGGAAGACGGCCTGGTCACGGTGAAACGCGGTGTCGGCATGTTTGTCGCGCCCGGTGCCAAAAATCGCCTGCGCAGCGCCCAGCGAGACGATTTCATCAAGAATGTCTGGCCACCGGTCGAACGGCAGATGAAGCGGCTGGACCTGTCGATCGATGACCTGATGAAAAGCGACGCCTGATCGCCGCTCAGCTTCTGCCTGTTGCCTGAACGGCGCGTCGCAGGCTCTTCCGGTAGACCGGATTATCCGGCATGATCGCGACCGCCTTCCTGAGCAGGCTGATGCCGTCGCGCCGGCGGTCCTTGTCCTGTATCAGCGCCAGACCATAGAGATGCGATACCACCGGACTTGACGGCTGGACCCGATAGGCGATCCGGCCTGCGGCAATCGCCTTGTCGGTCTCGCCCATACCGGTATAGGCCTGGGTCAGCCCGGCCACGATCAGGGCATCATTTTCGCCAATCCGCTTCCGCAAATTCTCGAGGATATAGGCGGCTACCGCCCAGCTTTCGGTTTCCAGATGGGAATAGGCCATCCAGCGCAATCCGGCGATATTGCTGGGATTATAGCTGAGATATTGGGCCAGAACCTCACCCGACTGACGCATGTCTCCTTTGGCGCGCATGACCTCGACCATGCGCAACATGACCGGTTCGGAGAACCGGATGCTGCGGGCCTTTGTCAGCGCATCCAGTGCTTCGTTATAATCGCCCGTCGCCGCCGCGACATCGGCGACCAGCACATGGGCGCCGCTGGCCCCGGGATTGGCTAGCTGGAGCCGCTTTGCCTCGGCAAAGGCCGCCGCATAATCGCCCGCATCATAGAGCGCGCGAATATAGGGCACCACGATCCGCGCATCCTCGGCGTTCCGCTCGGCTTCCGCCCGCAGCACCGTGAGCGGGGCGGAGTCCAATATGGCGCTCTCCCGTCCTGCATCATGAACAGCGGCGCGGTTCAATATTGCTGCGGCCTCGTCTCGCTCGCCGATCGCCTCGAGCGACCGGCCGGCGAGCCAGAGCGCATAGGGATCGGCCCCGCTCCGGCTGACCTGCGGTTTCAGAACATCGACGGCATCGTCAGCGCTGCCCGCCAGATAGAGCGAACGCGCGAGGAGATTTTGCGCCTCCCGGTTTTCCGGCTGGATCGCGACCAGACGGTTAAACTTGTCGATCGCGGCGTTATAATTGCCTTCGCTATGCTCGATGATACCCTCGACCAGCAACACGGCGGGTATATTGTCGATCACACCCTTGGTCTGCTGCATCAGCCGTCTCGCTAGGCCATATTGGCCAGCGCGGGCGGCGAGCACTGCCTGCATGAAAAATGCTCTCGGATTATGCCCATCAAGGGAAATGATCTTGCGGGCGACGACCAGCATATCGGTCATCCGTCCCATGTCGCCGAGGGTTGCCGCATATTCGGTCAGCAGCGGCACATCATTGGGATCGATCTGCAACGCGCGCTCGAACCAGGGAATAGCGGCACCCAGACCAAACTGGAAACGCAGCAGCTCGCCGCGATATTGCAAGGCGCGAATATTGCGCGGGTCCAGCTTCACCGCCTTGTCGACCGCGTTGGTCGCACCAGCCTGATCGCCGGTGTCGGCGCGGAAGCGGGCAATCGCGACCCAAAGATCGGGATTTTTTGGGTCCAGCTCCATCGCCCGGTTGAATGCGGCACTGGCCAGCTGTTGATCGCCCACCTGCACCGCGACCCTGCCCATGATGCGCGCCGCATAGCCCTGGTTCCTGGCGGGAATATCAGCGGCGAGCAACTGGTCGCGCGCCTTTTCCGGTTCACCCTGCAGGAAATAGGCGTGGCCGTAAAGATGGCGAACTTCCGCCGGGTCCAGACCAAGCTGGACGGCCCGGTCGAGCTCCGCCTCGGCGGCAAGCCCATCCATCAGGCTCAGCAACACCTCGGCCTGCGCCACGCGCGCATCGATCCACTGCGGATCCGCCTTGATCGCATTCATCAGTTCAATGCGGGCCGACCGTATATCGCGGCCCGCGCGAAATTCCTCCGCCTTGGCAAAGGCTTCCCGTGCCTCCGCATTGCCCTGGCTGGCACCATAGATGGCGCTGGGAGCAGCGATCGTCGCCAGTGCCAGCGCCGCGGCGAGCAGCGCCGACTTCCGGCGAGAGCGCCGTTCAGAAGATAAATCCGTCGCCATGGGTCAGCTGGCCTGCTGCAATTTATATTGCTTGAGCAGATCATAGAGCGTTGGCCGGCTGATCCCGAGCAATTTGGCGGCATTGGAAATATTGCCGCTGGTCTGGGAGATCGCCCGCAGGATCGCTGAACGATCGGCCGCCTCCCGCGCCGCTTTCAGGTTCAGAATATCCATCGCCGCTTCGTCATCGACGTCCAGATCCAGGTCCTTTGCGCTGATCATCTTGCCGTCCGCCATGATCACGGCGCGCTTGATCCGGTTCTCCAGCTCGCGCACATTGCCCGGCCAGTGCCATGCTTCCAGCGCGGCCAGCGCATCCGGAGCGAGCCCCTTCACCGCCGGATTGATTTCCTCGGCAAATTTCTTCTGGAAATGCCGGGCCAGCAGGCTGGCATCGCCGGATCGCCCGGACAAAGGCGGAATCTTGATCACGATTTCGGCGAGGCGATAATAGAGATCTTCCCGAAACGCATTTTCCGCGATCATCTTCTCGAGATCCTGATGGGTCGCGCAGACGATCCGTGTGTCGACGGCTATCGCCTTGCGGCCACCGATCCGCTCGATCACCCGCTCCTGCAGAAAGCGCAGCAATTTTACCTGTAGCGGCAGCGGAATGTCGCCGACCTCATCGAGAAACAGCGTGCCGCCATTGGCCTGCTCGATCTTTCCTTCGGTCGTCTTGATGGCACCGGTGAAGGCGCCCTTTTCATGGCCGAACAATTCGGACTCGAGCAGATTTTCCGGAATGGCCGCACAGTTGATCGCCACAAAAGTCTTGTCTCGCCGGTCGCTCGCATCGTGCAAGCCCTGGGCCAGCAATTCCTTGCCGGTTCCGCTCGCGCCGAGCAGCATCACCGACGCATTGGTATTGGCGACGCGCTCCACCATCTGTGCAACCTTCAGCATTTCCGGCGCAGCGGTGATGATCTGGCCCAATATATGTTTGTCACCATTATTCTGGGCGGCAAGAGTGGCATTTTCCTGTTCCAGCCGGTGAACATGAAAGGCCCGGCGGACGATCAGCCCCAGTTCGTCAATATCCACCGGCTTCTGGTAAAAGTCCCAGGCACCACCGGAAATGGCCCGCAAGGCACTGGATTTTTCGCCATGTCCTGAAGCGACGATGATCTTGGTGTCCGGCTTCAGACTCAGGATCGCGTCCATGGTGGCGAAACCTTCGGTGGTGCCATCCGGGTCCGGTGGCAAACCGAGGTCCAGTGTCACCACATCCGGCTCTTCCGCACGCAGCAACTCAATAGCGGACTCGCGGTCGCCTGCGATCAGAACTTCGAAATCGTCATAAGCCCATTTCAGCTGCTTTTGCAGACCGGGATCGTCTTCCACGATCAGCAGCTTGTCCTTCCTGGGTTGATTTTTCTGCGACATCATGCGGCCCTCTCGTCTGATGGGATTTCTTGCGCCAAATGCCTGGCGAGCGGCAGCAGCAGCGTGAACCGGCTGCCGACCCCCAGCGTGCTCTCGACTTCCAGCCGTCCGTTCATGGCGCGCGCCAGTTCGCGGGCTTCATAGGCTCCGATACCAAAGCCACCCTGTTTGCTGGACGCGAAAGGCTTGAAAAGCTGGGTGCGGATAAATTCGCTCGACATGCCGCCCCCATGATCAGCAACCTCGATGGCCACGCTGAGGTCCCGCCGACGCGCGCTGATTGTTATCGGTTGATTTTCCGCACTGGCATCGATGGCGTTCTGGATCAGATGCCCCAATATCTGCTCGACGCGAGCGGGATCGGCAAAAATCGTGAGATCCTCGATCTGGCCGCTCTGCAGGCTGTGCAAAAGCCGCTTCTTCTCGATCGTGGAACGGATCAGTTCGGCAATCTTCACCGACCTGGGCTCCTCGGGCGTTGCCTTATTATGCTGTGACAGCCTTTCCAGCAGGCCATTCATCTTGCGCGCCGAATCCTGCAGAGTATCGATCATATCGGCCTGGAAATCGGGATTGCCGGCATGGCGCTTGGCATTGCCGGCCAGCAGGCTCAACTGGCTGACCAGATTCTTGATGTCGTGCATGATGAAGGCCATCCGCCGGTTGAATTCGTCAAATCTCTGCACTTCCGACAGGGATTCCTGACTGCGATATTCGGCCAGATAGCTTGCCACCTGCCGGCCAACAACGCGCAGCATGTCCAGATCCTCCCAGTCCAGCGTGCGGTTGATCCGGGGTCGCGCCAGCAGGATCAATCCCGCCAGCCGGTCGAAATGGACCAGCGGCACCGCGATCCAGGTCCGCGGATCGCCGGTCATCCAGTCCGGGATTCCCGCTGCTTCCGATTTCGCATCCTTGCCGGCGCGCAGGGCGTCAAATTCGACGATATGGCCGGTATCTTCGAAAAATCCTGCGGTGCGGGTGGTGCAGGCGCGGGACGGGACTTCGACCGTGGACCAGTTCCAGCGTGACTGCAGCACCAGCTGGCCGGAATCGTCCGGTACCAGCAGAATGCCGGCAGGCGAATCGGTGATATCCGCGATCGCCTTGATCACCCGTTCGTGAAAGGGAGCGCTGTCCGGTCCGGGCCTGCCAATCGTATCGGTAAAGCGAATCCATTCCGACCGATAATCATAGCGGTGCTGGAAGAAATTCTTGGCCAGCTTGACCTTCGCCCAGGCGCGAAATTTGCCGGAAGGCAGCAGCAGCAACGCACCGATCGTCGTGCCAAACAGGAAACTGATCTGGGCCAGACGCGCATAGTCGCCGCCGATGATCTGCAGCGCCGTCGCGATCACGATCATCATCAGCAGATAGCTGCCGATCGCCACCAGCGACAGCGAACGGAAGGTCACGCTGCGCGAAAGCTTGAGCGTCCACTCGGTATTGCGCATCGACGCCAGCACCAATATCGGGGCAATCAAAGCTATCATCGGGCCGCGCATGGCGTGTAATTCGACCGGCACTTGCTGGGTCAGATAGGTGATCGTGTAAAGGTTGAGATCATAGGTCCAGATCGCGGCCAGCGACGCCATCGGCAGCCTGATCCCCCAGCGGGTTTCGGGCGCGGTAATCGAATAGAGATTGTGGACGAGCACCAGCGCGCCCACGGAGAAGATCATCCGGAGCACCAGCGACGTATAAAGCGTAACTCCCTCGAGCCGCGGACTTCCCACAAAGGCAGGGAGCAGCGAATCGACCAGTGTCTGGCCGACCAGAACAAAGGTCAGGGTGGCATAGATGACGTTGACGGTCTTGGGCTCATCACGCCCTTCCCCCGTCCGCAACAGGATGAACATGAAGGCAAGCCAGCCAAAATTGCGCAATGTCTCGGAAAATCGAGCGATTGGTGTCAGGAATCCCTCGACCGCAATCGACAGGGCCCAGAAACTGGTCAGCGCGATCGCAACGATCAGCCATATATGTTTTTCGGTGCGTGGCACCTTGCGCTGAAATTGCCAGATCGCCAGCGCACCGAAAAGGGCCGCCGCAATGGCATGTCCGAACACACTGATATATTCGAGAAGCGTGTTCATATCAGCGCGCTCCGTCTGGCCACAGGATGACCCGGAGGGTCTGCAGGATGATCAGCAGGTCCAGAAAAGGCGTGTAATTTTTGGCATAATAGAGATCATATTCCAGCTTGTGCCGTGCATCTTCCGTGGACGCGCCGTAGGGATAGTTGATCTGGGCCCAGCCAGTGATCCCCGGCTTCACGATATGTCTCTCCGCATAATAGGGCATTTTCGTCTGCAGATCGTTGACAAACTGTGGCCGTTCCGGACGAGGGCCGACAAAACTCATTTCGCCTTTCAGGACGCTCCACGCCTGTGGCAGTTCGTCGATCCGGACCTTGCGAATGAAGCGGCCGATCCGGGTAGTCCGCGGATCATTTTTCGTCGCCCAGCGCGCCTCGCCGCCGGTCTCGGCGTCAGAACGCATCGAACGCAGCTTGAGGATTTTGAACGTCTGGCCATATAGCCCGACCCGTTCCTGCGTGAAAAAAGATCCCCCCCTGCTTTCCAGCCTGATGAGCAATGCAAAAAGCAGAATGATCGGTCCGGTCAGGACGAGCAGCAGGAAACTCAGCAATATATCAAAGCCCCGCTTGAACAGGGTGGACAGCCTGCGACCCGAAGAAAAGCCGTCGGAGAAAATGAACCAGCTTGGGTTCACGCTGTCGAGGTCGACCCGCCCGGTTTCGCGTTCCAGAAAGCTGGACAGCTCGTTGACATGGACACCGGTCGTCTTGATCGTCAGCAAGTCGGCCACCGGTAGCGAATTGCGCCGCTCCTCGAGCGCCACCACCACTTCGCTGACCGCAAGGTCAATCACATGCTGTGGCAGATTGGCGATATCCTGGCGCTTCACCGCGCTCTCGATCAGGCTTGGTCCCTCGTTCATGTCGACATAGCCGGCAATGGTGAACCCGTTTTCCTGCCGCTTTTCCATCGCCGCGATGCGGCCGGCGCGCGGGCCGGCGCCGAGGATCAGCAGGCGGCGCTTGAAAATATCGCTGTCCAGAATCGTGCCGAGCAAAATGCGGACCACCATCAGGAACAGGATCGCGAGGACCATCGCGTAGAGCGAATTCGACCGCCACAGAGTCACCCCCGGCATCGCAAAGGACATCAGCGACAGGAAAATCACGCCGAGAGAAATCGCCACCAGAATTCGGGCAGCAGCAAAGCGCAGGGATTGCAGCGCTTCCGGCCCGTAAATACCGACCGCGATCAGCGCCAGCTGCAGGGCAATGGCAAAGCTGAAAATCGGAGCCGGCCGATCGGCGATCGAACCGATGCCCATATTGATCTGCACCGCACGGAATATCCACCCCGCCTCCGCCGCCATCATCAGCAGCAGAAAGTCGATCAGCCCCAGCACGAGCACGGGATAGGGAATATAATGTTTGAACAGTCTGATCATATTGCGCGCAGTTTTCCTTGGTCTTTCCGACCTCTAAGGAAAATTGGTTATCTGTCGGTAAACTTTACAATCAAATTAAGCAAAATCAGCGGATTTTTTATAGAATGTTCAACAGACCGACAGTTTTCAGCGGGCATTATGATGCTTCCGGGGCTCCCGGCTAGTCATTGACGAAGTCAAAAGGTGTCAATCCGCGTTCCCGTTCGTCGAATTTCAGCGCCCGGCTGCGCGGCGGTGCAGAGCGCTGGGAACATTGGCGGCGGGTGCAGGCGGAACAGCCCAGTCCGATCGGATCCGCATGCTCGATATCCAGATCCATGCCGCGCGCATCGTGCAGGACCGATGCGACATCGGCGGAGACACCCAGTCCGATGGCAAAGGCCGGGGTATAGCCACCGGCGCCGGAGCCGATGCCCTGCACCGCACGAGACAGGGTGAACCAGGTCGAACCGTCTTCCAGCGCGACCAGCTGGGAGTGTATCTCTGCCGGCTGTTCGAAGACCCGGTGAATGTCCCATAAAGGACAGCGATGCGCGCTTTCCACCAGCGGCGCATTGCTGGCTCCGGCATAGCGCTTCGAGATCGTCCCGGCCCGGTCGATCCGGACCATGAAAAAGGGCAGGCCCCGCGATCCGACTCGCTGCAAGGTCGTCAGCCTGTGGGCGATTTGCTCGAAACCAGCGCCAAAGCGGCGCTGAAGCAGCTGAATACGATATCCGCTTTGCTCGCATGCCTTCAAGAACCGGTCATAGGGCATCATCAGGGCGGCAGCGAAATAGCTCCACAGGTGGCGGCGGAACAGTTTTTCGGCGGCGCGATCGGTAAAATTCCCGCCGGCAGCCAGCGCGTCAATTTCACCCTTCGCCTCGATCTGGCCGAGCAGCAGTGCCGCCTGGAACGTTCGCGATGCCGGGTCGAGCATCTCCGAAAGCTGCAGCTGCCTGGCGTGCAGATCGAGCCGCCGCAGCTTGTCCGGCAGCACCGCTTCCGGCAAGATCCGGATCATCAACTGATGCTTGACCCGCAGCCTTTCCGCAATTGCGCCATAGAGATCGCCTGCCCCCAGGCGCAATTCATCGGCCAGCTCTTCCGCCATCGAATCGAGATCGGCAAAATGGTTGCGCCAGCGCTCAATTTCGCGGCGAACAGCCTGGATCGGATCCGGGGCGCTGGTCTCCGCAGCCTCACCGCCGGCCCCGCGACTGTCAAAAAGGCGGACAAAAGCTTCCGCCGTATTGGGCGATGCGATCAGCCATTCTTCCAGTTCGGTGCGGTCGATCGACAGGTCTTCAAACAGCGGATCCGCGAGCCGCTGGCGGATTGCATCAATCCCGCCGCCCGGCTCCGCCGCGATCAGCTGCCTCGGGTCAAAATCGAATCTGTCGGCAAGCAAGAGCATCAGGCGGGCGCTCACAGGCCGCTGGTTTCGTTCGATCAGATTGAGATAGCTGGGTGAAATATCGAGCGCCTCGGCCAGCGCGACCTGGGTCATCCCGGCGCTGCGCCGCAGACGCTTGATGGGCGCACCGGCGAAGAGTTTCTTGTTGGTCATGCAGCGCCTATGTAAATTTATTTACATGATTTCAAGCGGATTTGCCCAATGTCATACACGGCTACACAAAAGCAAGGCGCGGCCGCTTTGCCCGTTACCGAGCGGGGCGGACTGCAGAAGGTAAATATTTCTTAACCGCACCGGGCTATTTTCGTGCAGAATCTGAAAGAAACTGGTGCTCTGATATGCTCAAAGAATCCATTCTGCTTGTCGCCTCCACCGGAGTTCTGATCTATCTGGTCTCTCCCTCCGGCGAGCCTCCCAAACCGGAACCGGTCAAGGAAGAAGTGCAGAAAATCGTGGCGTCCCCCGCTCCGGCGTCTGATGACAGCTGGGAATATAGCGATGAGGATATGGAGACAGACGACGATAACTTCACATTCGGCGAGCCGATGACATTTCTGGACAATGATGAGAACGAACCATCGTCCGATCCGCCCCCATCTGGCGCCCCGGCGAGTGCGGGCAGCAGGTCTTTTGCCGACAGCGCCCCTTCCCCGTCGGGAGGCAGTCCGCGACCTGGCGCACCCGGTAGCCGGGAGAACCCCATCGCCCTCGCCCCGAACGGGCGGACCAGCGCTAACGACAGATAATCAGTCGAGATCGCGGGCCATATCGCGGCGGCATTGGTCGCTGATGATGGCGGCATGGCCATAGTTGGGATGGTCGATCTGGACCATCACCTGGCCCTCCATGCTCTTCCACATCCTGGCCTGTTCGCTGGTCAGCGGGAAATGGACAAATTGCACCGCGCTGGCCTTGCCGTCTGCGCGGGTTCGGTCGATATCCTGCTCCGGTTCCGCCGTCACCTTCTGGTCGCCGATGATCAGGTGGATATGCCGGTCGACTCCGCCCAGCGTCTTCAGAAAAGCCGTCCGGCGCTCTTCCTCGTCAATTTCGAACATCAAAGTGCCGGTAAATTCCGATCCGTTTGGCACCATCGGATTATAGGCCGCCAGTTCATCTGTCAGCTGTTCATCGCCGCCTTTTTCGATGCGCATCATTTCCTGGATCTGCAGCCACATGCTCTCCCAGCTTTCGAACTGGATCGTGGCATAGGGTCCGATCGCGATCCGCCGGTATTTCTTGCGCAGGATCGATTCCTGCCGCTTGTCCTTGCGGATCGATTCATAATCCTCAAGCGAGATGATATCATCGCGGGTTATTTCATGGGTATCGCGGGGCATGTTTGATCCTCAAAATTTGGACTGCTGGTGCAGGCGAAACGATCCTGTCTGGACAGATGCTCGCCATCAAAATCCGTAAGCCTTGGCAAGCAATTCGATCGGATGACCGATCCGCTCGGGAACATCCGCCTGGCCACCGGCTTCCATGATCTGCTTGAGATGCGGCCCGGCCAGCGGGCATTCGCTGACCATATAGTCGGGATCGCCCTTGGCGACGGCTCGCGCCGCCGGGCGGCCGACCTTGACCGCCTTGTCGAAATTTTCCTTGAAAATACCCCATTTGCCGCCATGACCGGAACAGCGTTCGGTGATCGTTGGCGTCGCTTCGGGAATCAGCTTCAGCATTTCCATTGCCTTGGGCCCCATATTCTGGGCGCGGCTGTGGCAGGCGAAATGGATACCGATCCTGGCATTCATCGGCGCGATTTCGACCAGTCCCTTGTCCTTTGCAATCTCGACGACATATTCGCTGAGATCACGGGTGGCCTTGGCCAGTTTCTTCACCGCCTCATTGTCGGGCAGGATCAACGGCCATTCGAATTTCATCATCAGCGCACAGCTGGGGGTGAGCGCGACAATGTCAAAGCCTTCGTCGATGATCGGCTCGAAAAAGGCGGCGACCTCTTCTGCCGACGATGCGACAGCCGGCAGGTCGCCGTTTTCCAGCTTGGGCATGCCGCAGCAGCCGGGATATTCGACGCGGGTCTGCACGCCATTGTGCGCCAGCACCGCCAGCGCGGCCTGGCCAGCGGTCTGGTCGTTGAAATTGCCGTAACAGGTGGCATAGATCGCCGCCTTGCGCCCGAAAGCGGGAGCATCCGGGTTGGGAACGGGGCCGTGACCGACATGCTTGTAGGTCAGCGGCACATCTTCAAATTCCGGCAGATGGGCGCGTTTGTCGATCCCGGCAACGCTTTGCATCAGCCCCCGGGTCAGGCCGTTGTCCTGCCTGGTAGCCCAGTTGGCCAGTCCCGAAACGGTGCCGGCCACTGCCGCATTGCGATCGATTTCGGCAAGCTGCCTGTCGACATAGCCGGTCTTGCCCTTGCGGTTTTCAACGGCTCGGTGGCGCAGCATAAGATGGGGAAAATCGAGATCAAATTCATGCGGCGGCACATAGGGACATTTGACCATGAAACACATGTCGCAGAGCGTGCAGGCATCGACAACATTCTTGATATCGCTGGCGCTCAGGTCCTCAACTTCCTCGTTGGGGCTTTCATCGATCAGGTCGAACAGTTGCGGAAAGCTGTCGCACAGATTGAAGCAGCGGCGGCAGCCATGGCAGATGTCGAATACGCGGCGCAATTCCTGGTCCAGCGCAATCTCGTCATAGTAGGATTCTTCCTGCCACGGAATCGGATGTCGCGTCGGCGCGCCCAGACTGCCTTCTGTCATGATAGTTGCCCTCTCGCCCAAGGGACGGATTTTGAAGCGGTAAGTGTCGGACCGCCGCCTGTCCAAAGGACATGGGCGGCGGCGCGATCAAAGGATGAACGGTTTAGGCGTCCATCGATTCCAGCGTTTTCTGGAATTTGCCAGCGTGGCTCTTTTCCGCCTTGGCCAGCGTTTCGAACCAGTCGGCAATTTCGTCAAAACCTTCTTCGCGGGCCGACTTCGCCATGCCCGGATACATGTCGGTATATTCGTGGGTTTCACCCGCAATCGCCGATTTCAGATTGTCGGAGGTCGAACCGATCGGTTCGCCGGTTGCCGGATCGCCGACTTCCTCGAGAAATTCGAGATGGCCATGGGCGTGACCGGTTTCGCCTTCAGCGGTCGAACGGAAAACCGCTGCAACGTCGTTATAACCTTCGATATCGGCCTTCTGGGCGAAATAGAGGTAGCGGCGGTTGGCCTGGCTTTCCCCGGCAAAGGCGTCTTTCAGATTCTGTTCGGTTTTACTTCCCGCAAGTCCCATGATCTTCTCCATTCTCGGATGATTGAAAAATACCGATATAAAGAATCGGATTGGTTTGTTTTAACCCTGCACGAGACCCCACTCTATCGAATTTTTTGATCGTTCACGATCGGAATAATCGATCAATATATTGCAATTTATTCGCAATAGCGATTACTGATCAGGGCAGCGCTGCAGCTGATACAGGTCCGGTTCGATCGCCAAATCAAAACGGTCAGGGCTTATGATCTCAACGGGCCCGTCCAGGCGAAAGCGGCCGCCCGCCTCGCCGGTTTCCTCATCAATCGCCAGATCGTCGAGCCGCAGCAGCAGCTTGCCCTCGGACCATTGCCATGTGCCGGTCAGATTTTCAGACAGGAAATTCCCGCCCGGGATCATCGTCCAGCTGGTCGGCGCCCGGCAATCTTCGCCGAGCATAGCCCAGCGCCCCTGGAAATAGGCCGGGCCGGGATCGACAGGCTGCGCAGCCGCCACTGTCGCCCCCGACAAGCCCGTCGCCACCAGCAGCAAAGCCCAGCTCATTTATTTCTTCATGATCTGCAGGGTCGCCGCGGTCAGCGCTTCGGCCCCGGTCTTGATGACCTTTTCCGCATCCGGGGCCCAGAACGGACTGTGCAGCGATGGCAATTTGGTGCCGTCGGTCTGCGCCGCCTGATATTCCGCCATCGGCACGCCACCGACCCAGAAGATCATGCTCTTGATATTTTCATCGGCCCGGCGATAGCGGCTGAAATCCTCGCCGCCCATCACCGGCTTTGACTGTACGACACGATCCTGGCCAAAACGGCTTGCAAACAGCTCTGCCATTTCCACCGAAAATTCGGGGCTGTTGTAGGTGGCCGGCGTGAACTCCGCTTCGCGCAGGCTCACGACCGGCATGCGGTCTTCGGGTATGCCTGCGGTAATCGCCTCGCCACGCGCAATCCGCTTGATCCCGTCGAGCAGCTTGGCGCGGGTTTCGTCGCCATAGCTGCGCACGGTCAGCAGCAGCAGCGCTTCGTCGGAGATGATATTATGCTTGGAGCCGGCCTGGAAGCTGCCGACGGTCACAACCGCTGGATCCTGCGGATCGGTTTCCCGGCTGACCAGGGTCTGCAGCGCGCCGACAATGCGGCTGGCCAGCACGATCGGGTCCTTGGTGGTATGCGGATAGGCACCATGACCGCCGATACCCTTTACCCGGATATCGACGCTGTCGACATTGGCCAGCGCAAAGCCCGGCGCATAGCCGATATAGCCAGCCGGCGCTCCGGCGGCATCGTGAAAGGCCAGCGCATAGTCGGGCTTGGGGAAACGGGTGTATAAGCCGTCCTCGAGCATCGCCAGAGCGCCCTCCCCGGTTTCCTCGGCCGGCTGCAGGATCATCACCAGCGTGCCGGCCCATTCATCCTTGCGCGCCGCCAACTGCCGCGCGGTGGCGACCCATCCGGTCATATGCGTGTCATGGCCGCAGGCGTGCATCACATAGGTCTCGTTGCCCTGCCGGGTCTTTGCCTTCACCGTCGAGGCAAAGGGCAGCCCGGTTTTTTCCTCGAGCGGCAGACCGTCCATATCGGCGCGCAGCAGCACGGTCGGCCCCTCGCCATTTTTCATCACGGCCACGACGCCGGTGCCACCGACCTTCTCGGTCACATCGAAACCGAGACGCCGGGCCTCGGCGGCCAGCTTGGCGGCTGTGCGAACTTCCTCGCCGCTCAGTTCGGGATGGCTGTGAAGGTCGCGGTAAATTTCCATCAGCGAGGGCAGGTCGTCGGCAATCGCCTTGTTCAGGTCATCTGCCTGGGCCGGAGTGGCCGCCAGCATCGACGCCGTCGCCAGCAGCCCCAATATCGTAAATTTCCGCATCATCACTCCAATCCCTGTTGTTTAAAATCGAACCTAAGGCCGCCCGCGCCGCTTGTCAGGTGAAATTTGCCCGACTTGCCTCGCCGTCACTCGATCAGCTGAAGATCGATGATGTTGATATCGGCTTCGTAAAAAGGCTTCGGGAATATCATCCGCCATCGCTTTTGTGCCAGTTTCTGCACGATTGCGGCCTCGTCCCTGTCTTCCCGGCTGCCATAGGGCACCAGACGGTCCTCGTCTCCGAGCAGCAGCGTTCCCAGGAAAACACCGTGCCTGTCATCACCCGCATGATCGGGCGCCGCATCGTAAATATAGCCCACCTGCCGTTGCGAGCCGGTCAGCTTGACAAACTGGCGGCGGCCATCCTCGACGATCACCCGGCACTGGAAATAGTCATAGGCAATCATGTCCAGATATTTGCCGGCAAGCTTGGTCATGTTGCACCGGTAAAGACCGGCCGGCGGCGCTTCGTAGCCCACCGCCGAATCCACTTCATACAGCCCTTCGCCCGCCAGCAGTTTGTCCCTGTTCTCGCCCGCCAGAATGCGCTGTCTCGCTTGGTCGAGCAATGGCCGCCAGCCGGTCAGACGCTCCGCATCGCGGTCGGTGGCCACTTGCCGCCAGTCCGG
Source organism: Parasphingorhabdus sp. (assembly GCA_030373505.1). GTDB lineage: Bacteria > Pseudomonadota > Alphaproteobacteria > Sphingomonadales > Sphingomonadaceae > Parasphingorhabdus. Next base: position 53,195 of record JAUCYS010000005.1, read on the forward strand.
TCTTTCACCGGCGCGTGACTCGCTCGCGGTCGGTGCGGGGCTGCTCGCTGGCGCACCGATGGTTGGCGCTCCCGCGCAACCGGCCAGCAACAGGCTGGCGCATAGCGCGGACGCGGCTTTGCTCACTGCGCGGTCCAGCCGCCGTCGATCGAGATATTGGCGCCGGTGATCGAGCGCGCCTCATCCTTGCAGAGGAAAATCGCCAGCGCCGCGATCTGCTCGATCTGGACAAATTCCTTGGTCGGCTGCGGTGCCAGCAGCACGTCGTTGATCACCTGATCCCGGGTCAGTCCGCGCACTTCCATGGTGTTGGGAATCTGCCCCTCGACCAGCGGCGTCCAGGTATAGCCGGGCGAGATCGTGTTCACGGTGATCCCGTGGGTCGCAACTTCAAGCGCCACCGTCTTGCCGAAACCGTCCAGCCCATGCTTCGCGGCATTATAGGCGGACTTGTAGGGGCTGGCGACCTTGCTGTGCATCGAGCCGGTGTTGATGATCCGGCCCCAGCCCTTTTCCTTCATGCCCGGCACCACTGCCTTGGTCGCGTGGAAGGCGCTGCCCAGGATGATATCCATAACCGCGTTCCATTTGTCCTCCGGAAATTCGTCCACCGGAGCGACAAACTGGATGCCGGCATTGTTGATCAATATGTCGACGCTGCCCAGCTGATCGGCACAATCGGCGCACATCTGCCGGATTTCCTCCGGCCTGGTCATATCGGCATTGCTGTAGGCGGCCTTCGCACCGCTGAGCGACTCCAGTTCCTGGCGCAGCGATTCGATCTCCCCCGCATCGCCAAAGCCGTTGATCATCACCGCCGCGCCTTCTGCCGCCAGCGCCTTTGCATAGCCGGCGCCGATACCCGATGTAGACCCCGTAATCAGCGCGGTTTTGCCCTTTAGAAACATGCATATTCTCCTTTGCCGCGACCTTAAAACTGTCGCGCCGGACTGCAATGCTTTTTGTAAAAGAAACCGGTGGCGCTTGCGCTTTTCAGAAATTCCGGCGAATTGCGATTCGACGAGGAGAAAATATATGCGCCTGGATGATCTGGATCCCAGCAAAAATGTTCGCGATCAGGGCCGTGGCGGCGGCAATGGCTTTGGCGGCGGTGGCGGCGGCCTGGGCATGCTGCTGAGCTTCCTGCCGATGCTGCTGGGCCGCAAACTGGGGTGCGGCACGATCCTGCTGATCGGCGGGGCGGCGCTGGCCTTTTTCTATTTTGGCGGAAGCGGTCTGCAACTGGCCGACAATAGCGGCACCGGCGGCTTCCAGCCCAAGGGCGCGGGCGCCAATGTCGCCTGCGATACCGAAGAGGAAATGTTTGCCTGTCAGGTGCTCGCATCGACCGAACAGACCTGGGGCAAATTGTTCGAGCAGCAGGGCCAGCGCTATCGCCCGACCACCCTCACCTTTTACGAGCAGACCGGACAGTCCGGCTGCGGTGCGGCGCAAGCGGCCATGGGCCCCTTCTATTGTCCGGCGGATCAGGGCGTCTATCTCGACACCAGCTTCTTCCAGGAAATGGCGTCTCGGCTCGGTGCCAAAGGCGATTTTGCCCAGGCCTATGTGATCGCGCATGAAGTCGGCCATCATATCCAGAATCTGACCGGCATCGCCGATCAGGTCCGCAACGCCCAGAGCCGCGCCAGCAAGGCGGAAGGCAATGCGCTACAGGTCCGGATGGAGTTGCAGGCGGATTGCTATGCCGGCGTCTGGGCGGCGCAAAATGCCGACCGTATGGAAGCGGGCGACGTCGAGGAAGGGCTGAACGCGGCCCATGCGATCGGCGATGACACGCTGATGCGCGGGGCCGGCCAGCGCCCGGTCGAGAGCATGTTCACCCATGGCACATCCGAGCAGCGCATGGCCTGGCTGCGCAAGGGCCTGCAGTCCGGCGACCCGGCTGCCTGCGACACATTCGCAGCCGACGCACTCTAGGAGAGACGGGCTCCGGCAGCTAGCCGGAGCCCGCATTCAGCCTATGCTTTCGGCCGGCTCATGCTGCCCGACCAGTCCAGCCGGCGGGTCACGAACATCACCCCGGCGAGAGCGGCAAATATCAGCAGCGACCCGATGAGCAGCGAATAAGCCTCAAGGCTGAGCAATATATAGATCGCGCCATAGAGCCCGGCGAGCAGCCCGCCGATCACCGACGCCCGTGGCCAGCTGGACAGCACCGATGCCGAATAGGCGCTGATCAGGCCGATCGTCGCCAGCGAGGCCATGACATAGGCCCAGGCGAAGCCGATAATCTCGGCAAAGGCCAGCAGCAGCACGAAGAACAGCACCAGCGCCACGCCGACCAGTATATATTGTACTGCGGATATCCGCACCCCGCCGATCAGGTCGAAAAGCAGGAAGGCGACAAAGGTAAAGCCGATGATCAGGAAGCCATATTTGGTTGCACGATCGACCTGGCCATAAAGATCGACCGGCTGGATCAGGTCGACGGTCGCGCTCGCAGCAACGGCATTGTCATAGCCGGGTTCCGCATAGGACATCTCCCTGGCGCGCATCGGCTGCACCGGACTTCCGTCCTCCGTCATGATCAGCGAGCTGCCAAGGGCCAGATTGGTAATCACATATTTGGCCTTGAACCCTTCCGCATCCACCGTTCTGCTTTCCGGCAGAAAGCTGCCGGCAAAGCTCGGGTGCGGCCATTTTGACCGGACGGTCCACTCGGTCTGGCCGGCATGGGGAGCAAGGGTGACACTCTGGTGCCCCTTGAAGCGGACCTTGAACCGCGCCTCGATCGTCCCGCTTTCAAGAGCAGCCCCGTCGAGAAAGGCGAAAAATCCGCTATTCCCTGTCTCGCCCAGCCCCTTCCCGGGTTGCAGCGCAAGCGGCTGGCCATTGACCACCACCTGGTTGTCGCCCGCCAGCCCTCTCGCATCGGACAGGCCGAATCTCAGTTCCGCCCGGCTGAAATCAATCTGGTCGCGGGTCACGCCAAAACGGTCGAGATCGTCCGGCAAGCGGAATGTCGCGGAGCCGGTCATCGCCGTGTCATAGACGATTACCTGATAAATGGCGCGCTGCTTGGTTTCGGTGTTCAACGCGCTGTCCAGCTTCACCTGCTGCGGCGCGACAAACAATTCCCGCGTCACGATATTGGTGCGGGTCACAGTCTTGCCATTTTCCTCCACCGACTCCGTGACTCTGGCGCGATAGGGCAGCACCAGCTTGGGGCCGGCAAAAACCTGCTGCCCGCCCCAGCCGGACACGATCGAGCGCTGCGCCGTCTGGCTCTGGCTCTGCCGATCATAATTGAGCAGCCAGACGGTGAACAGCGGGATGCTGATCAGCACGCCCATCAATATAACCATCAGGAATTTTCGCCCCGGCGACCGCTCCGGCCTGTCTGCCCCGGCTTCGCCTTGCGCTATCTCCACCATGGAATCTCCTTCTTCCATCCCGTCAAACGTCACTTGCGACCCGCGCATCTTCGTCTAGACTGGCTCTATCAACCCATCCTCTACTGCGACGAGCAGTGGCGCACGCGCGTCGAATCGAAAGCCTGTTATGAATATCTCGGATTGCCACAATGTGAACGACTTCCGCACGCTTGCCAGAAAGCGCCTGCCCTTTCCGATCTTTGATTATATCGATGGCGCGGCTGATGACGAGGTGACCCGGCGGCGGAATACCGAAGCCTATGAAAGCTGTGATCTGGTCCCCAATGTGCTCGCCGGCGTCGAGGATATCGACATGAGCACGACGGTGATGGGCAAGAAACTGGCCATGCCATTGTTCCTCTCGCCTACCGCCCTGCAGCGGCTGTTTCACTGGCAGGGCGAGCGCGCCGTTGCCCGGGCAGCGGAGAAATTCGGAACCTATTTCGGCATATCCTCCCTCGCCACGGTCAGCATAGAGGAGATTGGCGCAAGCATCAGCACGCCGAAAATGTTCCAGCTCTATGTGCACAAGGACAAGGATCTCAACCGGTCGATGGTCGAACGGTGCAAGGCGGCCAAATTTGATGCGCTGACCCTGACCGTCGACACGATTGTCGGCGGCAATCGCGAGCGCTGCCTGCGGTCGGGCTTTACCAGCCCGCCCAGGATCACGCCGACAAGTTTCTGGAGCTATGCCGCGAAACCCGCCTGGGGCCTGAACTATATGTTCCGCGAAAAGTTCGAACTGTCGAACCTCAAGGACCATGTTTCGGAAGGGACCAGCGTCCCCAATTCCGTCGCCGACTATTTCACCAACATGCTCGACCAGTCCCTCGACTGGAAAATGGCCGAGGAAATCCGCAAGGACTGGGGCGGAGAATTCTGCCTCAAGGGCATCATGTCAGTGGCCGATGCCAAACGCGCGGTCGATATCGGCGCGACCGCGATCATGGTGTCCAACCATGGCGGACGGCAGCTGGACGGTAGCCGCGCGCCGTTCGACCAGCTGGCCGAGATTTGCGATGCGGTGGGCGACAAGCTGGACGTGATCTGCGACGGCGGCATTACCCGCGGCAGCCATGTGCTCAAGGCGCTGAGCGTGGGGGCCAAGGCCTGTTCCGGCGGTCGCCTCTATCTTTACGCCCTCGCCGCTGCCGGACAGGACGGGGTTGAGCGAATCCTTTCCCTGCTGCAAAATGAAATTCAGCGCGACATGAAACTAATGGGCGTCACAGCGGTTGATCAGCTGAACCGCGACAATCTTCGTTTTCGATGACCGACGCGTTCTGGGGATTGATATTATGAAAAAAATGCACTTGAGCACACTGCTGCTGCTCTCTGGCCTGCTGCACTCGGCAGCATTTGCGCAACCGGGCGCGAAGGAGGATTCCACTCTGGAATCCGCCGGCAACAAGGTCACCGAGCCCTTTGACGGCAAGGAAGTACCGCAAAAGCTGAAAGATATTCAGGATGACCCCTATTCGCTGCGCGGCCTTAACCGATGCGGCCCGATCATCGCGGAGGTCCGGGAACTGAATGAGGTATTGGGACCGGACGTCAACGAACAGGTCGACAAGAGCCGCGGCAAAAAGCGCGAGCAAACAGCGGCACGCGTTGCCGGCAGCGCGATCGGCTCGATCATCCCGTTCGGCGGCATCATCGGCGAAGTCACCGGTGCCAATGCCGAGCGGCGGCGCTATAATGAAGCGGTTTATGCCGGTACCGTGCGGCGCGGGTTTCTGAAAGGCGTCGGCCTGCAGAAGGGATGCAAGGCACCCGCGCGACCCTGATCAACCTTGGGGGCAACAAGGGAGATATATCATGGCGAAAGCCGGATTTGGTGCTGTTATCGGCATGCTGGCCCTGACCGCACACCCCGTACGCGCCGAAACTCCGAATGTTGAACGGCCAATGGTCGATCATGTGGAAGACGCAGTGACCCAGCCCGCCAGGGACGTGAATCTGAAAAAGGACAAAATTCCGGAGCGTCTGCTACAGATTCAGAGCGCGCCTTATGATCTGACCGGCATGGATCGGTGCACCGCCATATTGGCCGAAATCCGTAATCTGCGCCCTCTGCTCGGCCCCGACGTTAACGAGGACCCGCATCTGTCGCGCGCCGAAAAGCGCGAACGCAGCGTCAGCCGCGTTGCCGGTGGACTGATCGGCGGCCTGATTCCGTTTCGCGGCGTCGTGCGCGAAGTGACCGGTGCCAATGCAGCGGAGCAGCGCTACCGCAAGGCGCTTTCGGCGGGATTCGCCCGGCGGAGCTTTCTCAAGGGAGTCGCGTTCAGCCGGGGCTGTATGACAAGAGCTTCGCTATCCTGACCTGTCCGGCAACGCTCTGCCGGATGGTCAGGCGACCGAGACCAACAGCAATGCAGAAAGCAGAAACACGGTTATCCCGCCAAAGGCAATGATCAGCCGATTCTGCAGCTGCATTCTCCGGTCCAGTTCCGCCTGCAGCAAACCGAAAGACTCAGCCAGTTCTTCCTGGGTTGGCAGTTGCTGCAACTTCTCGTGCAGCTGTTCCAGACGGGCGCGTTCATCGACACGTGCGCCGGGGTCTTCCAGCTTCTTCGCGCCTTTCGAGCGCCCCATTACCCGGCCATAGACATCGCTCGCAAGACGGCCTGCGGCCTCCTGCACCTTTGGGTGCCCCGCGATGGTCGAGATAGTCCCGATCACCAGCGGAGGAAGCGCCATCAGTATACCCGCTTCTTCGGTTTGATATAATCCGCTTCGTCGGTCAGCGTATAATCATGGACCGGACGATAGCTGATCTCGCTCTTGCCGCCCTTGCCGCCCCATCCGTCAAAAGTGATGACGGTGTGCTTCATCCAGTTCGCGTCGTCACGATCCGGATAGTCTTCCTGCATATGCGCGCCGCGGCTTTCCTTGCGGTTGGCGGCCGCCTTCATCGTCACCACGGCCTGGCTCATCAGATTGTCCAGTTCCAGCGTTTCGATCAGGTCGGTGTTCCAGATCAGCGAGCGGTCGGTGACCCCGACATCGGCAAGCTTGGCATTGACCTTTTCCATCTCGGCAACGCCTTCGTCGAGCAGCTTGTTGTCGCGGAACACCGCAGCGTGCCGCTGCATGGTCTTCTGCATCTCCAGCCGCAGCTCGGCGGTCGGGATCGAACCCTTGGCATTGCGGAAATGATCCAGTCGCTGCAGCGCCAGATCGGCGGAATTGGCTGGCAGCGGCTTGTGCGGGGCGTTTGGCACCAGCTTTTCCTTGAGCCGCAGACCGGTTGCGCGGCCAAAGACCACCAGATCGATCAGCGAGTTGGAACCGAGACGATTGGCGCCATGTACCGAAACGCAGGCCGCCTCGCCGACGGAATAGAGACCGGGGACAATCGCATCCGGATCTTCCGCAGTCGGATTGACCACTTCGCCATGATAGTTGCAGGGTATGCCGCCCATATTATAATGAACCGTCGGCACCACCGGCAGTGCTTCACGGGTCAGGTCGACGCCGGCGAAAATCTTGCCGGTTTCGGTGATGCCCGGCAGCCGTTCGGCCAGCACTTCGGGCGCGATATGGTCTAGGTGGAGATAGATATGATCCTTCTCCGGCCCGACGCCGCGGCCTTCGCGGATTTCGGTGGCCATGCAGCGCGAAACGACATCGCGGCTGGCCAGATCCTTGGCACTCGGCGCATAGCGTTCCATGAACCGCTCGCCCTCGCTGTTGGTCAGATAGCCGCCCTCGCCGCGCGCGCCTTCGGTGATCAGCACGCCGGCGCCGTAAATGCCGGTCGGGTGGAACTGGACAAATTCCATATCCTGCAGCGGCAGACCCGCGCGCAGCACCATGCCGCCGCCGTCGCCGGTGCAGGTATGGGCCGAGGTCGCGCTGAAATAGCAGCGTCCGGAACCACCGGTCGCCAGCACCACGGCGTGGCTGCGGAACCGGTGAATGGAGCCGTCCTCGAGGCACAGGGCGATCACGCCCCGGCACTCGCCGTCTTCCATGATCAGGTCGATGGCGAAATATTCGATGAAGAAATCCGCGTCATATTTCAGGCTCTGCTGATACAGGGCGTGCAGCATCGCATGGCCGGTACGGTCGGCAGCAGCACAGGTGCGCTGGACCGCCGGCCCCTCGCCCATATTCTGCATATGGCCGCCGAACGGACGCTGGTAGATGGTGCCATCCTCGTTGCGCGAGAAAGGCACGCCGGCATGTTCCAGCTCGTAGACCGCCTGCGGCGCTTCGCGCACCAGATATTCGATCGCGTCCTGGTCGCCAAGCCAGTCTGACCCCTTGACCGTGTCATACATATGCCACTGCCAGTGATCGGGCGTGTTGTTGCCCAGCGAGGCGGCAATCCCGCCCTGCGCCGCAACCGTGTGCGAACGGGTCGGGAAGACCTTGGTGATGCAGGCTGTTTTCAGGCCCGATTCCGCTGACCCCATGGTGGCGCGCAGGCCGGAGCCGCCGGCGCCAACAACGACGGTGTCATAGCTGTGATCAATGATCTTGTAGGCAGGCTGGGTGGATGTTTCAGACTTCATGCGACCACTCCGGTAAACGCTATTTTCGCAACCGAGAAAATTCCCAGCGACGCGCCGCCAAGGGCGAAAAAGTTGAGCAGGACGATCAGGCCGAACTTGACGCCGTGATCCGGTACATAATCCTCGATCAGCACCTGCAGGCCGAGGCGCAAATGCCAGAAAATGCTGACAAGCATCAGCATCATCGGCACAGCGACCAGCGGCGAGGACAGCCACTCGACCAGCAACTCATGTTCGAAATTCGGCAGCCGGACCAGCGAAATGACCAGCCACAGCACCAGCAGCAGATTGCTGACCGCGGTCACTCGCTGCACGATCCAGTGATGCGCGCCTTCCTGCGCCGATCCGAGGCCGCGTACCCGGCCAATATTGGTTCCTGAACCCATCGTCTGATTCCTGTTCTGTCAGATATTCTTGAAAGCGATATAAAGCCACATCGCAGCGGTGGTGAGGATCGCCGCCAGTGGCACCGCCGTCGCCCACATCTTGTTGGTCTGCAGCTCATAGCCGGCACCCGCATCCAGCACGAAATGCCGCAGGCCCGAATACATATGTTCGAAAAAGGCAAAGCTCATGCCAACCAGCACGATATAGCCGAGATAGAGAAAGTTGAACCAGCTCTGGAAATAGGCATAGCTTTCCGGACCGGCCGCAATGGCATAGAGCCACCAGACCAGCAGCGGCACGCCGACCAGCGCCATGGCGTCCCCGGTTGCGCGGTGCAATATGGACACCAGCATATGCGGCCCCCATTTATAGACTTGCAGATGCGGTGAGAGCGGTCTGTTCGATGCTGAACCTGATACGCCGGACATGGTCTTCCCCTGAACAATCTCCCCGGCCCGTGCCGGAGTCTTTGAAATCGAACCATTCCCTTAGCGAAAAGCGCGTATCATGCAAACCAGATGCGCCGGATTTGGATAATTTATTAGTGCAAACCGGTGCAGCGGCGGCGCAGGGGACGAAATCTGCATCATCATATGGACGCGCGCGGCCTCTCGTTCTAGTCAGCGAGCGATGAGCAACACAAAAACGCATATATTGGTCACCGGTGCCAGCCGCGGCATCGGCAAGGCCATCCTCGAATCGCTGGACCGCGACAATGTGACTGTCGTCGGCCAGAGCACCGGCGGCGGCGATGGCCTGCTAGCCGCGGACTTCACCCGCGAGGGCGCGGCTCCCGGTCTCTGGGAGCAGGCGCTCGACCGGCTCGACGGCCGGATCGACGTGCTGGTCAACAATGCCGGCCTGTTCCAGCCCAATCTGATCACCGCCGACGACTGGCTGGAAAGTTGGAACCGGACGATGACGATCAACCTGACGGCCTCCGCCGAACTGTGCCGCCTCGCAGTGCTGCATTTCCAGCAGCGCGGCGAATCCGGGCGGATCGTCAATATCGCGAGCCGCGCCGCCTATCGCGGCGACGGGCCCGAGCACTGGCATTATGCGGCCTCCAAGGGCGGCATGGTGGCGATGACCAAGACGATCGCCAGAGCCTATGCCCATCAGCAGATTCTGGCCTTCGCCATCTGCCCCGGCTTCACCATGACCGGCATGGCGGAGGATTATCTCGCCAGCCGCGGCGGCGACAAGTTGCTCGCCGATATCCCGCTCGGCAGAGTGGCGCAACCGGAGGAAATCGCCTCGATGGCCCGCTATTGCGCGCTCGACGCCCCCGCCAGCATGACCGGAGCCGTGCTCGACGCCAATGGCGCCAGCTTCGTCCGATGATCGCCCGCGAGCTGCTCGATACCGCCGCCATCCCCGGCGGCGGCGAATTGCGCCTGTTCCGGCGGGAGCTGAAAGGCGCGGATGAATTTTCGATCATGCTCGGCCGGATCGAACTGATGAACAGCCGGCTCAGCGGTTCGGAAGAGGCGCTCGCCACCCTCACCTGCGCTGGCCTCCAGGTCAAAAACCCGCGCCTGCTGATCGGCGGCTACGGCATGGGCTTCACCTTGCGCGCAGCGCTGTCGGTGCTGCCGCCGCAGGCGAGTGTCGAGGTCGCCGAGCTGATCCCCGCGATCGTCGATTGGGCCCGCGGACCGATGGCCGATCTGTCGCAGGACTGTCTCGCCGACAGCCGGGTGACCATGACCATAGGTGATGTGTGCGATCTGATCCACAGCGCGGACCGCGACTATGATGCGATTCTGCTCGATGTCGACAATGGTCCCGACGGCCTGACTCACGAAGCCAATGACCGGCTCTACAGCATGGCAGGTCTGGCCAAGGCGAAGAAGGCGCTGCGCAGCAACGGCATCCTCGCGATCTGGTCGAGCGAAGGCGATTCCCGGTTCACGTCGCGCCTGCACAAGTCCGGTTTTGCGGTCGATGTCAAAACCGTAGCAGCGCGCAGCAGCGGCAAGGGCGCGAAACATACGATCTGGCTGGCGACGAAGCGCTAGCCGCCCCGCTAGAAGCGGATATCCAGCGCGGCAAAACTGACCGCCCCGGCGAGGGCCAGAACGACGCTGCTCGCAGCAAGGGCAAGCACCGCCGACCGGCCGTTTTTCCAGCCCGCAGCAAAACCGGCGACGACCGCCTTGAAGATCATATTGGCGAGCACCGTCATCGCCAGCACGAAACCCGCCAGACTGGCCGCGATCGTATCGGTCGGCAGCGTGCCCAACGTGATGATCGCGGCGTCCACGTCAAACGAGCCCATGATCAGCACCAGATAGGCGATGCCGCTGCTGCCGAATTTCGCTTCCGCCCAGCGCGCCGCCAGCGACATCACCGCTACCGTCGCCGCAAAGAAAAAGGCGGGCAGCAGATGGATCGGATTGCGCGTATCGACGCTCTCGTCGCTTCTCGCCGCACCGCTCCGGCGCAACAGCAGCAAGCCGATGCCCCCCGCCACCAGCGCCGCCGGCGTCAGGATCATCGCCAGCGGCAGAAAGGCGAAATCCGCGATGATGAAGGTCAGCAGCAGCACCCGGATATACATCACCGCCGAAGCCAGCGCGATCCCTGCCGACAGCGTGCGCTGGCTGCTGTCCGCCCCGCGCAATCGCTGGGCCAGGGATGCGGTCACCGCGGTCGAACTATAGGCTCCGCCGATAACGGCCGTCACCACCGTCCCGTGGCTTTCGCCAAAAATCCGGTTGGCAACATAGCCGGCGAAGGACAGGCCGGTGACCAGAATGACGACAAACCAAAGCTGCTGCAGATTGAAGGCATCATAGGGCCCGAAGGCCTGGGCCGGTAGAAAGGGCAGAACCGCCAGCGCAATCAGCGCAAAGCGGATCATCGCATTGATATCGGTAGGCCCCAGCTTTCTCAGTACGCCGTGCAATTCCGACCGCATCGCCAGCAGGCCCGCCACGATCGCCGCCCCGGCCATGGCCAGCGCCGGATATCCGCTGCCCGCCAGCAGGCCGAGACAGAGCGCCAGCACCGACACCACGAAATTGGTGATGCTGCGCCCGTCCGGCTCGTGGATCGTCCGGGCATGGCTGATCGCCAGCATGATCACGACCGCGGCAAGCAGGATCGCGGCAAAAATCAGATCAAGGCTCTGCGCGATCAGCGCGATCAGCCCGCCAAGTCCGGCAACCAGGCCGAATGTGCGAATTCCCGCAACCCGCCCTCCCGGCTGCTCCTCGCGCATCGTCCAGCCGCGTTCCACGCCGATCAGCAGGCCCGCCGCCAGCGCGACGGAGAGGTCGCGGTAGATCAGCCATTCCCCGGACAGGCTCATCGGCACTGCCGTTGCAAGATCCGCCTGTCTGGTCCGGTTTGTGCCATAATCATCCGACGCTGCTTAGGTTCGTGGTGGCGATAGCCTATACGTAATCATCCCTAAGCAAGCGTGATCCGGTCTGGCAAGCATCATTACCGGCGGACGTCAGCGCTCGCATCGCGCCGTTCCTTGAATTCCGAACCCGCTTTCCATTCGGGCCAGCGCTCCGAATAGGCCAGGCTTTCGCCGATATCGAACATGACATTGATATCCTGCAGCGCGCCATCCAGATTCCAGTCCGGTGACCACGCATCGCAGGCGGCGTGATAGCAATTGCCGGTATAGTCATCGATCCATTTCTGGCCGGCCTTGCGGCCGCCCTCCACCAGATCGGATGCGCCGGCGAGGCTCATCATCAGCAGCACTGGCACGCCTTGCTTGGCCAGCGAGAAATGGTCGGCGCGGAAAAACAGCCCGCGCTCGGGCAGATTTTCCTCGGTGACCACGCGCCCCTGAGCCTTGGCATATTTGGCCAGATCATCCTCTAGCGTCCCCTGCCCCTTGCCGATCAATATCACATCCTTCGCCTTGCCGGCGGTCTGCAGCACATCGATGGTCAGGTTGGCGACGGTCTTTTCCAGCGGATAGATCGGGTTCTGGGCATAGACTTCCGAGCCCAGCAGGCCGCGCTCTTCCGCCGACCATGCAGCGATCACGATCGTCCGGTCGGGCTGCGGCAGGGATTTGAACTTGCGGGCAATTTCCATGATGCCGGCGATACCAAGCGCGTCGTCATTGGCACCGGCGCGATAGATGCGGCCTTCTGCATCCGGCGGTCCTTCGCCATAGGCATCCCAGTGCGCGCCATAGATGATCGTCTCGTCGGGCCGCGCCTTGCCGGGGATCTTGCCGAAGACATTCTGGCTTTGCACGGTTTCCTGCTCCACCGGATAGTCGGCGGTAAAGCTTGCTCCCATCGGCACCGGCGTGAAATCGCTCTTTCTCGCGGCGACCCGCAGCTTCGCCAGATCAAGCCCGGCATCGTCGAACAATTTCTGCGCCGTTCCCCCGCTGATCCAGCCCTGCAGCGCGAGGCTGGTGACTTCGTCATCCGGCTTGGCAATGCCGTAATTTTCACCCTGCGGGCTTTCGACCACGCTCCAGCCATAGCCGGCGGCTTCGGTCTCGTGGACGATCAGCGCCGCCACTGCGCCGCGCCGCGAGGCTTCCTCGAACTTGTAGGTCCAGCGGCCATAATAGGTCATCGCCCGGCCGCCGAATTTGCCGGCCACCGCTTCATCGGCAGCGGCGGCAAAATCCGGGTCGTTGACCAGAAAGACCGCGACCTTGCCCTTCAGGTCAACATCCTTGAAATCGTCCCAGCCGCGTTCGGGGGCGGTCACGCCATAGCCGACAAACACCATTTCCGCCTTGTCTACCACCGCCCGGTCCTTGGGCTGCAGCGTCGACACATATATATCCTTGCCCGGATTCAGCGCCATGCCCTTGCCATCAATGGAAAAATTAAGCGTTTCCGGCTTGCCGAGCCGGGTGTGCAACAGCGGCACCCGCTGGGTCCAGCTACCGTCAACCCCGCCGGGTTCCAGCCCAAGCGCCTGGAATCGCCCGATCAGATAGCCGATCGTCCGGTCCTCGCCCGCAGTGCCGGGCGCACGGCCCTCGAACTGGTCGAGAGTCAGCGTCCTGACCGTCCGGGTCACTTCATCGGCGCTGATATCGACGGCCTGGTCCGGGGACTGGGCCTGGACCGGCGATACAATCATCATGGCGGTGGCGGAAAACAAGGCGATGGTGCGACCAGAAAACAAAGCAAAACTCCTGAAAAATTCTCAACTGCCCTGACACTAGTCATTCAGAGCGTGATTTGCACATGAAGTTTTTTACGCTATCTTTTGCACTAATGTGAAGGCTCGGCTAACGGCACCCCATGCTGAATTTCAACAATATAACCGTGCGCCTTGGCGGCACCGTGATCCTCGATGGCGCAAGCGCTGCGCTGCCACCCGGCGCGCGCGTCGGCATGATCGGCCGCAACGGCGCCGGCAAGTCGACGCTGATGAAGGTGATCGCGGGCATGCTGGAGCCGGATGACGGCACCGTCGACATGCCCAAGGACGCCCGGCTCGGCTATATCGCGCAGGAGGCCCCGGCCGGACAGGACAGCCCGCTGGATACCGTGCTGGCGGCGGATGTGGAGCGCGCGTCGCTGCTCGAAGAGGCGGAAACCGCTACCGATCCGCATCGGATCGGCGAGATCCACGAGCGGCTGAACATGATCGAGGCGCACAGCGCCCCGGCCCGCGCCGCGAAGATTCTGATCGGCCTTGGCTTTGATGAAGAGGCCCAGCAGCAACCGATGGACAGTTTCTCCGGCGGCTGGCGGATGCGCGTGGCGCTGGCGGCCTTGCTATTCTCGCAGCCGGAAGTGCTGCTGCTCGACGAGCCCTCGAACCATCTCGATCTCGAGGCAACCCTGTGGCTGGAAAATTTCCTGACCAGCTATCAGGCAACGATCCTCGTCATCAGCCATGAGCGCGACCTGCTCAACAATGTCGTCGACCATATCCTGCATCTGCAGCACGGCACCACCACGCTCTATCCCGGTGGCTATGACGCGTTCGAGAAGCAGCGGGCCGAGCGCCAGGCCCAGCTCGCTTCCTCGCGTGAAAAGCAGATTGCCCAGCGAGAGAAGCTCGAATCCTTCGTCTCCCGCTGGGGCGCCAAGGCGCACAGCGCGAAACAGGCGCAGAGCCGGGTCAAGGCGCTGGCCCGCATGGAGCCGATTGCGGAGGCGATCGACGACCCGTCGCTCAGCTTCCACTTCCCCAGCCCGGCGGAACTGAAACCGCCCCTGATCACGCTGGACGATGCATCTGTCGGCTATGGCGACAATATCATTCTGTCCGGCCTCAACATGCGGCTCGATCCCGATGACCGGACCGCCCTGCTCGGCCGCAACGGCAATGGCAAGACCACGCTCGCCCGGCTGCTCGCCAGCCAGCTGGAACCCAAAAAAGGCTCTATCAACAAGTCGGGCAAGCTGACCGTCGGCTATTTCACCCAATATCAGGTCGAGGAACTGGACACCACGGATACCCCGCTGGAACATATGACCCGGCTGATGAAGGACGCGAAACCGGGCGCGGTCCGCGCCCAACTCGGCCGCTTCGGCTTTTCCGGCGACAAGGCGACGATCAAGGTCGGCAAGCTGTCCGGCGGCGAACGCGCCCGGCTGGCGCTGGCGATGATCACCCGCGATGCGCCGCATCTGCTGATCCTCGATGAGCCGACCAACCATCTCGATGTCGACGCGCGCGAGGCGCTGGTGCACGCGCTCAACGAATATAGCGGCGCCGTCATTCTGGTCAGCCATGACCGCCATATGCTGGAACTTACCGCTGACCGGCTGGTGATGGTCGACAGCGGCAAGGCCGAGGAATTTGCCGGGACGCTGAAGGATTATACCGATTTCGTGCTCGGCAAGAACCAGCCGGGCTCCGCGTCCGGCAAGGGCAGCGGCGGCAACCGCAAGGACGAACGGCGCGCGGCGGCGGAACGGCGCAAGCAGCAGACCGAATTGCGCAAGCAGGTCACCAGCACCGAAAAGCAGATGCAGTTGCTGGCAGCGGATATCTCCGCCATCGACCGGGCGATGTTCGATCCCGCCTCGGCGGAACCGAAACATGCCGATCTGGCGATGTCCGACCTGATGAAATTGCGCGCCGAAACCCAGGACAAGCTGGACAAGGCCGAAGCGCTGTGGATGGAAGCCACGGACAAGCTGGAGCAGGAAAATGTTGATGCCTGAACGGCTCTTGCGATGAGCGAAACCTGGAAGGTCTCGATCCCCTGCACCCGCGCCGAGGCCCGGGCGCTGTCCGAGGACAATCTGTTCATCAGCTCAAGCGATTCGACGCCAACGATCGTTGCCAGCGAGATTGATGTGAAACATCCGGACGCATGGATGATCGATGTCTATTGCGAGACGCAGCCGGAACCGGAACTGATCGGCAATCTTCTGCAATTGTCCCCTTCGGCCAGAACAGCCGGAGTCGAGCCGCTGGTCGAGCGGCTGGGCGACGAGGACTGGGTGTCGCTGAGCCAGCAGGGCCTGGAGCCGCTGCGCGCCGGGCGCTTCCATGTCCACACCTCCAGCGACCAGCCATCGGACGATGCCAGGCTGACCAATATCTGTATCGATGCCGGCCGCGCCTTTGGCACCGGCCATCATGAGACGACGATGGGCTGTCTGCAGAGCCTCGACCAGCTCCGGCGCACCGGCCACCGGTTCCGCAATATCGCCGATCTGGGCACCGGCACCGGCCTGCTCGCCTTTGCCGCTTATCATCTGTGGCCCGACGCCCGGATCATCGCCAGCGATATCGATCCGGTTGCGGTCGCCGTGACCGAGGCCAATGCGGAACTAAATGCCATCCCGCTGGGCAATGGCCGCCGCCATATCCGGCTGGTCCAGAGCAACGGCCTCGACCATCCCGCGCTCCGCAACCGGGCACCGTTCGACCTGATCATCGCCAATATCCTCGCCGGTCCGCTGGTCGCCCTCGCCCCGCAGATCGCCACCGCGTCAGCAGCCGGAACGGTATTGCTGCTCGCCGGCCTGCTGACCCGCCAGAAAAACGACGTGGTCCGCGCCTATGTCCGCGAGGGCTTTCGCCTGAAGCACACCCATCTCGACAATGAATGGCCGTGCCTGACTCTGGTAAAGGCGAAGAAATATGGCTGGACCCGCAAACCGCACCGCAAGAAATCGCCGCTGGCATCGGATTATTTCGGGGAATGCTAGTTGTGCACCTGCGCAGGCAGGTGCCCATCTCCCAAAGGTGCGCTTAGACGGACTGGTCCTAGATGGACCCCTGCCTGCGCAGGGGCACCCAATCAAACGACCGTGGCTTCCCCAGCCTGTGACCGCGCATATTCCTGCGTTCCCTCAGTCAGCACGACATCGCCCTCGACGATCTCGGCGATCTTGATGTCCGGCAGCCCGGCAATCCGGTCATAGACCGGCTTGAAATCGGTCTCGACCGTCACCCGCAGCAGCTCGTCGAGGCTGGGGATGACGAAATAATTCTGCTGATAATCGTCGATCCGATATTCGGTGCGCAGCACCCGTTCAAGATCGAACAGGATGCGGTTGGGGCTCGGATCGTCGAGCGCAAAGACGCTCTCGCCATAGCTGGACACAATCCCCGCACCATAGATGCGCAGGCCCTCGTCCTCCTGGATCAGACCGAATTCGACCGTATACCAGTAGAGCCGGGCGAGCTGCTTCAGCGTGCCATATTTCAGCGCCCTGAGCCCGCCGCGGCCATAAGCCACCATATAGTCGGCAAAGCGCTGGTCGGCGAGCATCGGCACATGGCCGAAGACATCGTGAAAAATATCCGGTTCCTGCAGATAGTCGAGCTGGTCGCGCCGACGGATAAAGTTGCCGGAGACAAAACGCCGGTTGGCAAGATGGTCGAAAAACACATCATCGGGCACCAGGCCGGGCACCGCCACCACCTGCCAGCCGGTCGCGTCCATCAGGATCCGGTTGAGCTCATCAAAATCGGGAATGCCGGGCCGCGACAAATTCAATATGTCGATGCCGTTCAGAAAGGCCTGCGAGGCGCGGCCCGGCAGCATCTTCTGCTGTCGCGCGAACAAGATGTCCCAGGTCTCGTGGTCTTCCTGCGTATAGCTTTGCCAGTCCTGATCGATCGTCCAGTCGGCATTTGCGTGCGCTGGCGGCTTGTCATAGACATGGGTTTCGGTTTGGGGCTTGCTGGACATGGCCGCATCTTAACGCAAAAAAGGTTTCAATGGCAACTACTTTGCTTATATTCCTGAAACGCGGAGCGCTTGCGCTGGCCGCGATCGTTGCGCTTTATCTGATGGCCGCCCTCGCCGGCAGCCTGCTGCCCGCCAATCCGGACTGGCAAAGCCCTGACGACGGCATCGAACTGTTCGTCGAGAGCAATGGCCTGCACACCGGGATCGTCATGCCGATCTGGAGCGATGTCCACGACTGGACGCCGCTGGTCCGGCCCGAAGATCTCGCTGATCCGTCGCGCTACGGCAGCCATATCCTGGTCGGCTGGGGCCATGAAGGCGTCTATCGCAACACCCGCGAGTGGCAGGACCTGCGCGCCAGCGACGCGATGAGCGCGATTTTCGGCAGCGACCATGTGCTTGTCCACGTCGATCACCTGCGATATCCACAGGCTTATCCCCCGTATCGCCGCCGCCTGAAAGTCAGCGCTGCCGAATATCGCAAGATCGCCGCCGCGATCGAGGAAAAATTCCTGCTCGACGACCAGTATCGGTCGCAGCCCTCGCCGGGCTATGGCGCCTCGGACCTGTTCTACCGGTCACACGGCCATTACAGCGCCCTGCACACCTGCAACAACTGGACCAGCGAAGTGCTGCAGCGGGCCGGCATCCGCACCGGCCTGTGGACGCCCTTCCAGGGTGGCGTGATGCGCTGGTTTCCGGACAGCGGCACCAGCCGCTAGCCGCCAATGACCGCCCGCAAGCCGTTGCTGTCCCGGACCGTCACAAATCCGTAGCCCGGTTCGATCATCCCCGCGGCCTCCAGCCCAGCCAGCGCCTTGCCCAGCGATACCCGCGACACCCCCACCAGATCGGCCAGATCCTGCTGCGTCGCCATGATCCGCGCCCCGTCCTGCTGATCGCCGCACAGCTGCAGCAGGGCCTGCGCCAGTCGTTGCGGCACCGACAGATTGCGACTCGACTCGATCAGGTTGAACGCCTGCTGCACGGTCAGCGCCATGGTCTTGAGCAGCAGCCGGGTGACCGCCGGATCCGAATCCATCAGGCTCTGCAATTCCTTGTCCCCGATCCGGATCAGCTGGCAATCCGACCCGGCAATGGCGTCGACGGTGCGCGGAAACTCGCCGAGAAAGGCCAGTTCGCCAAAAGTCTCGCCAGCCCCGATCAGGGCGAACAGCGTCAGCCGCCCGTCCATGCCATAGCGGCCGATCTGCACCGACCCGCTCTCGACATACCAGAATTCGCGCGCCGGGTCGCCGCGCTGCTGGATGATCTGCCCCCTGTCGAAATAGCGCCGCTTGCCGCGCGCCAGCAAATCCGCGCGAACCGTCTCGGGAAGCGCCATGACAAAGCCGGTTCCGGCGATCGGAGAGGCCGTCGTCATAAATAGCCGTGCAATTGAAAACTTATTTGCATTTGACCTTCTCTACATCCGCTATCGCATCCTCGCAAGCAATGGAGAGGGAGAAAGAGAATGCGACCTGAACTTCTGGCAATCACCGGCATATTTCTTGGCTTCGGCCTGCTCGAATTTTTTCGCACCAGGCTGTTCAGCAAGCCGGAGCAGACCCGCGATGATGCTCTCGTCGAAATCATCGGCTCGTTCGTGCTGCTGGCCATTACCCAGCCCGCCATCTTTCTCGCCACCCAGTTCATCCTCGCCGGCGTCGCACCGCAATGGCAGGACGCTCTCGCCGGCATCCCGCTGATCGCCGCGATCGCGCTGTTCCTCGTGCTCGACGACATGATGCAATATTGGTGGCACCGGCTGTCGCACAGCGTGCCCTTTCTCTACAATCTGCACCGGTCGCACCACAATGCTCGCTACATGAGCGTGCGCTTGGTCTACCGGAACAATATCTTCTATTATCTGACCATGCCGAGCATCTGGTTTTCCGGCGCGCTGATCTATCTCGGGCTCGGCTGGGTCTATGTCGGTTATATCATCGTCAAGATGGCGGTGATCGTCGGCGCCCACAGCGATGTCGCCTGGGACGCGCCGCTGTACAAGATCAAATGGCTGTCACCGGTCATGTGGCTGGTCGAGCGCACCATCTCCACCCCGGCGACGCATCACGCCCATCATGGCCGGCACAAGAGCGACGGCGTGACCCATTATAAGGGCAATTTCGGCAATCTGCTGTTCTTCTGGGATGTCCTGTTCGGCACCGCCCATATCACTCGCCGCTATCCCGAAAGCTACGGCGTCGAAAATCTCGCCCCCGCCACCCTGGGCCAGCAACTGGCCTGGCCGATCTTTCCGGAGAATCGGGAAGGCGGACACGGGGTCAGGGAACTGGCCGAGATCGAGGCCGCTGCCAAAATATGAGGCAAGCCCGTTATAATCCCGTAAATTCTAGCGACCAATGACCATGAACGGGGCCCAGAATGCCGGATGAAGCGCGCCATCCGACCGCGCCCGGACAGTGGCAATCGCGCGCTGCAGCGATTGCGGCGCCGAGAAGCCTTCGCCAGCGAATTTCAGCGTCTCGACCGTCAGCAGCCTGGCAATATCGTCCTGCACAATCCAGTGGGTCGCCAATATGTGGCGCCCGCCTGCCCGCATGAAGGCTTCTGCCAGACCGGACAATCCGGGATCATCCGGGCCGATCGAAGCCGCGCTGTTGCATGCCGACAGGATCACCCATTCGGCCGGCAGCGACAATCTGGCAATTTCGGACACGGTCAGCAGTCCGTCAGACTGATCATCGGGGGCGACCAGCAAAGCCGGTTCCTTGAGTCCTTCCAGCTCGCCGGAGACCAGGCCATGGGTGGCGAAGGCAATGATCGATTCCGGCGGCACCACCATCGCGGAGATCGCGGTCTCGGTCGCATCCGGCCCCAGCAGCAATGCGCTTTCCTTGCCTCCGATGATGGCGGCAAGATCGCGCAACTCCGCGTCACTGGCCGACAATGCGGGCAGATCGGCAACCAGGCGCGCGTCGCTGGCCGACCGCGATGCAAGGGTTGGATAGTCATTCTTGCCGCTGGATGCCGCCCCGATGCCCAGAAAAAGTTCGACATTGCCAAGCGTTTCGGTGCCCCCTGCCCGTTTCAGAAACTGGACCGAGGGAAGCTGGGCCAGTCCGATCCTGTCGATCAGAAAATGCGAGGCCGCCTGGCCATCAGGGCCTGTCTCTTGCGCAGACAATAGAGAGAATGGCAGCGCATCCAGCGCCCCGTTGGCGACATAATATAGTTCCGACCGCTTCGCCAACAGGTCGGCAGGCAGTGCGCCCAGCAGGCCATCATATAATTTTTGCGCCGCCACCTCGTCAAATTTGGTCTGCGCCGCGGTCAGCGGGTTCACGGAGGTCCGAATGCGATCGACATATGCTTTCGCATCCTGCGCCGAAAGCTCCGAGAGCACAGCGACGCTTTGGGCGGCATCGACATAGAAAACCGCAATCTGGTCATTCAGCTCTGCGGCCATCAGCAACGCCGAGCTTTCGCTCAGGGCGGCATGGACATCGGCCACCACCAGCGGCTCGAATGTCTGAACCGGCAAATATTTCGTCAGACCGGCTGTCTTGATCTGCTGCTCGGCGCTTGCCATCTTGCGATCGATTTCGGCGACCGCCGCAACGTCATCGGCCAGGGAAAATTCCGCTTTCGCATTGCCGATACGGCTGCTCGCCGCATCAAGCAGAGCGCTGCGCTGGGACCGCAGGTCAGCATATTGACGCACAAGATCGGCATCCTTCTGATCCAGATCATCGGTCGGTGTATCGGGCTGCGGAATCGAATCGAGTCTGCTGAAGGCGACATATTGCAGCGCCAGAAAACTGGTCTCGAGATCCTCTCCGGCGCGCAGCAGAACTTCAGCGAGATAGGCAAAGGCAGCGCGCTCTCGCTGGCCAATGGTGCCATTTTGCGAAAGGCTCAGGTTGCGTTGCATGACCAGCAGCAACGCCTTCGCCTCGCGGGTCAGCTCCGCTGCCGATCGCAGTTGCAGGCGGCTATCGATGGCAAGCGCCATTGCCTTGGTGGCGAGAACGTCCGGATGTTCGGCAACCAGCGCCTGCGATTGCAAGACGACAGCCTGGGAAACCGCCTCCCGGGCAATATCAAGCCGGTCGGCTCTGAGCGCAATGGAAGCCAGTCCGATATAGGATCCGGCCCGGTCACGGTGAAATTCCGGAAGCTTGGAATCGGAGATCAGAGCAACCGCCCGCTGCTCGGCCAGCGCTTCATCATAGCGTCCCAGTTGCGACAATGCGGTTGCCCGATAGGTGCGGGCGAGCAGCGTCCGGTCCGATTCAGCGCCCAATTGCTCGACCAGGATCGGCAGCGCCGCGTCAAGAAAGGTGATCGCATCAGCATAGTCGCCTTTTGCGATCAGCGCGCTGGCGTAGATGGACCGGATCGCCGCGCTATTCTGGGTCGGCGAACCGGCAGCCTTTTCCTGCACTTCAAAGGCCCGCCGTGCAAAATCGAGCGCATCATTGGGGCGGCCTTGCCGGTACAGCAGGCTGGCCATATTGGCGAGCATGTTGCCGTTCGAGGGATGGTCTGCCGGCAATATCTCCCGCATCTTCGCCAGGCCGTCGCGACCCGCTGCAATGGCCGCATCGGTCTGCCCGGCTTGGTAAAGATAGACGATCCGGTTGGCGAGCCATACCGGCGTATCGACCGGTACCGGATCCAGCGACAGCGCCATATCGGTTGCACGCTGGTTATATTCCAGCGCCGCAGCCAGATTGCCCTGTTCCAGTTCGCTGGCGGCCACATTGTTGAGCGCGGTGGCAAGCTCAAGATGCGGCTTGCCCGCAGCTTTTTCCTCCCAGAAAGCCAAAGCGTCGAGGAAGTTCTTGCGCGCCTTTTCATGCTCGCCCTTGTAATTATAGATAACCGCCAGGTCCGATCGCACCTTGATCAGATCGGCCCGTGCTTCTTCCCCCGCTTCGGCCAGGGAGGCTTCCGCCGACTGGAAAGCCGAAAAGGCCTGCTCGACATCGCCAAGATGGAAATAGGCCTGACCAATCAGATGGTGTACACGCCCGACCGATCGCGGATCGGGGCTGTCCGGTGTCAGCGCTTCCTCGAGCAGCAGCTTGCGACCCGCCAGAGACGCCGAAGGATCGACCGAAGCATCGACTTCTTCTTCCGCATCGATCCGCTGGGCCAGCGTGCTGACGGCGGCCGATGTTGATGTTTCGGAATTCTGGGCGGATGCCGGAGAAGCCATCGCCCCGACCTGAGCCAAACCAAGAAACAAAGAGGCGAATGCCGGTTTGTTCACCACAGCGCTAAGTTTCGACACCAAATATTTCCCCCTTGACGGATAATCTACACTCGGGCCCTAGACTGTCAATCCGATCCAGCTGCCTTCACAATTTCTGCCCAGGCCGCCTCATCGATCACCTCGATCCCCAGCTCCGCCGCCTTCTTCATCTTCGATCCCGCGCCCGGCCCGGCGACCAGCAGATCGGTCTTCGCGCTCACCGAACCCGAAGCCTTCGCCCCCAGTGCCTCGGCCTGCGCCTTGGCCTCATCGCGGCTCATCGTCTCCAGCTTGCCAGTAAAAACAATCGTCTTGCCGCTCACCGCGCTTTCGCGGGTTTCGACGATATAATCGGGAGGGGAAACCTCGCTCAGCAGATCGTCCCAGACTTCGCGATTGTGCGGTTCATGAAAGAAATCAGCCAGCGCCTGCGCCACCGTCGGCCCGACCCCGTCGATCGAGATAATCTCCGCCCAGGCCGCATCGCCTTCAGGAGTTGCGCCATCCTCCCCGTTCGTGTCGAGGGCCTCGCCGTTCGTGTCGAGCGAAGTCGAGACACTTTGCCCCGCCTCACCGTCTCCCGCCTGCGCTCGAGACGAACGATATTCCTCGGATGCCTGTGCCAGCTCCGCAATTTCCCGCAACCGCTGGAGAGTCCGGAAATTCTTCAGCAAATCCCCCGCCGTCACCGTGCCGATATGCCGAATCCCCAGCCCGAACAAAAGCCGCGCCGCATCCGGCTGCCGTTTCTTTTCCACAGCCGCCAACAGATTATCCACAGACTTGTCCTGCCAGCCCTCGCGCGCCAGTATCTCCGCGCGATGCTTGCGCAGCCGGAAAATATCCGCCGGACTCTCGATCAGCCCGGCGGCGATAAATTCGGCGATGCTCTTCTCGCCCAGCCCGTCGATATCGAGCGCCGCGCGCGAGACAAAATGCGCCAGCCGCTGGAAGCGCTGCGCCGGGCAGATCAGGCCGCCGGTGCAGCGGACATCGACCTCGCCTTCCTCGGCCACCGCCTCGCTGCCGCATTCGGGGCAATGGTCGGGGAAATGATAGGCTTCGCGGCTCTCGTCGCGAGTCAGATTTTCGACCACCTGCGGGATCACGTCGCCCGCCCGCTGCACCAGCACCCGGTCGCCGGGCCGCACGCCGAGCCGCTCGATCTCGTCGCGATTGTGCAAAGTCACATTGGACACCACCACGCCGCCGACGGTGACCGGCTTCAGCCGTCCCACCGGAGTCAGCTTGCCGGTGCGGCCGACCTGGATATCGATGCTTTCCAGCGTCGTCTGCGCCTGCTCGGCAGGGAATTTATGCGCGATCGCCCAGCGCGGCGACTTGGCGACAAAGCCCAGCCGCTGCTGCCAGTCGAGCCGGTCGACCTTGTAGACCACGCCGTCGATATCATAAGCCATATCCGCCCGTTCCGCCTCGATATGGCGATAATGGGCCAACATCTCGTCAAGACTGTCCATCCGCTTGACCAGCGGCGACACCGGCACGCCCCAGCTGGCGATCGCCTCCATCACCCCGAGCGAAGTGTCGGCCGGCAGTTCGCTGTGCACGCCCCAGCCATGCGCCCAGAATTTGAGCGGCCGCTTCGCGGTAATATTGGCATCCTTCTGCCGCAGCGACCCCGCGGCAGCATTGCGCGGATTGGCAAACTGCCGAACCTTCTCGGGATCAAACTCCACCCCCTTGGCCTCCGCCTCGGCCCGCCCCTCGTCCATCAACCGCTCGTTAAGCCCGGCAAAATCCGCCTTCGCCATATAGACCTCGCCGCGGATTTCGAACACCGCCGGAACGGCGTGCTCCCGCGAAGGCGGGAGCCCATCTCCCGGCATCTCCTCGGCAGCACCATCGGGAGATGGATCCCCGCCTTCGCGGGGACACAGAATCGTCGGAATATCCCCAATCATCCGCACATTCGCGGTCACATCCTCGCCAACCTGCCCGTCCCCGCGCGTCGCCGCCAGCACCAGCTCGCCCTTTTCATAGCGCAGCGAACAGGACAGCCCGTCAATCTTGTCCTCGGCAGTCACCGCCACCGGTTCATCCTCCGCCAGATTCAGAAAACGCCGCACCCGCGCCAGCCATTCGGCAATATCCTCGTCGGCAAAGCCGTTGTCGAGACTGTACATCCGCTGCTCGTGCGCCACCTTGGACAAGGGCGAAGCCGCCACCGCCGCCCCGACCAGCTTGTTGGGACTGTCGTCCCGCACCAGATGCGGAAAGGCCTCTTCCAGCTCGTTGTTCCGCTTGACCAGCGCATCATAGTCCGCATCGGAAATTTCCGGCGAATCCTCGGCATGATAGAGCCGGTTATGCTTGGCAATCTTGCGCGCCAGGCGCATCAATTCGTTTGCGGCATCGGCTTCGGTTGTCACTTTTCCAAAGCCTTGTGTTGCACAGATGAAACGTCCAATTCCTCTCGCCAAAGCAACAATTTTTTGCGAAATTCTTCCCTTACGTCGTCGACTTTTGATCGACCTTCTTTCCTCAAAATCTCGCGCTTTTCGTACCTGTCTTTCCGAGGTTCCCCATATTCCTTTTCAAATCGTGCTTCCTGCATTGCATCATACATCATATCTCTAAGTTCGTCGATCTTTGCCTTCATTTCGTCGGCAAGGAAAATCGTATTCGTAATGTAGAAATTGTTAAAGTTCACATAGACTTTATTGGCATCGTTAAGTCGTTTCCAGAATTCTATTTCTTGATACTTTTTGTTTTTATCCGATGCTTCTAAAATTTCATGTTTCTGATAATCTTTAAAGTCCAAGTCTTTGACAAACTCTTCCCGTTCTGTTGACCCCATTCGATCCAAATCAGGATATGATTGCATTGGGCTCGTGAATCGCGAAACCTCACCATGCGCTTCGGTAAGTTTTTGCCAGATTTTCGGGAGTATATCGAACTCTAGCTTATTAAGTTTTACAGATCGATCCAACATTGAATTAATTTTGAGCTTCAGTGACTCTAATTCTCTAACTTGAAGGTGCTTATAATCTTCCATCCGCTGATCAAACTTGGAAGACAGCCACTTTTCTCCCAGCCACCTGAAAAGGCCGTAACACGCAACAGCAACAGCGAAAGCCGACAGTCCTACGCCACCGAATACTGATAGAACTGTTTGAATGCCTGACATCGTCAAACCCCCTCCAGCAACCGGTCCGCCTGCGCTCTCGCCTCATCGGTCACATCCGCCCCCGACAGCATCCGCGCAATCTCCTGCCGCCGGCCCTCGTCGTCCAGCGCCCGGACATCGGTGCGCGAGACGGTGCCGCTGAGCGACTTGTTGATCAGCATATGGGCATCGCCCTTGGAGGCGACCTGCGGGCTGTGGGTGACGACGAGCAGCTGCGCGCCCTTCGACAGGCGGGACAGGCGGTCGCCGATCGCCGAGGCGACTGCACCGCCGACGCCGCGGTCGACTTCGTCAAAAATGATCGATTTCAGGCCATATTCTTCCGCCAATGCGACTTTCAAGGCCAGAATGAACCGCGAAAGCTCGCCACCGGACGCAATCTTGCCGAGCGGCGCCAGCGGCGCCCCCGGGTTGGTCGAGATCAGAAACTCGATCCGGTCCATTCCGCTTTTATTCCAATGCTCTTCGGATAATTCTTCAAGCAAAGTCTCAAATCGGGCGGCATCCAGCTTGAGCGGCGCCAGCTCGCCGGCCACCGCCTTGTCGAGCGCCTTCGCCGCCTTGGCCCGCTGCGCCCGCAGCTTTTCCGCCGCCGCCACATAAGCGGCTTTCGCATTCGCCAAAGATGCTTCCAGTTCTTCCAGCGTCCGCCCGCCATCGCTGATCGCCGCCAGCTTTTTCTCCAGCTCATTCAACAGGTTGGAGAGCTGATCCGGCTCTACCCGGTGCTTGCGCGCCAGCCCCCTGAGATCGAACAGCCGGGTCTCCATATCGTCGAGTCGCTGCGGGTCGAAAGACAGCGCCGCCGCCGCCTCGTTGAGCTTGTCCTCGGCCTCGGTCGCATCGATGATCGAACGGTCGAGCGCCTCCAGCGCCTCCTTGAGCAAGGGATGATCCTCGGCAATCATATCGAGCCGCCGCGCCGCCGAGCGAAGCGAGGCCAGCCCGCCGTTGGAGCCATCAAAGGCCGCCCGAATCGCCTCGAGATCGCCGGTCAGCTTCTCGCCCTTCATCATCGTCGCCCGTTCCAGCGCCAGTTCCTGCTCCTCGCCGGGCTGCGGCGCAAACTTGCTCAGTTCGGCAACGCTGTGCTCAAGATAGTCGCGGTCCTGTTCCGCCGCCTCGACATCCGCTTTCGCCTGCTCCAGCGCGGCCTTCGCCGTCTGCCAGGCATCAAAAGCCTCGCGTACCGCAGCGGCCTCGACACCGGCAAAGGCATCGAGCAGCGCCCTATGGCCCTTGGGGTTGATCAGCCCGCGATCGTCATGCTGGCCGTGAATCTCGATCAGCTGGCTGCCGATCGCGCGCAACAGGGTCGCGGAACAGGGCTGGTCGTTGATAAAGGCGCGGCTGCCGCCGTCGGCCTTGACCGACCGCTTGATGATCAGCGGCTCGCCGGCTTCGATGTCGATATCATTCTCGGTAAGCGTAGCGGCCAGCCTGCTGCCCGCTACGGGCGGCGCAAAACTCGCGGTAACCTGCGCCTTTTCGGTGCCCTGGCGAACCAGCCCGCTATCCGCCCGATTGCCCAGCGCCAGCCCGAGACTGTCGAGCAGAATCGACTTGCCCGCGCCGGTCTCGCCGGTCAACACGGTCAGCCCCGGCCCGAACTCGAGATCGAGCGCCTCGATCAGCACAATATCGCGGATGGAAAGGGACTGCAGCACAGAGCCCTCTTAAAACAGCTTTACCCTGGCCGCAACGCATTGCAGCATGGGCGTGGCTTAAGTGGTGCCGTACTTGTTGACCAGCTCATAGGCCCGCTCATACCATTTGGTACCGGGATAGTTGGCGCCCAGAACCGCAGCGGTCTTCTTCGCTTCCACCGGGATGCCCAGCGCCAGATAGGATTCGGTGAGACGCATTAGCGCTTCCGGCGTATGGGTGGTGGTCTGATATTTCTCGATCACCGTCCGGAAGCGGATCGTGGCGGCCAGCCACTTGCCGCGCCGCTGGTAAAAACGGCCGATTTCCATTTCCTTGCCGGCCAGATGGTCGTTGACCAGATCCATTTTCAGCTTGGCATCTGCGGCATAGCGCGAATTGGGATAGCGGCGGGCAACCTCGCCAAGCGACGCCAACGCCTGCTCGGTGATCTTCTGGTCGCGGGTCACATCACTGATCTGCTCATAATAGCAGAGCGCGATCAGATAATAGGCATAAGGCGCATCCTTGTTGCCCGGATGGATCGACAGGAAGCGACGCGACGATTCGATCGCCTTGTTATAGTCGGCCGCCATATAATAGCTGAAGGCGCTCATCTGCTGCGCACGGCGGGCCCAGGGCGAATAGGGATGCTGGCGCTCGACTTCATCGAACAGCGCCGCAGCAATCTTGTACTGGCCGCGATCCAGACGCTCTTTCGCGGCATTGTAGAGCGTGTCCACATCGCGCGCGACATAGCGCGTGTCGGTGCCGCGACCGCCGCTGCCACCGCCGAACATCGCACAGCCGGAAAGCATCGTGGCGGAGAGGCCTATCACGGCCCATTTGATCATGTGTTTTCTCATATGGCAGACCTCTTAACCGCTTGTTTTCATCCAGCCAAGAATAAAGCAAAAAAAGCGGCTGGACGGATAGACACTCCGTGTTCGCTTGCAGCTTTACCAGACATTAATCCGCCGTCCTTGGTTGAAATTTTTCCCCGGGGAAACCGGTGTCAGCCACATGCGGCCCCGGGGCCGAGCGGATAAAAAAAAGGGCCCGGATCGCTCCGGGCCCCATTTGATTGATTTGGCAAAATCTAGTCTTCGGTGATCGAAGCCGGCAACGGAATATCGCCGCCGCCTTCATTCTTCGGGCCATCATTGTTCCGGCCGCGTCCGCCGCCGTCACGGCCACGTCCGCCACCATCGCGTCCGCGACCACCGCCATCACGGCGTGGGCCACCGCGTGGCTTGTCGCCGCGCGGTTCGCGTGCAGGACGGGTGTCCTCCAGCTCTTCGCCGGTTTCCTGATCGACAACTCGCATCGACAGGCGAACCTTGCCGCGCTGGTCGATCTCGAGAACCTTGACCTTGACTTCCTGGCCTTCGCTCAGAACGTCGGAGACCTTCTCGACCCGCTCATTCTTGATTTCCGAGACGTGGACGAGACCGTCCTTGCCGCCCATGAAATTCACGAATGCGCCAAAGTCCACCAGGTTCACAACCTTGCCGTCATAGACCTTGCCGACTTCCGCTTCTTCGACAATGCCCTTGATCCATGCGATCGCCGCATCGATCTGGGACTTGTCGGAAGAGGAAACCTTGATCAGGCCTTCGTCGTCGATATCGACCTTGGCGCCGGTTTCCGCAACGATTTCACGGATCACCTTACCGCCGGTGCCGATCACTTCACGGATCTTTTCCTTGTTGATCTGCAAGGTTTCGATACGCGGAGCATGTTCGGACATTTCGGTACGAACGGAGCTGAGCGCCTTGCTCATTTCACCGAGGATATGTGCACGACCGCCGCTGGCCTGTTCCAGAGCGGACTTCATGATTTCCTGCGTGATGCCGGCAACCTTGATGTCCATCTGCAAGGACGTGATACCCTTTTCGGTACCCGCTACCTTGAAGTCCATGTCGCCGAGATGATCTTCGTCGCCGAGGATGTCGGACAGAACCGCAAAATCTTCGCCTTCGAGGATCAGGCCCATCGCGATACCGGAAACCGGGCGCGTCAGCGGCACACCGGCATCCATCATCGCCAGCGAACCGCCGCAGACGGTCGCCATCGAGGACGAGCCATTGGACTCGGTGATGTCGGACAGCACGCGGATCGTGTAAGGGAAGTCTTCCACTGTCGGCAATACCGGGCGAAGCGCGCGGAATGCGAGCTTGCCGTGGCCGGTTTCGCGGCGGCTGGTAAAGCCGAAACGACCCACTTCACCGACCGAATAAGGCGGGAAGTTATAGTGCAGCATGAAGTTGGTGTAGCTCAGACCGTCGAGCCCGTCGATCATCTGCTCGGCGTCCTTGGTGCCCAAGGTCGTGGTCACGATTGCCTGCGTTTCACCGCGCGTGAACAGAGCCGAACCGTGGGTCCGTGGCAGCAGGCCAACCATGGCTTCGATCGGGCGAACCTGATCGAGCTTGCGGCCATCGATACGGGTGCCATCCTTGAGGATCGCGCCGCGAACGATTTCGGCTTCCAGCTTCTTGACCATCTTGCCGGCGGTCATCTGGGTCTGGCCGTCTGCGTCGGCGTATTTTTCCTTGGCCTTCTCGCGAACCGCGTTCAGGGCGTTGCTACGCTCCGACTTGTCGGTCTTCTTGTAGGCCGCAGCGATATCTTTTCCGACCAGCTTGCGCAGGTCTTCCTTGATCGCGCTATTGTCTTCGCCGGCATCAAGCTGCCAGGGTTCTTTTGCAGCCTGTTCAGCCAGATCGATGATCAGACCCGCAACCTGCTTCGACGCATCATGCGCGAATTGCACGGCACCAAGCATGACTTCTTCAGAAAGCTCCTGTGCTTCGGATTCAACCATCATCACGGCGCCCATGGTGCCAGCGACGACCAGGTCGAGTTCGCCCTTGGCGACTTCTTCCATCGACGGGTTCAGCTGATATTCGCCTTCCTTGTAACCGACGCGAGCGGCACCGATTGGTCCCATGAACGGAACGCCGGAAATGGTCAGCGCAGCGGATGCCGCAACCATCGCCAGAATGTCGGGCTCGTTGACGCCATCATAGCTCATCACCTGACAGATCACGTTGATTTCGTTGTAGAAACCTTCGGGGAACAGCGGACGGCAAGGACGGTCGATCAAACGCGAGGTCAGCGTTTCCTTTTCCGTCGCGCGGCCTTCACGCTTGAAGAAGCCACCCGGGATACGACCGGCGGCTGAGAATTTTTCCTGATAGTGGACGGTGAGCGGAAAGAAATCCTGCCCTTCGCGTACCGATTTGGCGGCGGTGACTGCGCACAGCACAACCGTTTCGCCGAGGGTCGCGAGCACCGCGCCATCAGCCTGACGGGCAATACGGCCCGTTTCGAGGGTGAGGGTCTGTCCGCCCCACTCCATTTCAACTTTCTTGATATCAAACATTCGTATTTTCCTTTGTCCCGCCTGCCCTATGCAGTGCGGGGGCTTTCTTGTGTCCAGCAATCCGGCTGAACAGCGGTTCGGGGTGACTTTCACCCCCCTTGCTTGGCTTGTCTTCGCCTTATTGCGGAGATTGGCCGGTTTGCCGTTAGTCTCGAGCCTGTCAAGGGACAGCTCTCATCGGAGTATCGTGGTTTGAAATGCTCGCCACTAACGTCATAAGAAAACGGCCCCACTCAGGGGGCCGCCTTCAAAATTCCTACTTACGCAGACCAAGATCCTTGATCAGCTTGGCATAGCGCTCGACATCCTTCTTGCGAAGATAGTCCAGCAGGCTGCGCCGCTTGTTGACCATCATCAGCAATCCGCGACGCGAGTGATTGTCCTTGTGATGGCCCTTGAAATGCTCGGTCAGGTTCACGATGCGCTCGGTGAGCACGGCGACCTGAACTTCCGGGGAACCGGTGTCACCCTCGGTCTGGGCGAATTTCTTGATCAGTTCCTGTTTTTTTTCTGCGGTGATCGTCATATATTTTTCCTTCGAACATCATTCACATATTGAACCCGCGAACCACCTTGACGGTGCCATCAACAAGCTCGGCCAGCGCAACCGGAGAACCTTGGTTCTCTGTCGCCAGAAAAAGCCCGTTGAGTGCGGGGTTCCCGATCATTTCCTGTTCGTCCAGCGTCATGCCTTGCCGAAGCAGTTTTGCCTGATCAGGAGTGAGGTCATAAGCCGGGATGTCGTCCAGCCCTGCCTCCAGCGGCAAAAGATAGTCTGTAATGTCCGCGCCCTTACCGATTTCGTTGAGTTTGTCCAGCGAAATCGCCCGTTCCAGGGTGAAGGGACCGGCCTTGGTCCTCCTTAACATGGTGACATGGCCGACCGTATCAAGGGCCCGCGCGATATCCCGGGCAAGGGACCGGATATAGGTGCCCTTGGAGACAGTGGCCGTGAGCGTGATTTCTGCCAATGGTTCGTCATCCTGAACTTGTTTCAGGACCTCGGGGGATCCTGAAACAAGTTCAGGATGACGAGTGGCGGCATCAGGGTGCCGAACGGATAGACTATAGATCTCTACCCCCCGCAGCTTCATCTCCACGTCCACGCCAGCGCGCGCCAGATCATAGGCCCGCTTGCCGTCGATCTTCAGCGCCGAATATTTGGGCGGTATCTGCTCGATCGGGCCCGTAAACCGCGGCAATATCGCTTCCACTTGCGCCAGCGTCGGTCGATGGTCGGATGTCTCGGTAACCGCCCCCTCGACGTCCAGCGTCTCGGTTTCCGTCCCGAAACCGATGGTAAACTCATAAATTTTCGACGCATCCAGCATCCGTCCGCACAGCTTGGTCGCCTCGCCGATCGCGATCGGCAGGACCCCGGTCGCCAGCGGGTCCAGCGTCCCGCCATGGCCGACCTTCAGCTTGTCCTTGCCCATGCCGAGCAAGCCCGCCTCCCGCAAATTGCGCTTCACCGCTCCGACCGCCTGGGTCGAGCCAAGTTCCAGCGGTTTGTCCAGTATGATCCAGCCGTGCGGTTTCAACGCGCCCACTCTTCTTTCAGCAGCCCAAACACCGCCGTGTCCCGCACATAGCCGGTCCAGGTGATCCGGTTCCTGCGCAACGTGCCCTCGTGCTTGGCGCCCAGTTTCAGCACCGCTGCCATCGAGCGCTTGTT
Source organism: Parasphingorhabdus sp. (assembly GCA_030373505.1). Taxonomy (GTDB): domain Bacteria; phylum Pseudomonadota; class Alphaproteobacteria; order Sphingomonadales; family Sphingomonadaceae; genus Parasphingorhabdus. The sequence goes on from JAUCYS010000005.1 coordinate 85,697, forward strand.
GCGGGTATCGACGCGAAATTCGATGCGGGTGAAGCCTTGCGAAAAGGCATGATCGATCATCAGCTTCTTCATGCTGTCGTTAAAGCCGATGCCGCGAACCGAGGGGGCAATATAGGTGCCGCCGATTTCCGTCACTTTGGTCTTGGGATCAGGATTGATATAGTTGGTCATCCCTACCAGCTTGCCGGTTTCGCGGTTAATGACGGCAAAGCGGACCCAGTTGCTGGTATCGTGAAAGGCCTCGATCGCCTGGTCGAAATTCTCGTCGAGCATAGAAACCGGGTATATCTCCCAGATATCCCGATCTTCCGCGCAGGCCGCGCGAAGCGGTTCGAGATGATGTTCGGCAAGCGGTTCGAGCCGCACCGGCCCCTGCTCCAATATTGTCGACAGTTCAGCCATTCAGCCGCTCCCGGAAATGTTTCCGGCACAGAGCCAGATAGCTTTCATTGCCGCCTATTTCGGTCTGCGCACCGGCGGCAATCGCCCTGCCCGCTTCGTCGATGCGCAGGTTCATCGTCGCCTTGCGTCCGCATTCGCAGACCGCCTTCAGTTCCACCAGACTGTCGGCGATGCCCAGCAGCTTGGCCGATCCGGTGAACAGATTGCCCTGAAAGTCGGTCCGCAGACCATAGCAAAGCACCGGAATGCCCATTTCATCGGCGATGCGCGCGAGCTGCCAGACCTGACTTTCGGTCAGAAACTGCGCTTCGTCGATCATCACGCAAGCCAGTTCGCCTCGCTCATGCTCCTCGCTTATGGCGCCAAACAAGTCCGTTTCCTCGCTAAAGCGATGGGCATCGGCATGGAGTCCGATCCGCGAGGCAATGGCGCCGAAACTCGCCCGGTTATCGATCGCTGCGGTCCATAGCATCACCTTCATGCCGCGCTCGCCATAGTTGAAGGCCGCCTGCAGCAGATTGCTCGACTTGCCGGCGTTCATCGACGCATAATAGAAATAGAGCTTGGCCATAGGTACCGCTTCATAACCGTTCGGGCTGAGCCTGTCGAAGCCCATTTGCGTCCTGAAACCGTCCTTCGACAGGCTCAGGACGAACGGCATTATTCGCCGTCAGATTCCTTCGACAGATCCTGCGCCACCTTGGGATTGTTGAGCAGGCTTTCGATATGCTCCGCAGTGTCAAAGCTCTCGTCGGCCAGGAATTTCAGCTTCGCCGCATATTTCATCTGCACCCGCTTGGCGACTTCCTTCTGGAAGAAAGCCGTGTTGGTCCTGAGCGCCTTCAGCACATCGGCCTCATTCGCCCCCAGCAGCGGCTTCACGAACACGGTAGCATGGCGCAGATCGGGCGACATGCGCACTTCGGTGACGCTGACGCTGTGCGAGGTCAGCACCACATCATGCACCTCGCCGCGCATCAGCAGTTCCGACAGGATATGCCGCACCTGCTCGCCGACCCGCAGCAGGCGGACCGAACGGCCTTCGGGGGATGTATCGTTATATTTTGCCACAATAATAAACCTCAAATCCGCCATGCCGAAATGGGCCACCCTTGAGCAGCCTTGCATTCAGCCCCCGGAGGGACCGCCACAGATTGCGCGCCCGATCCCTCTGGATTCCCGGATCAAAGCCGGGTTGACGATTGCGTCAGAGTACCCGTTCTTTCTCCGTAACCTGGAAGACTTCGAGCATATCGCCTGGCTTGATATCGTTGGTATCTTCCAGAACCGCACCGCATTCCATGCCGGCCCGGACTTCCTCGACATCGTCCTTGAAGCGGCGCAGCGACGCGATGGTCGTTGCGCTGACAATGACATCGTCGCGGGTAAGACGGGCGAACAGGCCCTTGCGCAGTGCCCCTTCGGTAACCAGCAAGCCGGCTGCCTTGTCCTTCTTGCCCGACTTGAACACGTCCTTGACTTCCGCACGGCCGACCACATTCTCGATCTTTTCCGGGCCGAGTTCACCAGCCATTTCGGCACGGATATCGTCGGTCAGATCATAGATGATGTCGAAATATTTGAAGCGGACACCATCGCGCTTGGCGATTTCGCGCGCCTTGGCGTTGGGACGAACGTTGAAGCCGATGATCGGCGCCTTGCTCGCGCCAGCCAAAGTCACATCCGATTCCGTAATCGCGCCGACACCGCTGTGCAGGATGCGCACCTTGATATCGTCGTTCGAAATCTTGTTCAGCGCCTGCACGATGGCTTCGGTCGAACCCTGCACGTCGGCCTTGACCAGCACGGGGAACTCCACAGCGCTGTTGGCAGCGGCAGAGAACATATTTTCCAGGCTGGTCGGTGCCTGCGTGGTGCGCTTCAGCTTCTCCTGCTCGGCACGATAGGCAGCCACTTCGCGGGCACGGCCTTCGTTCTCGACCACGGTCAGCTTGTCACCGGCAGACGGAACGCCCGATATGCCCAGCACTTCTACTGGCGTGGACGGTCCTGCTTCCTTGACCTGCTGGCCCTTGTCGTCGATCATCGCCCGGACCTTGCCGGTCTGTGAGCCAACCACAAAGACATCGCCGCGTTTCAGCGTACCGCGTTCGATCAGAACGGTGGCCACCGGACCGCGCCCGATATCCAGCTTAGCCTCAACCACTGCGCCTTCAGCAGGACGGTCGGGACGCGCCTTCAGTTCCAGCAACTCGGCCTGGACGTGAATCTTGTCCATCAGCTCTTCGAGCCCGATTTTCTTGAGCGCCGAAACCTCGGCGTCCAGAACGTCACCGGACATTTCCTCGACGATGATTTCATGCTCGAGCAGGCGGGTGCGGACCGTTGTCGGGTCTGCGCCTTCCTTGTCGATCTTGTTGATCGCCACGATCATCGGCACGCCGGCGGCCTTGGTATGGTTGATCGCCTCGATCGTCTGCGGCATCAGGCCGTCATCGGCTGCAACCACCAGGATCACGATATCGGTGACATTGGCACCGCGCATCCGCATTTCGGTAAAGGCTTCATGGCCCGGCGTATCGAGGAAGGTGACCTTGTCGCCATTCTTCATCGTCACCTGATAGGCGCCGATATGCTGGGTGATGCCGCCCGCTTCGCCGGCAACCACATCGGTTCCGCGCAGCGCATCGAGCAGCGAGGTCTTGCCGTGATCGACATGGCCCATGATCGTGACCACCGGTGGACGCGGCATCAGCGTTTCTTCCGGATCAACATCGGCATTGGTGTCGATTTCAACGTCGGACTCCGACACACGCTGGATATTGTGGCCGAATTCCTCGACCAGCAATTCGGCGGTATCCTGGTCAATCGTCTGGTTGACGGTAACCATCGAGCCCATGTTGAACAGGGATTTGACCAGATCGGCACCCTTTTCGCCCATACGTTTTGCCAGTTCCTGGACGGTGATGGCTTCCGGCACGATGACAGAGCGGATCTGCTTTTCGCGCGGTTCGCTTGGCCGTCCCGAACGCTGGGCGCGTTTTTCCTTTTCGCGGGCGCGTTTCAGCGCAGCCAGCGAACGAGCCCGTGCCGCGCCATCTTCGCCGCGCAGCGCGCGGTTGACGGTCAGCTTGCCGGACTGGCGGCGATCGGCGCGATCCTCGCGCCCGACTTTCTGCTCTTTCTTCTCCGGCTTCGGCCGTTTTGGCGATTCCACAGGGGTGAATTTGCGAGCCGGCGGCCGCGCATCGGTTTTCGGCGCAGCGGTCTCCTCGCTGACAGGTTCGGCCACGGGAGGTGCCTCGGCAGCAGCTTTTTCCGCCGCGGCGATATCTTCCTTCGCCTTGCGTGCCTGTTCTTCTTCGGCCTTGCGGTTTTCTTCAGCCCGTTTCTTCTCTTCTGCGGTCTGCTCTTTCTTCTCCAGCGTATCACGCTTGCGCGCTTCCTGCATGGCCTCGAGGCGGGCTTCTTCTGCTTCACGCAGCAATTTTGCCTGCAATTCCTGACGAGTCAGGCCGTCGTCCACCTTGGGCGCAACGGGCTGTTTCTTCGGGGCCGGCTTGGGAGCGGGCTTCGGAGCAGGCGCAGGTGTTTCCTTGACGATTTCCTTCGCCGCTTCCTGTGCGCCGGGCTTGCCGACCAGCTTCTTGCGTTTGACTTCGACCACAACCTTGTTGGTGCGTCCGTGGCTGAACGTCTGTTTGACTTCGCCAGGTTCAACCGACCGCTTCAACCCGAGGGGTTTGCGTGCAGGTTTTGGCGTATCTTTTGTTTCTTCACTCATCGAACAGACTTAATCCTTAAAATAGTAATTACTGCAATCTCTTGCCGGCTTTTCATAACCGGATCACGCAACCTTCATTTCGGCACCATCATCGACTTTACCAGAACCGATAAAGTGAAGCCATCTATTCAGGCTGTGCGAAATCCGCGCCGCCGCGCGCTTGTCGGTTATCCCGATATGTACCACATTCTGGCGGCCCAATGCCACAGAAAGCCCCTGCCGGTCCACTGGCAATATCAGACCGTGAATATTTTCGCCCTCACGGTCACTTCCCACTCGCCAGGCCTGGTCCAGGTTGGCGCAGCCATCGCGGCCAGCGTCGGCCGCATGGAGCAGCATGTGGAGTTCACCCTGCCGCGCAGCGGTTTCGATCTTCTCCGAACCGGCGAGCAACGTACCGCCGCGCGCTTCCAGACCCAGTCGGTCCAAGGTGGAGCGTTCCAGCGCAGATTCAAGCAGTTCCGCAAGATTTTCCGGAATAGTGAACTGACCAGTCTTGAACGCCCGTGCCAGCGCGCCTTTCAGCTGCCCCTTTGCCTGAGCCGCTTCCAGAGCAACACGATTAACGCCGATCCACGCGCCCCGGCCCGGAGCCTTGGCGCGCACATCGGGTGCAATCTGCCCGTCGGGCCCCATCGCAAGACGCATCAATTGCTCCTGGGGAAGGCTTTCCCCAGTCAATATGCATTTACGATAAGGCGCTTGATCTAGAGGTTTAGACCGCGTCTCATTGGGGGGATTCCGCATCAGCGTCCTCCCCGGTTTCTTCGGTGGCGGCAGCCGCTGGCTCTTCATCCTCGAACCAGTGCGCGCGAGCGGCCATGATGATCTCGTTGCCCTGCTCTTCGGTCAGGCCATATTTGGCCAGCACACCATCCGGTTCGGGCTTGCGATTATCGTTGCGGCGACGCGGTTCGGATTTCCGTTTCAGCACCAGCTCGTCAGTCGCCAGGTCGGCAACATCATCGAGAGTCTTGAGACCGGCTTCACCAAGCGTCACCAGCATGGCTTCGGTCAGATGCGGCAATTCGGCAATCGCGTCTTCCACACCCAGTTCGGTACGCTTTTCGCGGGCAGCCGCTTCGCGCCGTTCCAGCGCCTCGAGCGCACGGTTCTGCAATTCGGCAGCCAGTTCCTCGTCAAAGCCCTCGATGCTGGAAATTTCTTCCGGCGCGACATAGGCAACTTCTTCGAGTTCGCTAAAGCCTTCGGCAACCAGCAGCTGCGACAGGGTTTCATCGACGTCCAGATCTTCCTGGAACATCTCGGTCCTTGCAGCAAATTCGGCCTGCCGCTTCTCGCTCGAATCGGCTTCGGTCATGATATCGATCGCCAGGCCGGTCAGCTGCGAAGCCAAACGGACATTCTGGCCGCGACGGCCGATGGCGAGGCTGAGCTGGTCGTCGGGAACAACAACTTCGATCCGGCCTTCTTCCTCGTCGATGACCACACGGCTGACGGTGGCGGGCTGCAACGCGTTGACCACGAAGGTCGCAATATCTTCCGACCAGGGAATGATATCGATTTTTTCGCCCTGCATTTCCTGCACGACAGCCTGCACGCGGCTACCCTTCATGCCGACGCAGGCGCCGACCGGGTCAATCGAGCTGTCATGGCTGATCACGCCGATCTTGGCGCGCGAACCCGGATCGCGGGCAGCAGCCTTGATCTCGATGATACCGTCGTAAATTTCCGGCACTTCCTGTGCGAACAGATGCCGCATGAAATCAGGATGGGCGCGGGACAGGAATATCTGCGGGCCACGGTTTTCGCGGCGGACATCCAGGATCAGGGCGCGGACGCGATCACCAACCCGGGCCGCTTCGCGCGGAATCTGCTGGTCGCGGCGGATCACGCCCTCGGCGCGGCCCAGATCAACAACGACATGGCCAAATTCGACCGACTTGACGACGCCGGTGATGATTTCACCCGCGCGGTCCTTGAATTCCTCATATTGCCGCTCGCGTTCGGCATCGCGGACCTTCTGAAAAATGACCTGCTTGGCGGACTGGGCATCAATACGTCCGAGATCGACTTCCGGCAGCGGATCGACGATGAAGTCGCCAACCTTGGCACCGGGCTCGAGCTTCTCTGCCTGCTTGATATCGACCTGCTTGAAATAATCCTCGACCTCGTCGACCACTTCGACAACGCGCCACAAGCGCAGGTCGCCGGTGTTAACATCGAACTTTGCGCGAATGTCATTCTCGGCACCATAGCGGGCGCGGGCGGCCTTCTGGATCGCCTCTTCCAGCGCCTCGATCACGATCGCCTTGTCGATCATCTTTTCCGTCGCAACGGCGGTCGCAATAGCGAGCAATTCGGCTTTATTGGCTGAAATAGCACTGCCCATGATTAGTCTTCCTGTTCTTCTAAAGTCTGTTCTTCAATTTCGTCCGCACCGTCCGCTGAAACCGGAACGGTTGCAGCAATCAGGGCGTCGGTCAGAATCAATTTCGCGCTATGGACATTTGCCAGGGGCGTCTCCTGACTTCCCGTCTCGCGATCGTCAATCTTTATCGTCTCGCCTTCTATGCCTTCCAGCATACCGCGCAGCTGTTTCTTGCCGGCAACAGCGTCGACCAGATTGATTCTCGCTTCATGGCCGGACCAGTTCTGGTAATCTTTCGCGCGGGTCAGCGGACGATCAATGCCGGGAGAGCTGACTTCCAGCCGATAGGCATGGTCGATCGGATCGCGGCCTGCTTCCTCCAGATCATCGAACTTCGCCGAGATGCGCCGCGACAGGGCCGCACAGTCATCGATGCCCAGCTGCCCGGTCTCCGGGCGCTCGGCCATGATCTGCAGGGTCGGCTCTTCCGCCCCGGACACAAATTGTACCCGCACCAGCTCGAACCCCAAAGCATCTGCTTCGGGCTTGATCAGGGTGGTCAGGGTTTCAATATCCGTCAAATCAGTTCCATTTCCAAATGCAAGACCCTCGTTGCCGGCCCCGTCTGGCGCCAGCCCCTTCAAATCTCAAAATGTTGGGATGGATGTTATTTAGGGAGAGATTCTGGAAATTGCAACGCCTGATTCAAACCGCCACAATATTATAGACCAGCAGCGCAAGATAGGTGACCAGCAATATCCCCCCTTCCCAGCGGGTGATCTTTCTACCGGTGGCGGCAAATATCAGCAGCAGCACCGACGCTGCCACCAGCACCGGCAGCCCAAAGCCGGTGATTTCGCCCGGAATAGTGCCCGGAGCAATGATCGCGGTAACGCCACCAATCAACAGCAGGTTGAAAATATTGGACCCCAGCACATTGCCCAGGGCAACCGCGCTGGCCCCCTTGTAGGCAGCAATGACCGAGGTCACGAGTTCCGGCAGCGAGGTACCGATCGCGATGACCGTCAGGCCGATAACCGCTTCGCTCATCCCCACCAGACGGGCCAGATCAACCGCCCCTTCGACCAGCCAGCGCCCGCCGAGCACGATGAGCACGATGCCGAACAATAGCACCGCGATCGATCGCCACAGCGGCTGAACATCGTGCAAATGCGCGTCGGAAATTTCCAGCGCTTCCGCTTTTTCGTGCAGGGCGCTGGCACCGGCCGGCTGTGTCTGCTCGGCGCGATAGGCATAGGCAAGATAAGCGAGGAGGATGATCAGAAAGACGACGCCGATGGAAACGGTGATACCCGTCGTGCTGGCCACCAGCCACAGCATGATCGTCGCCACAAGCGCCAGCCCGCCGTCGCGCCACAAGGGGCCCCTGGGTACCACCACCGGCAGGATCAGCGACGCCGCACCCAGAATCATCAGACTGTTGGCGAGGTTGGAACCGACAATATTGCCCCAGGCAATCCCCGGCGATCCCGCGCGCGCCGCCTCCACACTGGCGACGAGCTCAGGAGCCGATGTCCCGAAACCGACGATCGTCAGTCCGATCAGCAGCTCCGACATTCCCGCCCGTTCCGCCACGCGGACCGCGCCGCGGACCAGCAGTTCGCCACCCACGATCAATATCACAAAGCCCGCGAGGAGCAGAAGGAGGGGAATCAGCATGAACTAGCCGGAACAGCTTTTAACCATTGCGCTTGCCGAGCAGTTTGAGCCTGAGAGCGTTGAGCTTGATAAAGCCTTCCGCGTCTTTCTGGTCATAGGCACCGGCATCATCCTCAAAGGTCACGACCTTTTCGCTGTACAGACTGTCGGGCGACTTGCGTCCAACGACGTTCACCGATCCCTTGTAGAGCTTCAGCCGCACCGTGCCATTGACCCGCGCCTGGCTGTGATCGATCGCTGCCTGCAGCATCTCCCGCTCTGGCGAGAACCAGAAGCCGTTATAGACCAGTTCGGCGTAGCGCGGGGCCAGTTCATCCTTCAGATGCGCCGCGCCGCGATCCAGCGTCAATTGCTCGATGCCGCGATGGGCAGCATGATAGATGGTGCCGCCCGGCGTTTCGTACATGCCGCGCGATTTCATGCCGATATAGCGGTTCTCGACCAGATCGAGCCGGCCGATGCCATGCTCGCGGCCATATTCGTTGAGCTTCTCCAGCAGCGTCGCAGGGCTCATCGCCTCGCCATTGATCGCGACACCGTCGCCGCGTTCGAAATCAATCGTGATATATTCGGGCGTATCCGGCGCATCCTCGGGATTGTTGGTCCGCGAATAGACATAGTCGGGCACTTCTTCCCACGGATCCTCGAGCACCTTGCCCTCCGAAGAGGTGTGCAGCATGTTGGCGTCGCACGAAAATGGCGATTCCCCGCGCTTGTCTTTCGGAATCGGAATCTGGTGCTTCTCGGCAAATTCGATCAGCCGGGTGCGGCTGGTCAGATCCCATTCGCGCCAGGGGGCGATAACCTTAACGTCGGGATTAAGACCGTAATAGCCCAGTTCGAAGCGGATCTGGTCATTGCCCTTGCCGGTTGCGCCATGCGCTACGGCGTCCGCGTTGGTCAGCTTGGCAATCTCGATCTGGCGCTTGGAAATCAGCGGGCGTGCGATCGAGGTGCCGAGCAGATAGAGGCCTTCATAGAGCGCATTGGCGCGCATCATCGGAAAGACGAAATCCTTGACAAATTCCTCGCGCAGATCGTCGATGAAGATATGCTCAGGCTTGACGCCCAAGGTTTCCGCAACCCGGCGTGCCGGCCCCAGTTCCTCGCCCTGCCCCAGATCGGCGGTAAAGGTCACCACCTCGCACTGATATTCCTGTTGCAGCCACTTGAGGATGACGCTGGTATCGAGGCCGCCGGAAAAGGCCAAAACCACACGTTTAACGGAATCGCTCATAATCTCGTCTTTCCATGAATTAAGCGCCGCGCCTAACAGGCTCCAATTTGCCGTGCAATATGATATGCTGGAATAATCGGGAGAGGATCATGGCAAAAGCGGATATGAAAACAAAACCAACCAGCGCCGACGTCGACGCCTTCGTCGCCGCCGCCGAGCCGGAACGCAGGCAGGACGAAGCCCGGCAACTGATCGACCTGTTCCGAAAAGTCACCGGAGAGGAACCCGCCATGTGGGGTCCCAGCATCATCGGCTTTGGCAGCTATAATTATAAATATGACAGCGGTCGGCAAGGCACCATGTGCCGCACGGGTTTTTCGCCGCGCAAGGCAAAGCTCACGCTTTATCTGATGGGCGCCTATTGCACGCCGGAGGCGGAAGCCGAACAGCAACGGCTGCTGGGGCAACTCGGCAAGCATAGTGTGGGAAAATCCTGCCTCTATATCAACCGGCTGGAGCAGGTAGATCTGGAAGTACTGGAACAACTGATAAGAAACAACTGGCTTTTGATGAACGACCGCTACCCGGAATAATCGCCCGATTGTGCAGGAAGGTGTTTCCTCAGATCATCCGCCGCGAAGTTTTTTCTCCGTCTCGCCTATATAGTCGCGAGTCAGGGGCAAGCTGCTGCGGTTGCGGCTGAACTGAATCTGGTAATTGCACATCCCGCCATTTTCAAACGCCGCGGTCGCGCCGGCCAGATAGAATGTCCACATCCGGTAGAAACGCTCGTCATAGAGAGCGACAATCTTGGCCCGGTTGCGCACCGTTCTTTTGTACCATTCGCGCAGGGTGAAAGCATAATGCAGCCGCAGGGTCTCAATATCGGTCGGGATCAGCCGGTAATGCTCGCTCGCCTCCAGCGTTTCGCTCAGCGCCGGGATATAGCCGCCCGGAAAAATATATTTGCGAGTGAAGGCATCGGTCGTACCCGGTCCGCCCATCCGCCCGATCGTGTGCAGCAGCATCACCCCGTCGTCGGTCATCAGATTGGCGCAACACCGGAAAAAGGTCCGGTACATGGGCGTTCCCACATGTTCGAACATGCCGACAGAAACGATCCGGTCAAACGCTCCGGGCGCGCGCTCCGCCAGATCGCGATAGTCGATCAGCTCGAACTTCACCTTGTCGGCCACGCCTTCCTGCTCCGCGCGCTCCCTCGCCTTTTTGAGCTGCTCCTCGCTCAGGGTGATGCCGAGCACTTCGACGCCTGTTTGATGGTGCAGATAGAGGGCCATGCCGCCCCAGCCGCAGCCAATATCGAGCACCCTCTGTCCGGGCTTCAGATCCAGCTTGGCGGCAATATGGGCCTTTTTATCCTCCTGCGCCTGCTCCAGCGTCATGTCGGGTCCCCGCCGGTCGAAGTCCCAATAGGCACAACTATATTGCAGGTCATCGTCCAGGAACAGCTCGTACAGGTCATTGCCGATATCATAATGATGCGCGACGTTGCGTTTGGCCCTGCCGCGGAAATTGAACCGGTCAACACTGGCCGCCGCATAGTCGCGCGCTTTCTTGAAGAAACCAGGTTCCCGCAACTCCCCGCCACGTTCGAACGGCCGGTTCGCGCGCAGCAGTTCGACCAGTTGCATGATGTCGCCCTCTTCCACGATCAGGCGACCATCCATGAAGGTTTCGGCAGCACCGAGCCGAGGGTCGAGCAGAATCTGCCGGATCACGCCCTTGTCTGCGAGCCGTATGGCAACATCGGGATAGCCTTTCGCGGACGTTCCGAAAGTCTCGGTCGATCCGTCGGCATGGATGATGCGAATTGTGCCTTTTTCAATCACATTTTGCAGAAATTTGCCCAATAGTGACATATTTTCACTCCTGTGGAGATCCCGAATCCCGTTGCTCAGATACCGGCATACCATTCATAATTTGCGACGTCTTGCCAATAGCCACCCTTGCCTTCGCCGATACCGGCAAGCGAGGCCACCGCCTGAACGCCGGTCACATATTTGGCCTGCTTGTAGCCCAGCTGGCGTTCGACCCTGAGCCGCAACGGCGCGCCATTGGCCACGGGCAGCGGCTCTCCGTTCAGTTGATGCGCCAGAATCGTCTGCGGATGAAAGCCCTCCAACAGATCGATGCTTTCATAATATGGCCGCCCGCCCAGCCGGTCGGCACAGTGAAATACCAGAAAGCGTGCGCTGGGCTGCAATTGCGCGATATCCAGCAGGATTTTCAGCGGCACGCCGGTCCATTGTCCGATCGCGCTCCAGCCTTCGACACAGTCATGGCGCGTGATCTGGGTCCGCTGCGGCAGCGATTGCAGAGCGGCCAGGCTGAATATCTGCGGCCTGACGAACAGCCCGGTCAGCCGCAGTCGCCAGTCGGCGAATCCCTGTGCCGCGCTCGCCGCATAGGCAGGCGTTCCCGGATCGCGCGTACCATTGGCGCGAAAGACCGGAGACAGATCGGCCACGCGATATTCGCTGGCCAGCTCCATCCGGTCGCCAAGCGCGCGCTGGACCGTGAAATTGGCGGTTTCGGCGCTGGCCAGTACATCCTGAAAAGCCGGGCTGCGATTGAGTGCATCGCAGCCGGTCAGCAGGCCACCAGCGCCGATCGCAGCGCTGGTGATCAATTTGCGTCTGGTAAGGATCGTCATTGTCCGCTCTCCCTTGCGTGCCCGCCCGTGATCATCGCCCGGATTTGCCGGACCGGCCGGGACAGCAGAACCATCACAATATGGATCAGGAAAAATACGACCAGCAGAAATGCGGTCAGAAAATGCACCGACCGCGCCGACTGGCGACCGCCAAACAGATCGGTCAGGAACGGCCAGTTGGCATCCATCGCCGGAGACATGGTGAGACCGGTCGCGATCATCAGCGGCAGCAGGATGAATATCACCCCGATATAGGTCAGTTTCTGGATCACATTATAGGGTTCGCCTGAGGATTTCCGGATCGCAGAAATCCTGGTGTGATCCCGCAACGAATGCCAGATATGCGAGGGTCGCCACTCCTGTTCCCGCATGCGCAGATCTTTCTGAATATGCCGGTTCCACAGCGACCGGATCATGAACAGGGTCAGACCGAGAGCGAATATCCACGCAAAGAAAAAATGCCAGCGCCGACCATCGGCCAGGCTGTAATTGGACGGAATGGTCGCCCAGCCCGGAAAGGCCCATGTCCGCGTGCGCCCTTCGCTGTCCTTCCAGTTTCCCAGAAAACCGGTCGTCTCGATGCGCATTTCGCCCAGTCGCAGATAACCGGTCCGTTCCGATGAGCCGACCGCCAGCCAGGCAGGATCATTATTGGCTCCATATTCGCCCCAGTAGAGGCGCGGATGGGCGTTGAAAATGGTCAGACCGCTCATCAGCAGAACGAGCAGACACAAAGCATTGATCCAGTGCCACAGGCGGGTGGTCAGGCAATGGCGCGGTGTTGGGGAAATGACGGCCTCCTTCAGCATGCGGCTACTCTAACCGCTGGTTCGTCGTTGCCAAGCCCGTCGTTACATCGCTTCACTATGGTAAATAAACGGGTGCGGCGAATATCGCCGCCATATGCATCGGTTTTTTGTCTTTAAAATGTTGCCGATTGCCTGCACAAGAAAGGCTCGGCTTTGAAGGATGAACCATCATGGGCACATATAAACAGGTCATCAAGCTCGATCCCGATCCGCTAGCCCCTTATGCGATATCGCCGGGTTGGCAGGTCGGGAATGTGATTTTCTTTTCCGGTCAGGCGGCGATAAATGAACAGGGTGAAGTCGTAGGCCCCGGTGATTTCGATGCGCAACTGCAGCAGGTGTTCCACAATATTGACCGGCTTCTGCACGCCGCGGGCAGCAGCAGGGACCAGATTGTCAAGGTCACCATCTATCTGACGGACATGGGGAATTTCCCCAAAATCGTTCAAGCCCGCAAGGTCTATTTTCAATATCCCTACCCGGCAGACACGGTCGTCGAGGTCCGGGCTCTTGCCCTGCCCGATCTGATGGTCGAAATTGACGTAATCGCGGTCGCCTAGCCCAGAGCGGCCTGCTTCTCTTCCGCCAGACGATCCAGTTCGGCCCGGCTTTTCTTCTCGCTGGCCGATTTCAACTGGCCGCAGGCCGCCATGATGTCCCGGCCGCGCGGCGTCCGGACCGGCGCACTGATTCCCGCATCGAAAATGATTTTCGAAAAGGCCTTGATCCGTTCCGGAGCCGAACATTCGTAATCGGAGCCGGGCCATGGGTTGAACGGGATCAGATTGACCTTGGCCGGCAGATCATAATTGCGCAGCAGGTTGACCAGCTCGCGGGCATCCTGGTCGCTGTCATTCTTGTCCTTGAGCATGACATATTCGAAGGTGATCCGGCGGGCGTTATTCGCGCCGGGATAGTCGGCGCAGGCCTGCAGCAGCTCCTCGATCGAATATTTGCGGTTGAGCGGCACGATCTCATCCCGCGTTTCCTTGTTCACCGCGTGCAGTGAGATCGCCAGATTGACGTTGATCTCAGCTCCCGCCCGGGCAATCATCGGCACCACGCCGCTGGTCGACAGCGTGATCCGGCGGCGCGAAAGCGCCAGTCCGTCGCCGTCCATCACGATCTTCATCGCATCGCGGACATTTTCGAAATTATAGAGCGGCTCACCCATGCCCATCAGCACGATATTGGTCAGCAGCCGCCCGTCCGACTTGTAGGCCTGGTTATATTCCTTGGTATTTTCCGCTTCTTCATCATCGGCGAAATCCATGACACCCTTCGGCCATTCGCCCAGCGCATCGCGCGCCAGCATCACCTGGCCGACAATCTCGCCGGGCGTCAGGTTGCGCACCAGCCGCATCGTGCCGGTATGGCAGAAACGGCAGTTGAGCGTGCATCCGACCTGGCTCGAGATGCAGAGCGTTCCCCGATCCTCATCGGGAATGAACACCATCTCATAATCCTGGGCATCGGCCGAGCGCAGCAGCCATTTGCGGGTGCCGTCCTCCGACAGGTGCGCCTCGACGATTTCCGGCCGACCGACGACAAAACGCTCCGCCAGCCAGGGACGCAATGTCTTGCCGAGATCGGTCATCTGGTGGAAATCGGTGACGCCGCGATGATAAATCCAGTGAAACAGCTGCTTCGAGCGCAGCTTTGCCTGTTTTTCGTCGAGCCCCGCCTCATGCATCAGATCGCGAATCTGCAGCGGGCTGAGGCCGATAATATCGACTCGGCCATCGGCGCGGGGAGTGACCTTGGCTGGCAAGGGGACGGGATCTATATGGCCTGGAATCTGCATGAGCGGCATATAAGACCTGTCTGCAGGAAAATCTACCGCAACCGCGAACAGCCCAGAGAAGCCGCATCAATTGCCGTCGCCGCGCCGCGCAGCCGGTAGGCATCGACGATCGGCTTGCCGTCCCGTCCGACACTTTCCACCGTCATACTGGTCGCCGAACGGATCGCGGCGTTGATCGCGGCATCCATGCGCCTGTCCTGCGACCAGCCATCGGAGCGAGTGGCGGTCAGCTGGAAACGGCGGCCACCGATACTGACGATCACCCGGCTGTTGGTCGACCGGTCGCGGCTCAGGCGAACATGAAACTGCCGCCTGATCGATCGTTTGGGCCAGAATCCGATGGTGGCAAAAGATTTGCGCTGCGCCTTGCCGGTAATTTCCTCCGACTCCGCAATCGCATAACAGCGCGGAATGTCCGGATCGCGAAACGCCCCCCAGCTGTTGAATATGCCGAGAGAATCCTTTGCGATCGCCGGAACCGGGGTCGCAGCCGCTGCCAGGGCCAGGAAAATGAACCGCTTTTTCAAGCCTTCTCGCCTTCCCCTCCACCGAGGTGAATAACCGTCTCGACACCGTCGCAAATCTGGACGATCGAGCCCTGCGGCAAGCCTTCTGCGATTGGTGTGTCAAAGCGCGGATGCGGTTCGCGTCGGGTCAGCAGCCCGCGGAGCACCCGGCTGGTCATCCCGTGGCTGATCAGCACCGTATCCCTCGCGAAATCCTGCTCACCAAGCCACTGTTCAAGCCGCACCGCGATATCACGATAGGTCTCGCCGCCAGGCGCCACGGTGGCGAACAGCCCTTCCTGATGGTCAATCTCCAGCTTGCCGGCCAGATCGCGATACCAGGCACCGCCCCACTCGCCCATGTCGATTTCGCGCAGCCGCGCATCGCTGCGCGCCTGATGCCAGTCGGCACCGACATGTTCGGCGATCACCGACAGGGTCTGCAACGCCCGGTCGGTATCGGAGGCAATGAGATCCAGTACTGGTTCCTCGGTTGCCAGATGCAGCGCCAGCGCCCGCCCCATTTCATCGGCCTGGGCAAATCCGGTGCGGGTCAGCGGTGTATGAACATGCTCGCCCTGTATCCGGCCCGCCAGATTGAAGATGGTCTCGCCATGCCGCGCGATAAACAGGCGCTTTCCGTTGGTATCCATGCCGCTCATATTAACCCTGTTCTGTCCCGAAATGGTCAAATCCACCCCCTGCCCCTGCGGCTTTAGCCAGCTGCACGCTTTTTTCCACAGTTTTTCACAGCATTATCGGAAGGGATACCGCGATCAGGCTTGCCCTGCGGCACTTTATTGTTAATGAAGCCATGGACGATCCGTGAACACGTGCGGCGTATTTCTGCACATCTATAATCACGGGCGATTGGGAACAAGAAGGACGGTTTATGAAAGCGACCATTGAACGCGCGGCATTGCTAAAGAGCCTGGGGCATGTCCAGTCCGTGGTCGAGCGGCGCAACACCATTCCGATCCTCTCCAACGTGCTGATCGAAGCCAGCGCCGAAGGCAGCATCAAGCTGATGGCCACCGATCTCGATCTCCAGGTCGTCGAAACCGTCCAGGCCCAGGTCGAGACCGCCGGTTCGACCACCGTTTCGGCGCACACCCTGTTCGATATCGCCCGCAAATTGCCCGACGGATCGCAGGTCCAGCTCGACGCTGCCGATGGCAAGATGAAGGTCAACGCCGGCCGCGCCCGGTTCAATCTGCAGACGCTGCCGCGCGACGATTTCCCGGTCATTGCCGAAGGCGAACTGCCGACCAGTTTCGAATTGCCCGCGACCTCGCTGATCCAGATCATCGACAAGACCCGCTTCGCGATCTCGACCGAGGAAACGCGCTATTATCTCAACGGCATCTTCCTGCACGTGCAGGACGAGGATACGCCGGTTCTCAAGGCCGCAGCCACCGATGGCCACCGTCTTGCGCGCGTAACGCTGCCCCGGCCGGCCGGCGCCGAAGGCATGCCAGATGTGATCGTGCCGCGCAAATGCGTCAACGAGCTGCGCAAATTGCTCGACGAGAATAGCGAATCCTCGGTGCAGATTGACCTGTCGGCCAGCAAGATTCGTTTCACGCTCGGCACCGCCATCCTGACCAGCAAGCTGATCGACGGCACCTTCCCCGATTACACGCGCGTCATTCCAACCGGCAACGACAAGCTGCTCAAGATCGACCCGAAAAGCTTTGCCCAGGGCGTCGACCGCGTCTCGACCATCGCCACCGAAAAGACCCGCGCCGTCAAGATGGCGCTCGGCGACGACAAAATCACCCTCTCCGTCACCTCGCCCGAAAATGGCAAGGCCGAGGAAGAGGTGCCCGGTTCCTACAAGGACGAGACCTTCGAAATCGGTTTCAACTCGAAATATCTGATGGATATCCTGGGCGAGATCGAGGGCGATACCGTGGAACTGCATCTGGCCGATGCCAGCGCCCCGACGCTGATCCGCGAGAATGACAAGTCGGCGGCACTCTACGTACTGATGCCGATGCGGGTTTAACCCATTTCCCCTCAGGGGAGCCAAAAGTAAACGCACACAGAATCACGTTCGTCCTGAGCCTGTCGAAGGACATCTCTCATCCAGGGGCGTGGTTCGACAGGCTCACCACGAACGGCAGCAAACACCAAGCTAATCCGGATTGCCCCCCAGCCTGCGCCGGGGCGACCCCAAACTTACTCCGCTGCCTCCAGCATCTCGACCCGCTGCGGACCACGGATCAGGCCGCCCGGACGCTTGTCGGTGACGACACCGCCCTTGAACGTTACCTGCCCCGACTTGATCGTATAGTCATAGCCCTCGGCCTTCTGCAGCAAACGCTTGCCGCCTGCCGGCAGATCGAACGCCAGCCATGGCTTGCCCAGCTTGATCCGGGCCATATCGATGACATTGACGTCGGCGAGATAGCCGGGCTTGAGCTGGCCGCGGTCATTCAGGCCATAGAGCCGCGCCGTATCCAGACATTGCCGCTTGATCGCATGTTCGATGCTGATCGTGCCGCGCTTGCGGTTCTTCACCCAATGTTCCAGCATGAAGGTCGGGCTGGCCGCGTCGCAGATCGTGCCGCAATGGGCGCCGCCATCGGACAGGCTGTTTACCGTATCGTCGGCCTGCTGCAGCGTCTCGAGAAAATCGAGATTGCCGTCCATATAGTTGAGCAACGGCAGATATATAAATCCCTTGCCCTCATCGCGCATCAGCAGGTCATAAGCATATTCCGCGCCCGACTTGCCGGCGGCCGCAGCGCGCGAGGCAATGCTCTCGTCGGCCTGGGGTTCATAGTCGAAATCCTCGTCCATCTCGAACTGCGCCGCCCAGCCCTGGGTCACCACCATGAACACGGGGATCATGTCGACCTGCTCCGGCGGTGTGCTGGTCTGGCTCAGCAGCTGCGCCTTGAACGCGGGATCCTTGAGCTTGGCATATTTCTCGTCCCAGCTCAGCCCGTCCATCGCCATCCAGCTGGGATGACGGATGAAGGGATGCACTGTCCCCTGCCAGGCCATGACAATGCCATTCCCGCGTAGCGCAATCTGCGCGACGATATTGGCGCCATTGTCATTCTCGGCGCGCATATTGGCAATCTGCTCGTCAAGCGACTGGTCCTTGGCAATCGACTGCAGCGCGGCAAAGGTCACCGGCATCCCGGTTTCGCGGGAAAGGTCGCCCATCCAGCCGAATTCGTCCCATTCCCTGTTGAGGTCGCTGGCCATTTCGAACACGCCATAGCCGACCCGGCCCATCGCGCGGCCGATGCCGATCAGCTCTTCCTTGGTCGCGGTCGTGCCGGGCACCAGTTCGCCATCGATGCTGCGATGCAGGATCGTCCGCGAGGTCGAGAAGCCCAGCGCACCGGCCTTCAGCCCGTCCTCGACGATTTTCGACATCTGCTCGATCTCGTCCTCGGTCGGGACCGCACCCGGCTTCTCCCGGTCGCCCAGAACATAGGCACGGACCGCACCATGCGGGACATGGGTCGCAACATCGACGGTGCGCGGCATTCTTTCCAGCTCGTCGAGATATTCGGGGAAGGTCTCCCAGTTCCAGCTCATCCCCTCGGCCAGCGCGGTGCCCGGAATATCCTCGACGCCTTCCATCAGATTGATCAGCCACTCGTGCCGGTCGGGCCGTGCGGGCGCAAAGCCGACGCCGCAATTGCCCATCACCACCGTGGTGATGCCATGCCAGCTGGACGGCGCCATTTCATCATCCCAGGTCGCCTGGCCGTCATAATGGGTGTGCACATCGACAAAGCCCGGCGTGACGAATTTGCCCGTCGCATCAATCTCTTCGCGGCCCTGCGCCGTAACGGTTCCCACCAGAGAGACCCGGTCACCGTCGATCGCGACATCCGCCACAAAGGGCTTGCCGCCAGTTCCATCCACTACAGTTCCGCCGCGAATTACCAGATCATGCATCGAGTCTCTCCTTTATATTTGCGGTCTGTTTAACAGATTTAACTGGATGATTAAAGACTGCTGATGCTAGGAAGGAATATGTCCTATTCATTCTCATGGAACCCGGCCCCGGCGAGCGGTATCGCCATGCAATGGATCGAGGTTAATGGTCAAAAGATAGAAATGGCCACCGCTGGCGAAGGCAGGAAGCTCGCCCTGTGTCTGCACGGCTTCCCCGAACTGCATTATTCCTGGCGTCACCAGATCCCGCTGCTGGTCCAGATGGGTTACAGGGTCTGGGCCCCGAATCTGCGTGGCTATGGCGGCTCCAGCAAGCCGGAGGAAGTCGACTCCTACCGGCTGAACACCCTGGTGCAGGATGTCGCGGCGCTGATCGATGCCAGCGGCGCGGAAGAAGTCACGCTGATCGCGCATGACTGGGGTGCAATCATAGCCTGGCATTTCGCGATCCTGAAAATCCGTCCGCTGACCCGGCTGGTGATCATGAACGTGCCCCATCCCAAATGCGCGCAGCGGGAAATGCGCCACTGGTATCAGCTGAAGAAAAGCTGGTATATTTTCTTTTTCCAGCTGCCCGGACTGCCGGAATGGCTGCTCGGCCGCAACGGCGCAGAGCGGATCAAGCGGGCCTTTTCGCGCATGGCCGTCGACAAGAGCCGTTTTCCGGAGGAAGATTTGCAGGTCTATGCCAGTGCTGCGAGCCGGCCCGGCGCTTTGCGCTCGATGATCAACTATTACCGCGCCCTGCTCCGCACCCCCGACGCGCGGCAAATCGGCGACGGCATGGTGCACGTTCCCACGCTGATGATCTGGGGCGAGGAAGACAGCGCAATCGATATCCGCTGCACCGACGGCACCGAAGAATGGGTGCCAGACCTTGAACTGCATCGCCTGGCCGGCGTCTCGCATTGGGTGCAGCAGGAAGCCCCGGAAAGAGTCAATGCGATCTTGCGGGATTGGCTGGACTAGGTTTTCCGCGCCGCAATCATCTCCGCAATATCGGTGAATTTTTCGCGCGGGGAACCGTCCCTGGCGCGAGCAATTTCCGCTTCCTCGATCTTCTTCCAGTCGCGGAAGGTGACCGCTTCCACCCCGCGCTCCGCGAGCAAGGCGTCGAGACCCGGGCGGCCGACCTTGCGGCTGCTGGAGCCGATATCCTCGTCGATCTTGTCCACCACGGCAAAGCCGTCCGGCTTGTTGGTGCCGATGGTGCCCGACGGACCGCGCTTGGCCCAGCCGACGCAATAGAGTCCCGGCAAAATCCGGCCATCGCTGTTGGCAAAACGCCCTCGCCCATGTTCATAGGGCACGCCCTCGATCGGCGGCGTGCGATAGCCGATGCAACTGATCACCATCTGGCAATCCAGCGCATAGCGTTCCCCGGTCCCGATTGAGCGCAGATTCTGGTCCAGCTCGGTCCTTTCGACGATCAGCCGCTCGACCTTGCCCTCGCCCTGCACCTCGACCGGCATGGCAAAAAAGTCGAAGATGATCTCGATCGGCTTGTGCCGGGCATCGGCGGCGGCGATCTGGAAATTGCGCAAATGGGTGACCGACTTGCGCATCCCCGGCTCCAGCATCGCGTCGTCGCCCGGGTCCGGAAAATCCTCCGCCTCGACCACCGGTCTCGCGCGTTCCAGCAGCGCCAGTTCACCCAGTTCCTTGGGCGTCATCGCGATCTGATGCGGTCCCCGCCTTCCGAGAAAGGTGATTTTCTCGACCTTGCTGTTTTTCAGCGCATCCAGCGCATGCCCCACGATATCGCTGCCGACAAATTCATCTTCGGTCTTCGCCAATATCCGCGCGACATCGAGTGCGACATTGCCGTTGCCGATAATCGCCACCGAGCGGGCATCGAGCGGCGGATCAAGGTCCCTGAAATCCGGATGGCCATTATACCAGCCGACAAAGGCGGCACTGCCGATGACGCCGGGAAGATCACTGCCGGGAATGTCGAGTTCACGATCATGAGGCGCACCCGTCGCCAGAACGACCGCATCATAAAGATCCTGCAATTCGCTGACCGTGATATCCTGACCAACCGTCACATTGCCGACGAACCGCACATTGTCGCCGAGATTGGTTTTTTCATATCGCCGGGACACCGCCTTGATGGACTGATGGTCGGGAGCCACACCGGTGCGGATCAGGCCAAAGGGAACGGGCAGACGGTCAATGATGTCAACAGCAACATCGTCGCCAAATTTCCTTTGCGCCGCTTCCGCCGAATAATAGCCTGCGGGTCCCGATCCTATGATCGCAATATGACGCATCGTCCTGCCTCCCCGGTTATGGCAACCATGCTAACGCCATAATTTCAAAAGAAAAGCAAAAGGGCGCTGTCATTTTCGCGAGGCTGGAACTCTGACCGCCACGGACTAGCCACTGACATTGGCAACATTGTAGCGCAGCGCTTCCTCATTGGTCAGACAGCGACGCGTCGACTTGTCCCCGTCCTCGGTCTTCACGGCATTGGTCCGGTACATGACTTCCGACAGCAATTTGCGCGATACGCCCATGCGGATCAGAAAGTCATTGTCCTCGGTGGCCAGCAGCGCGCTTTGCTGCTCGACTTCACCGATCAGACCGACCGTGGAATCGGTGCCCATCTCGATGCTGTAGTTGATGGCATTGCGGTCGTTGGTCATGGTGAACATATGGACCATGAAATGGGCACCCGGCTCGACGATCCGGGCCCGGCCTCCCATGAACACGAAATTGCAGGCGCTGAAACAGGTCCAGCCCTGTGGAATACGGGTGATGATCAGGGCATCCGCCTCGCGGATCACACGGCCCGCTTCGTTGCCAGCGCGAGCGACACCACCCGGAGACCGCAGCCAGATCTCGGAAATATCCGGGTTATCGGCCAGCATCTTGCGCAGCCGGTCGGGCAGACCTTCATCGACAGCGCCTTCCGCGAACAATATCTTGGTGCCATTGATCATCTTCGGCGTCAGCTCCATCGTGCTGTTGGCCGACCAGTTGGGTGCCAGCGGACAGGTTGGATTTTCCGGGTCCATGGCAGCGCCTGGCTCGGTCGCACCGATGGTGAAAAGCGACGCGGCAACGAGTGCGGTTCTGATGATCTTTTTCATATTCATGCCACGATTATATATCGTGTCTCTCCCGGATTTCTGCACATCTGCTTGGATATGCGGGACTCTTCCCCGTCGACAATAACAACATCGGTGATGGTCATGCAACTTGTGCCGTCCGCCGTCAGGGTTTTTGCCGTCGCGGTTGAACTGCCCGAAACCCCGGGACGCGTCTGGCTGGTCCATTCCGACGTGGTCCCGATCTGTTCAGTAGCGGTCACGCTTCGTGTCGCTTCGGCCGCCTGCAGCTGCTCGTCAGGATCGAGCCGACAGGCGATGGCATCGGTCAGCGTATCCGCAACCTCTGCGCGCGGAATGAATGACCCGGCGACTCCCAGCCCGTTAGCGGCACGGCGCGTAAAATCTCCGATCATCTTGCCCAATATGGATTTCCCGATCGAGCTTTTTGAATCCGAAGCACAATCGCTGTTCGCGCTGCGCTCGACCGCCTCCCCGTCGGTTGTGGAGCGCTTCTTGAAAAGCCCGCCAAATTGTGCCGCAGCCGGAGCGGGCATCACAAATGCTGCGGTTAGCGCTGCCGCCATCAGTCGAGAGGTGAAACCGCGAGACTTTTTAAACATGGCAAATCCTCGATTACATCCAGAATATACTTATTCTATCATCCGCACCATCGCAAACAGTGGCTTGGATCACATCAGTAGGAAAATCAGGGATAGAAAAAGCCTGATTAGCTGTTATCCTGCCTTTGGAAGACTGAAAAATAGCGGATTTTTATAGACCGATGTTTTGCGGAGCGCCATGGAACACCGGTCCTTGCAGAGATGGACAAGACCTTGTCCGGATTCATAATGCTGCAGGGATCCGATCAAATCAGTTTGCACCCCGGGTCGCAGCTTGGGAGACGAATATTGCAAAAGCCGTTCAATCGCCTGCAGGCCCTGATGATCAAGGCGATGGCCGAGGCCCTGTTTCACAATCGCGAAATGGCGATATCGGCCGATCAGGTGGTCGAGAATCTGCAGGAACATTTTTCCAATATCGAAGGCAGCAAACCCGATGAAATCGGCATGGCGCTTTACGGCCTTCTGCTTCTCCTGGGAGGGCCCTTTTTCCTGCTGGCGCCGCCGGGAATCCGCAAGAATCTCATCCGCCGCCGCCTGCAAAATTCGCGTGTCGATTTTTTCCAGGACATAGCGCGCACCAAGGGCGTGATTCTCGCCGGCTATTATGGCCATTGGCAGCCGGGTGACGAAGCAGACAATTTCGACAATCCGGTCTATGCCGATCTTGCATTCGAGCTGCCGGCACAGCGCGATCGTTCCGCCTCTGGAGAGCGTCCGGTCCGGCGCGAGAGCGGCCGGGATCTCACGGCCGAGGTGTTTGTTGGTCATGATGCCGTGCCCGAAGAAGCCGATGTGATCGTGATCGGATCCGGTGCCGGCGGGGCCGTCGCTGCAGCAGCCGTCGCCGATGAAGGGCACCAGGTGCTGGTCATCGAGGCCGGCGGCCATTACCCCTCATCCCGTATCACCCAGGAAGAAGCCCGGATGACCGCACGCCTGTTCAAGGATGGCGCGCTGCAGACCACCGCTGACCGTGATATTATCGTGTTTCAGGGCCGGGTAGTGGGCGGCTCAACCGTCATCAACAACGGCATCTGCCTGCGGATGAAACATGCGGCTCTCACTCATCCCGATGCGGAAGACGTTTACCAGACATGGGCCAGTCTCGGCGCTCCGGTCAGCGAGGCGGCGCTGGCGCGCAGCTATGACGCCGTCGAACAGGCACTCGAAGTTTCTGAAATTGACCCGATCGTCGGCCGCAACAATGGGCCGCATCTGATCGACGGCTGGAACAAATATGCCGCCCAGTCGAACGATCCCATGGACCACAAGGCGGTTACCGCCTGGTTTCGCAAAAATTACGGTCCGAACACGTCGGACAGCGAGTGCGTCTATTGCGGCTACTGCAATACCGGCTGTCCCTACGGCCGGAAGAAAGCGATGCCGGAAAGCTTTCTTGCGCATGCCACAAGCGACGCGCGCAGCAAGCCGGCCCGGATACTGGACCGGGCCGAGGCGACCGAAATTTTGTGGGACGAGGGCGCGAATGGGAAGCGGATCGCCCATGCCGTCAAAATCCGGCTGGCAGATGGCAGGAAGCGCACCATTCGTGCCAAAAAAGGCGTGGTCGTCGCTGCCGGTGCCCTGGCGTCCAGCAAACTGCTCCACGACAGCGGCATCGAGCAGTCCGGCAGCAATATCTCGCTCAACATCGCCTGCCCGGTCGTCGCGCTGATGCCTGAGGGGATGGAGATGAACGTCTGGAACGAGGACCAGATGGCCACCTATGTCGACCGCGGCGATTTCCTGATCGAGAGTCATTTTCAGCCACCGATGAGCATGGCGACGCTCGTGCCCGGATGGTTCGAGGACCATTATGAGCGGATGAAAAACTACAACCGGCTGGTATCCGCCGGCGTCCTGTTTCCCGCCGACCGGCTCGGCTATATGGACAAGGGCAAGCTCAAACTGAAAATTCGCGAGAAGGAACTGGCGCTGTTACGCCGGGCGCTGGCAACGATGACCAAGGTCCATTTCCTGAACGGCGCGATCGAGGTCTACCCCGCCCTGCTGCGCGGCCAGACCCTGACCTGCGACATGAGCCCTGCCGATATCGACGCCTTCTACGAAAAGGCCATTGTCGAACCGGATGATGTGGTGCTCTCGAGTTCCCATCCCCATGGCGGCAATGCGATCAACATGGATCCCGACAAGGGCGTCGTCGATCTCAACCAGCGCGTGCACAATACCACCAATTGCTATGTCGCCGATGCCAGCGTGATGCCGAGCTGCATCCGCGTCAATGCGCAACTGACCACGATGGCGATGGCGCACCGGGCGCTGGCAGGCAAGCGGCGCTTCGGCTAGTCCTGGAAGTGGAAGTCGGGCAGCGATTGAAACGCACTTCTCAGCGCATCTCCCCAGCCCTCTGAAATCGTCTGGAAATAGGGATCAACCTTCTCGATCCGCTGTTGCTGCGTGATCGCGAAACTGTCCGCCTCATATACCTGCATGTCGAGCGGCAGATCGACCGCCAGATTGGCCCGGATGGTGGAATCAAAGGACACCAGCAACAGCTTCACGGCGTCTTCGAAGGACATGTCCGGATCAAAAGCACGCACCAGGATCGGACGGCCATATTTGGTTTCACCGCTCTGGAAAAAAGGGCTGTCGTCGCTGGCCTCGATGAAATTACCGGCCGGATAGATCAGGAAAAGCCGCGGATCACTGCCCTTGATCTGCCCGCCGAGGATCAGCGTCGCGCCGAAGGGCGACTTGGCTTCCTGGCCGTCGGGGGTATAAGTCTTGACGACCTCGCGCAAAGTTTCCCCGATGATCGTGGCCACCTGGAACATTGATGGCGCCTGCAAAATCGAGGGGTTGCGGTCGTCGGGATGCTTGCCGCGTTCGTCGAGCAAGCTGACAACGGCCTGCGTGGTCGCCAGATTACCCGCCGACAGCAGCGTGATCACCCGGTCGCCGGGCAGTTCCCAGCTGGTGAGTTTCTTGACCTGGGCAATATCGTCGACTCCGGCGTTGGTCCGGGTATCCGACATGAAAACAAGGCCGCGTTTCATTCGCAGGCCGACACAATAGGTCATTTATCTAATCCTGAATTGGGTTGAGACTGCGTTTACTGCTGAACCTGCAGCGTGACAATCATATCTTCTTTTGCCGCGCCATATCGCATCCCCGAAATCGGAGAGGCTTCCCGATAATCCAGCCCGGTGGCGATGCGCACATAGCGTTCATCCGGGGAATAGCCATTGGAAATGTCAAATCCGACCCAGCCCAGCCCCTGGACATAGGCCTCAGCCCAGGCGTGCGTGGCGTCCTGGTCCACGCGGTCGCTCATCATCAGATAGCCCGAAACATAGCGTGCCGGAAAACCGAGCAGACGCGCGGCGGTACAGAAAATATGGCTATGGTCCTGACAGACGCCCTCGCCCGTCTTGATCGCGGCCTCGGCCGTTGTTTCCGCATTGGTTTTTCCCGTCTGGTAGGCGACCTTCTCCAGCACGGCCGCAGACAGGCCGTGAAGTTTGGCAATATCATTTTCGAAATCATCGCCCAGTGCAGCCACCAGTTTCCTGGTTTCCGGACCCGGTTTCGTCAAATCGGTTGCCTGCTTGAAATACCAGAGCGGCGCGAAGCCCGAATGCGAGCCCATGATGCCGCTGCCATCGCTGTTTTCCACTTCACCGGTACATTTGATCGATATTTCGGTGCGACCGCGTTCGATGCTGATCAGGTCCACATGATTGCAATGCTGGTCTTCAAACGACAATTCCACCTTGCCGCCCTCGACTTCGAGATTCCAGCTCTTGACCGCTTGTCCGCGACGCTCTTTCGGTCGCAGACGGACTTGCTGCAATCCATATTGGACAGGCGCGTCATAGACATAGCGGGTTTCGTGATTGATCTTCAGCAGCATGATTACCCGACCCTGTCCTGAAAATTGAAATCTGTCTCGATTTGCGCAGCCAGCCTGTTGTTTGCGGCAATGAAATCCACAATATATTCGTGCAGGCCATATTCGAAAATAGCCTCGATCGGCTGGTTCAGCACATTGCTGCAAATCTCGTGCGCAAGCTCGGCGGACCGGCTCTTATAGTCATAATTTATGTCGAGATAATTGAGATTGTCGCTTATCTTTGAGTAGCAGAAGGTCAGGGACCTCGGCATTTGCTTGTGCAATATCAGATATTCGGCGACCGCCTGTGCACTTATATCCGTACCATTGAGCCAGCGAAAGGACCGGTGCGCGGATACCGATCGCAGGATCGTTTCCCATTGCACATTGTCGACCGAAGATCCGATCAGGGCAACCGAGGGCAGCAGCAGATAATATTTTACGTCGAGGATGCGGGCGGTACTGTCGGCCCGCTCCAGAAAGCTGCCAAGGCGCAGAAAATTGAACCCGTCATTGCGCAGCATGGTGCCCAGTGTCGCCCCTCTGACCAGAGCGCTCTGCTGGCGGATCAGCCCCAGTGTTTCGGGCAGGTCCTGCTCCTTTACCGGCTTGGCCATTGCGGCTTTCAGGGTCATCCAGCTTTCGTTGGTGGCTTCCCAGACTTCCCGGGTCAGCGCGGTTCTGGCGGTCCTGGCACTGTCCCTTGCCTTTTTCATCACCGCCATGACGCTGCTCGCATTGTCGCGATCACGCAGCAGAAAGTCGATCACCTTGGCCGATTCAAAATCATCATGTTTCGCGCGATACGCATCGATCACGCCCGACGACTTGAGCACCGATGACCATTCATCGCTGGCGGATGCCGAGCGGGTGAGCGAAATACGGAATCCTGCATCAATGAAACGCGCGCTATTTTCCACACGCTCAAGATAGCGCGACATCCAGAACAGGCTTGCAGCCGTTTTACCCAGCATCAGATACGCCCCCTCATTCTTCCAGCACCCATGTATCTTTGGTGCCTCCGCCCTGGCTGCTGTTCACCACCAGCGAGCCTTCGGTCATCGCGACCCGGGTCAGCCCCCCAGGCGTGATGCTGATGCCGTTGGGCGAAACCAGAACAAATGGCCTCAGGTCGACATGACGTGGGGACAATCCCTTTTTGGTAAAAATGGGAACGGTTGAAAGCGACAGCGTCGGCTGCGCGATATAATTGCTGGCATTGTTGATCAGCTTGGAGCGAAAGGCGGACACTTCCTTTTTGGAAGCTGCAGGTCCGACGAGCATGCCATAGCCACCGGAACCGTGAACCTCCTTGACCACCAGTTCTTCCAGATGTTCGAGCACATAGGCAAGCTCGTCCTTCTCGGAGCAGCGCCAGGTCGGCACATTTTCGAGCAGCGGCTTCTCACCGGTATAGAATTCGACGATGTCGGGCATATAGCTGTACAGCGCCTTGTCATCAGCTATCCCGGTACCGGGCGCGTTGGCAATGGTGATGCCGCCAGAACGATAGACGTCCAATATTCCCGGCACGCCGAGCAGCGACTGCGGATCGAAGTTGAGCGGATCGAGATAATCATCGTCGATCCGGCGATAGAGAACATCGATCGCGGTATAGCCCTCGGTGGTCCGCATGGCGACGCGGCCGTCGACGATCTTCAGATCATGTCCCTCCACCAGCTCGACGCCCATCTGGTCAGCAAGAAAGCTGTGCTCGAAATAGGCGCTATTGTGGATGCCGGGAGTGAGGACGGCAACCACCGGTTTTCCTTCGCACCGCGGCGGTGCGCAGGCCGCCAGCGAACGCCGCAGCTGCCCCGGATAGTGGCTGACTTCCTGCACCTTGATCTTGGCGAAAAGTTCGGGAAACATCTGCAACATGGTTTCCCGGTTTTCGAGCATGTAGCTGACACCCGAGGGGGTGCGGGCATTGTCCTCCAGCACGTAAAATTCGTCATCGCCGGTCCGGACGATATCGGTACCAATGATATGGGTATAGATGCCGCCGGGCGGATTGACGCCGATCATCTGCGGCAAGAAGGCGGCGTTGTTGGCGATCAGCTCGACCGGCACCCTGCCCGCGCGCAATATTTCCTGGCGGTGATAGATATCATAGAGAAAGGCATTGATCGCCCGGACCCGCTGCTCGATGCCTTTCGACAGCTTGCGCCACTCGCGCGCCGACAGCACGCGCGGCACAACATCAAAGGGGATCAGCCGCTCGTCGGCCTCATCCTCGCCATATACATTGAAGGTGATCCCGGTTTTCCGGAGAAAGGCTTCCGCCTCGGCAGATTTTCGATGCAGCCGTTTGACGTCTTCGCCATCAAGCCAGTTTTTATATTCCTGATAAGGAGGCCGGACATCTTCCCCGCTACCCAGCATTTCATCGAACAATAAATATCCCCTTATACGCAGCTTTCAAATCCGCCCTCCCCATGGTTAACTAGCGCACCAACGCCCTGAAAGCAAAGGAAATGCAGAAATCAGCGGTTCTGACGCACTCAAACGGGATATGTCACGCCGGTCATTTCTTCCGAAACATCCCACAGCCGTTTCGCCGTTTCGATCCGCTTGGCCTTGGGACGCGGCTGCACCTCGCGCGCCGGACCGACCCATTCACCGTTGCGACTTGGCCCGAAATAGCTGCCGCTCTCCACCCCGGGCGCAGCGGCAGCCGCCAGCGTCGGCCAGGCACCTTCCGCGGCACTGTTCATAAACAGGCTGGATAGCGGGCGAAACAAGGACACAAGCAGGCCGGGGAAATTTCTGGTCAGCTCGGTATCGGCAACGCCGGGGTGGCAGGCGACGGCGATGACGGGGGAATCAGCCGCACGCAGACGCCGGTCCAGCTCGTACATATGCAGGAGATTGGCCAGCTTGCTCATCGCATAGCGGCCCATCCGGCTGTAGCTTTCCTCCGCATTGATATCATCAAAATCGATCCGGCCGCTGCGATGCGCCATGCTTGAGGTGATGACCACCCTTGGCTCCTTGCCTTTCGCAAGCTTGTCCAGCAGCAGCCCGGTAAGCGCGAACGTCCCCAGATGATTGACCCCGAATTGCGATTCAAACCCGTCCATCGTGACTTCGCGCGGCGGCATCATGATCCCGGCATTGTTCACCAGCACATCCAGACGCCGTTCCTGTCCGACCAGCGCCGCAGCCTCGCGGATGGACTCGAGATCTCCCAGATCCAGCGGGATATATGCCAGATCGGCCTGCGGAAACTCCTCCCGAATCTTGGCTATCGCCGCAGCGGCGCGGGTCTTGGATCGGCATCCCATCAGGACCCGCGCTCCCTTGCCAGCAAGAACCTTGGCGGCCTCATAGCCGATGCCACTGTTCGCTCCGGTAACCAAAAAGACCCGCCCGTTTTGCGCGGGCACATCCTGATCGGTAAAATTGCTAATCGCCATGCCCGCATGCCTCCTGGTCCTGCTTTGCTTCTACCACAAAAATCGCGGGAAGGCAGCAATTCCGATGTTCGCATCCCCACACCACTTTACATAGCCGCCCAATCGTCTAATCGCTGCTGCCATCAGCTTTGGAGATTTTCATGCGTGCAGACGCGCAAGCCTATGTCGACCGGATCGACGCCGCCCTTTCCCTGATCAGGACCTCGCTCAACTGGGACGTTGCCCTGCGCCGTCTTGACGAGCTCAATGCCCGCGTCGAGGATCCGACCCTTTGGGATGACCAGACAGCCGCGCAGGCGGTGATGACCGAACGCCGCCGGCTCGATGAATCGATCACCGCCGCGCGCGAAATCCAGCAGGAACGCGACGACGCCCTCGAATTTATCGAGATGGCCGAGGAAGAAGGCGATGCTGCCATGGCCGACGAGGGCGTGGCCAGCCTTGAAAAACTCGCCGCTCGCGCCGACCGCGACAAGGTCAGCGCCCTCCTCTCCGGCGAGGCTGACAGTCTCGACACCTATATCGAAATCCACGCCGGCGCCGGCGGCACCGAGAGCCAGGACTGGGCCGAGATGCTGCTGCGCATGTATCAGCGCTGGGCCGAGGCGCGCGGTTACAAGGTGTCGATGGTCGACTATCAGGCGGGCGACCAGGCCGGCATCAAGTCGGCGACGATCGAGGTGAAGGGCGAAAATGCCTATGGCTATGCCAAGACCGAAAGCGGCGTCCACCGGCTGGTCCGCATTTCTCCCTATGACAGCGCCGCCAAGCGTCACACCAGCTTCTCCAGCGTCTGGGTCTATCCGGTGATCGACGACAGTTTCGAGGTCGAGATTAACGAGAGCGACCTCAAGATCGACACCTATCGCGCCTCCGGCTCCGGCGGCCAGCATGTCAACACCACCGACAGCGCCGTGCGCATCACCCACCAGCCGACCGGGATCGTCGTCGCCAGCCAGAATGACCGCAGCCAGCACAAGAACCGCGCCACCGCCATGGGCATGCTGAAAGCGCGCCTGTTCGAGGCCGAACTGCAGCGCCGCGAGGCTGAGGCTTCGGGCGAATATGAGGCCAAGACCGAGATCGGCTGGGGCCACCAGATCCGCTCCTATGTCCTGCAGCCCTATCAGATGGTCAAGGACCTCCGCACCGGCCACACCAGCAGCGCACCCAATGCCGTGCTCGACGGCGGGCTGGATGAATTTATCGCGGCGACGCTGGCGCAGAAGGTCACCGGCGAAAAGGTCGATATCGAGGATGTAGACTAGCCAGGCTTGCGCGGCTTGTGGGGAAACAAAAGTCTTGCCACACCCGTTCGTCCCGAGCCTGTCGAAGGACAGCCCCTAAAAGCGCTTACCGGAACTGCCGCCCGTGCCCCTGCGAAGGCAGGGGCCCATCTCCCGAACGGCGGTCGAAACACACTGGCGAAAGAGCCCAGCGCCCGGTCGACTTCCCGTACCTTCATAACCATTCTGCCATCAGAAAAAGCAGGAGATGGCCCCCTGCCTTCGCAGAGGAACCATCGCCAGCCCAACCACCTTGCAAATCTGTGCGTCCGCAACCTTCGTAGCGCCGCAGAGGCACGGAAACTAGCCGGAGAAAAGTCTGCTGTGGCAGCAGCCTATTCAGACCCTTCCAATGCTTCCAGCACCTTGCGCCAGCTGATATATTTGAAATTCTGGGTCTGGTCACCATTGTCGCCATCCTGCACGACCATCAGGCCGTCGGGATAGCCGGGTCCGAAATCGCCGAGCATCACCTCGATCCCGTCGGTTTCGGACGTGCCATCGACAAGCCCGTCGACCAGGCGAAAGCGGTTGACATAGGCACCGGTCACAAGGTCGTAGAGCACATAGGCATTGTCCCCTTGGCTGGAGGCCACCAGATAACCGCCATTTTCTCCCGTCGGGGCGAGCGCGAGACCTTCCACGTCTGCCACCAGTTCGACGCCGTTCACATTGGCAAAGCGCTGCGGAACAAAGGCATCGGCATTGAGATCATAGAGCCAGATCGCCGCATTCTCCTCGCCGACATAGAGCCGTCCGGTCCGGTCATCGACGACGCAGCCCTCAGGCTGCGTCGTCAGCTTGTGCTCGCGCGTGATAACGGCGTTGGGGACACCTCCGGCGAACGACAATTTCATTTCCCGGACATTGCCGGCCTTGCTTATCATATAGGAAAATATTTCGCCCTGCGCGTCCTGTCCGAAGCAAAAGCCATAGGCTTCGCCCGGGCCGGCTGGATATTTGCCCAGCGCCGTCAGTTCGGCCCTGTCCGTATCGAGCCGATACAAGCCGATATGCGCGTTGTTCGGGTCATTGCGGATGCTCGCCCCGACCAGGGCCGTCTTGCGACCGTCGATCATGACTTCCCGCAAGTCGACATTGTTCAACTCGCCCTCCGGCAGGAACGACTTTTTGCTGCCGTCCATGCCGAACACGTAGAGGCCCGCCCGTTTGTCTGTACCAATGATCAGGCTTTTCGCCGGATCCTCGGCATTGCGCCAGATCGCCGGATCATCGGCGGCATCCCTTGCTGTCGTACCGACCGGAACGGTTTCACCCGTTGCCGTCAGTTCGAGCGTCGGAACAGCCGCCATGCCCGCCGCACTGACGTCGGATTGCGCAGCACAGCCCGACAGCGCCAGAGCGGAAACGGCCAGCAAATGCACTTTCATTTTCATTTTCATCACATCGTTATCTTTGCGCCAAATTTGATGGTCGAGCCATATTCTTCATATTGCAGATTGCGCCGGGCACTGGCGAAATCCTGATAGGCAAAATATTTGGCGTTGTTGATATTGATCCACTCGGCGAACAGGCGGATATTCTTGGTCACATTGAGCTTCACGCTGGCGTCGAGCTGAAAATGGCTGTCGACGATCCGGTCCGTCGTCGCATCGCCGCCAAGCTCGTCGAGATATTTGTCCCGATAGGTACCGGCCAGCCGGAAATCAAACGGCCCTTTTTCATAGCCCAGCACCGCGTTGAACGTATGTTTCGAGCTGCTCGGCAGACTGATTTTCCGCGGCTGATCGATATCGCCATCGGTCAGCACCGTGCCGGTGGCATCGGTATAGGTATAATTGAGATTGACCAGAAACCCGTCCAGTGGCGACGGCAGGAAATCCAGCAACTGGCTGAAACTGGCCTCCACCCCGAATATTTCGGCTTTTTCGCCATTGATCGCTCTGGTCAATTCTTGATAATCGACACCCTGGAAGGTACCCGGCTCGGGCAGCGTCTGGTCGACGATGAAATTGTCGACCGACTTGTAGAACGCGCCCACCGACACCGCGCCATTGCTGCTGAAATAATATTCAGCCGAGGCGTCGGCGTTCCAGGCCCGGTAAGGAAGCAGGTCCGGGTTGCCGAATTCGGCCTCCTCATCATCATTGATCGTAAAGCGCGGCACCATTTTCGACAGCTTCGGACGGACCAGGCTCTTGTAGCCGGCCACCCGCAGCACGAGCCGCTCTTGCGGCTGGAAGCGCACGGTCAGGCTCGGCAGCCAGTCGGTGTAACGGCGGGAGACGTTTACCGGAATGACATCGGTCACTTCGTCGCCATCATCGGCAACCAGTTGGCCGGACAACTCGTTCGACGTGCGCTCGGCGCGAAGGCCGCCAATCACCCGAAGAGTCGAGCTGTCATAGCGGCCAAGCAGATAGCCGGCGAGCACATCTTCGTCAGCCGAATAGTCGCTCGGCAGGCTGAGCAGATCCGACTCATATGGATCCGCTTCAAAATTGCCCAGATTGGCGAAGAGGAACTCGGTCGCTCCGCTATAGCTGGCCACCGGACCAATGTTGGTGATGCGATAGGTCTGCTGGCCGAGTACATCGGCCAGCGTATAGTCGCCATCATAATCGCCGTAAAATACGCCGTTCATATCATAGCTTTTGGTCCGCCAGCGGGACTTGATCCCTGCCTGCACGGTAAATTCGCCGCCGTCGGTCAGAAAGCTGCGACCGAGGTCGCCCTTCAGCGCATATTCGGTGTCGACGCTGTCCGACAGCCGGGTCACCTCGGCGCGGTTGAACTTATAATTTGCGGGATCGAAAAACTGATCCGCTCCAGCGGTCACGCTGTATAGCGGCATACGGTCATCGCTATAGTCCATGTTGACATCGACCCCGTCACCATCAAAGCGGGCGCGGAAGCGGGTCGGATCGACCGAGCCATTTTCCAGTTCGCTGGAGCGCGCCCAGCTTCCCGACAGATGCGCTTCCCAGATACCGTCATCATGATCCAGTCCGACCTGATAGGTGGCGATACGCTGCCGCTCGAACCGGTCCTTGATGTCGCGGCGCACTTCGATCCGGCCATCGGCATCGGTAAAGGAGGCGCTGGTGTCGGTCCCGCTCGCTGGCTTCTCGTCAAAAATGATTGTCGTGCGCCGGCGATATTCCTGATCGTCAAACTGGCTGAAATTGCCGCGGACAAAGACCGTCGTATAGTCCGAAGCCCGGACATCGACATTCAGAGAGCCGCTGATCCGCTCGCGGGTGACATCATAGTCGCGATACTGGACTTCCTCGGCATAGGCGATACCGCCTTTTTCCTTCCAGTCTCCCGCCTCGATATTGTCGGTTTCAAATTCGCGCTTGTAATAGCTGATACCGCCCGAAATACCGACATTATCTCCAATCCGGGTGGAAAAATCGATGCTGCCCTTGGGCGTCACGCTGTCGGCATATTCGTTGTAGCTACCCTCCAGCTTGACCGCGAACAGACCTTTCTTGCGATCAAAGGCGCTGGTCGTGTTGATCTCGATCGAGGCACCGATCGTGTCAGCGTCCATATCCGGGGTCAGGGATTTCTTGATTTCGACGGACTCGATCAGGTCGCTCGAGATGACGTCGAGCGCGACCGAGCGGACATCCGATTCCGGGGACGGCAAGCGCACCCCATTGAGCGAGCTCGAGTTCAGTTCCGGGTCAAGACCGCGGACCGAAACAAAGCGTCCTTCGCCCTGGTCGTTGAGAACATTGACGCCGGGCAGACGCCGGATGGACTCGGCGACATTCTGATCCGGAAACTGGCCGATGGAATCGCGGGTAAGAACCGAAGACACGCCATCCGCCTCGCGCTGGCGAGAGAGAGCGCTGGCCTGATTGGCGCCCTGACCAATCACCAATATTTCATTATCCGCACCTGAGCGCAGCACGATATCGGCGCGAACGACGCCAGTTTCTGTAACTGTCACGCTGGTCTGAGTGGTCTCGGCACCGACATAGCGGGCTTCCAGTGAATAGGTGCCCGCCGGGACATCCGGAAAGGTAAAACCGCCATCCCGCTCGGTGGTGACGACGCGGTCCAGCTCGACGATCCGAACCTGAGCGGACTGTAGCCCGCGCGTCTCGCTGGGATCGACCACGACCCCCGTGATTGTCCCAGCCCAGGCCGCGGTTGGCAGAGCGCAGCCGAGCATGAGAGCGAATTTGAAACCCGACTTTATTGTTCTGGATTGGCGCGACATTTTTATATTTTCCCCGTTGGTCATTTTGAATGTGACGCCGCCCTAGGGAAATTAAATGACTCTTTCGGACCAATGCTATGACGATGATATGTCAGGGATATTGGGCTTTTGTGACAGTTGGTGAGACCTTCGTTGTGCGAACCCGTGAGTAGCAGTTTTTCGATGAATAGCGCGGCGGCGATCCAGCGTCCTACCTGCCCTTCGGGGCGCCTTTCCAACGGTATTCGGAACCGGACAAACCCGCAAATTGCTCTCTATTTAATGCCAGCAAAAAGAGAAGCATCGGGCAGTTATCGGCCAATCAAAGATTGAACGACATCGTCCGCTCGCCTAGTCTTTCGCCGATGAAAAATAATGCCCAAAGACCAGCGGGACTTTTTCCTGTTTGCCAGCCTCTTGCCCGCCTGACCACGGGCCTTGCGGCGCTGCTGTTGCTTACCGCGCCGCTTGGAGCCTGCAAAAGAGTGGAAGACACGAGTGCCAGCCGGCCCGACACCGCGCGCGCCTACCCCCCGGCGTCGCGACCGGTATCGGCCCTTGCCGGCAATCAATGGTCGACAGAGACGGCGCGCGACAAACGCGGCGAGGCGGAAGAGATCATGACGGCAGCGGGACTGGAGCCGGGCATGACGGTGGCCGACATCGGCGCTGGCGAAGGCTATTATACGGTACGGCTGGCGGAGAAAGTCGGACCCAATGGGCGCGTTCTGGCGCAGGATATCGATGAGGGGGCGATCGACCGGCTGGCCGAGCGAGTCAACCGCGAAAGAATAGATAATGTCTCGATCAAGCTCGGCGCGCCCGATGATCCGCGCCTGCCGGAGAACAGCTTTGACCGGATTTTCCTGGTGCATATGTATCACGAAGTGCGCGAGCCTTATGCTTTTCTGGCTCGCCTGCGCCCTGCGCTGATCGACAGAAGCGGGCCCCGCGGCGCTGGCGAGGTGATTGTGGTCGATGTAAACCGCGATGTCTCGCAGCACGGAATCCCGCCCAAGCAGCTGTTCTGCGAATTCGAGGCGGTCGGCTATGAACTGGTCGGATTCATGGAGCGGCCCGAACTCGGCGGATATTTCGCGCGCTTCCGCGCCAAGGGCCCCGCGAAACCGCCTGAGCAAATCGTGCCCTGCCCCTATCAGGATAGCGCGCAATAGTCTCAGCCGGTTTTCAGCCTATCCATCCATTTGTCTTGCTGCCGACGCGCCTTTCGCGCCAGCCGCCTCCAGTGACGCCGGTCACGGGAGGAGAGTGTAGAATCCGCAGCCCGACGGTTCAATACGTCCGGAGCGTCAACTCCATATCTGTCGTAAAAATAGTTAACATCTCGATTGTCTCTGACCCGACGATCGGTTGGTTCGAATAGGGAGAACATAAGTGGCTCCGTCAACGTGATGCGACCCCTCCAGCTTTTATGTTGAATCGGACATAAACCATTTTATGAGCGGTTTCAACGGTCCTCCTTCATCTTTTCGTCGCAAAATCGGACATAAGGGGTCTTGCCCCGACGGATCAGGCTTCATCACCCATCTTCAGCGCGGCAATAAACGCCTCCTGCGGGATACTGACATTGCCATATTCGCGCATCTTGGCCTTGCCCTTCTTCTGCTTGTCGAGCAGCTTCTTCTTGCGGCTGATGTCGCCGCCATAGCATTTCGCGGTCACATCCTTGCGCATCGCCGAGATCGTCTCGCGGGCGATCACCTTGCCGCCGATCGCGGCCTGGATCGGGATCTTGAACAGATGGCGCGGGATCAGGTCCTTGAGCCGCTCGCACATGTGCCGGCCGCGCGCCTCGGCGGCGTCGCGGTGGACGATCATGCTCAGCGCGTCGACCGGATCGCCGTTGACCATGATGTTCATCTTGACCAGCTGGCCGGTGCGCAGCCCGATCTGGTGATAGTCGAAGCTGGCATAGCCGCGCGAGATGCTCTTCAGCCGGTCGTAAAAGTCGAACACCACCTCGTTGAGCGGCAGCTCGTAGACCACCTGGGCGCGGTCGCTGACATAGGTCAGGTTCTTCTGCACGCCGCGCCGGTCCTGGCAGAGCTTCAATATGCCCCCGAGATATTCGTCGGGGCAATAGATGGTCGCCTCGATCCACGGCTCCTCGATCTCGCGGATCTTGACTACGTCGGGCATGTCCGCCGGGTTGTGCAGGAACATCTCGCTGCCGTCGTTCATCACGATCCTGTAGACCACCGACGGCGCCGTAGTGATCAGGTCGAGATCATATTCGCGGGTCAGCCGTTCCTGGACGATCTCCAGATGCAGCAGCCCGAGGAAACCGCAGCGGAACCCCTGTCCCAGCGCCGCGCTGGTCTCCATCTCGAAGGTGAAGCTGGCATCGTTGAGCCGCAGTTTGCCGATACTCTCGCGCAGCTTCTCGAAATCCGCCGCGTCGACCGGGAACAGGCCGCAGAAGACCACCGACTGCACTTCCTTGAAGCCGGGCAGCGGCTCGGTTGCCGGGTTCTTGACCGTGGTGATCGTGTCGCCGACCGCGGTCTGGCTGACTTCCTTGATCTGCGCCGTGATAAAGCCGATCTCGCCGGCCGCCAGCTCCGGCAGCTGCTCGATCTTCGGCCGCATGCAGCCGACCCGGTCGACCAGATGCTCGGTGCCCTGGGCCATGAACTTGATCTTCAGCCCCTTGGTCAGCACGCCGTCGATCACCCGCACCAGAATCACCACGCCGAGATAGGGATCGTACCAGCTGTCGACCAGCATCGCCTTGAGCGGCTTGTTGCGGTCGCCGCCCGGCGCGGGAATCTTGGCGACAATCTGTTCCAATATGTCCTCGATGCCGATCCCCGACTTGGCGCTGGCCAGCACCGCCTCGGAGGCGTCGAGCCCGATGATCTCCTCGATCTCCTTGCGCACCCGTTCCGGCTCGGCGGCGGGCAGATCGATCTTGTTGAGCACCGGAATGATCTCGTGGTCATGCTCGATCGACTGGTAGACATTGGCCAGGGTCTGCGCTTCCACGCCCTGCGCCGCATCGACCACCAGCAGCGCGCCCTCGCACGCCGCCAGGCTCCGCGACACTTCATAGGCGAAGTCGACATGGCCCGGCGTGTCCATCAGGCTGAGCTCATAAGTCTCGCCGTCCTTCGCGGTATAGTTCAGCCGCACCGTCTGCGCCTTGATCGTGATGCCGCGCTCTTTCTCGATATCCATATTGTCGAGCACCTGCTCGCTCATCTCGCGCTCGGTCAGCCCGCCGGTCTGCTGGATCAGCCGGTCGGCGAGGGTCGATTTGCCATGGTCGATATGGGCGATGATGGCGAAATTGCGGATATGGCTTTGCTCGGTCATCCGCGCCCGTTAGCAGGGGCGGTGCGGGTTGTCAGCAGGAAACGACGGTGGCAGGCGGCGGCGGACGGGGTGCCGGTATCTCGTCCGGGCCCCAGATGAACTTGACAAACTTTACAGGGTTATATTCTGGAAAAGCCGCGGGCCTATCGGAAAGAGGTTTTTTGCATTTTTTCCTTAAAAAACAGTCCCTAGATTCCATTTTTCAACAACACTTCTGAGAATACGCCAAAAGAAGCGGCGACAGTCCCCGGGCAGCGCGCGCTAGTTCCGGTCCAGATGCAAAAGGGCGATTCGATTGTCAAAGAGCCATGGGGAATATGGCATAAAGCGGGATATGTAGGAAAGGCAGTTGGACACCCACCATCCTCCCTGTCGCGAAGCGACGGGGAGGTGGCATTCGCCGAAGCCCTGGCGAAGGCGGATGACGGAGGGGCGGGTGCGGCAATCACCGCCCTTCGAGAGCAACCCCGATCTCCAAGCTTGGCGCCATGCCCAACCGGCCCCTCCACCATCCTGCAGTCGATCAACGAATCTCATTGCTTTGGTAATTACCAGCTATTCTCCGCCTTGCCCGCCTCCCCGCAAGCCGCTAATTCCCACCCATGCGCACCCGCCTCTCCATCTGCCGCAAGAAAAGGCGCTTCCCAAGCGAAGCCGAGGCCATTGCCGCCGCGCAGGCCGCCGCCATCACGCTGCGCCCCTATCACTGCGATCGCTGCCATCTTTATCATCTGACCGGCCGGACCAGAGGCAAGCGCCGCCTGCCGGTGGCCGGATAGGCCCTTGCCGCTGCGGCGCCTGCACCCGGCGCGCGGGCGCCCTGCCCGGCCGCATTGCGCTGCCCCGCCCCTGTCACAAACATGCAATAAATTTGCCATCAAATGGCAACGCATCGGTCATATTGCGCTCATCAACTTGAAACCAGAACGCAACAGACAGGCCCTTTGATGAAAACCCCGATGCTCAAGACAATTGGTCTGCTGGCCGGAACCGCAGCGATGGCCCTCCATCCGGCGGCGGCTATGGCAGCGCCGATTTCCGAGGAACAGGCCGCCGCATTGCTGAGCAAGCTCGAAAGCCTGGAGCGCGAAGTCGCCGATCTGAAGGCGCAGCTGGGCACCGTCCGGCAGGACCAGCAGCTCTCAACCAGCGCGATTGCCGCGACCGATGCGAAGGTTGCCGCGACCGAAGAGAAGCTGGCGCAGCAGCAGCCGGCCAGAATCGCGTTCAAGGGTGCACCGGAGATCAAAGCTGAAGACGGCTGGAGCTTCAAGCCGCGCGGACGCATCCTGATCGATGCCGGCACGGTCAACGCGCCGGACAGCATCGTCGACGCCGGTCTTGGCTTTGCCAGCGAGGCGCGGCGCGTCCGGCTGGGTGCCTCGGGCACGATCCCGGGCGGCTTCGGTTACAAGCTGGAAGCGGATTTTGCCGGCAATGATGTGGAGCTGACCGACGCCTTTTTCACCTATGAGCATGGCGGGCTGACGCTGACCGCGGGCCAGCACAATAATTTCCAGGGGCTGGAGGAACTGTCGAGCAGCAATGACACCAGCTTTATCGAGCGCGCCGGCTATACCGACGCCTTCGGTTTCGAGCGCCGGGTCGGACTTTCGGCGCAATATGGCCTGTCCGACCTGTTGTTCCAGGCGGGCCTGTTCACCAGCAATAGCGGCGATCTCAACAATGACGAGAATAATGCCGTCGGCTTCGATATCCGCGCCGTGGCAATGCCGAAATTCGGCGCGGTCCAGACCCATTTCGGCGCGTCCTACCATTATCGCGATCTCGGCGACGCTATACCGTCGCGCCGCTATCGCCAGCGCCCGGCGGTCCATTTCACCGACACGCGCTTCATCGACACCGGCACGATTGGCAATGCGGAGTCAGAGACCAGCTATGGGCTGGAGGCAGCGCTGATCGCCGGCCGCTTTCACGCTGCAGCGGAGACCCACTGGCTGAAACTGAACCGGACCGGCGCACTGGCCGATCCGACCTTTTTCGGCGGCTCGGTAGAAGCCGGTCTTTTCCTGACCGACGATAGGCGCGGCTACAAGGACGGGATTTTCAAGGGCGTCAAGGTGTCCAACCCGGTCGGCGCAGGCGGCATCGGCGCCTGGCAGGTCAATGTCCGCTATGACCGGCTGGACCTGAACGACGCCGGCTTTACCGGCGGCAGCCAGAATGGCTATCAGGCCTCGCTGATATGGACGCCGGTCGACTATGTCCGCTTCCTGCTGTCCTATTCGAAGCTCGACTATGGCAATGCCGCCATTCTGGCCGCCGGCAGCGGCGATTATGATGTCGACACGGTTGCCGGGCGGTTCCAGATCAGCTTCTGATCCGGGCTATTCGCAAGGGCTGGCCGCTCAGCCGATCAGCAGATCCTGCTTGTCGGCCCAGCTCGGCCCGGCGACATCGTCGCCCTTGGTCCGGTCCGGCATCTGCCGGCCGGTTTCGGCGAAATAGCTGAGCTCGGCGATATTGGTCGCATGGTCGCCAATCCGCTCGAGATTTTTCGCAATGAACAGCAGATGGGCGGATTCGCTGATATGCGCCGGATTTTCGATCATATAGGTGATGATCGAGCGAAAGAAGCTGGTGTAGAAATTGTCCAGCGTCTGGTCGCGCGCCCAGACCGAGACCGACAGGTCGATATCGCCATCGGCATAGGCCTGGAAGGAATCCTGCACCAGTTCGGCAGCGATCTTGGCCATCGAGGGCAATAGCGCCACCGGCTCGATCTGCTGGCTCGATTCCGCCACCAGCGGCACCCGCTTGGCGATATTCTTGGCATAGTCGCCGATCCGCTCGGCCAGGCTGGAAATCTTGAACGTGGCGATCAGCTGGCGCAGATCGTCCGCCATCGGCGCGCGCAGAGCGATCGTCTGAATCGACAGGCTGTCGATCCGGCGTTCCAGCTCGTCGATTTCGCGGTCATCGGCAACCACCGCCTCGGCCAGCGCCAGATCCTTGCGCTCAAGCGCCTCGATCGCCCGGGTGATGGCCCGGGTGCTCTTGTCCCCCATCTCCAGAACCATGGCGCGGAGATCGTGAATTTCCGCGTCAAAAGCGGTCACGGTATGTTGGGCGGTACTCAGATTCATTGGACTTCCTCGTTACAATTTCGTCCATTGTAACAAAAATGTCATATAAAAAGCAACTCATTTGCAATCACGCGCCCACCGGGCACGAAAAAGGGGGCCGTTGTTGCCAACAGCCCCCCGATAAATGCTCCAGGATTTCAACATCCTGCTGATCCCTTGACGGATCGGAGGAGACGCTCGCCTATTGCAGTTCGTCTTTGGTCAGAACCGGCAGGCTCTTCGCTGCCGCGACCATTTTCGTCCGGGTTTCGTCCGGCGAAGCGATCAGGCCAGCCTTGACCAGATAGCCGTCGCGGGTACCGGCGTTGACGAATTCGGTGACATATTCCTGGATGCCCGGGATGACGCCGACATGCTGTTTCTTGACATAGATGAACAGCGGCCGCGCACCGGGATATTCACCGGATGCGATCGCCTCATAGGTAGGCGTGACGCCCGAGATGGGAATACCGCGCACCGTGTCGAGATTTTCCTCGAGGAAGCTGTAGCCGAAGATACCGACCGCATTAGGATTGGATTTCAGCTTCTGGACAATCAGATTGTCATTTTCGCCGGCATCCAGATAAGGCCCGTCGGTGCGGATCTCGTGACAGACCGCTTCAAACTCTTCCTTGTTGCTGTCTTTCAGCGCCTTGGTCGCGGGATCGGTCTTGCAGCCGACTTCCATGATCAGCTCGGTCAGCGCGTCGCGCGTGCCCGATGTCGATGGCGGTCCATAGACGCTGATCGGCTTGGATGGCAGCGAGGGATCGATGTCCGACCATTTCTTGTAGCTATTTTCCTTGCCGAACGGTTTCGCGGCGATCGCCTTGTAAATCTGCTCGGGGGTCAGAGTGAAGCCCGGGCCTTCCTTGGACTGAGCGACAGCGATACCGTCGATGCCGACAATGATTTCGGAGACGTCGGTGACGCCATTGGTCTGGCACAGTTCAAATTCCGTCGCCTTCATCCGCCGCGAGGCATTTTCGATATCGGGCGTGTCGGCGCCGACTCCCGAGCAGAACAGGCTCATGCCTGCGCCGGTACCGGTCGATTCCAGAACCGGTGCCTTGAAGCTGCCGGAAGCAACAAAATTTTCCGAAACCGCCTTGGCGAAGGGAAATACGGTGGAGGAGCCGACGATGCGGATCTGGTCGCGGGTTCCGCCGCCGCTGCCGGCCTGATTTTCACAGCCGGCCAAAGCGACCGTCGCCAGTGCGATTATTGCCAATTTGCTTTTCATCAAAATTTCCTTGCTGAAGATTGCTTTCACACCGAAAATTCCTGTGCGATCGTTCGATCACGGCCTCTACCGCTGATCCATGACCGCAGGATTACATAAATATTTCACTATTGTTGCAGAGTAGGCCAGCCGGGCCGTCGCCCGCTAGCGCGGCGCTCTTTGCATCGCCTCCAGCGGCGGGCTTTCCGGTGTCGCGTGGAACAGTTCGAGCCGTTCGAAACCCAGGCTGTTGTAAAAGCGACGGTTCGCCGGATTGCTGTTTTCCAGATAGGCCATCGTGCCGCTCCGGTCGCAGGCAACCAGCACCGGCTCCAGCAGCCGGCGGCCCAGCCCCCTGCCCCGGCCCGCGCTGGCCACGCCGACCGTGAAAAGATAGGCATGCGGCTCGGCGGGATGATGTTTTGCCATGGCCTCCCCTGCTGCCTTGCCGCGCATCAGCGCCCCGAGCCCGCCGCTGGCAAGCAGGCCCCAGTAGGTTTGCAGCATCCCCGCCGGGGAAGAATCGGCCCTGTCGCCGGGCAACAGCCACATGGCGGCAGCGCGGCCCTCGCCATCCTCCTGCAATAGCTGGCAAAACCCGTTAGGCGCGTAGATATGGCGCGCCAGATTGGCGAAGGTCCGCCGCATCGGATCGAAACCCCCGAACAGCCAGCGGTTGAAAGGATCCTCGCGAAAGGCATCGGCGGTGATATCGGCGAGCTCGGCCACGCTCTCGATGCCCACTCTCACAATGCCCGGCGCGGGCGCAATATCCGATGCGGTCAGCACCGGCACCAAAGCCGGACGCAGTTAATAGATGCCGCCTTCCGCCTGCAGGAACTCGTCGTCATTCCGGGCCGGGCCGCGGTTGCGACGGGCTTCCAGTGCGCGCGCCTGGGCGGCGGCCCGTTCCGCGAGCAATTGCGCCTTGCGGGCTTCCAGCCGGGCCAGCAGTTCGTCCTTGCGGATCGACCGGCGCGGTTCGGTTTCGGGCTTGAACACGTCCCA
This sequence comes from Parasphingorhabdus sp., assembly GCA_030373505.1. Classification (GTDB taxonomy): domain Bacteria; phylum Pseudomonadota; class Alphaproteobacteria; order Sphingomonadales; family Sphingomonadaceae; genus Parasphingorhabdus. The sequence continues at coordinate 129,813 of JAUCYS010000005.1, forward strand.
GATCACCGGCGATTTCGGATCGTCGGTGGGCCAGCCGCCATAGACCCGCTTGCCGGTCCTGCGGTCGACCCGCACCATGCGCACGCCCTTGGGCGCCACAAAAGGCGTCTTCGGCATGCCCGCCATCGCCTTTTCGGCAAAACGCCGGAACACGGGCGCAGCGAGCGTGCCGCCCTGGGCATAGCCGCCCATATTGCGCGGCTGGTCATAGCCCAGATAGACGCCGGCCACCATGTCGGGAGAGCCGCCGACGAACCAGACATTGGTCGGGCCGCTGGTCGTGCCGGTCTTGCCGAACAGGGGCCGCTCGAGGCTTCTCAGATTCTGGGCCGTACCCCGAGTGATCACGCCCTGCAGGATATCGATCATCTGATAGGCGGTCATCGGATCCATCAGCTGCTTGCCGGCCGGACGCGGTCGCGGCATCGGCTGTCCGTCCCAGTCGCTGCTGTTGCAATTTTCGCAGTTCCGCTTGTCGGCGCGGAAGATCACCTTGCCCTTGCGGTCCTGGACGAAGTCGATGACCGTCGGCTGCAGTTCGCGCCCGTGATTGGCGAGCATCGAATAGGCATTGGTCAGCTTCATCACCGTGGTGTCGCCGGCACCCAGCGCAAAGGCCAGATAAGGCTTATAGTCGCCGATCCCCATGGTCTTGATCGTCTTGACGACATTTTCCATGCCGGCGTCATTGGCCGCGCGTACCGTCATCAGGTTGCGCGACTGCTCGACGCCCCAGCGCAGCGTCCGCTCACCAGCGCCGCGGGAATTGCCGAAATTGCGGAAACATTTCCGGCCCAGCGAGGCCGACTGGAAGACACAGAAGGGCGCGTCGGCGATCAGCGTCGCCGGGGTCATGCCATGTTCCAGCGCGGTCGCGTAGACGAACGGCTTGATCGTGGAGCCCGGTTGCCGCTCGGCCTGGGTCGCGCGGTTGAACGAGCTCATGCGGTCATCAAACCCGCCCTGCATTGCCCATATCCGGCCATTGCGCGGATTCTGCACCACCATGCCGCCGGAAACTTCCGGGACATTTTCAATCCGGTAGCGGCTGCCGCCCAGCGGACTGACGGCGATAATATCGCCCGCCTTCAGCGCCGACGGGACCGAATTCACCTGTCCCGTGGTGCCGTCCGGAAAGCCGATTTCCGCTCCGCCACCGGCGGTGTTCAGTGCGACCGCAATCTGCCAGTTCTCATAGTCCGTATTGATAAAGGTCGAAGCGAGGCGCTGGGCCCACTGGTCGTCAATCTCGATCTTGTTGATCGGCCCGCTCCAGCCCTTGCCGCTGCTGTAGCGAAGCAGTCCGCTGCGCAGCGCATCCTTGGCATATTCCTGCAGCTCCGGGTTCAGCGACGTGCGCACCCACAGGCCGCCGGAATAGACGCTGTAGGGACCGGCCTTTTCATTTTCGCCGAATTTTTCGATCAGCTGGCGCCGGACTTCCTCGATGAAATAGCCCCCGACCCGGTCGAACCGGCGTCCTCCGCCGGAAATCGTGCCGAGCGGCTGGGCCGAAGCCGTCTGATATTGCGCATCGCTGATCCAGCCATTGTCCCGCATCTCGCCCAGCACCCAGTTGCGCCGGCTGATCGCACGCTGTTCATGCACTTCGGGACGATAGTTGGAAGGCCCCTTTGGCAGGATTGCCAGATAGGCGATTTCGTGCAGGGCCAGCGCATCGACATCCTTGCCGAAATAGGCCTGCGCGGCCGCCTGCACGCCATAGGCGTTGCGACCGAGGAAAATCTGGTTGAGATAGAGTTCGAGTATTTCTTCCTTGGTCAGCACATCCTCGATCCGGTAAGCCAGGATCGCCTCGCGCACTTTCCGGCGATAGGATACTTCGCTGCTCAGCAGCAGATTCTTTGCCACTTGCTGGGTGATGGTGGAAGCCCCCACCGGACGCCCGCTTTTGGTGATGTTGGTCAGGATGGCGGTAGCGATGCCGGGATAGTCCAGCCCGCCATGTTCAAAAAATGTGCGATCCTCGGCGGCCAGATAGGCGCGCACTAGGAGCGCGGGATATTCGGAGAATTCCAGCTGCACGCGCCGTTCGCGCGCATAGCTGTGTACCGGTTCGCCGTCATAGGCCCGGACCACGGTCGGCAGGGGCGGCTCATAGGTGCGCAGCGCATTGGCATCCGGCAAATCCCGGGCAAAGATCAGCCAGACGAGAAACCACCCGACTATGCACAGTCCAAGAAAGGCGACGAGCAGCCGGAACCATTTTTTCTGCCAGAATTTTTCGATCCGCTCGAAAAAACTGCCCGTGCTTCGTTCCAGCTTGTAGGCGAGGCTTTCTCCAGCCGTATCTGACGCATCATTTACCATAGGCTCGGCTATCTAAACCGGCTTGCGTCCATTTTCCAGCGATTATCGATGAAAAACGCCTGCCGCCCCGAGACGGCGCGAGCGACAGGAAACACCCTCCTGTTTCCCGCTAGCGCATCGCCAGTTTGCGGGCGAAATGGGACTCGATTGCGCTTGCTACACCAGCGGCCACTTTCGAGCCGGCCCTGGCTGGAATTCAGAAAGGCAACATCATCCTTGTTGGTCAGATAGCCGGTTTCAAACAGGACAGACGGCGTATCGGGTGCCTTCAGAACCACGAAGGAGGCATAGCGATGCGGGATCTTCCGGAAAGTCATTTGCCGGCTGCTTTCCCGGTGGAGCAATTTGGCAAAATCGGCAGAAACATTCATGGTTTCGCGCTGGGTAAGATCAATCAGTATCGACGAGACATCGTGCGTGGCGCCGCCAAGGTTGATGCCGTTGATGATATTCACCTTGTTCTCGCGCGCGGCCAGCTTGGCGGCTTCCCGATCGGAAGCCACTTCGGACAGGGTATAGACCGTCGCACCCGACGCCTCCTCGTTCCCCGCCGCATCGGCATGGATCGACATGAACAGATCGGCGTCGAGCCTGCGGGCAATGCCATAGCGTTCTTCCAGCACCAGAAATTCGTCGCTGTCCCGGGTCAGCGCGACGCGAACCCTGCCACCGGCGACCAGCCGGTCCCGGATCGCCCGGGCGATCGCGAGAGTGACGTTTTTCTCGCGCGCGTTGCCGTGAGGCGAAATGGCCCCCGGATCATGGCCGCCATGGCCGGCATCGATGACGACCAGCGGCCGGTTCGGATCATCGGGCCCATATATTTTCGGCAAGCGGACGGAGTCGCGGGGTTTGCCAAGCGGCATCTTGACGCTGTAGCTTTTCCTCGGCGGCTCGGCGCGGAAACTGGCTGGCGGCAGAAAGGACTGCCTGCCCGAAGCAATCTCGCTCTGGCCGACGGACTGCAGGAGCAGATTCAGCCTTTTTCCATCCTCCGAGAAACTCCCGGCGGTAACCACAGCGGGTCGATCCAGGTCCAGGACAATGCGTGCAGTATTGGGATTATATTGCCCCTGACGCACGGCCGTGACGATTCCGCTCGCCTGTCCACCCTGCCCTGCCTTGCCTCCCTTCACATCGATAGCGATGCGATCGGGTCCGAGCAGCGAAAAGGCCGACGCCCCTTCGACGAGGTCGTCAAAAGAAATGGTGATTTGCGAACCATTGGCCTCGATCCGGGCTACAGAACCCGCGTGGGCGGGATTGATCGTCAGCAGTGCGGATGCCAGAATTGTTGCCAGAGCCATGGTCGGCTTATGCATGCTGTGGCCCGATATGGTCCAGTCAATTTTCATGGATTGCAGCTTCCTCAATGTTCCCGCGATAAATTGGAGTGAAGATACAATTAAGGATGCTTTCGTAAGGCGCAGTGAAACGACAAGGTTAACAGTGCATTAGCCATGATCTGCGGGAGCGCCGGATGGTGGCATTTGAATGCCCTCCGTTACAGTTTGTGTTGCCGAGCGGTTCGAGCAGTGCTAGCAGCGTGATTGAACCTTTCGGGAAAGAACCTGAAGCGGTTCGTCTAAATGCCGGAAATCATTCGGCATCTACCAGGTTGACGCAACATGAGGCATGAAATCTCCGGCTTTGAAGCTCTCCGTTTTGGAGGCGCTTCCTTGGGCGGAAAGACTTTGGCTGACGGCCAGAGCCATGCGGTTGTTGCAGAAGCATTTTTATCTGAAACATTGGAAATCAACCGGATGGCGTCGCCCGCCCCTTATCAAAGGAACGCGCGCACAGAAACGTCATCCCCATTATATCGCATGGACCCCCCGGGCTCTGATCCGGCGCTCCATGTCAGGAGACTATTGAATGACTACGCGCATGCTAATCGACGCGCGCCACCAGGAAGAAACCCGGGTGGCGGTCGTAAAGGGAAACAAGATTGAGGAATTCGATTTTGAATCTTCCGAACACAAACAGCTCAAAGGCAATATCTATCTCGCAAAAGTAACCCGCGTCGAACCGTCGCTGCAGGCCGCTTTTGTCGACTATGGCGGCAATCGCCACGGATTTCTGGCCTTTTCCGAAATCCACCCCGACTATTACCAGATCCCGAGAGAGGACCGCGAAAAGCTGCTGGCAGAAGAAGCCGAGCATGCAGCGGAAGAAGCCGCTCTGCGCGCCCAGGAAGAAGAAGAGGATGATTCGCCCGCCGATATGGTGCGCAGCGAAGCCACCGAAGAACTCGATACCGCGCTGGTAGAAGTCGACAAGGACGACAGCGTTGACACGATCGACGTCACCGAAGGCGAAATTCCGCAGGAAAATGCGGGCGACGACGAGGATGATGACGAGGATGACGACGACTCCGATGATGAGGATTCGTCGGAAGACAATGCAGACGGCAAGAACAAGGGCGGCCGTCGCGGTCGTGGCGGTCGCAACAAGGGCGGACGCGGCAAGGGCAGCATGCCCAAGGCCAGCGACCAGGCGCGCCAGAAGCGCATGGCGCTGCGCAAGCGCTACAAGATCCAGGACGTTATCCAGCGGCGGCAGGTCGTGCTCGTCCAGGTGGTCAAGGAAGAACGTGGCAACAAGGGCGCGGCGCTCACCACCTATCTCAGCCTCGCCGGCCGCTATTGCGTGCTGATGCCGAACACCTCGCACGGCGGCGGAATCAGTCGCAAGATCAACAGCGCCAGCGACCGCAAGCGGCTGAAGTCGATCATTGCCGACCTGAAATTGCCGACCAGCATGGGCTGCATTGTCCGGACCGCCGGGCTTTCCCGCACCAAGCCGGAAATCAAGCGCGACTTCGACTATCTCGCTCGCCTGTGGGACGAAATCCGGGAGAAGACGCTGAGCGCGACGGCTCCCAGCCTGATCCACAGCGACAGCGATCTGGTCAAACGCGCGATCCGCGATATCTACAATCGGGAGATTGAGGAGGTTCTGGTCGAGGGTGCCAGCGGCTATACCGCTGCGAAAAATTTCATGAAGCTGCTGATGCCGAGCCACAGCAAGCGAGTGAAGAGCTATGCCGATCCGGTGTCGCTATTCCAGCGCTATGGCGTCGAGGACCAGCTGTCGGCAATGTACTCGCCGGAAGTGCAGCTGAAATCCGGTGGCTATCTGGTAATCAACCCGACCGAGGCTCTGGTGTCGATCGACATCAACTCCGGCCGGTCGACCCGCGAACACGGGATTGAGGCGACTGCGGTCAAGACCAATATGGAAGCCGCTGCCGAAATCGCGCGCCAGTTGCGGCTGCGCGACATGGCCGGGCTGGTCGTGATCGACTTCATCGACATGGACCGCAGCGGCAATGTCCGCAAGGTCGAACGGGCGATGCGCGATGCGCTGAAAAACGACCGGGCCCGCATCCAGGTTGGACGGATATCCAGCTTCGGCCTGATGGAAATGAGCCGCCAGCGCCTGCGCACCGGCGTCCTGGAAGCCTCGACCAAGGTCTGCCCGCACTGCGAAGGCACCGGACTGGTCCGCACGGCATCCTCGGCGGCGCTGTCGGTGCTTCGTCTGCTCGAAGAGGAAGCGGCAAAGGGCAAGGCCAGCCAGATCACGCTGCGCACCAGCCAGGAAGCCTGCATCTATGTGCTGAACAGCAAGCGGCACGAGATCGAGGATATCGAAAAACGCTACGGCGTATCGATCGAAATCGTTCCCGATGGCGAGACCGAAGGCGCCCGGATGGATATCCAGACGTCGGGCAGTCCGCCGAAAAACATGCCCAAATTCGAACCCATTATTGACGATGACGACGATGATGAGGTCGAGGACGATCAGGCTGATGAAGCGGAAAACGCGGAAGCGGACGACCGCGGTTCGCGATCGCGTGGCCAGGAAGGCCGCGAAGACGGCGGCGACCGGCCCAAGCGCAAGCGGCGGCGGCGCGGCAGACGCAACCGCGGCGGTGATCGCAATGAATCCGGCAACGGCGACAATTCCGGTTCGGAAAGCAGCAGCGAGCCAGTGGCGCAGTCGAATGACACCGATACGGACGAACCGGCCGCGCAGCCAAAGCCGCGGGCACGCCGCAGCAACGCTCGCAAGACAGAAAGCGGCCGTGATGCCGCAGCCGAAAGCGGCGGCGAAGAAAAAGCCGAGGCCAAGCCCCGCGCACGGCGCCGCTCGACCAAAAGCGAAACGGCGGCCGAGCAACCGGCAGCTGAGCCGGCGGCGGACAGCGAAACGGCCGACGAAAAGCCCAAACGGCGTCGCGCACCGCGCAAGGCGAAACCAGGTGCCGACAAGGCGAGCGCCGACAAGCCGGCTACGGAAACCGCTGACGCTTCGGCTGATGCAACCGCAGAGAAAAAGCCGGCGGCGAAACGGGCTCCAAGAAGCCGCGCCAAAAAGGCCGACAGTGCAGACGCTTCGGAGACGGCTCCGGAAGCTGCCAAGGAAGCCAAGCCAAAGGCACCCGCCAAGCCGCGCAAGCCAAGAGCCGCAGCCAAGCCGAAAGATGAGGCTGTAGCCAAGGCATCGGACAGCGACGCCTCCGAATCGAGCGACGGACCGCCACGCCAGGGCTGGTGGCAGCGCACGTTCGGATAACAGAATGGATATCGTCCCCGCCCCGGATATCGGGCGGGGACGGCACCCGTTTCATCCGTGGTTCACACGCGGCATGTAAAAGGAACAGCGTTTCAACCGGAGCTTCATGCTGAGGAATTTCATGCGCCATTTTCTAGCTGGTCCCCTTTCCCGCGCTGCCCCTCGATCGGCAGGCCGGCTGGCCTGTTTTCTGGTCGCTTTCCTGACCCTTTTTTCCCTGATGGTGCAGCCGGTTGCAGCACAGTCAATCTTGCGCGATGCGGAAACAGAGGCGCTGTTTGCCGACATGGTGGCGCCGCTGGTGGCAGCCTCCGAGCTGGACTCCAAGCATGTCGACGTCGTGCTGATCAACGATGACCAGATCAACGCCTTTGTCGCTGGCGGTCAGCGGATCTATTTCTATTCCGGGCTGATCAACACGGCAGACACCGCCAATGAAGTGCAAGGCGTCATGGCACACGAGCTGGGCCATATCACTGGCGGCCATGCCATTCGTTTTGACGAGGGTGCGAAGACCGCAACCGGCATCACACTGCTCAGCCTGATCCTGGGCGCAGCTGCCATTGCCGCAGGAGCCGGAGACGCCGGCATGGGTATCATGGCCGCCGGTCAGCAAGCGGCGATGGGCAAGTTCCTTGCCTTCAGCCGGGTGCAGGAACGGTCCGCCGATTCCGCAGGCGCCCGCTATCTCGGAGAAGCCGGCATATCCGGCAAGGGTTCGATCAATTTTTTCAAGAAGCTGCAGAATTACGAATTCCGCCCTCGGCATCCCGCAGGAGGACAGCTACGGCCGGACTCACCCGCTGTCCGGCGAACGGGTTACGCTGCTCCGGGATGTGTACGAGAAGGACCCTGCCTGGGACAAGCAGCCCGATCCGAAGCTTGAGGCCCGGTTCCAGCGGGTCAAGGCCAAGTTGCTGGGCTTCACCGCCGACCCTGCCGTAACATTGTGCAAATATCCGGAGACCGACCAGTCGATCCCGGCGCGCTATGCCCGGGCCTATGCCTGGCACAAGAGCGCCTATCCCGACCGGGCGCTTTATGAAGCCGATAATCTGCTCAAGGCGGAGCCCAATGATCCCTATTTCCTCGAACTGCAGGGCCAGATCCTGCTCGAATCGGGCAAGCCGGACGAAGCCCTGAAATCGCTGCGCCGCGCCGTGCAGCTGACCAACAACCAGCCGCTGATCGCCAGCCTGTTTGGCCACGCCCTGATCGCCACCGAAGACCCGCAATATCTCGACGAGGCGGAACAGGTCCTGAAAGCCGCCGTCAACAAGGACAACCGCAATCCCTTTGCCTGGTACCAGCTCGGCGTCGTCTATTCACAAAAGGGCGACAATGCCCGTGCCCAGCTGGCAACGGCGGAGAGCTCCCTGCTTGAGGAGAATTATGCCGGTGCCATCCGCAGCTCGCAAATCGCCATGGCCGGCATCAAGGAAAATACGCCCGACTGGATTCGCGCGCAGGATATTTCCTTCATTGCCAAAGCCGAATTTGAAAGAAACAGCCGCCGCCGCTAGCGGATGATGCGCCGGATCGCGCCATTGGGACTGGACAAGCCATGCCGCCATGGCCAATGCCGTCCATCAAGGAAAGAACCCCATCGTGGATGACAATATAAACAGAAAGTGGATGATTATGGCAGGTGGCGGACTGGCCATGGCGGCGGCATTGGGTGTCTGGTTCTGGCAGTCGGGAAGCACTTCCTCGGCCGAAGCAACCAGCGAAGCCGCACGGGCCGCGGGCATTGATGCGCAGGAACAGAAAGCCATCGAGGGGATTGTTCGCAACTATATCCTGCAAAATCCGGAGATCATTCCGGAAGCGGTGGAACTGCTGCAAGACCGGCAGAAGGCCTCTGCCCTCGATGCGGTTCGCGAGCAGATTGAAAAGCCCTTTGCCGGTGCCGCTTTCGCCGGCAATCCGGATGGCGATGTCACCGTCGTCGAATTTTCGGACTTCAACTGCCCCTATTGCAAACAGACCGAGCGGGATATCGCCAAGCTGATCGCGAACGACAAGAATGTGAAAATCGTCTTCCGCGAGCTGCCGATTCTGAGCGAGGCCAGCAACGACGCGGCGCTGATGGCGCTGGCAGCGGCCAAGCAGGGCAAATATTATGCCTTCCACAAGACCATGTTCGCAACCGGTCGCCCGACCCCGTCAACCATAGAGGCTGCCGCCAAGGAAGTCGGTCTCGACATGAAGGCCGCGCGCGCCTTTATCGATTCGCCCGAAGCCAAGCAGGAAATCCAGCAGAATATCGCGGTCGCCCAGCAGATGCGCTTCACCGGAACGCCGGCCTTTGTCGTCGGCAATCAGTCGGAAGTGGGCGCTGTCGGCTATGACGGCCTGAAGGAAATGGTCGCGAAAGCGCGCGCTGCGAACTAGGCCTGTTCCGCCCTGCCCTTGAACCCCTGGGCAATGACATACCATTCCGATGAACCCTTGCGGCTCGCTGGCGGCTTGGCATGTTTCACCACGTCGAAATGCTGCTTGAGCAGGGTCAGCAGGTCATTGTCGGTGCCGCCGGCCAGCACCTTGGCGACAAAGGCGCCGCCCACCTGGAGATTTTCCACCGCAAAATAGGCACCGGCCTCGACCAGCCCCATGGTGCGCAGATGGTCGGTCTGCTGATGGCCGACCGTATTGGCTGCCATGTCCGACAGCACCAGATCCGGCTTGCTGCCCAGCGCCTCCAGCAACAGGTCCGGCGCCGCATCATCCATGAAGTCCATCTTGAAGATCGTCACGCCCTCGATCGGATCGACATCCAGCAGATCAATGCCAACCACGGCCGCCTTTGGCGCAAATTTGCGCATCACCTGGGCCCAGCCGCCCGGCGCAATCCCCAGATCGACCACCGCTTTCGCATTGCGCACCAGCTTGAACCGCTCGTCCAGTTCCAGCAATTTATAGGCCGCACGCGAGCGATAGCCCTCGGCCCGTGCCTGTTTGACATAGGGATCGTTGAGCTGCCGCTCCAGCCAGCGCGTCGAGCCGATTTTCCGGCCCTTGGCGGTTTTGACTTTCTGTCTGGTTCCTGATCTGCCCCGGCTCATCGGATGGAACCTCGCTCGTTGGCCGACATCAGCGAACGCAATATGCCCTCCCGGATACCACGATCGGCGACGCCGACCCGGCTGGCCGGCCAGATGTCGAGGATCGATTCCAGAATCGCGCAGCCGCCCACCACAAGATCGGCGCGTTCGCGGCCGATGCACGGGATATCCGCGCGTTCTTCCGGCGATGCGTGCGCCAGCATGGCGCTGATTTCGCGCATGGATTCGGTCGGTACGATCAGACCGTCGATCACCTTGCGGTCATAATGCGGCAATTTCAGATGCAGGCTGGCGAGCGTAGTGACGGTTCCGCTGGTCCCCAGCAACCGGTAGTCGCACTGGTCCAGCCGCGGCAGGCGCGCCGCAAAGCTGGCAAAACTGTCGGTGACCCGTGCCCGCATCGCCTGGAAAGCGGCGCGGCGCGCATCGGGGTCGTCGCCATCGAATTTCTCGCTTTCGGTGAGCGATACAACGCCCCAGGGCGCGCTCTGCCAGTCGAGAATTTCCGGCGCCGAACCGCTGGTATCGACCAGCACCAGCTCCGTCGAGCCGCCGCCAATGTCAAAGATAAGCGCTGGCCCCTCGCCCGGTTCGAGCAGGATATGGCAGCCGAGCACCGCCAGACGGGCCTCTTCTTCTGCCGTGATCACATCCAGCGCAATACCGGTTTCGCGTCGCACCCGTTCGATGAACTTGTCGCCATTGCTCGCTCGCCGGCAGGCCTCGGTCGCCACCGACCGGGCCAGCGTCACATTGCGGCGCCGCAACTTGTCGGCGCATATCGCCAGCGCAGCCACCGCTCTGTCCATCGCCCGGCTGCTGATCTTGCCGGTTTCGACAAGACCTTCGCCAAGCCGTACAACGCGAGAAAAAGCATCGGTGACAATGAAGCCGTCCGAAGACGGTTTTGCGACCAGCAACCGGCAGTTGTTAGTGCCGAGGTCAATCGCGGCATAGGACCGCAATTTCGGCCAGCGCGCGGCGCCTGGATGGACGGGAGACGCAACGCGACTCTGTCCTTTATGTGTCGCCGCAGGTTTCGGGCGGGATTTCCTTGCGGATGATCCGCCTTTTATATCTTGCGGCGATGGGGATGCATGATCCGCCATGACCGTAACTCTTATGTTCTCCGGATCGGATAATACCGCCGGTACTTGATAGTGAAGATAACGCCGCACTGCCCTCGACGCAAGGGCCGGACAGCCGTATAAGGCAAAATAAGCCGGGATCGCCCGGATCGGGCCTTTAAGAGCGGCTCAGGGCAGACAATCACAGCATATTGAGCACGCTGGCCCCGCGACCGACGGGCCGCAATGCGTGAGGGAGAATATTTATACCCGCCGGCAAGCTTTCCTTGCCAAAGGGCTTGACCGCAGCCCCCTCCCTGCCTATTGCCCCGCACCGGCACTCCCCTGTCGTATAATGGTAATACCACGGACTCTGACTCCGTTAATTGAGGTTCGAATCCTCACGGGGGATCCAATTTTTTCCCTATATTTCATGCAGATAGAGCGATGATCACGCGTCATCCTGATGCGCTTCCTATTGCCGGGATTTCGCGAAATCGCCGTTGAATATCGGCAGGCACACCCGATTCTTTGCCCCCTGCCGGACACAAGCAAACGCCCTGCGCCTGCTCATTGGCGAGCGGACGCAGGGCGTTTGATGATGAATCGGAAGCATTGCGGACAAGGCGGCGGATCGCGCTCCCCTGCCCCAAGGTGACGCTGTGACAATCCGGCTATCAGGATTGCCACAGCTCAAAATGTCTAGAACTGGTACGAGAGATTGAAGCCGGCCGTCCTTGGCGGTCCATACTGGCTGGTCCACCCGACGCTCGTATTGAGCGCCTGCGTGCGGTAGAGACGGTCGAAAATATTCTTGACCCAGACCGCTGCGCGCCAGTGGTCGGAGAAGGATATTCCGACTTCCGCATTGCCGAGGAAATATCCCCCTTCAACCGCTTCCGCCGGGCTCCGCACCACGTCGAAACGGACACGACTCTGATAGTTACCGGAAAGCGTAATATCCGCTGATGCCTGATCCGATACCGACCATTCATATTTCATCCGGCCATTGAGCGTAAGGCTTGGCGAATTCGGCAGCACACTGCCCTTGGCAACACCAGCTACCACCGATCGGGTCACCTCGGTATCGATCACGCCGACACCGAAGCGGAGATCGAGTCCGGCAGTAGGACGCCAGCGGGCGTCGGCTTCGACACCCTGCACCCGGACGTCGCCGACATTGGCGATGCCAAACAGCACGCCGACCGGAGAGTCGAACAGCGGACCGTAAATCTGGGCATCGCTATATTCATAGTCGAAAACGGCGGCATTGAGCTGCAGATTGGAGAACAGCCGCGTCTTCACGCCCAGCTCATAGGCAGTCAGCTTTTCGTCGTCGAAGGGCTGCAGCACGGTCGGATCGAACGTCAATTGCCCCTGGAAGCCGCCGGACTTGAAGCCCCGGCTGATGCTTCCATATATCAGCGTGCGATCGCCCGCCTGATAGTTCAGGCCGATCTTGCCAGAGACATTCGAGGTCGAATAATCATTGCTGACGGGCGCAAACAGGTTTGAACAGGATCCGGCGGTACACAGAAATGTCGTCGCCTGGTCAAAGACCTTGTCTTCCTTCGTATAGCGCAGGCCGCCAACCAGCGTCAGATTGGGCGCGAAGGTCCATTCGGCGTGCATGAAAGCCGCATAGGCATCGGTGCGCTGGCGATAGGTATTGCCGATCGTATCCAGCCCGGCAAGGCCGAGGAGCGGCAGCAGGTCGCTGGAGAAAAACTCGTCCCGCGTCTCAACCTTGTCGTGCGAATAGAAAGCGCCGCCGATCAGCTCGAGGCCGTCTCCATGATAGGCAAGACGCAATTCCTCGGAATATTGGTCAATGCTGTTTTGATAGGTGCTGTCCAGAAAGCTCAGCGAGGTTCCGTCCGTATCCTCGACATGCAATCGGGTAAAATGTTCATAGGCACTGATCGAGGTCAGCGTCACTTGCGGGCTGATCGACCAGTTGGCCGTCAGCGAAACGCCGCTCGATTCCAGTTCCATATGCGGGTCGATGCCGGCTCCCGATACGCGCGGCTGGCCGGCATAGGCATCCTCCTCGGTGGTCAGGATATTGTCGGCCTTGTAGAGACTGACATCGGACCGGTCATAGCCCTTGTGGCCGTTCAGCAGCAGATTGAAACTGTCGCTCGGCTCCCACAGCAGCTGCAGCCGGCCATTGGTACGATCGACCTTGCCGATGCGGTTGCCGGTGACATAATTGGTCTGCGGTCCGGATCCCTGTTGCACCGTCTGCAGCGCAAAACGGGCGCTGAGCGTCGACGTCAGCGCACCACCGACGGCACCGTCGAGATGCCAGCTGTCGTAGCTGCCATAGCCGGCTTCGAGCTGGATATCGGTGGTCGCGGAAGGCTTGCGGCTGATGATATTGACGGCACCGGCAGTGGTGTTGCGGCCGTAAAGGTCGCCCTGCGGCCCTTTCAGAATCTCGACGCGGTCGATATCAAACAGTCCAAAGGACAGCATCACCGGCGATACCAGATAGACATTGTCGACATACATGCCGGCCGCCGGATTGTTGTTGGCCGCATAGTCGTTCAGGCCGATGCCGCGTATGCTGACATTGACCACGCTATTGGCCACGACATTCTTGATCTGCACATTGGGCGTAATCGCGGCCAGGTCGACGACCGATTGCGTGCCGGCGGCTTTCAGGTCGCTTCCGGTCAGGACGTTGATCGTCACACCGACGTCATCGGCGCGCTGTTCGCGGCGCTGGGCCGTGACGACGATTTCGCCCAGCGTGTTGTCGGTGTCGCTTGCCTCCGGCTGGGCGGCGCTCGCATCCTGTGCCAAGGCTGGCGAGGCGAAAGCCAGGCCGCCGATCGCGATGGCGAGACTGCTGGTGGTGCGGATGTGTTTGCTGATCATGATATCATTCCCCCTGTATATTGATCGATGGATAGCCCTTGAGATCCTTTGACCGCGGATGTGCGAACGTGCGCTTGCTGTGCGTCAGGCCTGCCCGGACGATGCCAGCAGCGACGCAGACGGTCGCCGGGATCGGATCAATCACCGGCAAGCTATATCCCCTCGTTTTTAATGCAGCGTCGATCGCCTCGGCACAGCCCAGAAAGCCCGTGCAGCCCAGCACGATCGCATGCGCCCCGTCCTCCTCGACTGCGGCCAGAGACGCTTTGGCCAGTTCGTCTGTCAGCCTTTCGGGAGCCGCTTCGAGTTCCAGAACCGGGATATTGATCACCCGGACCGACGCCAGTTTTTCGCTGGTTCCGTAAACCTTGGCGAGATTTTCCAGCATCGGGACCACGGAATCGAGCACGGTGACGATGCTATATTTGTGACCCAGCATCGCTGCGAGATGCATCGAGGTTTCCGAAGGTCCGAAAACCGGGATCGACACCACTTCCCGCGCAGCCTTCAGACCCGGGTCCCCCATGCAGTCGATCAGGATGGCGTCCGCGCCGGACCGCTCGGCAGCCAGGGCTTCGGCGACAATGCCCGGTACCGACATCGCCTCGTCAAATTCGCATTCGATGGAAACCGGGCCGCTGGCAATCAGCGACTGGGTGATCGAAAGATCGGCGCTGTTGAGACCGGCGACATCTTCTAGGGTCCGGACGCCTTCTGTGACAATCGGTGTGATAAGGTGGATACGCATCAGATCAGATCCTCTATCAGTTCGGCCAGGGGTATATATTGCTCGTCCAGCCCGAAACATTGCGGGCCGACGACTTCGAGCGCACGGGCGGTGGTAAGCAAAGGCGGCGCGCTGCATGCGACCACCGCGACCCGCTGGCCATAGGCAAGCCGTTCGGTGGGAATCGCATGCGCGGTTTCCAGATCGACAATCGTGACAAGATCGGGCACCACGCAGCGCAACCGGCCGCCGACCGAGACAAGCAGATTTTCGTTCTGGAACTGCAGTTCCGCGGTTTCCGATCCGGTCATCGCCGCAATCGAACAGTTTCCGAACACCCATCCCTTGGATGTGTCGCGATCGAGCGCCGTTATCTTGCCCTGAAAGACGACCGCCGCATCCTTGTAATATTCATGTCCGCGCAGCGCTGCGACCAGCCGCTCCAGCGGGGTGCGCGGATCAGAGCTGAGCGAGATCGCCTCGCCGATCGCCACCGCCCCCGAGAGCGTTTTGGGGATGACCGCGCCGCGGGCCTGCGCTCCGGTCATCGGATAACAGGACATGCACACGCTGGCCCCCATCGCCGCCGCCACGGGACGGGCCAGCTCCTCCGCCTTGAGGCCGGTGGTCGTCTGGTAGAGCACGCTGTTGCCATGCTCGTCAGCAATGGTCAGCGGTGCGCAGGCAACCCCCTCGATATTGAAGCTGGTCATCTGGAGAGCGGGAAAGGCACGCCCCATGCCGTCGCCATCGACGATCGGAAGGCCGCGCATCGCTGCATAGGCAACCGGCATCATCGAATTGCAGCCGCCGATTTCCGCCGAGATGATTGCGCTGGCCTCGCGGTCCAGAAATCGCTCCAGCGTCGTCACCGCCCGGTGCTGGTCTTCGATCGAGAAGAGCTTCTCGATCATCACCGTCGGCGCGCCCATTGCCGCTGCAATGAAAATATTGTCCTCGTCCCTGAGCTCATCCACGGAAATGACGGGCACGGGCCCATATTTCGCGATGGCCTCCCGGCACAGGAGCGAGCCCAGATAGGGATCGCCGCCGCCGCCGGTGCCCAGAAAGGACGAGCCGATGGCCAGATGTTCGATATTGTCGAGCGTGATTGCAGATATCATGTTCGTTACTCCGCCATGGCCAAGTCGCCGACCGCACGGCAGACCACCCGCGTGGCACCTCCCGGAAGATATTGCAGCGGGACAGCCTCTATATTTACGATTTCGACGCTGTCCGGCGCGGCACCCGCGCTGATCGCGTCAGCCTTTGCCTGCGCTTCCGCATCGGCGAATGCCTCGCTGCGCGCCTCGCTATCGGCGATATTGTAGATCCGGTCGACCTCGCCACTGACCTGGCCAATGGCCGCGCCGATGGCATTGGCCACTCCGGCATGGTCCGGATGCATCATTTCGGACACACCGCGCGGGGTTTCCGAGACAAGCACCGACCCGCCGCCGACAAGAATCATCGGAATATCGCCCGGCATTGTCTTCATCCGGTCGATGGCATCGTCGATCAGATGGCTGATCGCCGCGCGCGCCCCGGACAGCAGAGCGGGAGAGAGATCGGCAACGCGCTCCGGGTCGCCAAAGGAAATCTGGCCGCTGGCGACGGCGATATCGCTTGCGGTCAGCGTATCCCCGCCGAAGACCCGTCCTTCGCTGAGCAGCCGGTAGCCGACCGAATCCGGTCCAACACTTACCGTGTCGCCGTCTTCATGAATGCGGCTGCCGCCGCCGAGGCCGATCGACAATATGTCCGGCATGCGAAAATTGGTCCGGACGCCGCCGACGTCGACATGAACCGTCGACTGGCGCGGAAAACCGCCCGTCAGCACTCCGACATCGGACGTGGTGCCGCCGATATCGACGACAATCGCTTCATTGGCCCCGGTCAGCCAGGCCGCACCGCGAATGCTGTTTGTCGGCCCGGCAGCAAATGTCATCACGGGATAGCGCTGCATATAGTCCGCGCTCATCAGCGTGCCGTCATTCTGGCTGATGTAAAAGGGTGCCGTGATCCCCTGCTCCTCGAGAGCGCGATGAAAGGCTGCGGTGATGGTCTCGGCCAGCGGCCGCAGGCTGGCGTTCATTATCGCTGCATTTTCGCGTTCCAGCAAACCGACCCGGCCGAGCTCGGACGACAGCGACACTTCCATCTCCGGTGCCAGTTCGCTGATCAGGGCAGCGGCGCGGCTTTCATGGTCCGCATTCAGCTGGCTGAATATGCAGGACACCGCGATCTGACCGATGCCCTTCGCGCGCGCTTCCGTCACGACCTCGGCAATCGCCGCTTCATCGAGCGGAGAAATTTCGCGGCCGTCAAATTCAAAGCCGCCGGGCACCATCGCCGAACCGCCGCAAACCAGAGTCTTGAGATCTTCGGGCCAGGAGGCAAAGGGCGGGATACCCCGTGCTGCCGGAAAGCCGATCCGCAAAGCATAGACCGGGACCAATTCACGGCGCTGGATGAAGGCATTGGTAAAGTGGGTCGTGCCGATCATCACCGCGCTGATCTCGCCGGGCTTCACGTCGCATTCCGAGATCAGCGCACCAACCGCCTCCGAAATGCCCGAGCTGACATCGCCGCTCGTGGGCCGCTTGACCGCTCCCAGAACCTTCTTGCCCGAAAGCAGGACAGCATCAGTATTCGTACCCCCGACGTCGACCCCAATGCGCATCAATATCCTCCACTGAATGAAGCTTCGGGTGTATAGCCTCATCAGACTGGCTCAATGCCGTTGGCTGGGAGGTTGCCACTTCTACCCGGTAGTTTTAGATATTGATCGAGAATCCAACCCTGCTGAAATGAGTAGGTTCAGTGGGGCAGTTCCAGCTGCCGCGCCGCCGCAACGGCCGACAGACGGTCGTGGACACCCAGCTTCTTGAATATATTCTTCAGATGAAAGCGGACGCCATGTTCGGACAGGTTGAGATGACGAGCGAGATGCTTGTCGGACCCACCCGAGCTTAACAGCCCCAGAACTTCCAGCTCCCGCGCCGACAGCGTGCCGCTGGCAACGCTCTGCCGGTCTCGCAGCCGATTGAGCAGCCTGTCGACAAATCCCTGCTCAAGCGCCGTCAGCTCCTCACCCTCCCGCAGTGCCTGCAGCGCGGGGGTCAGCTTTTGGCCACCCATTTCGCGGAAAATCTGGCGCATGCCGGTCGCCGCACCAATAGCAACCGCGCTGCGCAGCATGGCGCGGGCGCGGTGCTCTTCACCCGCCACGGTCGCCATGACAGACGCCACCAGCAGATAGCGCAAGCGCGACCGTTCCAGGCCGTGGTCCGCCGCGACTTCAATCGACTCTTCCAGCAGCGCCCAGGCCTTTTCAAATTGCCCGTCGAAATAGTCGCGATAGGCGCGCGCGATGGTGAAGACTTCCTGCTCCTGCCAGCTGCTGGTCGGCCCGACCGACGGTATATCCCATGACATTTCGGACATGATCACCTGCTGACCCTGCAAACAGGCCTCGCCGCACACGCACAGCCGGATGGCCATCAACAGGTCGGCGACGCGCGGCAGGCCCTGTGCCCGCAACTTGCGCGCCTCGTCCTCGACCGCTTCACTCATCGTGCCAATCCCGTGATCGACGATGTTGATCCGGATCATCGTTTCATAGGCGGCGAAATAGATGTCGAACCAGGCTTCCGCTTCCGGCATCCGGTGGGCGGATTTCTTGAGCGAATTGCGGGCGCTGGTCAGACGCCCCGCTTCAAATTCGATCGATGCGCTCAAGGCAGCGAGGACCGTCTCGACGCCAACATCGCTCGGAAAATCCCGCTGCCATCTGGTGCGGGCCTCGGACAGGCAGGTTCTGGCATGCTTCAGCTTGCCCTGCGCAAGATTGATCGAGGCTTCGTGCATCAGCAGGAACATCAGATTATATTGCGAGGACACCCTTTTCGCCAGCGCACGCGCATCGATCAGATTGGCGACGGCGGCATCAAAGCGCGCGCGCTGGCAATTCAGAATAGCCGATAATGTCGCCAGAAAGGTGCGCATCGCGGGATCATCCGCTTGCTCGGTGATCAGGTTGCGGATCAGTTCGAGATCGCCCGTACGCTCCAGCGAACAGCCATAGACCAGCAGCGTTACCCGGACGATTTCGAGATCCTTGGTCAGGGGATGGCCGGGCCCGACCTCGCGAGCCAGGGATTCGAACAGGTCCTGCGCCGCGTTGATCCGGCCAGCCTTCATATGGACGATACATTCGATCATCCGCAGCACGATGGAACTGGCAATATCCTGCGGGCTGGAATTTTCCAGCAGCTCCCTGAGCACGGAGAAGCCGTGGACGATCCATATTCTCAAGGCGCCATGGGCATGGGCATAATCGCGGATCCGGCGGGTATCGCCCGCCATGCGCGCGAGCCCGGCGGCCTCCGCCAGCCGGCCCCTGGCCGAACACTGGTCCGCCATCGATACCAGCAGCGCAACCCGCTTGTCCTCGTCAAACGCTTCCACCGCGTCGCGCAACCAGATGCGCAGCGCGTTCTGCAAAATAATGCTGTTCTCGCGGCGGTCGACCAGACCTTTCAATCGGAACGCGAGATCCGCCAGAATCCGGCCGTCGCTGCGATGACCGCTGATCGACGCCAGAAAGTCGATGTCCGGCAGGTCGAGCAAACTGGCATGCACAAGCGCCGACCGCTCTTCCGCCGAAAGCAGGGGCAGAACCTCCTGATCGATAAATTCGCCCAGCCGGCTTTCGCGGACGATATCGAGATCGCTCCAGCTCGAGCAGCCATCCGGCGACCGCGCGGCCCAGGCGCACAAAAGCTCCATGGCAATCGGCCAGTCCCCGACCAGCGCCCGGATGCGCGCCCGGATTTTCGCCCGTGGTATGGATTTCAGCAGCTGGGCTGTTTCCTGCGGTCGCTGGCGCAGGGCGCTGGCGTCAAGAATATCAATCGGGCAGCGGGTGGCGAGCCGCGCCAACGGAAAGTCACCGGGCTGGCTGATCGTCATGATGACCCTCGCGCCCGAACGGTCGAAATTGATCCGTTCCAGCGCCAATCCGAGAAAAGACCGGTCCGTCAGATGGACATCTTCCAGGATCGTCACCCGCTCTGGTTCAGCGAGCAGGGCATCGGCCGCTGCCCGGGGGTCTGCATGATGCTCGATCTGGCCAAATTCAGCCACCGCCAGTCCGCTGGCAGCGGAAATCCGCCGGGCCGCCGCGCGCGCCAGCTGACTTTTGCCGAAGCCCGGCGGCGCGCAGAGCACGACAATCGGCCGGCCTGCGACAATCCGGTCGACCATTTTACCCTGATGCCCGTCCGTCGCCATTGGCAGCATCGCCCTTGCCTCCCAGTAAGTTCAGGATTTTCTACTACCAGGTAGGCGCGCAATGCAAGCAATGGCTTCGAGCCGCAGGCTTACTCCTGTGCCCTCTCTCCCATTCAATATGTTGCCATTAATGACAGTGGATCATGCCGCACAGAATATGGCCTATTGCAATCGCAGGTGGCCGAAAGAGAGAGAACAGACAGTTCCCGGTTTTCGACCGCGCGTGTCTTCGCGGAGAGGAATTTTGCGTGGCAACCAGGCAGATGGACATATCTGAAAGCGAGAGCAGGCCCGACTGGAACGAGCTGCTCGACCATGTGACGATCCGGACTCCCGATGACATTCGAAAGGCTGCCTGTTTCCTGCACGATATTGCCCGCAGCAAGGGCTTCCGGGTCGCATTGTGCGCCGACATAGCATCCGGCCGACCGATGACCGATGCGGCGGGCAATTCACTGAATTCCGATATTTTCGGCTGGGTCAAGCACAGCGAGCGGTGGTGGGAAGATGGCCAATATGCGCTGCATTCGCCGGTGCCCCGCGCCTGTCGCTATGAAAGCGAACCTTTCTGGTGCGACAAGAGCGGCTTTCACAGCGCGATTCCGAACGAGTTTCTCGATGACATCGATCCCAGCAGCTATTTCGCCAAGATGAAAGGCCCCTACAGCAGATTGATCATCGTGCCGGTCCATCTGCCCTTCGGTCAGGTTTCGGCCAACAGCTTCCCTGTCATCGGACCCTATAAGGGCGACTTCGCCCTCGCCTATGCAAAATATGGCAATCTGTTCGGTGCCCTGACCCGGCGCCTGATTTCCGGCTATGTTTCGGTATCCCGCACCTCCAGTTACATCGCCTCGGATTGCCGCCTGTCGCGCCGGGAAGCGGAATGCATCCGCTGGGCCTCGATCGGCAAAACCGACGAGGAGATCGGCGAGATCATATCGGTCTGCCGCTCCACCGTTCGCTATCATATCAGCCGGGCCGCGGAAAAACTGCAGGCAGTGAACCGCACCCAGACCGTGTTCAAGGCAACCCAGCTCGGCTATCTCGGCAATAGCCACTGAAGGCCCTTCAGTCCCTGCTGCTGCAGCGGCCAGATCGCAAGATCTTCGTCGATCGCCGGCCCGGCGGATATCTCGCCGGACTTGCCCTGGACATGTTCGACCGGCGTATTGATCGACACGAATTCGCCCATGACCCAGGAATAATATTCCGTCTCTCCCTTGTTCCCGATCACATTCCAAATTCTCGCCGATCTTGACCTTTTGGCCAGTTGAGCATCCGCCCCCCTCTCGCCATCCTGTCGACCGATGATGCCGGAATAACCGGTGCATCCGGGGGCTTCGCCAGATTGAGGCGAAGGAACAGGGAGAGAATCATGCAACAGCATTCGCAGCACCGGGAATCCGCATCCATTGTCCGATCCATGAAATGGCTTCTGATGGCGTCCGCCGCCAGCATCACCCTTTCCGGCTTCGCTGCCCCGGCCAGCGCGCAGGACAATATCGAAGAGAATGACAGTCGGGTGATCATCGTCAACGCCCGCAAGCAGGATGAAACCCTGCAGGAGACACCGGTCACCGTGACCTCGATCAGCGCCGAGACACTCGACAATTATCAGGTCAACGAAGTCGCTGACGTGGTCAGCCGCATTCCCGCACTCAATGTTCAGGTCGGCGGCTCGGGCGCGGGCGGCCAGATCAGTCTGCGCGGCATCGGCACCACCAATATCTCGGCCGCCTTTGACTCCGCCGTCGCCTTCGATTTTGACGGCGTAACGATCAGCACCATGCGGCTGGTCCAGGCGTCCTTTTTCGACGTCGCGCAGATCGATGTGCTGAAGGGCCCGCAGTCGCTGTTCTTCGGAAAAAGCGCCTCGGCCGGGGTCTTTTCGGTGCGCTCGGCCGACCCGACCCAGCAATGGGAAATGGGCGGCAAGGCATCCTATGAATTTGAAGAGGAAGGCTATACGGTCGGCGGCTATATATCCGGGCCGATCAGCGATACGCTCGGCATTCGCGTCGCGGCGCAATATCAGGACATCAGCAAATATGTCGAGCTGGAGGCCGGCACTCCGTCTGTCTTTGCCAATTCGGGAAAGGGGCTGAAGAATTTCGTCGGCCGCGTCACCCTGCAATGGGACCCGTCCGACAATTTTACCGCGAACCTGAAACTCAATTATAACCATAATTTCGGCGACAGCCTGCTGGGCCATTCCGACATCAGTTGCGGCACCAACGGCGTTCCCGACGATGTCTTTCTCGCGCTCTCCGGCGTGCGCATTGCCGCCAATTCCACCTGCGACATCCAGGACGGGCTCTACCCCCATCCGGACGGCCATCCGGCCCTCCAGGTCATCGCACCGGGAACCACCGGAGCGGACCGCTACAGGGGGCAATCCTATAACGAGACCAATACATTTTTCATGCGTCTCGCGATGGACCTGGAGCTCAGCGACAGTCTGACCCTGTCGTCGGTCACCGGCATACTCGACCTCGAAAATGAACATGCCGACCATTTCAGCTATGTCGGCATATTGCCGAACGGCGATCCCGGCGGTCTCCCTGCCCCCTTTTCCGATGGCCTGAAGCAATATTCCCAGGAACTCCGGCTGACCAGCGATCTCGACGACCCGTTCAATTTCATGCTCGGCGGCTATTGGGAAAGCCGCAGCCAGCCGCTACAGACCTCGCAGAATGCCTTTGTCGCAGCCTTTCTCTTTCCCGATTCCCAGGGCATTGGCTATGACTGGGTGGCCAATCGGGCCACCAAGAGCGAAGCCCTGTCCTTTTTCGGCAGCGCCAGCCTGGATCTGACCGACCAGCTGGAACTGTCCGGCGGCGTGCGCTGGACCGACGAGCAGAAGGTCCACAGAACATCCTTCCCGTTCCTGCACGACGCCCTGACCTTTCTCAACGGCGTGGTCGGCGGTATCGGTCTGGTGGTTCCGGAAGGCTTTCAGACCGGACCGATCCAATTTTCCGACAGCAATATCTCGCCGGAGGTGACGGTCAAATATCAGGCCACGCCCGATCTGAACTTCTACGCCTCCTACAAGACCGGCTTCAAATCCGGCGGCGTCGACAACAGCATCCTGCCAACGGCAGCGCTGCAATATATCAAGCCGGGTTTCGGCACCGAGGCCCAGCGTCAGGCAGCGCTCGATTCGGTCGTCTATAATTCCGAAACCGCTAAGGGCGGCGAAGTCGGGGTCAAGGCGATGCTGGCCGACCGCGCTCTGCGGATCAACGCGTCGCTCTATTATTTCGTTTTTGACGATCTGCAGGTGCAGAATTTTGACGGCGCAGCGGTCCGCTTCCTGACCGTCAATGCCGGCGAGGTGACCACCAGGGGCTTTGACATGGACTGGGGCTGGCAAACGCCTCTCGACGGCCTGCGCTTGTCGGGCACGCTTGGCTATACCGACGCCAAATTCACCGACACGTTCATTTCGTCCAACGGACCGGACAGCACCCCGGGCACGGCCGACGACGTCAATCTCGACGGACGCAGGGCGGCCCGCGCTCCGGAATGGTCGGGAAATATTGCCTTCGACTGGACCATCCCGATGAGCGACAGCCTCGAGCTCGGCCTGAACGGCAATGCCTTCTACAGCGGCTCCTATTACGCCTCAAACACGAAGTTCGACGACTATGTCCAGGGCGATTATGTCACGCTCGATGGCTCGGTCTCTATCGGTCATCCGGACGGCAAGTGGAAATTTGCGCTGGTCGGGGTCAATCTGACCAACGAAATCTGGGCCAACACGGCCGGCGACCGGCCATTCCTTCCGCCCGGAGGCGATGATCGCGTGATCACCCAGAACCGGGGGCGCCAGCTGTTTGTGGAGGCTTCCTTCAAGTTTTGATCAGCGTCCTCCCGTTGATCATATACGGACCGGAACCGCTGGGGGCGTTTCCGGTCCGCTTTTTATGCTGGCCAAGCCGGATCAGTCGTCCCGCCCTTAGCGATAAACCGGATCGTCGGGATAGCGGCCTGCTCGGGTCAGCGCAGCCAGCGCCGGATGTGTGTCATCATGGGTAGTTGCCGCATTCTGGCTCCAGCTCATCACCGGGGTGCGCTGCATGATCTTCCACTGGTTGCCGCGTTTTTCAAACCGGTCGAGATAGCGGCCCAGATAGGTCATCTCGCTGTCCTGTCCCTGCGGATCTTTCAGATAGTGAAAGGCGATCAGATAGCTTTCGACCGTCGCCAGGGCGGGATTGCTGCTGTCCGGAAAGTCCACCAGGATATTGCTCACCAGATGGTGGGTCTGCGCAAAGGCCTTGATCGCGGGCACCAGATCCTCGCAAAACGGATGCGCAGGCGCAGGCTCCTCGCCATAGGACACGGTCGCTTCCGGCCAGTAGCACAGTTTCAGCGCCGCCTCGTCGGCCCGGTCGACGCCGCGGCAATGCATGTGAATGATCTCCGTGATCGCATGTTCATCCGCCAGTCGCGCCTGATCCCGAACCGTTCCCGCCGCCTGCACCATAATATTCTCCTCCTGCTGTTTGTCGGTCTTGCTAGCTAAATGAGCAATTTACGCGATTGCCGTGACGCATACTATGAGCGGAAAGAACAGGCCCAGAAAGGGCGGAACGGAGCGGATGACGATGGATGAGCAACTTCTGAAGGTGCAGATGGACAAGCTGGCGATCATGGAATTGCCCGCTCTCTATATGCGCGGACTCGACCGGCTCGACCGCGATCTGCTGCGCGCCCAGTTCTGGGATGATGCCTATATGGATTACGGCATTTACGCCGGCGACGCCGACGGATTCTGCGATTTCTGCATGGCGGCGCTCGCCGATCATGATCGCAACCAGCATATGATCGGCCAGAATATCATCGAGGTCGAAGGCGACACCGCGTTCGGCGAAGTCTATTTCCAGGCCTATCACCGGGTCCGGAGCGACGCGGGCGAACTCCGCGATATCTTCATCTGCGGCCGCTACGCCGACCGCTACGAGAAGCGCGATGGCATCTGGAAATTTTCCTACCGCAGCGAGATCGTCGACTGGGCTCGCGATGACCCCGCGAACGATGGCTTTCTCGAAGGATCGGGCAATATCTGGGGCGAACGCAAGCCCGATGACCCGATCTACAACCGGGCCGCGATGGCCAGACCGGAGAATATATAATGTCCCTCAACCTTACCGACGCCGCCGCAACCGACCTGCCGAAAGGTGAGGCCCGCTGCCCCGGCCCCTCCTATCAGGACATATTGGATTCCGACGGATATGATGTTCCGGACGCGATGCGGGCGCAGCAATATGAATTTCTCGGCGACGAGGATATCGGCTTCGAGCGCTACAGCAGCGAAGATTTTGCCGAGGCCGAAATCGACCAGATGTGGAACAGGACCTGGCAATGGGCCTGCCGCGAGGAACATATCCCGGCCAAGGGCGACCGTTATGTCTATGATGTCGGCCCCTATTCGATCCTCGTGGTGCGCGGCGACGATCAGAAAATCCGTGCCTTCGTCAATTCCTGCCCGCATCGCGGCATGCAGTTCGCGACCGAGGGCAGCACCGGTGTGCGCCGTTCCACCATCCGCTGTCCTTTCCACGGCATGGCCTTCAATCTCGACGGCTCGCTCAACGAAATCCCCTGCCGCTGGGACTTCCCGCATCTGAACGAAGACAATTTCCGTCTGACCGAGATTCGGTGCGATCTTTGGGGCGGTTTTGTCTTCATCAACATGGACCAGGATGCGCCGCCGCTGGCCGACTATCTCGAGGTCGTGCCCGAACATTTCAAGCTCTGGCCGATGGACGACCGCTATGTCGCGCTGCACACCGAAAAGGTGCTTCCGGCCAACTGGAAAATGGCGATGGAAGCCTTTCTCGAGGCCTTCCATGTGCTCGAAACCCACAGCCAGGCGGTGCAGACCGCCGCCGATGCCAATGCGCAATATGATATTTTCGGCAAGAATGTCAGCCGATTCATCCACGCCATCGGCAAGCCCAGCCCGCACCTCAAACAGCCGGTCAGCGAAAAGCAGATTTTCGCCAAGCTGGGCCGCGATCCGGAAGACTTGCCCGAAGGCGCCGAAGCCCGCGCCCACCACGCGCAGCTCTTGCGCGAGGAATATGGCGAACAATTTGATGTCGATCTGTCCGGCATCTCCACAGCAGAGATGGTCGACAGCATCGAATATTTTGTTTTCCCCAACGCCTTTTTCTTCCCCGGAATCAGCATCCGGCTCTGCTACCGCTTCCGGCCGATCGACGTCGATCATTGCCTGCACGAAATATTGCTGCTGCAGCCGGTCCCGAAGGGCAAGCCGCGCCCTGCCCCGGCCAAGCCGATCCGGCTGGAAGTCGAGGACAGCTATACCACCGTGCCCGGATTTGATCTCGCCGAGATTCTCGATCAGGACACCGACAATCTGATGATGCAGCGCGATGGTGCCAAGGCCTCCCTGAAAGCGGCAAAGGGCGCGCAGTCGCTCGGCAATTATCAGGAAGCCCGCATCCGGCGGATGCACCTGACGCTGGACGAATATCTCGCGAACTAGGCTCTGACGGCGGCGATGCACGGCGCCTGACGGCACTTGGCAACCTGCGCGCTATCGTGACGTCTTCGGCGTAAATCCGATATGCAGTTCCTTCAGCGAACGCAGCAGGAAATGCGGGTGGATGGCAAAATCATTTCTGCCCTCGATGAACCACATGTCCTCGAACCGGTCGACCACAGCGGTAAAGCCCCAGATCAGCTCACGCCGGGCGAGCGGCGCGCCGAGACAATGGTGGACGCCGGAGCCGAAGCCCATATGCGCTCCCGCGCGCTTGCGCTCGAGGTCGATGCTGTCGGGACATTCGAAGACACTCTCGTCGCGATTGGCGGCAGCATAGCGGACGTTGATCAGCGCGCCCTTGGGAATGGTAACGCCGTGCATCTCGGTGTCCTCCGCAGCAAAGCGCATCAGGCTCTGCACCGGCGATTCCAGCCGCACCACTTCCTCGACAAAGGTCTTCATATATTTGTCGGGATCGCTCTTCAGCTGCTCCCAGACATCCTTGTTCTCGATCAGCAGCCGGATGCCCGAAGCGAGCGCGTTGGTCGTGGTCTCGCTGCCACCGACGAACGTGTCCGCCATCATCTCCGCGTGCAGTTCATTGTCGTTGAGCGGCCGGCCCCATTCCTCGATCACCCGGTTGACCAGCTCGCTGAGCAGGCTGTCGTCGGGATTGGCGCGCAGCCGTTCGAAAATCGGATGAAAATAATGCTGCCCCTCGATCTCGCGGTCAACCATTTCCAGCTCGGCTTCCTCGTCGAGCATCATCGATATCCGGTGGAAGAAGGCATCGGTCCAGCGCTTGATCTTCCACATGTCCGCGCGCGGCGCGCCCATCTGCTCGCCGATGATATAGAGCGGCAGCGGCACCGCGAACTGGCTGACCCAGTTGCACTCGCCGTCCGCGACAAAGCCGTCGATCAGCTCATAGGCCAGCGTCTCGACCAGCGGGTCCATGGTCTTGATCTTGCTCGGCCTGAACGCCTCGTTGAACATCGCCCGCATCTGCTTGTGATTGGGATCATCGCGGCTCGACAGGGTTGGTTCGGGAATCCAGCCTTTGTCGCGGAATCGCTGTTGCACGGCCTGCTGACGTTCGCTGCTGCCGGTCTTGTTGAAGGCGGCGAATTTCTTCGGGCTGCTGGGAAAGGCGTCCGGATCGAGCAGCACGCGGCGGACATCCTCATAGCGGGTGATGACATAGATATCGGTGCCCGGCTGCTTGTAGACCGGTGCCTCGTTGCGCAGCGTCCTGTAGGCATCATATGGGCATTGCTGCGTTTCCGCGTCGAGCAGATTGATATCCGGATCGGCCCTGGTCGCCATATTATCTCTCCCTAGCGCACCTGAATTTTTTCCTCGCCCCATGGTGCAATGGTTTCGGCTTTCTGAAAGGCTTCCGGCAGTTCATCGACCATATGATAGGTGGCCGCTAGCCGGCCGAAGCCGACGAAAAAGGCGCAGGTCATGCCCAGCTCGACAATCTGCGCTTCGCTGAAATGCTGCCGCAGCCCGGCATGGACGCTGTCGTCAATCGCCAGATGGTCGGTCGCCATCAGTTCGCCATAACGGATCGCCGCCTTTTCCGCGTCGCTGAGATTGTCCGCTTCCTGCGGCTTTTCCAGCGAGCAGACCGCGCCTTCGTCGACTCCGTCCTCAACCGCGTCGCTGTAGCGGATCGCCATGCAGCTGCGGCACTGGTTGAAAAAGGCGATGCGCAACCGGACCAGCTCGACCAGCCGTTCCGGCAGGCTCCGGCCGCGCTTCAGCGCGCCACCAAATTGCATCAGCCCCAGCGCCTGTTCCGGGCAGTGGGCAAAATAGCGGATCAGCCCCTGTTCGAGATCGGTGGCCTCGTCGGGATTGACAGCCTCGCGGATCCGCGGATCCCACTCCTCCGGCGGCAGTTTCGAAATCCGGCTCATCCGATCCCCTCCCATATTCTCATGGATTTGGTGAGAGAATAGGTCTTGCGCGCGGCAAGGACACTGTCGATTTGATGGGGAGTTGACCACAAGCCGGTTGACTCGAATTTGGCATGGCCATATTCTGGCATCGGTTCGGGACACCTGCCGCTTGCAGACGAAGGTCTTGGTGAAGTCCCGTAATTACTATTCATCTCGTCATGTCCGCAACATGCTTCAAGATGGCAACGCAAGCACCATTCTCACGAAGCATATTTGCAATGGATGAGATTGATATGAATTCCTCACGACAAGACTCCCTATCGCTAAAGGAACTGAAACAGCAGGCGCGCCGCCTGCGGTCTGACATCGCTCAGGATGCCGCGCCGATATCACACAGCAAATCGTTGGAAATGGTCGCCCATCAAAGAGGCTTCAAGGACTGGAATACGCTCCATGCGTCGGCCTCCAACCGGCCGGATTTCGAGAAGCTGAGTTTAGGCGACACCGTGACCGGTCGCTATTTGGGACAATCGTTTCGGGGTGAAGTCGTCGCCATCCGGACGATAAAGCTCGGACAACTCTACCATATCTCGATCCAGCTTGAACAGGCGATCGACGTCGTGACCTTTGAGTCCTTTTCCAACTTCCGCAGGCGCCTGAACTGTAGCGTCGACCACAGGGGCGTTTCTCCGGCCAAAACGTCCAACGGTGAACCGCATATGATATTGGAGCTGTGACGATGGAAACCGGAAAGGCACCGCACAAGCAGATGCTTGCCGATTTCCTCCAGGATGTATGGACCGATGGAAAGGTCGATGTTGTCGATCAATATCTGGCAGATAGCTATACAATCCACAATGACCCTGGGGACCCCTGGGATGGCCAGACGCTCTCCATTGAAGGATTCAAGAACCGTCTGGTCCAATCTCGGGCAATGGCCCCCGACCAGATTTTCCATGTTAAGAAAATGGTTGAGGAAGGCAATGAGATTGCCGTGGCCTGGACTTGGTCAGGAACCCATCTGGGCGATATCCCAGGCATTCCGGCAACAGGACGGAAAATCGCCATGACTGGTCTGACCATCTACGATTTCGAGGGCGACCGGCTGTCGGGCCATTGGCAGGTTGCTGATCGCCTGTCGGTATTCCAGCAACTGACCCAAGGTCCGCCCGCCTAGTTCAGATCGACCGGTTTTTTGGGAGGTTGCAACCGGGAGGCGCAGCCTGCCCTATTCGGCTTCGGCACTCTTGTCATATTTGAGTTCGAGATAGCGGCCGCGGATCGACAGATTATCGATATCGCCCTTGGCAATCTGCTGGGTCACTCCAGCGATTTCCTTTTCGATCAGGCCAAGCCCGCTGATCAGCTGCTCGTCCGGAGACTTGCCGCTGTCATTGCTCTTCGATCGCATTGAGACCGGAATCGCGCGATAGCCGTTGATCAGTTCGGGCAGATGCTCGCCGACCAGCTTGCGCACCTCATAGGCGGCGGCATCGCCTTCGTTCAGCTTGTTCAGCTGCGGCGACAACATATCCAGCTGTACGCCGATGCCGTTGACGATCTGAACCGCTGGCGCCGGCAGCGCTGGTCGCTGGTTTTCCAGCCAGATTTCGGTCTTGCCGGCGAGCGATTTCAGATCGGACTTCAGGATCGTCTCGGGCGTCGGCATTTTCATTTGCGGGAAGCGCATCGATGCCCAGATGCCCGCTGCGATCAGGCCGGCGGAAATCATCACGCCCCAGAAACCGATGCCGCTCAATATGCCGCCAACGATGCTGGCGCCGACCAGCACGCCAACCGTCCACAGCGCCGCCCGGCCCAGTTTCTTAAAAAAATGGCTTTGCTTCAGCTTGTGCGAGCGGTTGCCGATCGAACGGCGGAACTGCGCTTCGCGCAGCGCCCGTGCCGCGCCGTCGTAGATTTGCTGGTTGGTTTCCGTCACCGGGCTCTAGCCCTCCAACGCGGTCAGGGGATTTTCGGACGGCGCTTCCAGCTGGGCCTTGGCCTGGCCTTCGGAGCGGGCAATATAGCCCTTCGACTTTTCGATCTCGCCGGACAGGCTGTTGACCGTCGCCTTCATATTTTCCAGCGCCTTCAGCTTGAACGTGTCGATATTGTCCATCGTGTCATAGACATTCTGGAACGCTCGCTGCAGCGTCTCCAGCGGGATGGTCGCCGACGCGGCCTGCTCGTGGATCTGGCCGGTCTGGTTTTTCAGCATCTCGCTGGTGCTGTCGATGACGCCGGCAGTGGTGGTGTTGAGCGCGCTGATCTGGTCGAGCACCAGCTTCTGGTTGGTCAGCGCCTGGGCGACCGTCACGCCGGTGCGCAGCGCACCGACCGTGGTGGTGCTGGCCCGGTCGACGCCCTTGACCAGCTCGACATTGTTGCGCTTGACCAGATCGAGCGCGAGATAGCCCTGCACGGTGACGGCCATCTGGGTCAGCAGGTCCTGGGTCCGCTGCCGCACATAGAACAGCGCGCTTTCGCGGATCGCCTTGGCTTTCGCCGGGTCGGTGGCGTCGAGCTCGGCTGCCTTGTCCTCGAGCCGCTCGTCCATGACCTTGGAGACATGGATCATCTGTTCCAGCCGTCCCATCGCCGCCCACAGATTCTTGCGTTCGACATCGATCGCCGCATTGTCCATCAGCAGCTCGTCCTTGCCAGACCGCAGCCGGTCAAGGATCGAGGCGATATGACCCTGCGCGCTCTTGTAGCCGTCGAAATAGTTGCGCATCTTGTTGCCGAACGGGATGATCCCGAAAATCTTCTTCTTGGTCGTCAGATTGCCGCGCTTGCCAGGATCGAGATCCTCGACGGTGCGGCGCAGCTCGGCGAGATCGGAACCGATGCCGCTGCTCTCGTCCATCGACCGGATCGGGCGATCCAGAAAGCGGTTGGACTGGCCCGCCGCTTCGGCGATTTCCTTGCGGCCCATATTGGTAATCTGGTCCACTTTTTTGCCGAATTCGGGACTGTTTTCGTCCTGAGCGATCAGATCATCGATAAAACTGTCAACTTTTTGCTCCAGTTTCGACTTTACCTCGTCGCCAATCGACACCAGGCCGCCAGCCTTCTCGGGTGCAACCGGAGCCACCGGATCCGGCGGAGTCAGTTTCAGTTCCTCGGTTGCTGTGATCGTTTCGGTCGCCATGCTGTTCAGCCTCCCTGCCCCGGCACCAGTGCGGGGCTTTTACTATAAATGGATGCAAATGCCCCGCTTTTCAAGCGTTTCAACTGCTGTATTATAAATATAATACAGTTTTTCCGAAACAGCGCAACATGCTTCCAGTTCTTCCAGCATTTACGCCGGAACCCGGTCCAGCGCCGCCACCACCTGCGGCGTGATCTTGCCGACAATCACATCAATCCCGTCCGCTGTAGGATGAATGCCGTCGGGCTGGAAAAGATCGGGGTGACCAACCACCCCCTCCATGAAAAACGGATAAAGCGCGATATCATATTTCTGGGCCAGTGCTGGATAGATGATATTGAATTCCTTGGTGAATTCTCCGCCGAGATTGGGTGGCGCCAGCATCCCGGTCAGCATCACCGGAATATCCCGCTCCTTGAGCTTCTTCACCATGGCCTCCATATTGGCCCGCGTTTCGGACGGTTTCAGGCCGCGCAGCATATCATTGCCACCCAGCCCCAGGATCACCAGATCCGGCTTGCGCGACAGGCTGTCGAGAACAAAATCCATCCGCCGCAAGCCGGCAGCGGTTGTATCGCCCGAAACCCCGGCATTATGCACGCGTACATCCCTGCCCGCCGCCCGCAGCGCCGCCTGCAGTTCGGGAGCGAAGCCGTCTTTCTGGTCGACGCCATAACCGGCGTAGAGGCTGTCTCCAAAGGCGAGGATCAGGGTGTCCACTTCCTTGGCATCCGCGGTGGCACCGCTGTCCGCTGCCGCCTCGACCTGTCCGGACTGGGGGCCAGCCGCGGTTTTGTCAGCCGGTTCCGGGCTGCAGGCGATCAGAAGTTGTAGAAAGGCCAGCGAGAGGCCATATGTGATAAAATTCCTCAACATCGGATATCCTTTCCTCCATGATCCAGAAAACCGCCGCAACCAGCGACGCTGCCATGACCGCCCCCCATATCGCGATTGCAGCCCAAAATGTCACCCTGTCTTTGGGGGAAGGCGAAGCAAAGGTCGATATTCTGCGCGGTATCGACCTGTCGATCGAGGCGGGCAAGACTGTCGCGCTGCTCGGCCCCTCGGGATCGGGAAAATCCTCGCTGATGGCGATCCTCTCCGGTCTGGAACGGGCAAGCGGCGGAACGGTGAATATCGCCGGAGCCGATTTTGGCGCGATGAACGAGGATCAGCTGGCGGTCGCGCGCCGCGGCCGGGTCGGCATTGTCCTGCAGGCCTTTCATCTGCTGCCGACGATGACCGCGCTGGAAAATGTCGCGGTACCGCTGGAACTGGATGGGCAGCTGCAGCCCTTCGAGATCGCCGCGCAGGAGCTTGCTGCTGTGGGCCTCGGCGACCGGCTCGGCCATTATCCGACCCAGCTTTCCGGCGGAGAACAGCAGCGGGTGGCGATCGCACGAGCGATGGCGTCGCGTCCGACCATAATCTTTGCCGACGAACCGACCGGCAATCTCGACGGCACTACCGGGGACAAGATCATCAAGCTTCTGTTCGATCGCCAGAAGGCGACCGACGCGACGCTGCTGATCATCACCCATGACCCGGAACTGGCAAAACGCTGCGACCGGATCATCGAACTGCGCGACGGACTGATCGAAAGGGACAGCAAAGCGTGACGGGCTCTGACCTCGGCAAAGCCTGGACCATAGCCCGCCGCGATCTGCGTGGCCGCTTTGTCGGATTGCGTCTGCTGATCGTCTGCCTGTTGCTGGGCGTGGCAACGCTGGCAGCGATCGGCAGCCTGACCAATGCCATTACCGAGGAACTCGCCAATCGCGGCCAGGCCATTTTGGGCGGCGATATAGAGATTGCCGTCGCCCAGCGCGAAGCAACCGGCGATGAACTGGCTGCCCTGAAACAGTCGGGAACCCTGTCCGAGACGATCCGCATGCAGGCGATGGCCCGGCTTCCGGACGGCAGCGACACGCAGCTGGTGGAACTGAAAGGCGTCGATGATGCCTATCCGCTCTATGGCCGCTTCACGCTGGAGAGTGGGAAAACCGTCTCCGCCCCGGCCCGACAGGAAATTTACGTCACTCCCGCGCTGATGCAGCGGCTTTCCCTCAAGATCGGCGACCGGATTGCCTTTGGCGAGGCCGGCTTCACCATTTCAGGGGTGATTGGCGATGAACCCGACAGGCTCAGCGAAGGCCTCTCGCTCGGACCTGTGGCGATAACCTCGCTCGATGGTTTGCGGGACACGAATCTGATCCAGCCGGGGAGCTTGTTCGAGAGCAAATATCGACTGAAATTGCCAGCGACAGCCGATCCTCGCGCCATTGGCGACCAGCTTTCCGAACAATTTCCCAACGCGGCCTGGGAAATCAAAACCCGCGACGATGGCGCCCCGAGCACACGGCGCTTCATCGAGCGCATGGGACAGTTTCTGACGCTGGTGGGGCTCGCTTCGCTGGTGATTGCCGGCATCGGGGTCGGCAATGGCGTTGCCTCCTATCTGCGCGGCAAGCAGGGGGCGATTGCCACGCTCAAGATTCTCGGCGCGGACAGCGCGATGATCTTTCGCATCTATCTCTTCCAGATCATGGCGGTCGCGCTCGGTGCAATCGCCCTGGGCTTGGTGATCGGCGCCCTCGCCCCGCTGGCGATTATCGAGATCGCGGGCGATGTCCTGCCGATAAAACCCGAATTTTCACTCTATCCCGTCCCGCTGCTGGTCAGCGCGCTCTATGGGTTTTTGATTGCGGTGATCTTTGCCTTGCCGCCGCTGTCGCGAGCCAAGACAATCCCGGCGGCCGGCATCATCCGCGGTGAAGGCCGGTCCTGGCGACAGATTGATCGCCAAAGCTGGATTGGCGTCGGCCTCGCTGTCGCTGCGATAGTCGCACTGGCTGTCGGCACAGCCGATGAACCGCTGTTTTCCGCCTCCTTCCTCGGTGCCGCTGCTGCGATTTTGCTGCTGCTCGCGGCACTGGGCGCGCTGATCCGCTGGCTGGCAAGCAAGGCACCGCGTCCGAAGCAGCCGTTGCTGCGTCTCGCCCTGACCAGTCTCCACCGGCCCGGCAGCCAGACCGGACAGCTGGTGGTAGCGCTTGGCCTCGGGCTGACCCTGTTTGCTACGCTGGCAGCGATCCAGACCAGCCTGACCAATGAAATCCGCTCCACCGTTCCCCGCGATGCCCCGAGCTTTTTCGTTCTGGACATCCCGGTCGAACGCGCAGACGAATTTCGTGCCAGGGTTGCCGAAACCGCCAGCGATGCGGAAGTTAACGTCGTGCCAACCCTGCGCGGAACAATCACCGAATTTGGCGGCCAGCGCGTCTCCGAACTGGAAACATTGCCGGAAGGCGCTTGGGTTCTCCGCGGCGACCGTGGCCTTACCTATAGCGCCACCATACCCGAAGGCAGCGAAGTGGTGGCCGGCAAATGGTGGGCGCCGGATTATGACGGGCCACCCCTCGTGTCGGTCGATCAGGAACAGGGCGCCGCGCTCGGGCTCGAGATCGGCGACAGCCTGACCGTCAGCCTGCTTGGCGTCGAAATCCCGGCCAGGGTCGCCTCTTTCCGCAAGGTCAACTGGCGCAATTTCGGGTTCAACTATGTGCTGGTATTCCCGCCCAGCGTGCTCGCCAATGTTCCCCATAATGTCGCTGCTACCATTCAGATGGACGCGGCCAGGGAAGATCGTCTGCTCAGCATATTACCAAAGGAATTCCCGTCCATCTCGATGGTCAAGGTCAAGGAGATCGCTTCGCAGATCGGCGACATACTGGACCAGATGGCGAGCGCCATTGCTGCTGCAGCATCGATTGCGATCTTTTCCGGTATCGCAGTGTTGATCGGTGCTATCGCAGCATCCCGGCAGGCCCGGGTCTATGACAGCGTGATCCTGAAACTGCTCGGCGCGACCCGGTCACAGATTTTGACGGTTCAGGCGATCGAATATGCGCTGCTTGCCTTGCTTCTGTCGCTGGTCGCGTTGGGCCTTGGCCTGCTTGCCGGCTGGTTTGTCATCACTCAGATCTTCGAATTTACCTGGCAACCGGATTGGGGGATTGTCCTGCTGACTTTGGGAATTGGTGCGATCGTGACGCTGGGGATCGGTTTGCTGGGCTCCATTCCGGTACTATCCGCCAAGCCGGCCAGAGCGCTGAGAGAACTCTGATATCCTCGCTAGTTCGGCGGCTCCATCCTTGCCAGTCGTACTGCCACCGGCGCTGACAGAAACAGTTGCGATAGATGATAGAATATCAGCGGCAATATCACCAGACCGGCCCGTTCTGGCGCAAAAATGATGGCCGCAAGCGGTGCACCAATCGCGACGCTCTTTTGCGCGCCGGAAAACAACAAGGTCTTGCGGTCCCGCTGGTCAAAGCCCAGCCAGCCCCCCAGCAGCCAGGTCCCGCCAAAGGCCAGCCCCAACCAGAGGAGCAGCGCCGCCACCAGCCAGCCGAACTCGGCACCGCTGACCCGGCTCCACATGCCGGCGATGATCGCGGCGGAAAAGGAAACATAAACCGCCAGCGCGATCGCCCCACGGTCGATCCAGCCGGCCAGATCCTTGTATCGCATCACCCAGGGCCGTAGCCAGGCCTGAAAAACCTGACCCAGCACGAATGGCAGGACCAATATGCCCGCCAGCTTGATGATCGTGTCCGAAGTGATTTCCACCCCTGCGGCCTGTGCAAGCAGGGCAAACAGCAGCGGTGACAGAAATACGCCGACGATATTAATCAGCGCGCTGGCGACCACCGATGCCGCGACATTGCCCTGCGCGATCGCACAATAGCTGGTCGCGGATTGCACGGTCGACGGAAGCACGCCCAGAAACAGAAAGCCCAGCGCGACATCGGCGGGCAGAACCTCGCCCAGCACCAGCGACAGGCACAGACCGATGGCCAGCATTACGCCGAACACCCAGACAAATATCGTGCCCTGCAGCCGGATATTTCCCAGCCCCGCCTTCACTTCATGGCGTTCAAGCCGGATGCCGTGCAGCAGAAATACCGAGAAGATCCCGGCATTGAACAATATTTCTGCAACAGTTTTGGCGGGTCCCTCTACTGGTTGCAACGTCGCCAGCAGCACGGCTCCGCTGAGCAGCCAGATGAATTTGTCGGTGAGGATCAGACGAAGGGTTTGCATCGGATCGTGCCATGCCTTTCGCATTGCCTGACAGCAACAATTATTGCACAGGGGTTCGGTGAGTAGTGGCAAGACCATCGGCCCGGTTCGCGCCTGGGCCCTCGCGGCCGGCGGCATGGTGGGCGGCGGCATTTATATTTCTCTGGGCGTAGTGATTGAGGCAGCAGGCGCATGGGCATGGCTCAGTTTTGCCATCGCGGGGCTGGCCGCGCTGATCTCCGCCTATAGCTACGGCAAGCTTTCCAACAAATTCGGACGCTCTGGTGGTGCTTTTGAATTCCTGGAGAAAATGGATCACCCGGAGGTCGCCGGCAGCCTGAGCTGGCTGCTGATCATCGGCTATACGTTGACGATTTCTGTCTATGCCTATGCATTCGGCCATTATGTCGCCCACAGCTTTGGCGGCAGCGAAATTATCATTCGCGCATTGGCTCTGGCCATCGCGATTTTGATGATCGGACTCAACCTGATGGGAGCAGGTAAACTGACCGGAGTCGAGGTCCTGATCGTCACCGGAAATCTGCTGATCCTCATCGTGCTGGCGGTCATGGGCATGCTCGACTGGAACCCGGCCGCCCTCAGCGAGGGCGTAGCCGACAAGCCCCTCTCCGCTGCCTTCATCGGAGCGGCAGTGATATTCATTTCCTATGAAGGCTTCCAGCTGCTCGCCTATGAATATGGCGACCTTGTCGATCCGAAGAAATATTTCGTGCCCGTCTTGGTATCAGCCAGTATCTTCGTAATCGGGATATATGTTGCAGTGACACTGGGTGCCACAATGATCCTGGGCGCCAGCGGCGTGGTCGAGGGCAAGGAAGTCGCGCTGTCCAACGCCGCACAGCAAATTCTCGGCACCCCCGGACTGATCGCAATGACCATCGCCGCCGCCTTTGCCACTTCGGCGGCGATCAATTCGACTCTCTTCTCCACCGCAAAACTGGCGGCCCGGATCACCAGAGACAAGGAATTGCCGGAATTTTGGGGCCACAAAAACAGCAATGACATCCCGGACCGCGCGGTCATCGCATTGGGACTGACTGCCGGTATTCTGGCGATCACTGGCTCGCTTTCGTCGCTGGTCGAAGCAGCAAGTCTCGTGTTCGTCGCGACATTCGGCGTGGTAAACTATCTGTGCGCGCGAACCATCGCCGACCGCAGCCTCATAGCCTGGAGCGGAACGGCGCTGTGCGCTGCCATCGGCGCCGTCCTGGTCTATCATCTGGCTAATAGTCAGCCCGTTCCGCTGATGCTTCTCGGCACGCTTATTCTCGTATCGATCTTTGTCCGCCCGACACTCCTCAGGAATCGAGCCGGGCAGTAATGCCAAAGACTGTTGTTGCAGCGCAGCACGATTTCCGGTAGAGGCGCGACAACTTCGGGGCGCTGCTTATGGCCGCCCTTTCCTCTTCTTACGGTAGAATTTGATATGTCCCTTCGCAATATTGCAATCATTGCGCACGTTGATCACGGCAAAACCACGCTGGTTGACCAGCTTTTCCGCCAATCCGGAACTTTTCGCGACAATGAGCGCGTCGAGGAACGGGCGATGGATTCCAACGATCTGGAGAAAGAGCGCGGCATCACGATTCTCGCCAAATGCACCAGCGTTGAGTGGAAGGGCACGCGGATCAATATCGTTGATACCCCGGGCCACGCCGACTTCGGCGGCGAAGTGGAACGCATCCTGTCGATGGTCGATGGCGTGATCCTGCTCGTCGACAGCGCCGAAGGCGCGATGCCACAGACCAAATTCGTCACCGGCAAGGCGCTCGCTCTTGGCCTGAAGCCGATCGTTGTCGTCAACAAGATTGACCGGCCCGACGGTCGCGCCGAAGAAGTCCTCGACGAGGTGTTTGACCTGTTCGTCAATCTCGACGCAAATGACGAGCAGCTCGACTTTCCCTCGCTTTTCGCCAGCGGCCGCAACGGCTATGCCGGTGAAACGCCGGACGTACGTGAAGGTGATCTGTCTCCCCTGTTCGACAAGATCATTGAGCATGTCCCCGAGCCCGACGTCGACCCGGATGCGGAGTTCAAATTTCTTGTTACCTTGCTTGACCGCGACAATTTCGTTGGCCGCATTTTGACCGGAAAGGTCGAAAGCGGAAAAATCGACATCAACATGCCGATTCATGCGATCGACATGGATGGAAATGTAGTGGAATCCGGCCGCGCGACCAAGATCATGGCGTTTAACGGTCTGGAGCGGGTTCCGGTGGAAAGCGCCAAGGCGGGTGACATTATTTCTCTCGCTGGCCTGACAAAGGCGACCGTTTCCAACACGATCTGCGACATTTCCGTAAAAGAACCGATTGCAGCGCAACCGATTGATCCGCCAACGCTGTCCATGCGATTTGCTGTCAACGACAGCCCCGTGGCAGGCCGCGAAGGCGACAAGGTCACCAGCCGCGTTATCCGCGAGCGCCTGTTCCGTGAAGCCGAGTCAAACGTCGCCATCAAGGTGACCGAAAGCGACGACAAGGACAGTTTCGACGTGGCCGGTCGTGGCGAATTGCAACTCGGCGTGCTCATCGAAACAATGCGCCGCGAAGGTTTTGAACTGGGCATTTCCCGCCCCCGCGTTCTTTACCGCGAGGAAAATGGCAAGCGCCAGGAACCCTATGAAACCGTCGTGATTGACGTGGATGACGAATATTCCAGCACCGTGGTATCCAAGATGCAGCGACGCAAGGCGGAACTGACCGAGCAACGCCCCTCCGGCGCCGGCAAGACCCGCCTCACCTTCTCTGCACCTTCCCGTGGCCTGATCGGCTATCATGGCGAATTCCTGTCCGACACCCGCGGCACCGGCCTGATGAACCGCCTGTTCGAAAAATATGACGATTATAAGGGCGTTATCGAAGGCCGTCCGGTCGGGGTTCTGGTATCAAACGGGACCGGCAGCACAGCAGCTTATGCGCTGAACATGCTCGAAGAACGGGGCGTGCTGTTTATCGGGGCACAGACACCCGTCTACGAAGGCATGATTATCGGCGAAAATGCCAAACCGGGCGATCTGGACGTCAATCCGATGAAATCCAAGGCGCTGACCAACTTCCGCGTCTCTGGCAAGGAAGACGCCATCCGCCTGACCACGCCGAAAGTGATGACGCTGGAACAGGCAATTGCCTATATAGACAATGACGAGCTGGTCGAGGTTACGCCAAAAAATATCCGCCTGCGCAAACGCTATCTTGATCCGAACGAACGGAAAAAGGCATCGCGTCAGGCGGCTGCGGCTTAAGTTGATCTTCTTTTTCGCCGACTCATGAAGAATTTTTCGTGGTTTGAACCTGCCAGACTTAATATCCGGATGGTTCAACAACAAATATTTCTCCATCTGAGTCGGCGAGAATTAGGTTATTTTCCCGATCCTTCCCGATAGCTACGATCCCATCAATACTACCTGCATCTGGTTCAAAATCTGCATTCAGCACTTCATATTTTGACGAGGACACACTTTTTCCCGTCATCAGATCATTTAAACCGACAGCCCAAATTTTTCCGCTGCTTCTGTCTGCAAAAATATATTTTGACTGCAAGCTTACAATCGGGCCGTTATAAAGAGCACCACCAACTACCCAACTTCCTGCGCGATCACCACTGCCTCTACCATATTCGGTCACCGGCACCGTTAGAGGATCAGTCGTATTGCCTGTCGCAGGCGCACTACCTTCAAAAAATGGCCAACCAAAATTTGTGCCCCCAACGTTGTGAGAGAGGTAATTTATCTCTTCAGCCACAGAGCTACCACGATCAGAAAAATAGATCCCATCACCAAACAAACTGCCACCTTTGGGGTCTTGCAAACCAAGCGCATAAACAAAGCGGTCGCCCCCTCCCGCAACATAAGGGTTCGCGGGATGAGCCAGGAAAAATACGGGTGAAGCACCCGCATATGGGTCGGGGTTCGGCCGCAACCTCAGCACCTTGCCCAGTTTTGAATTCGGATTTTGAGCGTTATCCGCGTCGCCCGCATCACCCACCATTACATAGAGGTAGTTGTCCGGACCAAATGTCAGCCAACCTCCATAATTTATGTCAGAATCGTGAGGAATTTCCAACTGGGTGCCACTGCCCGATGGCAGCTCGATGGTCTGCCGTTTGATTTTTCGGATCGAAATATTGCTTCCGGAACTAGCGAAGGGGCCGCTCCGTGCAGCAGTTACAAAAGCCCAATAAGTATTGTTGGCAGAGAAAGACGGGTCAACCGTCAGGCCTAAAAGACCGCCCTCGCCTGCGGTGTTAACGTTGAGAAGAGTTCGGTCGAGATTGCGGGTCCCATCCACTGTGTCTAACTCATATATATTGCCGCCGCGGTCGGCCACAAACACCTTTGCTTGGCTTGGTATCGTCGCGATAACTGTAACATCGTTCAATCCCGTCGTCAGGCGACGAACACGAATGCCTTCACGATCATTTGCAACGGTAACAACCGTGTTTTCACTAGCGATCAGACGGCCATCACTGACAGTGACGGTAATGTTGTAAATATTGTCCATGTTATCATCAGTCGGCAGCTCGAAATTAGCTGCCGTCTTGAAAGACAATGCGCCGGAAGAGTTTATTACAAAGTCATCTGCATCGACGCCCGATATTGAAAATTTCAGTTGATCGCCATCGGTATCGCGCGCCTGTACGTTCAGCACCGCTGTCTGGTTTTCCGTAATCACTGGCGACCCGATAGGCAGAATTTCGGGTCGTACGTTCGCTGATGGCGGTAGTTGCACAGGCGGCGAAGAACTGCCGCCGCCCCCGCATCCCACCAGCAAGAGTGACGACAAGACAAAGAGAGAACTACGCATTTCTGTAAAACTCCAAAGCTTTAGCGAACGTTATCTCGGTCAATTCCTGTTTACAAGTTCAATCCCGGGATGATGGCTTGAAAATAAGGGGGGGGCGCTCAAACCAAAAAAGGCGGCCAAATGGCCGCCTTCTTCTTGTTCATATAACATGTTTCCGCTTTTTAGAAACGGAAAGCCGCCGTCAGACGGATGCTGTGCAGATCAAAATCCGGATCGCTGCGCTTCATGTCGGTGCCGCCGGACGCCAGAAGAAACGGGTTTGTAGCTCCTGCGGTGCCTGGCCCAACATTCACAACATAGTCATCGTCATTATAGCGGGTAAAAAGATACTCGAGCCCCATGGTGATATTGTCGGTCACCTTGGCTTCTGCACCAACGCCGCCGGTCCAGCCGAAGCTTTCGGTCTTGCCGTTGTCGGTAAAGCTGTTTGCCCCATTGGTGGTGGTGAAGCTGTTGTCGATCTTGGCATAAGACACACCGCTGGTTGCGTAAAACAAGACGCCGCCCGGGGTATAACCAATCCGGCCACGAGCGCCGATGGCATAGTCCAGTTTGCGAGTGAACGTGTAGGAGGCAGGCGTTGTGCTGAAGCCCGTCACACTGTCTGTGGATTCGCTGCGACCCGCATCGACCATGAAGCCGACGACAAGATTGCCATATTGCTTGTCAGCACCGGCACGAACATAATAATCGAAATCGTCCTTGTCATTTGTGCAGCCTGCGTTCGGCACGTTGCTCTTGGCGGCACCGTTACAGAAACCGGGCGAGAAGGCATTGGCACCGGTCACGGTGTTCACATTATTGTCGAAGCTGCCATTGCGATCGGTATCGAATATGATGCTTTCATTCCTGTCATTGGTCTGGGCACCGAGACCGAATGATCCTCCGATATAAAAGCCGTCGAATTCCTTGTTTTCAATTTCCTGCGCCTGGGCAGAACCGGCGGTCATCGCGGCAAGCATGGTGGCCGCAGCCAGGGTATATTTTACAGGGGACATATTAAAACTCCATTTTATACTAATGACAACGATACCTACCAAGCGAATGCCTGCTGAATCAGTTCCGTCGGAGATAGAAAAACCCTCAAACGTGACATTAAAACCACAGATGCTTGAGAGCAGGGATTCAATTTCGAAATTTATACTTAATAAAGCCAAACATACAGGGATGTACGGAAAGCGTTATTCGCATCGGCCTTAAGAACGTCGAAACCAGAACGGCTCTATTATTTACGCTCTGAACACAGACTGA
Organism: Parasphingorhabdus sp.; assembly: GCA_030373505.1. Taxonomy (GTDB): domain Bacteria; phylum Pseudomonadota; class Alphaproteobacteria; order Sphingomonadales; family Sphingomonadaceae; genus Parasphingorhabdus. The sequence continues at coordinate 172,508 of JAUCYS010000005.1, forward strand.
ACCTGAGCGGAAGTCGTGGCTGACCTATCCGGTCGCAGACGACGATCAGCATGGCTTGGAATATCTGGAGGGTTGTGGCAAGGCACTCAAAATTTGTTTATTCGAGAGACATCACATATGACTGAGCAGAACTCCGATACGTCAACTGACTCTAAATCCGGTCCGGATATCCCTCCCGATCGCCTGGCCATCAACCCGCGCAGCCCGCATTATGGCGGCGACCTGCTGACCCGGGGTATTGGCATCAACTTTCGCGGTGTCCGCAAGCACAATATCGAAGAATATTCGATCTCCGAAGGCTGGGTAAAGGTCCAGGCAGGCAAGACCATGGATCGCAAGGGCAATCCGCTGCTGATCAAGCTGAATGGCGAAGTGGAAGCCTGGTTCGAAGATCTCGGCGACGACGCTCCGAAGCACAGCAAGGCGGGGTAATGGCCGGCCGTTTTGCAGGCAAGATCGTCTGGATCACCGGCGCTTCTTCGGGAATTGGAGAGGCTCTTGCACAGGCTTTTGCCCAGGAGGGAGCCCATATCATTCTGTCGGGCCGGCGGACGGAAGCGCTCGAACAGGTAGCGGCCGGCATCAATGGCGACAGTCTTGTCCTGCCCTTTGAAACAACCGACTATGATATATTGCCGGCAAAGGTCGAGGAAGCGCGCGGCTGGAAAGGCAGGGTTGACATTCTCGTCAATAATGCCGGAATCAGCCAGCGCAGTCTGGCGCTCGACACCCATCCGGACGTGCATCACAAGATCATCAACGTGGATTTGCTGGCCCCGATCTGGCTGACCCAGCTGCTGCTGCCACACATGATCGAGGCGGGTGGCGGGCATATTGTCGGCATAAGCTCGGTCGCCGGCCGCGTCGGCGTGCCGCTGCGCACGGCCTATTGCGCCGCAAAGCACGGTTTGATCGGCTATATGGATGCCTTGCGGACCGAAACCGAAAAGCTCCACAATGTCCATGTAACCAATATTCTGCCAGGCTCGATACGCACCAATGTATCGCGCAATGCGCTGACCAAGGATGGCGGCAGCCGCGGCAAGTCCGATGCTGTGATCGACAATGGCATGGAGCCAGCCGAATGTGCCCGACAGATTCTCGACGCTGTTTTCAACCAAGTGCCCGAACTGGTCATCGCCGAAGGTCCGGAGATGATGATAGCCAAATTGCGCCAGAGCGATCCGGAACAATGTTTCGCCATGACCAGCGCGATGGGCGCGCAAATCGCCGAAAAATATGAAGCCGGAGAAGACGACTGATGGCTTTGGTACTGCTCGACAAGACGGAGGGCGTTGCAACCATCACGCTTAACCGTCCAGAAGCGATGAATGCCCTGTCGAAAGCGTTGCGCTTGGAGCTATGCGCTGCCTGTCAGGATGTCACCAATGACCGGAATATCCATGCGCTGATCGTGACAGGCGCCGGTGAGCGGGCCTTTACTGCGGGTCTCGATCTCAAAGAACTGGGGGAATCCGGCCTTGGTCCTGCCAATGACCGGGATGCCAGCACCAACCCCGTCTTCGCCCTGAGTGAAATGCCGATACCGGTCATCGGCGCCATCAACGGCGTGGCGATCACCGGTGGATTTGAACTGGCACTCGCCTGCGATATCCGGATAGCATCGACCAACGCCCGCTTCGCCGACACCCATGCGCGGGTCGGAATTACCCCGGGCTGGGGCCTTTCGCAGAAACTGTCCCGTTTCATCGGGCTGTCGCGCGCATGCGAGCTCAGCTTTACCGGACAATTTCTGGACGCCGGCACTGCCTGTAAATGGGGTCTCGTCAATCATGTCTGTGAGCCCGACCAGCTGATGCCCGCAGCGCGCGACCTGGCCCGTGACATGACCACGATTGATCGCGATTTTCTTGCGGTCTACAAGAATCTGATCATGACCGGCTTTGATCGCAATCTCGCGGACGGCATGGCCTATGAAAACGAAATTTCGTTGCCTTACAACGCCCGTGTATCGATGGACGAAGTTGAAAATCGTCGTCTTGCCATTATCGAACGAGGCCGCAAGTTAAAGGGATAGCATGAAGCTCAACGCGCTTGACCATGTGAATATCATCACCGACGATCTTGCCGGTACCGCGCGATTTTTTGTCGAACTGTTTGATCTCGATGTCCGCAACGGTCCGGAACCGCTGCCCCCGGAACAGGTCCAGTGGCTTTACGACGACAGCGGGCGTGCGATATTCCATATCAATTCCAAAGAAATGCAGCAGGCCTTTACCCGCGACACCGCAGCCGGGCCCACCACCGGTGCCATTCATCATGTGGCTCTGGATTGCAGCGACCATCGGGCGTTTATGGAACGCCTGGAAGCACATGGCATTGCGTATCGGCTGAATGATATTCCTTCGATCAACCTCAAGCAGCTGTTTTTCTGCGAGCCGAATGGCGTGCTTCTGGAGCTCAATTTTCGCGGCGAATAGGGCCCCCGGGGGATTGACAGGCTCTGCTAGCGGAAGATGCAGTTGGTTCCGGCCCAAAGATCCGTGACCTTTGCTTCGGGCGCGTCGCTTTCCAGCAAACCGGAGAAACCGGCCGTGTGAAATTCGCTGCCGATCGTACTGTCTTCGTCCATCTCGATCGAGAGTGATTTTGCCATTTCGTCTCTTGTTGTGCCTATGCCAACGCCGCTCATCGTAGTCAGCGCAGACTTAGTGTCCCCGCCACGCAGAAACCATCCGACAAAACGGTCATCCTGAAAATTGGCGGTAAAATCACCGAAACTCGTGAAGTCAAGCGGTCCCGCACCACATTCCTCATTGGAGGATCGCCCGTCTGGCGGCCCAAGTTGCGCCGTCAAAGCGCTTTCCGTCACGCCGCGCTCTGTGCCGAAGGCCAGCAAGCGAGTTCTGCCCGTCTCGCTATGGACAAGGCGCACTCCCTCACCATCCAGCGCGAGCATCCAGTCCGCTTCGGATGCCGCGACCGGTTCGTCTTGTTCACGTGGTTCTGACTCTGCAGTTGCGGCGACTGGCCCCGCCGTCGTTTCTTCGGCTCCGCACGCGCTCAGACCCAGAGTAACTGCCGCGATCAGCGACAAGGTGGAATTGATGTTCATGCCGGATTCCCGTGAATCTGAGTTATATTTTCGTCTACAGTCACCCAATTCTGTTTGCTATCCGTCCAGAAATGCACCTGGGGCTTTAGGACGCTCGTATCATCCAATGTGCCGGCCTTGATATAGGTCATGCCCGGCTGGGTCGGCAGCGACGTCTTGACCGGCGAACCGCAGGTACCGCAAAAATGGCGATGGACAATATTGCCGCTTTCGGAACGGTCCTCATAGACGGTGAGATCGCCGATGATCTTGCTCTGGTCGTCTGCCACTGCGAACAGTACGGAATAGGAACTGCCCGCCTGACGCTGGCAGTTTTTGCAATGGCAGACGCCGCACATCTGCATATCCCCTTCGATCTCGTAGCTTACCGCTCCGCACAGGCATCGTCCTGTCATCGTCATCTGCCATCTCCCTGTTGTTCGATTCTCTTCATCAGCGCCTGAGCCGCCGCCGGTGCTCTGATCTTGGCACCGCTGATGACAAACATATATACATCGCGGCTGGCGGCAAGCGATCCTGGCGGTGCGATATATTCCGGCCCCCCGGGCAGATTGCCCTTGCTCCATTCGGTGGCGGTGGTTGCCCATTCATCCAGTTCGCTGTCTGGATAGCCGGTCTCGATATCCTCACGCGAACACATCAGTCTGGCATAGGAGAAGTCGGCTGTCTGATCCGATATCTGCGGATATTTTTCGTTATGGGTGCAGACCACAGCAGCGTTGTACTTTCGTGCCAGTTCAACGAATTCCGGGCAAAGGAAACTATCATGCCGCACTTCCAGTGCATGGCGGAGCGGCAATCCCTCCAGCTTTTCGGGCAGCATCTTCAGGAAACCCTCAAACTCCTCCGCATCGAACTTCTTGGTCGGCATGAACTGCCAGAACAGCGGGCCCAGCTTGTCGCCCAGTTCCACCAGCCCCTGATCCGTGAATTTTGCAATACTCTCGCCGGCTTCGCGCAAATCCTTCCGGTTGGTGCAATAGCGCGATGCCTTAACTGTGAATTTGAAATCTTCGGGGACGGCATCATGCCATTTGGCAAAGCTCTCGGGTTTTTGAGTGCCGTAATACGTGCCGTTGATCTCGATCGCTCCGAGATGCTCTCCGGCATATTTCAGCTCATCGGCCTGACGCAGTCCCTTGGGGTAAAAGCTGCCTCGCCAGGGCGCAAAGGTCCAGCCACCAATTCCGCAGCGGATGCGCCCGTCAGCCATGTTTTCTCACAAAAACCGTGCCGGCCGAATAGCCGGCCCCGAACGAACAGATCAGGCCCAGGTCTCCCTCCGCCAGATCGTCGCTATGCTTGTGAAAGGCGATGATCGAGCCGGCAGACGAGGTGTTTGCATAAGTGTCGAGAACGGTGGGGCTTTCATCATCACTGGCTTCATGGCCCAGCACCCTTTGGGCAATCAGGCGGTTCATCCCCGCATTGGCCTGATGCAGCCAGAGACGCCGCAGTGCGCTGCGTTCCAGTCCCAGCCGCTCGATCTGTTCGTTGATCATGGTTGCGACCATCGGCACCACTTCCTTGAACACCTTGCGGCCTTCCTGCACGAACAGCTTGTCCCGGTCGTCGCGGCTTTCCGGATGGGTACGGTTGAGGAATCCGAAATTATTGCGGATATTGTTGGAAAACTGGGTCTTCAATTTCGTGCCGACGATTTCCCAATGTTGGGCAGGCGCAATATCCTTTGCTTCAATCAGGATCGCTGTCGCGACGTCGCCAAAGATAAAATGGCTGTCCCGGTCGCGCCAGTTCAGATGGCCCGAGCAGATTTCCGGATTGATCACCAGCACCGAGCGAGCGCTGCCGGAGCGAATATAATCCGCTGCCGTCTGGATGCCGAAGGTCGCGGACGAACAGGCGACATTCATGTCGAAGCCAAAGCCGTCCTGCATCCCCAGCGCGTCCTGTATTTCCACCGCAATAGCGGGATAGGCCCGTTGCAGATTGGAACAGGCGCAGAGCACCGCATCCACATCTTCCGGCTTGCGCCCTGCCCGTTCCAGTGCCTGCTTGGCAGCTTTTACACCGATTTCGGCGAGAACCGAGATTTCCTCATTCGGTCGCTCCGGCAATCGTGGGCACATGATTTCCGGATCAAGAATGGGGTCCTTGGACAGCACGAAACGCGACTTGATGCCGGAGGCCTTTTCGATGAACTCCACCGAACTATGCTGCAATTCCTCCCTCTCGCCCGCCGCGATCGCCTCGGCATTTTCGCGATTGGCAAGATCAACATAGGCGTTGAAACTGGCAACCAGTTCTTCGTTGCTGATGCTGTCGTCCGGCGTGAACAGGCCAGTTGCGGAAATGACGGGAATAGAGCTGTCGGTCATGGGAAGATGCGGTTCCTTCTGCGGGTGCGCTTTCTGGTGGCGCTTGCGCCGATGGTAATCGTCTGGGGCCAAACTGGCAAGCAGGGTTGATCATGCTTTGCCTATCAATGCCGGCTTGCTATCAGAAGTTCATGAATGACCGCGTGAAACTGGATGACAGCTGGAGGCTTCCCTTGGCCGGGGAATTTGAGAGCGATTACATGGTACTCCTGCGGGAGTTTCTGTTGCGCGAGAAAGCTGCCGGCAAAAAGATTTACCCCAGGGGAGCCGAATATTTCCGTGCCCTTGACTTGACTCCGCTCGACCGGGTCCGGGTCGTGATCCTCGGACAGGACCCCTATCATGGACCGGGCCAGGCGCACGGCCTGTGTTTCAGCGTGCAGCCCGGTGTCCGTCCCCCGCCGTCGCTGGTCAATATCTACAAGGAACTGGAGAGCGACCTTGGCATCACGCGCCCGGATCATGGTTTTCTCGAGCATTGGGCAAAGCAGGGCGTGTTGCTGCTCAACAGCGTGCTGACCGTGGAGATGGCCCAGGCCGCGTCCCATCGCGGCAAGGGATGGGAGCAATTTACCGACGCAATCGTGCGCCTGATTGCCGCCAAGCCGGATCCCGTCGTATTCATGCTGTGGGGCAGCTACGCGCAGAAAAAGGCGGCGTTCGTGAAAAGCGTCGAACAGGGCGGGCAGCATCTCGTACTGAAGGCCCCTCACCCCTCGCCGCTGTCCGCCTATAACGGATTTTTTGGCTGCAAGCATTTCAGCAAGGCCAATGCGTTTCTCGAAAAGAACGGGCTGGAGCCGATCGACTGGAGCCTGCCGCCGGTGGACAGCTGATCCTGACCGGCCAGTGTTCGGGGTGAAGTGGCCAGCTTTTGCCACGCACCGCTATCGGCCAGTTGCTATTGCGCGGCAGCGGCATCCGTAGCCTGTATCCACGCATCAATATCGCGTGCGACCTGTTCTGGCGTTTCTTCCATCGGCAGATGCCCGGCATCGGCATAGGTGATCAGTTTGCTTTGGGAAATCGCGGCAGCAAAAGCGCGCGCATGCGACAAGGGAATGACTTTGTCCTGCTCTCCCCACAACAGAAGCACCGGCATTTCAAGGCTTCCGATTTCAGCCCATTTTTCCGGCTCGCGCGGCGTCTTTGCCCGGTCCACGGCGGCCTGCCGATTGCCGGGGAAACGCAGCAACTCCCAGTAGCGATCAACCAATTCCTCAGTCACCCGTTGAGGGTAGGCAACACTTTCCTGCAGTGACGACTTGACCAGAAAGCGCGGTGTGATTTCCGGCAACAGCATTTGTCCGAACGATGACTGGGCTAGTCTGGCGCCAAGATAGGGTTTGACCTTTTCCGCCACCTGGGCACCGGACGCATCGATCAGGACAAGGCCCGACGTCCGCTCTGGCACGGACAGGCCAGCTCGCCACACCAGCCAGCCGCCCATGCTGTTTCCGACCCAGTAGGCTCTCTCGATACCCACCGCGTCCAGCACCTTGACCGCTTCTGCTATATAAGTTTCCGCGTCATAGGCTCCCTTTGGATTGGGTCCGGTCAGGCCGTGCCCGTAAAGGTCCAGCGAAATCACGCGATATCTGTCACCGAGCAATGCAACCAGCGGCTCCCATGTTTGCAACATGCTGTTCGATCCATGGATCAGAAGGATCGGGGGGCCGTCTTTATTGCCCTCGTCCCGATAATGGATTTCCCCGCCATGCCCGTCGTCGAGAAAGCGGGACAATGGATTCGTATATGTCGCGATCATTGCTTCGCGGTCTGTATCGGGTGTCCGGAAAAGGAAGAAAGCCGCGCCGAGAACGACCAGCATTAGAAGGATGAAACGGATCGTCTTTTTCATGGCCGTGCTCCCGTCAGAACCGGTCATATATCATAAACATGCGGATTAGCGCCAACGGGCTAGTCCACGGTCCGCCATTCTCCCGGCGGCAATCCTTCAAGCGACCATTCTCCGATGTTCCAGCGCACCAGTCGCAAGGTCGGATGTCCTGCGGCCGCCGTCATTCTCCGTACCTGCCGGTTTCGGCCCTCGCTGATGGTCAGCCTGATCCAGCTATCAGGGATGTTTTTCCGAACCCGGATCGGTGGATCGCGCGGCCACAGATCCGGCTCGGCGATCCGTTCGGCTTCGCCAGGCCGGGTTATTCCATCTTTCAGCTCAATACCTTGCCGCAGCAGAGAGAGAGACTCTTCCGCGATCTCGCCCTCGACCTGAGCGAGATAGGTTTTCGGCATCTTATATTTCGGCTCCGCAATCCGCGCCTGCAGCTTGCCGTCATCGGTGAGAATCATAAGCCCTTCGCTGTCACGGTCCAGACGGCCTGCCGGATAGACGCCCGGCACATCGATGAAGTCGGAAAGCGTCGCCCGTTTGGTTTCGCTGCCGCGATCGGTGAATTGCGGCAGTACGCCGAAGGGTTTGTTGAACAGGATCAGTTTTGCCATCCCCCCTCTTGGCAGCGACAACCAGAATGAGCAACGCTGCAGCGGCGGCAGATATCAAATGTGGGGCCCTGCTGCGCAAATTGCTCCGGGAATTGCTACCGGTCCCGCTTGAAAACGTGTACCGCATGCCCATGCAATTCAAGAGTTTCGATACTGCGGCTTTTCTGCGCGATTATTGGCAGAAAAGACCGGCGCTGATCCGCGATCCCTGGCGATCCTGGCACAACCCTCTGTCGCCTGATGAACTGGCTGGCCTGGCTTGTGAAGATCATGTGGAGTCGCGTCTGATCACACAATCCAGCGACGACTGGAACGCCGAACATGGCCCCTTGCCCGAAGCGCGTTTTGGTGATCTGGGCAAATCCCCCTGGACGTTGCTGGTACAGGCAGTTGATCAGCATGTCCCCGATGTCGCGGCGCTGATCGAACCGTTTCGATTCATTCCCAATTGGCGGATCGACGACGTGATGGTGAGCTATGCCAGCGATGGCGGCGGGGTCGGACCGCATTTCGATCATTATGACGTTTTCCTGATCCAGGGTCTCGGGCAACGGCGCTGGCAGATCGGCGGCATGTGCGATGACCAGACTGCCTTGCGATCACATGAAGACCTTTTGCTGCTCGCCAATTTTGAAGCGACCGAAGAATGGATCCTGGACCCGGGCGACATGCTCTATATTCCGCCGGGCATTGCCCACAATGGAGTCGCCGTCGGCGAAGATTGCATGACGTACAGCATTGGCTTTCGCTCTCCTTCGAGAAAAGAGCTGATCAGCAACTGGTGCGACGAACTACTGCCTACGCTGGGCGATGATGACCGCTACTGCGATCCCGATCTGTCCCTTCAGAAAAACCCCGGCGAAATATCCGCCAGTGCCATCGACCGGCTGCACAGCATGCTGACGGAGAAGCTGAAGGATAGGGAGGCATTTGCCCAATGGTTTGGCGAATATAACAGCACACCGCGATATCCGGAAACGGACTGGCGGCCGGAAGAACCGATCGGATCAGAGCAGTTGCGCGAATTGCTGGAAGCGGGCCATCCCTTGATTCGGAACCCGGCCAGCCGCTTTTCCTTTGTCCGCCCGGACGAGAGCAAACTGCTGCTGTTTGTCGACGGCCAATCGATCGTTTGCGAAGATATTGTCATGCTGGTCGCTGAAGAATTATGCGCGCAGGAGAAGTTCAATGCCGATCCGGAATGGCTGAGCTCCAACCGCGTCATCGCGTTGCTCACCGACCTCTACAATCGCGGCAGTCTTGCCTTCGACTGGAGCTAGATGCTGCGTCAACTGAAGACAAAAAAAGGGCGGCAGCGCCGAAGCCCTGCCGCCCTTTTTGTATTTCAGACTCAAGCCTGCTGCAGGTTCACAGCGGCTTTCTTGCCATTATTTCCGGTTTCAACATCATATGTCAGACGTTGTTCTTTTTCGAGCGACTGCATTCCGGCAGCCTGAACTGCGGTAATGTGCACGAAGCTGTCATCGCCACCGTCTTCAGGAGCGATGAAACCATAGCCCTTGTCGGTGTTGAAAAATTTTACGGTGCCTGTAGGCATAGTCTTATTCCTATTCATAACTTAATTATGTCCGATCATGCAAAATGCAGAACCGGACGGGATTGGCCAACTTCGAGAAATGGGAAAAAGAGTATGCAACCTTAGGGGCAGCGAAACCATGATTTCGTCGTAACGCGATTTATTAGCTGCCGTCTCTATAGCAGCCTAATCCTTAATAAGCAAACAGATGTATTTCCGTTGTTTCATGGCCGGCAGAAATTGTGTAGCAACGGTACTGATGAACACACTGATGCGGACCGGCCTGCCAGCGCTTTTGCTCTATATTCCCCTTGTCGCGTGCGATCCGGCTCCCGTTCCGACGCCGGAATCCTCTCCCCAGAATCTCTTTTTTGAGCGCCTGAGCCTGCTGTGCGGCAAGGCTTATGCGGGTCTGCTGGTATCGGACCAGACAGCCGATGCTGAAATGAAGGGCAAGCCGATGATCATGCATGTGGCCGGCTGCAGCCCCAACGAAATCAGCATCCCCTTTCACATTGCCGAGGATCGCGGCAAGTGGAACCGGTCGCGCACCTGGATCATTTCCCGCACAAATGAGGGCCTGCGTCTGAAGCACCGGCATCGGCACGAGGACGGCAGTCTGGACAGCGTGACCAATTACGGCGGTGACACCGAAAGCCCGGGAACCGCAAGTCGGCAGGAGTTCCCGGTCGATGCCGAATCCATAGGTTCCTTTCGCGCCAACGGTCTGGATCAGTCGGTCAGCAACATATGGGCGGTCGAAATCACTCCGCCGGACCAGGCCGATGCGCATTTCGCCTATGAGCTTCGCCGGCCGGAATCGGCAGACGGTCGGCATTTCCGTGTTGAATTTGACCTTTCCAAGCCAGTGGCGCTGCCGCCGCCTCCCTGGGGCGACTGAACCGACATGATTGCCCAGCTCACCGTCAGTGCGCTCATGGTCGCACTCACCGTGTTTATTCACGGGTCGGGAATCTACCTCCTGGGCCGGCTTCTGAGAATAGAGGCAAGAGAAGAAGCGGCAGAACATATTCACCCGATGTCGCCGCGCGGCATTGCGGTAACCCTGGCGCTGGTCCTTGGGCTGATCGCGCTGCACGGTTTTGAGATATGGCTATATGCGTTTTTGTTTCTGGCACTGCATGCAATGCCCACGCTCAACGAAGCGATCTATTTTTCGACGATCACCTATTCCACGACCGGATATGATGATGAGGGATTTGCCGAGGGGTGGCGCATGGTTGCGGCGATTGAAGGGGTGAATGGCGTTGTCCTGCTGGGCTGGTCCACCGCCTTTTTCGTGACCGTCGTGGCGCGCATGGGCCGCACCAGATGACCATCGCCGAACCCGAAGAAAGCTTCCAGCGTCGCTTCTTCCGATGGCTGCTGGCGATCATCTATCTGGTCGCAGGCATTGTGCATATCCGCTCTCCCAGCGGTTTTCTGGCGATCACCCCCGAATGGGTCCCTTTCCCGGCAAAGGTCATCCTCTTCACCGGGATTGCAGAGATCGCCGGAGCCGTCGGCTTGATGGTTCCACCGAAGCTGATCCCGAACATCCGCTACGCGGCGGGGATCGGGCTCGCGCTATATGCTCTGTGCGTCTACCCGGCGAATATCAATCATGCGATCAACAATATCGCGATTGGCGGTTCCACCGCGAGCTGGCTCTATCATGGTCCTCGCCTGGCCTTCCAGCCGGTGTTCATCTGGTGGGCGCTGATATCGGGCGGAGTTACAAACTGGCCATTCCGGAGAAAATAGCAGATAAACCTGCCCTTAATCGGGTATGTTGGATAGAGACGAGCCTGATAGATTGAATCCAGAAAAGGAGCAGGACATGGAAAAGCATGGCGACGAGATTGAAGTAACCGAGCGCGAGGCGAGCAACAAGCCGCGGACATCTCACAATGTCAGGATTGTTCTGGCGGTTTCCCTGCTGCTCGCGATTGTCGTGCTGTCGCTTGTCTGGATCATCCCGGCGCTGAGCTAGGCTTCCCCGGTCGACGGCGCGCCAAGGACGTCAGACGGCTCCGGCGATATAGGCGACGAGCAGCGCCGACGGCAGAAGCAGCGCCTGCGCCAGAAGCGTCCCTCCCACCCGGCTGAGCGAGAGCCAGGTGATTGTCCGCCGGAACACCGGCTGGCTGACCCGGCCGCTGACCACGTCGTCGGTCATTACCGACAGCTGCGGGTCAATGACCACAAACAGCAAGATGGTGGCAAAGCCGTTGATGACGGCCGAAAGCTGCGAAGCCGTAACCCGATATTCGGGGTTGAGATAACCGGCATATAATGATCCGACGACCCCCACCGTCAGCAGCGCCTGGGCCACGATATTGAGGATGATGATGGTCATAGATACGCCGCGCGGCTTGCGCAGGTCGGTGAGGTGCACGGCCTTCGGAGCGGTAACCGTTCTTCCGACATAGCCGATCCCGCCCTTGGTGAAAGCGTGCCAGATCAGGCGGGGCATTGATCGGTGCTCGTGAAACTCGAGGATGGCGCTGCTGAACCAGCGCTGCACCGTGGGAATGAGCAATGCTCCGACGATCGTCGCGGCGGTGGCCGCGAGCAATACTAGCCGGAAATCGGTGAGCAACCCCTCTCCGGTGCCGTTGGCCAGACCATTCTCGATCCGCTTGGCGAGAAACGGACCCAGGAAGCTGTTTGACAGCCGCGAGACCAGCACCAGAATATTGAACAGGGCGAAGGAAACGGCAATGCGACCGGTACGAACACCGGCAATGCGAGCCGAATAAGCCAGAGCCCCGATCAGATGAATGGAGAAGGTCAAACCGCAAATAATTACAAGCTGCTGATCCATGATTTTTCCGATGTGCCCTGCCGAGTCACGCGCGAGTCGGGTGCGAAGCGGAATCGCCCATGAACCAAAACTTGGCATAACCAAACAATATTTTGCAGCGCCCCGCCGTTTTCGCTCTGGCGCCGGATTACACTCCGTTTTATTGGCGTTTTCGAAACCCGGTGCGCTATCCTGATCGGACCCGCTCATGCTTGCTGTTCTTGCGCCTTATTCCTCGACATTGGTTGCCCTGATCCTGCTGTTGCTGCTGATTGCCTTTGCGACGGAAATCCGGCCGCCCGAGGTTACCGCGATCGGCGCAGCCGCGCTGCTCCTTCTCCTCGGCCTGATTACAACCGACGATATTCTGGCGGCGATGAGCAATCCCGCGCCGCTGACGATTGCCGCGATGTTCATCATCTCGGGAGCCCTGGTCCGAACCGGCACGCTTGAGGCCTTTGCCCTCAAGGTGACGGGCCTGGCCAAGACGGCACCGGTGGTGGCGACCGGCTTGCTGCTGGTCGCGATTGCCGCGCTGTCCGGCTTTACCAACAATACGCCGCTGGTCATGATGATGATCCCGATCGGCATAACGCTCGCCAAGGAACTGGGCGAGCGGCCATCGAAGATATTGATGCCCATATCCTTTGCCGCGATCCTGGGCGGTACCTGCACGCTGATCGGCACCTCGACCAATATTCTGGTCGACGGCGTGGCTCAGAAGAACGGGCTGGCCGGCTTCTCGATATTCGAAATCGCGCCTGCGGGCATTGTCATCGCGCTGGTTGGCGTCGGATATCTTGCGCTGACTCGGCATTTTCTGCCCGAGCGCGACACGATGAGTTCGTTGCTCGATGAAAGCGAGAGCAAGCGATACACGATGTCGGTCTTCATCGGTGGCTCCTCTCCCTATATCGGCCAGATCGCCAGCGAGCTGGACCTGTTCCGCAACGGCGAGCGGCGACTGGTCGATGTCATCCGCAACGATGTGCCGATCCGCAAATCCCATAAGCAATATGCCATCCGGGAAGGCGATGTGCTGGTGATGCACACCAATGAAGCCGATGTGATGACCATCCGCGAGCGCGGCAAACTGCCGCTGACGAAGAGCGACGACAGCCAGCAGTTTGTCCCGATGTCTTCCCACCGATCCAAACTGGCGGAAATATTGCTGCTCTCCGATGCGCATCTGATCGGCCTCAGCCTCAAGGAAGCGGCCCTGCCGCAGCGCTATGGCGTCCATCCGATTGCGATGCACCGCAGGGGCAGCAACCTGACCGAGCAATATGACAGCACCAAACTACAGGTCGGCGACACTTTGCTGCTCGAAGGCGCGCAGGCCAATATCCGCCGCTTGGTCGCCGGCGAGAATCTGATGAACGTCAGCGAGCCCAAAACGCGCGGCTTCCGGAGGCACAAGGCACCGATCGCGATTGCAGTCATTCTGGCGGTGGTTGTCGCCGCGTCGCTGGACATCATGCCGATTGCCGGCCTGGCGGTACTCGGCATGGCTGCGGTCCTGATCACGCGCTGCATCGAACCGGACGAAGCCTTTGCCTCGGTCGACTGGCGCATCATCGGACTGATTGTCGCGATGCTGGCAATCGGTACGGCGCTCGAGAAGGCAGGGCTGGTCGAGACGCTGGTTGCAGCGGCGACGCCATGGCTTTCCGGCATAGCCCCGATATACGCCCTTGCGGCCATTTATCTTCTGAGTCTGTTGCTGACCGAACTGGTCACCAACAATGCGGTGGCAGTGGTCGTGACCCCGATCGCGATCCAGCTCGCCCAATCGCTGGGGGTGGATCCGAGGCCCTTTGTGATCGCGGTCATGTTTGCCGCGAGCGCCAGTTTTCTGACTCCCATCGGTTATCAGACGAATACGCTGGTCTATGGTGCCGGCGGCTATCGCTTCCTCGACTTTGCGCGCTACGGGCTGCCGCTGACGGCTCTGGTCGCGATCACCTCGATCGCTATCATTCCGTTGATCTGGCCACTCTGAGCAGGGCGCACCAACAGCGAGCGCCATCCAAAGTTCGTGAAAGTTCGGGCCAAAACCGTTTTTTTCCGATTGCCCTCTTCTACTTACTCTTTGTCGAATTCATCACCATTATCAGATATTTGTATCTGGCTTTTCGTATGATCTTCCAAGTTACCAGATATTGCAGGATCTTCCTGGCTCCCGGTCCGGTCGTGCCGGTGCCAGTGCGGCAGTTCGCCATCCATGATATCGGCAATTTCCAGTGCATCCTCCAGTGCCTCGGGCGACAGCAGCTTTTCCGGTTCGGCTGGCGGTTCCGGCCCGAGCAGTTTCAAGGCTTCGGCGACTGGCGGGCAAGACGGTACTGGCTCCGCCCCTTCACCCGCACCTTCGCTCTCACGGTGGGCCATGCGGTAGCGTGCCGGTCCATGGGCACGGATCAGGAACATCAGCAGCCGGTCGTTATATTTTTTCTTGGTGAAAATATGGTGGCCTTGCTTGTCGATAATCTCGTCATCGACACCGTTGATTGCCCGTTCGAAGGCAATATCGATCAGCCTACCCGATGCCGCTGCCAGAGCCGCCTCCCAGGCCGCGGCGAAGCTCTCCGCACCGGGCGCACGCCGGAGGGTATAGGCAGAGGAATCCGATATTCCGACACTGCGCGCCGCCGCTATAACCTCGCCCGTGTCAGCGAGCGCTCCGATAAACGCACGCTGCCGTTCGGGTGTCCAGCCATCCTTGCGTCGCTTTCGCAGGACCGGAACCCATTCATAATCGTCGGGATTGTGCCCGTGAGCGTCCCTGGCAGGTGCCGGGCGAGCGGTTTCTTCAGGAGAGATGGAATTGTCGGGGGATTTTTCGTCTGTCATATCAGACGATATAACCTATTTGGTTATTTGTAGGAAAGCCCCTCGGCGAAATTTTTTACGCGCTGCTGGTGAAAGCCTATCAGCGGCGAGGTGATAGGCCGAGGAGTACGGAAAACCGCCTTGATCATCCCCGAGTTGCACCACAGGCTCCACATCCCGCAGGAAGATGGCAGCTGGACCGTCTTACCGGTCACAGGCGGATGACTGGGTGTAGCCGATCCGCCTGTGTCCGAGTCACGGCGAAAAGAAATCAGGCTTTTCGCATCAGATGCGCGATAGCACCAATCACGAAAAGAACGATAAATATGATGAACACGATCTTGGCGATTCCCACCGATGCGCCGGCAATGCCTCCAAAACCGAGAACAGCGGCGATCAGTGCGATAACCAGAAATAGAATGGCTAGACGTAACATTGGATGATTCCTTTTTTCAATTTCGACTTTAAGCCCCTGAATCACCGCATAACTGCCAGCCAAGCCGGCAGTGTTTCCGATCTTTCAGCGCCGAGGACCGTCAATTTCCCTGTCCCCGCTTTATAATACCGACATCCACGCAGAACGTTGCATCGACGGCCGTCGAATTCAAAGCAAAGGAAAAGAAAGGCCGTAGCGGCATCGATCCACAGGACGAACGGATCGGCGCTCAGGCATGGGCTGATCGGTCAGCGTCAATAGGAACAGCCCCTGCCTGGTCGCACTGTTTGGGCCAGAGAGCGGGGCTGACTATTTCACATTTCGACCTGCGAGCCCAGTTCAACCACCCGGTTGGAGGGAATGCCGTAGAATAATGTTGCTCTGCCAGCATTGCGATTGAGGAAGGAAAAGATCGAATTGGAGATGCCGCGGATCAGATTTCCGGATCGCTTGAAGGTGATTGTTTCCCGACCCAGATAATAGCTCGCCTTTTCAAAGTCGAGGTCAAGTCCCATGGCCTTGCAGCGGTTCAGCCGGTTGGGGATATTGATGCGCTCGTTAAACCCGTAGTTGAACGTGACGCGATAGAAATTCGTGCCGAGTTTTTCGATGATTATCTGATCATCCCGGGGGATTTTCGCGGTGGGCCGGATTTCAACATGCAGCAGAACGACATTTTCATGCAGTGTCTTGTTGTGCTTGATGTGATGCAGCAAGGAGGTCGGCACGCCTTTTGACAGGGACGTCATGAAGATGGCGGTGCCCGGTGCCCTCAGAACCGAACTGGAGGGAAGCCGCTTGACGAATTCGGATGCTTCCATCTCCCCGTGCTTCACCTGCTCCCGCAGCTTCTTCCTGCCTTTTGTCCAGATTGTCATCACGGTGAAGATCATCGTGGCGACGATGGCAGGGAACCAGCCGCCGTCGAAGAATTTCACGATATTGGCCGTGAAATAGGCAAAATCGAGCGGGATGAAGATGATGGCCAAGCCGACCAGCAATGCCTTGCTCCAGCCCCATCGCGCCAGAACGAACAGCGTCAGGAAAGTGGTGATGACCATATCCATGGCAATGGCAAGGCCATAGGCAGAGGCCAGGTTCCCCGACGAACGGAACAGCAGAACCAGCCCGATTGTCGCGAACAGCAGCATCCAGTTCACGAAGGGAATGTAAATCTGGCCGAATTCCTCGCCATCGGTCTGGACCACGGCCATGCGCGGCAATTGGCCCAGCTGCATCGCCTGGCGGGTGAGCGAGAACACGCCGGAAATGACGGCTTGCGAGGCAATGACGGTGGCGATGGTTGCGAGAATGATCAGCGGGATCAGTGCCCATTCCGGCGCGAGGTGGAAAAAGGGCTGGGCAATTTCCTGATTGTCGGAAAGCACCAGCGCTCCCTGCCCGAAATAATTGAGCAACAGGGCCGGAAGAACAAGCGCGAACCAGGCGAGCTTGATCGGCTTGACCCCGAAATGGCCCATATCCGCGTAGAGGGTCTCTCCTCCCGTGACCACCAGGAAGACCGTACCCATGACAAGAAAGGCCGTATCGGGCTCGGAAGTCATGAACTGGATCGCCCAGGTGGGGCTGAGAGCCATCAGTATGCCCGGCTCCATCCAGATACCGCGCAAGCCAAGCAGCGCCAGCGCCGAAAACCAGATGATCAATATCGGGCCGAAGACGCGGCCGATTTTCGCGGTGCCGAAGCGCTGGATCGAGAACAGGCCGATCAATATGCCAATCGTCATCGGGATCACGAAGGGCGTGAAGGCTGCCGTCACCAGCTCCAGCCCCTCAAGCGCGCTCAGCACCGAGATCGCCGGGGTGATCGCACCATCCCCGTATAACAAGGCTGCACCGAACAGTCCAGCTACGACCAGAATATGGCGCGTGCGGGATTTTCCAGACACTTTGGTTTGCAGCAGCGACACCAGGGCGATGATACCGCCCTCCCCGTCATTGTCGGCCCGCATCACGACCAGCAAATATTTGATCGAAATGACGATGATCAGCGACCAGGTGATCATCGAAAGGACACCGAAGATATGGCCTGGAGTGACGTCGAGATGCGCCAGGCCAAGAAAACTCTCGCGAAAAGCGTAGAGGGGGCTCGTTCCGATATCCCCGAATACAATACCGAGAGCAGCGAGAGTCGTGGGTAGGAGTTTGTCAGACGATTTTATGTCATCATTCATTGCGGGATTTCTCTATCGGAGCCTTTGTTCTTTCTTTGCTGGCCCCTCGTTATCTTAACTGGCGAGTTTTCGCAGCGATAATATCGTCTTGCGCCCACAAATAATTTTTTAGGCAGGAGTGCCATGCCGCGATGCCATCAGCCGGGAGCCGCTAAGGACGATCGGCCGGAGTGGGCTTTGCGGCTGCGACAGGCTCCGCTTCAGCTTGTAATATTATTTACAATATTACACCAAAACAACCAAAATCCCCGACATTGCGACGAGAATTTTGACAAGAATCACTGGCACAATCCCTTAAACTAGGCCAAAAACGCTTTCAGACGCTGAAAATTATTTGACAGCACAACCGACAGTGCCTCCCCCAATTTAAGGAAATACCTATGTCCTACCAAGATTTCAAAAGCTCCGCCGAGAGCCTGATCAACAACCAGAACGGCACGTGGAGCGGTATCGACGCCGAATCCGTTGCCCGGATGCAGTTGCAGAACCGGTTCAAGACCGGCCTCGACATCGCCAAATATACCGCCGCAATCATGCGCGAGGATATGGCAGCCTATGATGCCGACAGCTCCAAATATACCCAGTCGCTGGGTTGCTGGCACGGCTTTATCGCGCAGCAGAAGATGATCTCGATCAAGAAGCATTTCGGCGACACCAAGCGCCGCTACCTCTATCTCTCCGGCTGGATGGTCGCGGCTCTGCGCAGCGAATTCGGCCCCCTGCCCGACCAGTCGATGCACGAGAAAACCTCGGTGCCTGCGCTGATCGAGGAACTCTACACCTTCCTGCGTCAGGCAGATGCCCGCGAACTGAACCTTTTGTTTCGCGACATTGATGCGGCGCGCGAAGCTGGTGACACGGCAGCAGAAAAGGCAGCGATGGACAAGGTCGAGAATTTCCAGACCCATGTCGTGCCGATCATTGCCGATATCGATGCCGGTTTCGGTAATGCCGAGGCAACCTATCTGCTCGCCAAGAAGATGATCGAGGCGGGCGCCTGCGCGCTGCAGATCGAGAACCAGGTCTCGGACGAAAAGCAGTGCGGTCACCAGGACGGCAAGGTTACCGTACCGCACGAGGATTTTCTCGCGAAGATCCGGGCGTGCCGCTATGCTTTCCTTGAGCTCGGCGTAGAAGACGGCATCATCGTCACTCGCACCGACTCGCTCGGCGCCGGCCTCACCAAGCAGATCGCGGTTTCCAACGAACCCGGCGATCTCGGTGATCAGTATAACAGCTTCCTCGATTGCGAAGAAATTGATCCGGCTACCGCCAAGAACGGCGATGTCATCCTCAACCGCGACGGCAAGCTGCTGCGTCCCAAACGGCTGCCATCGAACCTGTTCCAGTTCAAGCCGGGCACCGGCGAAGATCGCTGCGTTCTCGACAGCATCACCTCGCTGCAGAACGGTGCCGACCTGCTGTGGATCGAAACCGAAAAGCCTCATGTCGAGCAGATCGCCGGGATGATGGACCGGATCCGGGAAGTCGTACCGAATGCGAAGCTGGTTTATAACAATTCGCCGTCGTTCAACTGGACGCTGAACTTCCGCCAGCAGGTCTATGATGCGATGAAGGCCGAAGGGCTGGACGTGTCGGAATATGACCGCGATGCGCTGATGGATGCGAAATATGACGATACCGAGCTCGGTGAAGCCGCCGACAAGCGGATCCGCACCTTCCAGGCGGACGGTTCGAAGCGGGCCGGTATTTTCCATCACCTGATCACGCTGCCGACCTATCACACTGCGGCCCTGTCGACCGACAATCTGGCCAAGGAATATTTCGGCGACGCCGGCATGCTGGGCTATGTCCTTGGCGTGCAGCGCAAGGAAATCCGCGAGGGTATTGCCTGCGTCAAGCACCAGAATATGTCGGGCAGCGACATTGGCGATGACCACAAGGAATATTTCGCCGGTGAAGCCGCGCTGAAGGCCGGCGGTGCGCACAACACCATGAACCAGTTCGGTTAAACCATCAGAGTTCGGATGCCCTGCCCCTTCGGGGCATCCGATACCACCAGTTTTCCTGGGGAGGAAAAACTATCCGTCGGCAGCAATGCCGGCGGATTTTTTCTGTGCAATCCGGTGCGCGGCCCGCTATCGGGGACAGACATGATGGATGAAGGCGGGCGGGCATGTATATCGTCCGGCCGGGCAAAGGGGGCAGCATGGCGTTGCGGAAATCCGGTTCGATCCTGGCGCTGGCGGCGCTGCTTTCCGCTTGCGGTGGCGGTGGTGGCAGCAGCAGCAATGTCGTCAGCCTGCCGCCCGGCGGTGGTGGCACGACGCCAGCCCCTACGCCGACGCCCGGCAGCACCACCTGCTCGCTGCAGAGCCGGCAGAACTGGGCATTTGAGCAGATCAACGAATGGTATCTCTTCCCCGAGACCTTGCCCGCGAGCCTGAGTCCCGCGCCTTATGGCACGGTCCAGGCCTATATCGACGCGCTGACTGCGACGGCGCGCAATCAGGGCCGCGACCGTTATTTCACCTATATGACCTCGATCGCCGAGGAAGAGGCCTTTCTGAGCTCCGGCGCCACGGCCGGCTTTGGCTTGCGGCTGAGCTATGACAGCCCGTTGGCGCGGCTGTTCGTGCTCGACGCCTTCGAGGGCGCACCGGCGCTGGCCGCAGGCATCGACCGCGGCAGCGAGATTCTGGCGATCGGGACCAGCTCGGCCAATCTGCAGACGGTCGCGTCGCTGTTCGCCCAGGGCGGCGCGGCGGCGGTGAGCAGCGCGCTCGGCCCGTCGACCGCCGGCACCAGCCGGGTGCTGCGCTTTCGCAATGCCGCCGGTGCCGAGACCACGACGACGGTCGGCAAGGCGGATTATGCGATCCAGCCGATCTCGCCGCGCTATGGCGTGCAGATTCTCGACAATGGCGGCACCCGGACCGGCTATATCAACCTGCGCACCTTCATCGACAGCGCCGAGCCGCAGCTGCGCGACGCCTTTGCCCGGTTCCGCGCCGAAGGCGTGAGCGATCTGGTGATCGACCTGCGCTATAATGGCGGCGGACTGGTGCGCACCGCTCAGCTGTTTGCCGACCTGATGGGCCGCAACCGCTTTGCCAGCGACATATTGTCGGTCACCCGCTTCCGGCCAAGCAAGGCGAGCTTCAACGAGACCCGCAACTTTCAGCCGCAACCGCAGTCGGTGGCGCCGACCCGGATTGCCTTCATCACCACCGGCGCCTCGGCCTCGGCCAGCGAGCTGGTGATCAACGCGATGATCCCCTATCTCGGCACCAATATGGCGCTGGTCGGCAGCAACAGCTATGGCAAGCCGGTCGGCCAAGTGGGTCTCGACCGCAGCGCCTGCGACGACCGCATCCGGATCATTGCCTTCGCCACCAAAAATGCCGCCGGCAATGCGGACTATTACAACGGCCTTGCCGGATCGGTGGCCAACAGCTGCCAGGCGCCGGATGATATCACGCTGCCGCTGGGTGACCCTGCCGAAGCCTCCACCGGGCGAGCGCTCGGCTTTCTGGCCGGCGCTGCCTGCACCCCGATCAGCAGCACCAGCAGCGCGACTGTCGCCGCCCAGCGCACCGCGGTCCCGGTCGGCGAGCGGGCGCGGGAATTGCTGATGCCGGACCGGCCAACCCCAGCGCAGCGCGAGGTGCCCGGCTCTTTCTGACCCCGGAAGCCATTTTTCTGCGTCCATTTTCAGCCGGTTATGCATTTTTTTCGCTGGCTGTGCCGGATATCACCGGGCGCCGTGATGCCATGGGTCATTATCTCCTCAGCAACCAAGAAGGAGAAAGACCATGACCAAGATCATTTTGACCACCACTCTCGTTCTGGCCCTCGGCCTTTCCGCGAGCAACGCCAGCGCGCAGAGCCGGACGGACCTTTCTGCCGGCAACAACAGCAGCGAGGTCGGCCTGCTGCTGCCCGCGGTTCAGGCGGCCCCGGAAGCGGCACGCCGCACTCCTCCGGCCCAGAACAGCGACGATATCATCGTCTCGGAATGGCGCAAATTCTTCCAGTTTCTCGCCCCGCGCGAATAGGCCGACAAAGGGGTTTGACAATATTGCCCCAGGCATGGCTATGATCCCGCCATGAACCAGAATGATGCACAGGCCATTATCGACCGGCTCGCGCTCCAGCCGCATCCAGAGGGCGGCTGGTACCGCGAGACCTGGCGCGCAGATGCCGCCGATGGCGCGCGGGCCAGCGCCACGGCGATCTATTTCCTGCTCGAGGCCGGGCAGCGCTCGCACTGGCACCGGGTGGATGCGGCGGAGCTGTGGCTCTGGCACGCCGGCAGTCCGCTGGCGCTCGGCACCGCCCCCGGCGATGCGGGGCCGGTGGCCGAGATACGGCTGGGACCCGACATCATCGCCGGAGAGGCGCCGCAACATCTGATCCCGCCCGGTCACTGGCAAGCGACCGCGGCCGAGGAAGGCTGGGCACTGGTCAGCTGTATCGTTTCGCCGGGGTTCGAATTTTCCGGGTTCGAGCTGGCCAGCCCCGGATGGGCGCCCGCAGGCTGACCGGAACGGAAAATGCAGGACCTCCATTATTCCGCGGGGTCCTGGAACAGGGGATGAAAGCAGACCACGCTGTCCGGCGCGGACACCCGCAAAGGCAATATCTGATAATAGGCAGCCGGTTGGCCCTCGGGGCATAGATCCGGATAAGGCCGAAAGCCGAAGCGGCGATAATAGGCCGGATCGCCGGTCAGCACACAGCCCGCAGCATCGCGCGCGCGCAATTCTGCAATACCGGCCTCGATCAGCTTGCTGCCGATATGCTGTTTCTGCAGTCCCGGCTCGACTGCCACCGGCCCAAGCGCATACCATCCGGGAGACCCATCCGCCGCAAACGCCTCGGTAAAGCTTGCCTGCCCGACCACTGCCCCGTCCCGTTCCGCCACCAGAGAGATGGCCAGCGCCCCGGCATCGCGAAACCGGTCGATCAAATCCTGCTCATTCCCGTCCGCATAAGCCATGGGTGCAAAAGCGCGGCGGGTGATGTCATGGATGGCCGCCGCATCCTCGGGTCGTTCCGGGCGGATGATGACATTCAACGCACCGGGCTCCCTGTCATCTCACGTCTCGGCAGCACGGGTGCTATACTCCGCGCCCCTTCAGCTGGCGCAGGCGCAACAGCAGATAGAGCGCGAAGCCGACCGCGACGCCGGGAATGATCGCGAGCAAGATACAGATCCAGCCGTGGCGGATCTGCAGCGCCTTCGCCTCGTAGACGATCCATGCCGCCAGTATCGCCCAGCAGGCCAGCACATCGGACGAATAGCCGCTGGCATAAGGATTGACGAAGCCGGCGGCAAAGGCGCCGACAATATCCGGGTCGGCGAGCAGCGGCGGTATCACCAGCAGCGTGAAGATCGACAGGAACACGGCGGCGACGATCGTGATCGTTGCCTTGAACAGCATTTCGCTCATAATATGCTTCTCATCTTCAAAGGGAGGGTCAACCGGTTTGTGCAGGCGCGTCGCCAACACCGCGCACCAGCAGGCCGAGCACGAGCGCGACCAGCAACAGCGCCGGAACATCGCCGAACAGATGGCCGACATGCTGCGCATCCTGCAGCGCCTGCACCGCCATGATGCCGGCGTGGACCAGGCTCGACCAGATGGTGAACCAGATCAGCGAGCGGTTGGCGGCGGGATTGGCGGCGGCGCGGATCAGGAAGATGCCGAGCGTCGCATAGACGCCGACGATCATCATATAATATTGCGAGGAGACCGGGGCTCCCTCGTGCCAGGCCCAGCCCGACGGCCAGACCAGCGCCAGCGGATAGATCAGGCAGAAAATGACACCAAAAACGAACAACGCAACCTGCAGAAAAGTATATCGGCCAATCATGACGTTCCTCCCGAGTTGCGACCCGCAAGAAGCCGGAAGCTATACCTGTTTGCCGGGATTGGCAAATCAGGCGGCAAATGGCGCGATCCACTTGACAGAAACGCATGTTTTTATTTTCCGTGACCTTCCGGCCCCTGACCGCCCTCGCCCTCCGGCGGCAGCATCCGGTCGAGCCGCCCGAGGGCCGCGAGAAGCGCGCGATTGTCCGGTTTCTGGATGGTTGCGACATAGCGCCCGCCGCGCAGCAGCGGGCGGTAGCGGCCCTGCTGTATCCGCCAGAACAGCGCATCGAGTGTGACCTTTCGCGGCGGCGGCTGAACCGCCGCCGGCATGCCCAAAATGACATCCCAGACAGCGGCAAATTCCCCTGCCCCGGGCTTTTCGCGCAGCCGGTAGGCACTCTCCCGGCTCATCCCGACCCGCTCCGCCGCCTCGCTGATGCAGCGGGTCTCGGCGAGATGGCCAAGAAACTCCGCCTGCCGCAGCGGTGTCCAGCCATCCTTGCGGGCGCGCAACGGCACGGGGGTGAAGGCGGGGACCCGGGAGATGCGGCGGCTCTGGACGGCGGCGCTGCGCGGATCGGGACGGCGGGAGTCGGGGGGCATGGCGGGGATTAAGGCATATTGGGTGGGGTGTAGGAAAGCGGTTTTTTGACGTTGGGACAACCCCTTCTTCATCCTGAACATTATTCGTCATCCTGAACTTTTTTCAGGACCTCGCAAGGCAGGCGCGCAATCGAGAGAGATCCTGAAACGAGTTCAGGATGACGATTCCCTCCCTGTCCCCCGCTTTCCGCCCTCTCCCCCACCCCGCAAAGCCGATTGCATTCCCCGCCCGGCTGCGCGACACTCTGTCCCGCAAAAGGGGAGAGAAAATATGAGCGATCTGGAACAGCGGCGGCTGAAGACGGTGCGCGATCATATGGCGCTGGAAATTACCCATGAATGGGATGCGGTGATCGATACATTCGAGCATCCGCGCTACGAGCTCTATGGCAATGGCACCGTGTTCGACGGCGAGGAGCAGGTGCGCGCCTATTTCGCGCTGTCACGCACGCCCTTTCCCGACCAGGCCAATGAAGTGATCGCGATCGGCCCGGCGGGCGACGATGTCGTGCTGGTCGAATTCTGGCTGACCGGGACGCATCTGGGGCCGCTGACCGTGGGCGGGACGGTGGTCGAGCCGACCGGCAAAAGTTTTCGGGTGCGGATGGCGGCTAGCTTTGAATTTGCGCCGGGGACGGATCGCATTATTTGCGAGCGGGCTTATTTTGGGGAGGGGATGATTGCGAAGCAGTTGGGGTTGTGAGGGGCGAGGTAATAGATTTTTCGTGGGTTAGGTCGAATGCTTGCAGTGATTCGAAGTTATGATTTATCGTACATTTCAGGTCGGTCGGTTAGTGCAGTATGAAGTGAACACCCTAAACCAGTAGGGATTATTTCATTCTCGACCTTCACTTTGGGTATTGATTGGCCTCCTCTGAGATCACGATTGTTCGTACTAAGTTTGAATTGAAAGCCACGAACCAGAATTCCAAGGTTGATAAGATGCTCCACAGATTTACCAACTTTTTGACCATGGGTTTGTGAAAGTGATACCACTGTAGCTTCGTGACCCCATCTTGGAAGCTGCAACATCATGCCATGCTGAGCCCCCATCCATTCCGAATTGAAAAGTGACTCAAACGCTTTAGCGTCACTGGGCGTAAACTGGCTTAAGATGGAAATATGGCGTCTATCTAGCGCATCATCATCTCCTTGTGAGGCACGAAGTAGAAGGCGAGCAAATAGTTCCTGTATTTCTGGCTCATCTTGTTTGGTTGCTTCTTCAAACCATGCAAATGCATAGCGTTCTGGAACCTTAGATGTATTGATCTCCAATCCCAATTTTTTGGCCTCATCGAAAATTATTTGCTGTGTAGCCATAGCATTTTTGAGTCTCCATGACGCGACCCGATCTCCAACTACTCCTTGCCAAACATCACTGAGAGTTCCGCCAACTGGGCTTAGCGTGTCTTTCGCTAAATTCACAATTTCGCCAATTCCTAGACCTGCCATTTCAATTACTCGCTCTTATCTTCCCATTCGTCTTTGTCGATGATATTCACTATCATAGTATATGAAGACAAAATTGGTGGCACGACATAGCGAGTAACAATTTGATCTCCTTCTAAATAATGTTGTGTCAATCCGGAAAATAGTTCTTCCGGAAGGGTGACGTGACCCCCTGCTTTCCTCCAGCTGGGATTAGAGCCGAGCCGCATTGTT
>JAUCYS010000006.1 GCA_030373505.1 Parasphingorhabdus sp.
GATCGAAGAGGCTCGCGCCGACATGCGTTTCAAGCTCCCGGATGCCGCTTGAAAGAGTTGGCTGTGTTACCCCAATGGCTTCTGCCGCGCGGGTGAAGCTGCCGGTGTCGACCACCGCGAGGAACTGTCGGATCTGCTGTCGTGTGAGCATAGATTCAATCTATGCAAATCAGTTTGGAAATCAATTTTTCTTTTTTGTACGGGAATCTAAACTCCTGCTCCAAGGAGTAGTATCAAATGCGCGCCACACCAGATTTCGATTTCCAGTTAGGCGAAAGCGCCGAGATGATCCGCGATAGCGTCGGTCGCTTCGCCGACGAGCAGATTGCGCCGCTGGCCGAGAAGATTGACCGCGAGGATTATTTCCCGCGCGACGAGCTATGGCAGCAGATGGGTGAGCTCGGCCTCCATGGCATCACCGTCGATCCGGAGGATGGCGGCCTGGGTCTCGGATATCTTGAGCATGTCATCGCCGTCGAGGAAGTAAGCCGCGCGAGCGCGTCGCTTGGCCTCTCATACGGCGCGCATTCGAACCTGTGCATCAACCAGATTCGCCGCTGGGGCAATGAAGAGCAGAAGGCCAAGTATCTCCCCGGCCTGATTTCGGGCGACCATGTTGGCTCGCTCGCCATGTCGGAAGCAAGCGCCGGATCGGACGTGGTTTCGATGAAGCTGAAGGCAGAGGCCGTGTCCGACAGCCGGGGTGCCTATGTTCTCAATGGCACCAAGTTCTGGATCACCAATGCGCCTTATGCCGATACGCTGGTGGTCTATGCCAAGACCGATGGCAGCGCCGGGTCGCGCGGAATCACCGCATTCCTGATCGAGAAAGGCGATAAGGGCTTCTCGATCGGCCAGAAGATCGAGAAAGTCGGCATGCGCGGCTCGCCCACCGCCGAACTGGTGTTCGACGACTGCTCTATCCCTGAAGACCGCGTGATGGGACCATTGAACGGCGGTGTCGGCGTGCTGATGAGCGGGCTCGATTACGAGCGCGTGGTGCTCAGCGGATTGCAGCTTGGCATCATGCAAGCGTGTCTCGACACGGTCATCCCCTATCTGCGCGAGCGCGAACAGTTTGGCAAACCGATCGGCAGCTTCCAGTTGATGCAGGCAAAGGTTGCGGACATGTATGTCGCGCTGCAGTCGGCGCGCGCCTACACTTATGCGGTGGCGAAGAGCTGCGATACGGGGCGCACGACCCGCTTCGATGCAGCGGGCGCGATCCTTCTTGCGAGCGAAAACGCCTTCAAGGTCGCCGCCGAAAGCGTGCAGGCGCTGGGCGGCGCGGGCTATACGCTCGACTGGCCGGTGGAGCGCTACATGCGCGACGCCAAGCTGCTGGACATCGGGGCAGGCACCAACGAGATCCGGCGGATGCTGATCGGCCGCGAACTGATCGGGGCTGCGGGATAAGGGAGGACGGCAGATGGCGAACAAGCTTTTTCCCGATGCAGCCGCGGCGCTAGACGGGCTTCTCAAGGACGATATGCTGATCGCCAGTGGCGGCTTCGGCCTGTGCGGTATCCCTGAACGGCTACTCACCGCGATCCGCGAAAGCGGGGTCAAGAAGCTGACTTTCGCCAGCAATAATGCCGGCATCGACAATGAAGGCATCGGCATGCTGCTGCGCACGCATCAGGTGAAGAAGATGATCGCCAGCTATGTCGGCGAGAACAAGGAGTTTGAACGGCAATTCCTTTCCGGCGAGCTGGAAGTCGATTTCTGCCCGCAAGGTACGCTGGCCGAGCGGATGCGCGCAGGCGGTGCAGGGATTCCGGGCTTCTATACCAAGACCGGCGTCGGCACGCAGGTGGCAGAAGGCAAGGAAATCAAGCAATTCGACACCGGAGACGGGCCGGAGGACTATATTCTGGAGCGCGGCATCTTCGCCGATCTCGCCATCGTGAAGGCGTGGAAAGCCGATGAGACCGGCAATCTCCTATTCCGCAAGACCGCTCGGAATTTCAATCTGCCCGCTGCTACTTGCGGCAAGACCTGCGTTGCAGAGGTGGAAGAAATCGTCCCGATCGGCTCGCTCGATCCGGACTGCATCCACCTGCCCGGCGTCTATGTCCAGCGGATGATCGTGGGCGCGCCTTACGACAAGAAGATCGAATTTGAGACCACGCGAGAAAGGGAGGCTGTCTGATGCCATGGGACCGCAACCAGATGGCCGCCCGCGCTGCCAAGGAGCTGGAGGACGGCTATTACGTCAACCTCGGTATCGGCATTCCCACGCTGGTAGCCAACCATATACCTGAAGGCATGCATGTGACGCTGCAGAGCGAGAACGGCATGCTGGGCATCGGTCCCTTCCCCTATCCGGACGAGGTCGATCCGGACCTGATCAACGCGGGCAAGCAGACAATCAGCGAGCTGCCGCACAGCGCTTATTTCGACAGCGCGACGAGCTTCGCGATGATTCGCGGCGGGCATATTGACCTCACCGTGCTGGGTGCAATGGAAGTGGCGGAGAATGGCGATATCGCCAACTGGATGATCCCGGGCAAGATGATCAAGGGCATGGGCGGGGCGATGGACCTCGTCGCAGGCGTCAAGAAGATAATCGTGGTGATGGATCACACTGCGAAGGACGGCAGCCCCAAGTTCATCTCCGAATGCACGCTGCCGCTGACCGGCACCAATGTGGTCGACATGATCATCACCAATCTGTGCGTCTTCCAGCGGCGTGATCATGATAGCCCGTTCAAGCTGATCGAGCTGGCCCCTGGAGTCACGGCAGAGGAAGTCGCGAAAAAAACCACAGCGAAGTATGAGCTCAACGCTTTGGAACTGGGTGCATCCTAACCGGGCCGGTTCTCACCTCCGAGCTCGATCGCCAGCGGCCCGACGCTTTGCCACCGCAGGTATCAGGTGCTTGCGCGCGGCGTGTCTCGACCCGGCATAAGGGTCCATATCGGCATTCGCCGATAGCATCGACGGTGACCTGGACAGGGCACCGCGTAATCACCGTAACGGCCAGGCCTGGCCTCAACCGATCATATAGATCGACTTTACATTCTGATAGGCCGTGACGGTCTCGGGGCCGAATTCGCGGCCGAGGCCGCTGGCCTTTATGCCGCCGAAGGGTGCGCCCAGCAGCGGCTGGTAGCCGTTGACGCCCACGGTGCCCGACTGGATTTTTTGTGCCACGCTGGTGGCACGACCGGTGTCGGCGCTCCAGACCGAGCCGCCCAGACCGAAAGGACTGTCGTTCGCAATCCTGATGGCTTCCTCTTCGCCTTCATAGGCTATCACGGCAAGCACGGGGCCGAATATCTCCTCTTGGGCAATCCTGTCCGAATTGTGCAGGTCTGTAATGACCGTGGGTTCTACAAACCAGCCGCGCTCGGTATTTCTGGGGCGTCCGCCCCCCGTGACAAGGCGGCCCTCATCCTTGCCGATGGCGATATAATCTTCGACCTTCTGCCTTTGAGCCCGAGAGGCGAGCGGACCCAATTGGGTGGCGGGATCCAGCGCATCGCCGATCTGCAGCGCTTCGACCGATGCAACCAGAGCCTCGACAATCTCCGCATGGCGCTTCTTCGGTGCCAGAACCCGTGTGCCGTTGAAGCAGGTCTGGCCACTGTGGAGCAGCGAGGTGAAGAGGATATTGTCCATGAAAATGTCGATGTCGGCATCCTCGAGCAGGATGGCAGCGGATTTTCCGCCCAGCTCAAGCGTGACCGGCCGCAGCAGTTCGCCGCAGGTGCGGGCGATCATCCGCCCTGCCGCTGTCGATCCGGTAAAGGCGACCTTGTCGACATCCGGATGGCTGACCAGATAGGCGCCGGCGTCGCGATCGGCTGCGACCCAGTTGAGCACGCCGGGCGGCAGATCCGCTTCCAGAGCGGCTTCCGCAAGAATATAGGAATCCAGCACGGTGCCAGGGGACGGTTTTATAACCATGGTACAGCCTGCGATCATCGCCGGGGCTATCTTGCTGAGCGCCAGGGTCACCGGGAAATTCCAGGGGACGATCGCGGCGGCAACGCCGATCGGGCTTTTCTCGACATGCGCTGCCTTGCCCATGGGGGTGTCGCGGATATCATCCTGCTCGAGTGACTGGGCCAGACCGCTGTAATATTTCACGACATCGACGGGTGCCTGCCCCTCAAGCATTTGGCTGATGCTGAGCGGCATGCCGTTCTGAATGCTGACCATATGCGCAATCTCATCGCTTCGTCTGGCGATGGCCTCGGCAAAGCGCTGCATGGCGCTGGCTCGCTCCGCCGGCTTCGCATCCGACCAGCCGGAACCTTCGAAAGCCTTGCGGGCGGCTGCAACGGCTGCGTCTATATCGGCTTCCACCGCTTCGGGTACTGTGCCGATCACTTCCTCGGTAGAGGCATTGATCAATTCGAAGCGGCGATCGCTGGCGGGCGGAACCCACTGGTTGCCGATAAAGAAGGCGTCGCGTGATTGTCCCATTTTACTCTCGCTTGGTTGTGGGCTTCTGAGGAAAGGCGCGGATCAAAGTTCCTGGAAATCGATATCCCGGCTCGGGGCCCCCATTTCGGTAAAGCGTTCCTGGGCGTTCTTGGGGTCCAGTTCGGTCTGCAGAAAAAACTCCAGACGATTGCCATCCGGGTCGTTGAAATAGACGCCATTTCCGATTTCATGGTCGGTGATGCGCACGATATCCACGCCCTTTTCGACCAGCATGCGGTGCAGCTCGCGCAATGTCTCGCTGTCGCCCTCGATTTCCAGCCCATAATGCTGCAATCCCAGACCTCCGTGGTGAGCGCCCTTGTCGGCCTGGATCAGCCCGATGTCGTGCAACCGGTCCTCAAAGGACATCATGATCCAGTTTTCGCTTCGGGCACTTTCCCGCATACCCAGTACATCGGCGTACCATCGGGCCGATGCGTCGGGGTCCGAAACGAACAGCGACAGATGTGTGCAAACCACTTTAGGCTTCATTGTAAGCATCCTATTATTTCTCCGCACAAGGCGGTTATTTCGTTTGTCTCTGCGGTTGCGTCGTTACAGGAAAATGCCCCGGCTCAAGCCGCCGTCAATGCCGATGGATTCGCCGGTTATGGCGGCGGCTTTCGGAGAGGCGAGAAATGCGATCAGCCAGCCGATTTCGCGCGCATCCAGAATGCGGCGGACCGGCGTGGCATCGGTATAGCCTTGCTTGATCTCGGGAACCGTTTTTCCCTGTTTCTTGGCCTCGCGCTCGTAGAGTTCGTGGATATGCGGCGTTTCGACAACGCCAGGATGGATGAGATTGACGGTTATGCCGTCCGGACCAAGTTGATCGGACAGGGTCTTGGTAAGATGCGCAACGGCGAGATTGCGCATGCCGGAGATCACCTTGCTGGCTCGCCCGGTGAGGCCGCCAATATTGATAATCCGGCCATGTCCCTTGCTTCGCATATGAGGCGAGACGGCCTTTGCGCAGCGAAAATAGCCGATCACCTTGGTATTCAGATCGGCCAGCAGCTCGTCGTCACCGGCATGTTCGATATCGTTCCGCACCACGCCGGACGGGGCAGCGGCCGAGTTAACCAGAATGTCAATTTTGCCAAATCGGCTGATGACCGCGTCGACCATGTCCGACACCGCTGTCATCTCGTTGGTGTCACAATATAAAGGAACGACCTCGCGGCCGGTTTCAGTGGAAATCTCGCGCGCGCTATCTTCCAACGGACCCATGCGGCGGGCGCAGATCACGACCGTACAGCCTTCCTGGGACAGGACACGGCTTACTTCCTTGCCGATTCCGCTGCCGCCGCCGGTGACGACAGCAATGCTGCCATTTAGTTCCAGATCCATTCAGGCCCCCAATAATGTCCAAACATATAGTCTTTTGCCGCACTCCTCTTATGCAGGGCGTCCTGCATATTTTGAGATTAGCGATTCACTAAACCTCTTTACACACATAAATATTGAACGTAAACCGCAATATAAGAGAAAAATGATGATTATAGCAAATGTTTGCGGGGGATAACGAGATGCAGAAATATGATGGCAAGACCAGTCTGGAATTCCGCACTGTATTGATACTGGCTCTCTCGTTCGGGCTGGTCGGGCTGGACCGTTTCATGATCTCGACCCTGTTTCCGGTCATCGCGAAGGATCTCTCGCTCGATTACAGGGATATCGGCACGATTACCGGTTCTTTGGCGATTGCCTGGGGCATCTCGGCGCTGTTCATGGGCAGCCTTTCCGACCGGATCGGTCGTCGCAAGGTGCTCGTCGGCGCGCTGATTGCCTTTTCCGTGCTGATTGGCGCGAGCGGCCTGGCGACAGGCCTGATCTCGCTGGTCTTCGTTCGGGCCCTGATGGGTTTTGCCGACGGCGCTTATGTCCCGGCCAGCATCGCAGAAACCATGGAGGCTTCGCCGCCACAGCGGAGCGGGCGCAATGTTGGCCTGCAGCAGGTCACCGCGCTTCTTTTCGGGCTGGGGCTGGCCCCGCTGCTTATCCCGCCTCTGTTGCATGTAGTGGACTGGCGCTGGATTTTTGTTCTGATCGCGATCCCCGGCTTTATATGCGCGTGGCTGACCTACAAGATATTGCCAGCGCGTCCGACGCGCCCTTCGTCAGGCACCATGGTCTGGGCCGACTGGCTGGCAGTCACCGGCTATGGCAATATACGGATCTGCATGGCGCTGATGCTGGCCTGGCTGACCTGTCTCACCACAATCTCCGCGTTCCTGCCCAATTATATGCTCGATCATCTGGGACTGACTTTTTCGCAGATGGGCACCGTCATGTCGGCCATCGGCTTTGGCAGCGCAACCGGCACCGTCATTCTGCCCTGGATGTCGGACCGGCTGGGGCGCAAAACGATCATGCTTGCCGGAACGGCGATCATTTTTGTTGCCCTGGTCTTGCTGGCCGCCAGCGGGCCAGCGGTTCCGCGTCTGTTCATATGCCTCTTCTTTGTCATGTTCGGCACTCTGGCGCTGATAACGCTCACCGTCGGGCCGCTATGTGCCGAATCTGTCCCGCCCAAGATGATGGCCACCGCATCCGGTGTGGTGATTGCCACAGGGGAACTGTTCGGTGGCGGTCTCGCCCCGATACTCGCGGGGACGGTGGCGCAGCATTGGGGCATCGACCATGTTCTGTGGCTGCCGATCGGTGTCATTGCCTGCGCGTTTCTTCTGTGCACGCAAATTCAACCATCAAAGATGCCCGCAGTGGCCCATGTCTGAGGCACAGCGAAAATGGAAACCGGCAATTTCTCAGACTGTCAATTGTGACGCACACAAGAAGAAGGAGTAAAATATGAAAAAAAATTATATTCTCGCTTTGGCACTGGGGGTTGCTGTCGTGGCGACCGACGCCGAGGCCCATCATTCATTCTCTATGTTTGACCAGACCAAAGTGCTGCCGATAAAAGATGCAAAGGTTACGCAGTTCCGCTTTACCAATCCGCACTCCTTCATTCTGGTGGAGAAGGATGGCCAGATCTATGTGATGGAGTGCAACAGTATCAACCTGATGACTCTGGGAGGCTGGAAGCACAACACGCTGAAGGCTGGAGACAAGGTGGATCTGATCTATTATCCCCTGCGAAACGGCAAGCCCGGCGGGATGCTCAAGACCATCACATTGCCCAACGGCAAAACATTGAAGGCCTGGTAAAGGGTCGAGAGAAGGGCACGTGTTTTCAGCAAAGCACTGCCATCGAACGCCTTGCGCATGGACGCATTCTCACGCAGTCTGTGATCTGCGCACCCGCGGATCAACCAGTTCAACCTGCAGAACCCGATTCAAAGAGGAGTATTTTATGAAAATGAAATCTGTCGCATTTGCAGTTGCCGCCATGATTGGGGCGCCTTCGGCACTCGTCATGGCACCTTATGCCATGGCCCATGAAGAAATCGCGGAACCAAATATCACAGGCATCTGGGAAATTTACCCGGATCCCTTTGCCGGCGACGAGAATCTGTTTTTCGAACTGTCCGCTCCCAATGGCGGCCCGAAGCTGAAAGAGCCTTATGCCACAGAATGGAAGGCGCAACGCGAAAAACGTACGGCGATGCTGAAAGCGGGAACGCCGCTTGCCGATCCCAGTACCTTGTGCATGCTGGAAGGCATGCCCACCATCATGGGCGCAATCTTTCCGATACAGATCTTGCAAAATCCCGGACAAGTGACGGTGCTGGCTGAGTTTCTGACGCAGACCCGCCGCATTTTTCTGGATACCGAGATGCCTGCTCCGGAGGATAATGCGCCGAGCTTTTACGGCTTTTCGGTCGGTAAATGGGAAGGGGATACGCTGGTGGTCACCACGCGCGGTGTCCGGGAAGAAACCGAGTTTTTCGAAATACCGCACAGCGATGAGATGGTTATCAGGGAGCGGATTCGGCTGACTGCGCCAGGCTATCTGGAAGACCAGATAACGATCGAGGACCCCAAGATGCTGCTTGAACCCTACCAGTTTACCTATGGCTACAGACGGAACGACAAATATCGCATGATGGAATATTATTGCGAAGCCGAGGATCCGCTGCTGACGGTCAAGGACGACGGGACAGTGGAAATGAAAACGAAATAACCATATCGGGCGAAAGGCGCTCGGTGCGACGGGCGGGCGACAGCGCAGCCTGTCGGAACAGGAAGGTGATGCCGCAAATTGCCGGCGGCGGCATCATCGGACGGGACAACAAGCCGGGTTTCTGATCCGCCGGCCGGATTGCACCAGGTCGTAAGCGCATGATCGAGCTTCTGTATGGGTCGAACACACAATCAAAAAGCGGCTCTCGTCCTTCAGACGAGAGCCGCTTTTCTATTCGGCGCGGGTGTTTTCGCTGGTTCTCGGTGGGAGATACGCTTCCGATCAGTCCAGCTTGAGGTCGACGCGCTGAATATTCATCCGCATGCCTGGCATGTAACGGCGAAGGAAATCCAGCTCTATGTCGCTATGTTCCTGCGGTGTTTTTGCCTTGGCAAGCGCTTCGGTCATGAGGGCCTCGTCACGACCAAATTCTCTGATGCCCTTGATGTCCGACCAGGCAAGCCAGAAGGACTTGCCATCGGGTGCGATCCACTGGGGCATGATACGGGGCACATAGGCGCGCGACGCGGGGTCGTTGCCAGGAGTCCACGCGGTCTCTTCATGGACCTGTCGCCATGGCCCCCAGGGCGTGTCGGATACCCAGAAGCCCAGATAGCTCGGCTTGCCGAACTCGGTGCCGTCCGGTCCGCAGCCGATGCCGGCATTGGCCATCATGTAGACGCCCAGCGCCTCATTATAGACGACGCTGGGCAACCATGATTCCACGACAAGATCGCCCGGAAACAGATTGGTGTCGTTCACCCATCCTCGAGGGAAAACGTGCACCGGCGAGCGCGCTGCGATGTCCTTGTTCCACAGTGGCGCACCGCTGGAGTGCCATCCGGAAAAATATTCATAAGACGTGCGGTCGAGCATATCGGCTATCGGGACACGGTACATGACCAGCTGATTCATCAGGCCATCGACATTGCCGTTGAGGCCATAGACATAAATATAGCCGTCGCGATTGGCGCTGTAGTTCCGGCCCATCTGAAGGATGGAAAGCATGGAAAAACAATTGTCGGGCTCGTTGAAAAACGCAAAATGCTCGCGCGACTGCTCTCCCCAGTCTTGCCATATCACGGGCGTGGAGCCATCCTGATTGAACCATGTCAGACCGTTGTCATCGGAATAGATGAGCTTGGCACCCGTCCAGTGGCGCGGACGATCTTCCGCCCGGTCGAGCGTATTGAGAAACTGATAGATGCGCTCGCGCACGGCGAGCAATCCTATGCCAAAATAGCGGGGAGCTTCTCTCGGCCGGGTTGCGTAGCTTAAACTTGGAAAGTTGCTTATTTCTGAAAACTGGGGATTTTCAACATCGCCGCGCACCGCCCACATGCGGGCATTGAAAAATTCTGTCGCGGGTTCTGCCCAGCCGGCGCCGTCGTTGACCATCACATAAGCGCGACCGTCGGCGCCCCATGTGGATTGATAGCCGAAACCCATGCCGCCCAGGTTGCGCGTCGTGTCTTCCCGTCTGACCATCGATTTAACCGTCGGCGCAGCAGAACCGGTTTGCGCCGCTGTCGATGTTGCGCATCCTGCCAGCGAGATCGGCGCTGTACCGATGGCCAGCAGACCCATATGCTTTAAAAGGGTTCGACGGTCTGAAAACAGGCCGCTGAAACGGGAAGAATCGCTTTGATCTGACATCTTTTAAAAGCCTTTATGGTTGCTGCTGGCCATCTTCTGCTCGGCTATTGGCGGAATGTCGCCGAAATACCGAAAGTACGCGGCCGGAACGTCACGCTCCGGAGGTTCGGGTCGCTGGGCGTGCTATGGACCAGGCCGAGTGCAGGATGCGCATTTAGCACATTGGTTGCAAACAGACTGACGTCCGCTCCGCCAACACGAACACCGGCGCGCAGGTCAAGCTGCGACGAGGCGGGGCGCCGCGGGATCATCGGATCCACCAGGGGCGAGCTCACGTCCACCGGCTTGCCCTCCTGGCTGCTGTGGGTGAAGTCCGCCCGCAGATAGGCATCCTCCTGCGCCAGCGAGAAATCATATTGTCCGCTAAGATGCAGTGTCCACGGAGCAACGTCCAGCGGTTCGCCACTCTTGCGGATGACGACGCCGCTGGCATTTGTCAGATCGGAACTGTAGCGCGCATTGATATACGATGCCGAGCCTGAAAGCGTCAGACCGTCGACAGGCCGGACGGACAGGGCCATATCCAGACCGTCTATCTTGGCGCTGCCCAGATTGAAGGTCGTGTGGACCTGGCATATCGGCAGCACCAGATTGTCCTGCACATTCTTCCAGTCGACATGATAGGCGGAAACGTCGATTGCGATGCGGCCGTCCGCAAAGGAATTCTTGCTGCCGACTTCATAGCTCCAGAGTGAGTCGGATTTGATCTGACGAGCGCTTAACGGATCAAAACCAATGTTGATGCCATCGTCGATGCAGCGAATACCGGCTTGCTCGGACACGCCGCTGCCCCGAACACCCTTGGCGGCATTGGCGTAGAACAGATTGTTCCTGTCAGCCTGGAAAGAGATCCCGAATTTGGGCGTCAGCGGCTTGCTGGTGGTCGTTTCCGCTACCACGATGCCGTCGCTTGCAACGAGCGGACCCGCGACAAAATTGTCCAGCTTGAATTTCGCGTCGGTATATCGTGCGCCAGCGGTCACTGTGACGCGCGGAACAATTTCATAGTCGACCTGAGCGAATACCGACTTCTGAATATCCTCATAGCGCGATTGTTGAAAGACAACATAGATGCCCTGATAGGGCTCCACGCCGAACAGTTCGGCGACCGAATTTGCCGGCGGTATTCCCGCATTTTGCAGACCATAATTCACGGTTTCCAGCAGCTTTACGTTTGCGCCGCCAAACTGGTCCTTCACAACAGAGCGGGAGTAAAATGCACCGACCACCCAGTTGAGGGGACCGCTGCTGGTGTTCTGCAGGCGAATTTCCTGGGTAAAGCCTTTCTGGCTTGTTTTGTTGTCGGTGAAGGCGAACTGGTCGCGGAATCCCGGGGGCGGAACCGGATCATAATATTCCGCAAAAATCGCGAGATTGAGGGTATTGTCATCGCTCGCCGTGGTGGTCTTCCGGGTGATATAGGACGTGTTCGATATGATCGAGAAATTGTCAAATTCGACCACCGCCTTCAAGGCCGGAAGCCAGAAGCGGTCGGTATGCGATTCCGGCCGTGCGAACAGGCCATTTTTGAAGTCGTTATTGTCCATATCCGACGAATTGATGTCCACGAGCGAACTGTCGTCGATGGTCACATCCTGGTAAAATACCGAAGGAGTGATCGTGATATTGTCGGCAGGCTTCAATCCCAGGGCAAAGCGGGCCGCATAGCTGTCGGAACTGTTGATGTCCTTCTCTGCGACTTCCCGGGTGACCCGATCGAGACGATCGATATAACCTCCGTCATGCCGATGCCAGGCGCTGGCGCGGAAGCCGATCTTGTCTTCGACAATTGCCGTACCGCCGGCGACGCCTGCTTCATAGCTTTCGCTGCCCTTTTCCGTGGTTGAAAGCTCTGCGCGGGCATAAATCTTGGTGCCGCTCAGGACAGGGTCCGGCGTAATGAAGCGGACGGCACCGCCGAGAGAGGCGGTCCCGAACAGGGTGCCTTGGGGGCCGCGCAACACTTCAACGCGCTCAAGATCGAAAATCTGGGGATAGGCGTTGGTCAGGCTGGGGCTGACGCCGGTGCGCGTCTGAATGGGTGTGTCGTCAATATAGACGCCGGTTGTGGGAATGCCCGAAGTGGACTGAATTCCGCGAATCGAAATATTGGACTGGCCCGTGCCATAGAATTGAGAACTCTGGCCGAACGTGATGCTGGGAGTCAGGCGCATCAGATCGTCGGCTGAGCGCACGCCTTGCATATCCAGGGCTTCCTGATCCTGCGCCACGACGCTGAGCGGCACTTTGCTGAGCGTCTGTTCGCGACGCGTGGCGGTGACCACAATTTCTTGAGAGTTGGCGGGGCTGTTTGCCACAGCTTTGGGCTGCCCCGACTGTTCCGCTGCAACGGCGTGAACATTCATGGCAGCGGTCGAGACGCAGCCGAGTGCCAGTAATTTCATCATACGGATTTGCAAACGCATATTTACCCCCTTTTTGTTCGCAATCTCCCTGATCACGAATGCTTATCTGTCATTTCTGGCTGAACCCTCGCACCGAGCCTCGTTGGGCTTAGAAAGGACTTTCTGGCCTATATTTTTGCCAGTAGCGAGAAGCCGTCAGCCTGTTGGAGCATTTCAGTTATCCCAGATAAGCGCGTAAATCAACAAAAATTCTCATATGTTGCATAAAAAGCAAATTTATCGAGTTTAAATAAGTGTATTTATATCTATATTCGCAACATTTGCTCTCTGCTCCGTGGAGGCGAAGCCGTCTGGGAGCATCGGTTGAAATTGCGATTTCGCGCCGGCTTCGCTTTTGCAAGAAGCGGGTCTCACGCGAAGGGCGGCATCGTTTGTAAAAGGCGCAAAAGGAAAAAGACTTGTATAGTGGAGCCAGTCGTCGGAAAGATGAGATGCGAAGAAGCCGAAAAATCGGCAACCGCTTAAGAGACTGTTACAAAGGTCTGCAGGAAAAGAATGAGTACATTAAGCAAGACACTGGCGATTCTGGATTTCTTTGGCCCTGATTCGCTTCAGGTGAGCGCAGAGACCATTCTGGAACGCACCGGCCTGTCCAAGGCGACGGTCTACCGTCATGTTAAAGATCTTTGCGATGCGGGCCTGATTACCCGGGTCGGCAGCGGCAGTTACAGTCTCGGCCCCCGGATAATCGAACTGGACTGGATGATGCGGCAATATGATCCGATTCTGATCGCCGGGCGAGACGTGATGCACAAGCTGGCGGAGGAAACGCGACTGGCTGTGTTCTCAAGCGTGTTTTATGATGATCGGATCATCAACACCTATATCGTTGAGCCGACCGAGACCTTTTCATTTCATTTCGGGCGGGGCCAGCCGATACCCCTGTTTTCCGGTGCCCAGTCAAAGGTTCTCGTGTCCTATCAAAAAGGCCGCCGACTGCAGAAATTGTTCCAGGAGAAAATCGCGGGCAACCCCAGCCACCCATATCATGACTGGTCGTGGCAGGATTTTTCCCGGGCTGCCAAGAAAATCCGCAAGGATGGCTATTGCGTGACCAGCAACGAACTGACCGGCGGCCTTAAGGGCATCGCCGCGCCGATCCTCCAGGCCGGCAGCAAGGAAGCGGTGGGAAGCATCTGCGCCGTGGGTACGGAAGAGCGATTTGCCCTGTTGCACAATGACTCCGTCATTGAGCGCGTGACCGAAACTGCAGACCAGATTGCGGCCAATCTGGCAGAGGCTGAGGCTTGAACAATCGATGTGTCGCTTGGCGATCGTGGTGATATCGGAATAATCCCTTTGATCGTCAGGCCGGGCTGCCTCTGACGTCAGGCGCGGAGGCAAGTGCAGGGGAGAGGGCGCACGCATGGTGCCTGATCTCGCGATCTCCAAGCATTGAGCCGTTTGCTCGCAGTCTGTTACGCGAGTCGTGTCATGGCGATCCGGGTGGTTCATCCACGCGCTGCTTGCGGATGGCCGGCCACAATGGTGGACCTCGCGCTCTTTTCATCTCTCGACGATCCCAGAATCTCGCCTACGGCCGACCGGCGGTTGTCCGCTTTGGCGATAGGACATGCGATCTCTTGCATTTGATAATATGATAAATTTAGTCAGTATATAAGCGGATTAAAGTCGCATAAAATGCATATTATGAGAAATTAGTCATTTTTAATTTGATTGTTCGCCTCGCTTTGGGCAACATCCTGATCACTTCTGGCGAAGTGGAAAGCCCTGGAGAGCCACTCCTGACCGTTTTCCGGATGTAACGAATGAAGGGGGAATGCAGATGAAACTGCGCAAGCATTATCATAAATTATTCGTACTTGGATGTGTGTCAGTGAGCGCTTTGAGTACTCACGCTTATGCTGCCGATACGGCAGAACAGGAGCGTCAATCGCAATCAACCACCCAATATTCCGGGGATATTGTGGTCACGGCGACGCGACGCGACGAAAGCCAGAGCCGGGTGCCGGTGAGCATTGTTGCGACGGACCAGGTGATGCTCGACAAGCAGGGCGTCCGGACCGCAGACGATATCATGCGCCTGACTCCAAGCATAACCTTCGGTTCGAGTGCGCTGTTCTACGGAACCGGGCAAAGCAACATCGCCATCCGCGGAATTCTCTCCACGTCGGGCATTCCGACAACCGGCATCTATATTGATGACACGCCCATCCAGACGCGAACTGGGATCAGCCCCAGTCTCACCAACGCCTATCCGCAGGTTTTCGACCTGGAACGCGTCGAGGTACTGCGCGGGCCACAGGGAACTTTGTTCGGCACGGGTTCGATGGGCGGGTCGATTCGCTTCATCACGCCACCGCCCGTTATGGAGGGCTCGAAAATCTATGCGCGAACCGAACTGAGCTCGACCGAAAAGGGCGGCATCAGCTACGAGGGCGGTGTCGCGGGTGGCACGGCTATCATCGAGGACAAGCTCGGGTTCCGGGCCAGCGCCTGGTACCGGCATGATGGCGGGTTCGTCGATCGGCTTGACCGATACACGAAGGAAGTGGTGGAGAAGGATATCAACAGCGGCGACAGTTACGCCGCACGGCTTGCGCTGGGATGGCAGCCCACGGAAAATCTTTTCATCACACCATCGCTGTTTTTCCAGAAGGTTACTCTGGACGATGGCGCGCTCTTTGAACCCAAGCAATCTGATCCGGCCAATGTGGATTATCGCACCAGTTACTATGTGGAACCGCAATCCCATATGGATCGCTTCTATCTTCCGGCGCTGAAGGTGGAGCTGGATCTGGGCGATGTCAGCCTGATTTCGAACACGTCCTACTTCACTCGCAAGACGACCACGGAAAGCGATGATGTCGCCTTGAATATCGCGATCTGGTCGGGTTACAACGGGCCGTTCCCGCCGCCGGATCTGCCCCTTGTTCAGTCCGGAACCCATAATGCGACGTCGCAAAATGGCCTGACTCAGGAGCTTCGTCTTCAAAGCACGGATTCCGATGCGCCCCTGCACTGGGTGGTGGGGGCCTTTTACTCGCGATTCCTGACGCGGGATGCTTTCGATGCCCAGAATCTCGGGCTGCTCGACCAGATCAATTACGGCATCCAGAACGAAGGTGGACCGCCGGTGGATTCGATCAGCGATATTTTCGGCGTCGAGCTTTATCAGGGGCGCTATGTGATCAGCCAGCATTCCAAATATCGCGATACGCAAAAGTCTATATTTGCCCAGCTGGACTATGAGCTGGTGCCGCGTGTCACGCTGACCGCCGGTGTGCGTTACACCAACACATCGTTCGTCTATGACAATTTCCTGGCTGGTCCTCTCTATACCAGCAACGGGATGAGCGAGCGGAAAAAGTCTGAGCACAATCCGATTACGCCCAAGTTCGGCGTGTCCTTCCAGGCTGATCCCGACAATCTTTTCTATGCCAGCGCGGCCAAAGGTGTGCGGGGCAGCAATATTGCGGACGCGGTTGGTTTCCGCTGTGCTCCCGATGGCGATCTGCTCGGCTTCGATCCGATGGTCCCGCGCTACGTCAAGCTCGATTCGGTCTGGAGCTATGAAGTCGGTAGCAAGAACCGCCTGTTCGGGGGGCGCCTGGCGGTCGATGTTTCGGCTTATCATGTGGACTGGAAAGACACCCAGACAGTGATTGCCTTGCCTGTGTGCCAGAACCATACGATCTTCAGTCTCGGCGATGCAAAGGTGGACGGTATTGACCTTGCGATGTCGGCGCGGCCGCTGCCCGGTCTGACGCTTGGTGCGTCGGTTTCCTATATGGACGCTCGCTACAGTTCGGATCTTCCGGGTCCCAACAACACGATCATTCGCCGCAAAGGGGAGCCCCTGGATGTTGCGCCCTGGACCATCCACCTGAGCGGCGAATATGAGTTCACGGTGAGCGAGCATGATCTGTATATGCGGGCAGACTTTACGCGCGCCACGCACGATGACACGCCGCTCGATCTGAGCTCGCCTCTGGTCGACCCGGTAATACCCCGGGCGCCGGCGACAGCGGTTCTTGGTCTGCGTGCCGGTGCCCGCTTCGGCGGTCTCGATCTGAGCCTGTTCGCCAACAATGTGACGAATGATCATCCTGTCCTGGGTCTGGGCCATGAAGCGACGGGCAACGTCAACTTTCGTGCGACTGCGTTTCGTCCCAGAACCATTGGCATCAGCGCAACCTTTCGCAGGTGAACAGCAAGGTGGGCGCCGGTCGGAACCGGCGTCCGCGAACCGCCTCGACGCAGGTTGAGGCCCAAACGCGAAACCGAATTGAGGAGACGACCCAATGATGAAGGGAATTACAGGCCTGTTGCTGGTGATTATGTTTGCAGGATATGCCGGCAATGCCCGCGCTGACGAGATTGATGATTATATCCACGTCCAAATGGCGCGGCAGCAGGTTCCGGGTCTGGCGCTGGTGATCATGCGGCATGGGCAGCTGCAGCGCGTGCAAAGCTACGGGCTGGCGAACCTGGAGCTGCAGGTGCCGGTACATCCCGATACTCTGTTTCAGACGGGGGCGATCGCGAAACAGTTCGTGGCTGCCGGCATCATGCTGCTTGTCGAGGATGGCAAGATCCGCCTCGATGATTCGATCCGCACCTATCTGCCGGAAACGCCGCCGAACTGGCAGCCGATCACCATCAGACAGCTTCTCAATCACTCTTCGGGCCTGCCGACTAATCCGAACGGAGATATACGCACCGAATATACGCCCGAGGAAATGCTGCGCGACATCGGCAAACGGGAGCTTATGTTTGCGCCGGGTACGCGCTGGAATTACAGCAACGCCGGCTATGTTACGCTCGGTATTCTTATCAAGAGGATCAGCGGCATGGTCTATGCTGATTTTCTCACCAAGCGCCTCTTTGCGCCGCTCGGCATGCAAACGGCGCGGCAGATCGATGATCTCGCTATCATCCCCAATCGGGCTGCGGGTTATCAACTGAGAAAGGGGACGCTCCGCAATCAGGAGTGGGTATCGCACGCGGCCAATTCCACCGCCGACGGTACACTCTATCTGTCTCCTCTCGACTATGCCCGGTGGGAAGCGGGTGTGCATGATCGCAAGATTCTGTCCCCCGAGTCATGGGCCGAGATCGGCAAGCCGGCCCGGCTGGCGAACGGAGGCACCTATCCTGCCGGCTTTGGCTGGTTTCTCGACCGCGCCGCAGGCCAAGACGTCTGGCGGCATTCTGGAAGCTGGCAGGGATTTCAGAGCTTCATCATCCGCTATCTGGACGACGAACTGACGATCGTCGTACTTGCGAACAGCGACAGCGCTCGCCCCGTCACGATCGCGCGGCACATCGCTGGCATGCTGGATCCGAAACTCGTGCAGCCGAAAGCGATGCCGATCGCCGATCGGAATCCTCGCGTTACCGATCAGCTCAAGGCCCTGCTGCAACAGATTGCGGAGGGAAAAACCGAATATGAGGATTTTACCTTCATATCGAAGCAGGATCTTGCC
The DNA here is from genome assembly GCA_030373505.1 of Parasphingorhabdus sp. Taxonomy (GTDB): domain Bacteria; phylum Pseudomonadota; class Alphaproteobacteria; order Sphingomonadales; family Sphingomonadaceae; genus Parasphingorhabdus. The sequence goes on from JAUCYS010000006.1 coordinate 18,054, forward strand.
GATATGATGTACGGATATCGAAAGACCCTGAACATGCTGGGCTCGCAGCGGGATATAGCCTTGTTCGCCCAAGGCGAATCGGGCGGCGATCAGGCGTATCGGTACCGGGCGCATTATGACAATGGTCTGCTGGAAGTGAATTTGAGCTATGCCGCCGATGGCAAGATTTCGGGACTGACTTTCGTGCCCGTCGATGCCTGGGATGCGCCGATCCAGGGAGCCGACGACAACTGGAATGTACCGCCGCCCGAGGATTGATCCCGGCGGCGCGCAAAAGGCAATATAACCGCGGGAGAGGCTCCGCAGAAATTCAGATGGCTGAGGCTAGTCCAAGGGTGGCACCCTGACCGCCGTCATTGCCTTCCACCATTTCACTGCGGACGAAATCCACAAAGGCCCTCACCTTGGACAGGGCAAAATTTCCGCGCGGGAATATGATGTGGAGCGGAATGCTGTCCGTCACGATATCGGTCAGAAGGGTTTCCAGCCTGCCTGCCCCGATATCGTCCTCGACCAGAAAGCGCGGCAGAAAACTGACGCCAAGGCCTTGCAGAGTCGCCTCTCGGGCCATGCGGACGGAATTGCTCGTCAGGGGGCCGCGATTGACCGCCACGGAAATGTCATCGGACAATCGCCATTCACCAACGGGCGAAAGATGGGTCTCGACGATACAGGTGTGATCCTTGAGATCATTCGGGGAGGTCGGTCTGCCAGCGCGCTCCAGATAATCCGGCGCGGCCACCAGAACCATCGGATAGACCCGCAGCCGAACGGATTCGAGGCTGGAATCAAATGGGTCACCCATCCAGAAGGCCACATCGAAACGGCCCTTGAGCATATCCACCTTGCTGTCCGACAGATTGAGCAGCAGGCGGACTTCGGGATAGGTGTGCAGAAAGCGCGGAATGATTGAGGTCAGATCAAAAAGCGAGGCAACCACCGGGGCGTTGACCTTCAGGTCACCGCGCGGCTGAGTCACCATGCCAGTGATGATCTGGTTTGCCTCGTTCACCTCGTCGACGATCCTGGCACAGCGTCCATACATTTCCCGTCCGGCGGGCGTCAGGGCAACCGAGCGCGTCGTCCTATCAAGCAGGCGCACGCCCGTATTTTGTTCAAGCTTCGCGATCTGACGGCTGACTGCTGCCTTCGAATAGCCCAGCAGTTTCGCAGCGCTGGAAAATCCACCGGTGCTCACTACAGCGGCAAACGAAATCATCGCCATGACGTTGCCCAAGTCTGGTTTGTCTTCCATGCTTCGTTCCTGTTGCACCCGACCGCTTGTGTCAATGGTGTGTTGGACCGCGGATCCGAACCGGACGGGGACGCCCGGCGCCGCGTTAATTGTTACGGTAACGCAAAAATACGGCTATTTCCATATATACTGTTGCGTTTGGATGAACTTTGCGCGAAGTATAGGCTTCGCAAGATTTTTGCACCGCGACTCCGAGTTGCGGTCTGTTTAAGGAGATTTCATTATGACAAGTCAGCGGTCTCAGGCCCACTTGCGCGATGAGCGCAGCCAGTTTCACCCCTTCACCTCGATCAACGACCTCGAGGCTGATGGTCCGATGATGATCGAATCCGGCTCCGGCGTGCGGGTACGCGATATTCAAGGCAAGGAATATATCGATGGCATGGCCGGCCTCTGGTGCGTTAACCTTGGCTACGGCCGCAAGGAAATCTCCGAGGCGATCACTCGGCAAAGCGAAAAACTGGCCTTTTTCCACACGTTCAACGGATTGGGTACCGATGTGGTCGGCGAGTGCGCCGAGGCGCTGCTGGCGCGCGCTCCGGTTCCCATGTCGCGTGTCTTTTTCGGAACATCAGGCAGCGATGCCAACGAAACGCAGCTCAAGATCATCTGGGTTTACAACAATTTGCGTGGAAAGCCGAAAAAGAAAAAGATCATCTCTCGCTGGAACGCCTATCATGGCTCGGGCGTCGCAACTGCCAGTCTGACCGGTCTGCCGGGCATGCACAATCTGTTCGACCTGCCCAAGGGGCCGATCCTGCATGTGAGTGCGCCACATTATTACCGCAACGCCCCGGAAGGCATGTCCGAGCGCGACTTCTCGCGCCACCTCGCCAAGGAGTTGCAGGATACGATCGACCGCGAGGGAGCGGACACAATCGCGGCTTTCTTCGCGGAAGCGGTGATGGGCGCTGGTGGCCTGATTCCTCCACCGGAAGGCTATTTTGAAGAAATCATGCCGATCCTGAAAAAGCATGACATCCTGTTCGTCGCCGACGAGGTCGTTTCAGGATACGGTCGGCTGGGCACCTATTGGGGCAGCCAGGCCTATGGCTACGAACCCGACCTGATCACGTCGGCCAAGGGTGTGACATCCGGTTATTTCCCGATGTCGGCAGTCTTCATTTCCCCGAAAGTCTGGGATGTGCTTGATGCAGGTGCCGACCAGATTGGCGTGTTCGGGCACGGCTATACCTATTCGGGCCATCCGGTTGGCGCAGCGGCTGCGCTGGCTGCGCTCAAGCTGATCGACGATCTGAAGGTGGTGGAAAATGTCGCCGATGTCGGCCCCTATATGATGCAGCAATTGCGTGATCGTCTGGGCCAGCATGCTCATGTCGGTGATATTCGCGGCAAGGGGCTGATGCTCGGAATCGAGCTGGTGAAAGACCGCGAAACGAAGGAAAGCCTGCCGGCCGCAAACCGGACGGGTCGTCAGGTCCTGAAAGCAGCGGCCGAACGTGGTCTGATCACGCGCGCTCTGGGCGACACGCTGGTCTTCGCGCCGCCTCTGGTGATTACCCGCGCTGACGCTGACGAGATTGTGGACAAATTCGCCCTCGCAGTGAATGACGTTCTGGAATCCTGATCGCACTGGGGCCGCGCGAATCGTTCGCGCGGCCCATTAGGAAAATAGCCTTGGGAGGGGTGCGACATGGAACTTAATACCGCCATAGCCGGTATGGCTGCCGCAGAAGAAGGTACCGAACGCCTTGATCGGGGCGGCCTGATCAGTGCCATATTGGTTGGCCTGATCGGCGCGATTGTAATCTTCATCACCCCGGGGTTTCTGGCGGTCGTCGCGCAGAAGACGGGGTTCGACAACGATCAGCTAGGCTATCTGGCCGCCTGGGACATCAACGCCATGGGTGTGACCATCGGCCTCAGCACCTTTGCTCTGGCCAAGGTGCGCTGGCGTCTGGCCGTGGGATTGGGACTGGCGCTGATCGTTCTGGGCAATCTGTTGACCGCCGCCGTTATCAGCTTTCCGGCCATGGCTGCGGCTCGCGTGGTGTCGGGCGCAGGTGAAGGCATAGCGATCGGCTTCGCCTTCGCGGCACTGGGCCGGGCGAAAAATCCCGACCGTGCTTTTGCGATATATCTGGTTACCGGTGCCCTGCTCAGTTCCGGTTTTCTTTACATGCTCCCGCTGATCATGGATGTGGTTGCGCCGAGCACGTTTTTTATCGCTATTGCAGGGTTCGCTGGGCTGGTGATGCTGTCGCTGCGGGCGTTCCCCGATGGCAGCAAGGATGAACCCGATATTTTCGCCGCTGGCGGCGGCAAGCTTGATTTGCGCGCTGCATCCGGGGCGCTGCTTGGTGTGTTCCTGCTGTTCTTCGCAATGGGCGCGGTGTGGAGCTATTCCGAACGGATCGGCCAGTTGAGCCAGCTGACGGACGGAGCCATCGCGAACGGTTTGTCGATCGGCACCATGGCCGGTGTTGTCGGGGCGGGGCTGGCGGGTGTCTTGCCACGCCGCTGGGGACGGAGCTGGCCTCTGGTGTTCAGCGGTGCGATCGGCACGGTCAGCTTCCTGATGTTTCGCGATCATGTGACGCCCACGGCCTTCGTCCTGGCGTGCACGATGATGATGTTCAGCTGGAATTTTGCCCAGCCGCTGCTGTCGGGGATCTGTTCGGAAGCCTGTCAGCGCGGGCGCGTCGTGTGTGCGATGGGGTCGATTCAGACATTCGGCACGGGGCTTGGGCCGGCTGCAGCGGCCGCCACGCTGGTGACCGGATCGTTCACTGTCATGATCTACGCCGCCAGCCTGATACTGGCGCTGAGCATCGTGGTAACAATCGTGACCATGCGATGGAGTCGACAGCCTGCCTGAGACATGTTTGTTGCAGGATGTCCAAAAATCAAAAGGGGGTGCCCGCCACGATCGGCGGGCACCCCTTTTTTATGCGATCAGAGGAATACGGCGCGTGACAGGCCGGCATCGACCGCGATCGATTCGCCCGTGATCCCGCTTCCGAGTTGAGAGCAGAGGAAGACAATCGGGTCAGCCACTTCTTCCACTTCCAGCATCCGTTTCAAAGCAGCGGGGTCGGCCGCTTCACGCGCAACGATGGCGTCGACGGTTGTGCCTTCTTCTTCCGCCATTTCCGCGAACCATTCCTCGATATGCTCGGTGCGGGTGACACCCGGGTGAATGATGTTCACGGTGATGCCGTCGCTGCCCACTTCGTCCGACAGCGTTTTGGTAAAATGGACCAGCGCCGTGTTCCGCATGCCCGAAAGCGCTTCGGTGCAGCGCGCGGTAAGACCGCCAACATTGACGATCCGGCCCCAGCCGGCCTTGCGCATGTGCGGGACGCAAGCCTTTGCGGTGCGGAAATAGCCGAATAATTTGGTATTCAGGTCAAGCATGAGAGCGTCTTCATCCGCTTCCTCAATCGCGTTGCGCACCAGGCCGCCGGGAGCGGCTGCGCAATTCACCAGGATGTGCACCGCGCCAAATTTCTCGACCGCAGCATCGACCAGAGCCTCAACCGAGTCCTTCGACGTGGTGTCGGTCGGTACGGCGATGATTTCGCCTCCAGTTGACTGGCGCAGTTCTTCCGCGGCCGCTTCCAATTTGGATTCGGTGCGCGCGGCGATGACGACTTTCACGCCTGCCATGGCCAGCTTGCGGGCGGTTTCCTTACCGATCCCCACGCCGCCGCCAGTGATGACGGCAACTTTGCCTTTGAGGCCCAATTCTAACGACATTGTAATATCTCCTTCTAAATTTCTTCACAAAGCCTGACGAGCGCAGCCTGTTCGCCGTCAACATCTATGCTGATGGTATCCCCGGCGAACATCTCCGTAGCACCGGTGCAGGTGCCTGAGGCGATCAGTTGCTCGCGTTTCAGAGTGTCATTTTCATTATCACGCAGCCAGTTGGCCAGCCAGACAGCCGCATCCAGTGGATTTCCCATGACGCGCGCGGTCGACCCTATCGTCGGCGCTTCTTCGTTCCGCGTCAGACTGACGGGGATGTCGGCAAAGCGGTCTTCCCATTGCAGGGTAAGCTTGCGCCCGAGCACCAGTCCGTGGCCCATGGAATTGTCGGCGATCAGCAATGGCAGGGAAAGCTTCGTGGTTTCAAAGCGGCTCCGGACGATCTCGATACCGGCATAAATCCCTTTCAGAGCAGCGCACAGATCGGAGCGTGTGTAGGGTTTGGCCTGCATCGGCAAATCCTCACCCATTTCAAAGATCAATTCCGCCTCAGCAAACATTTTTGGGCCGAGAAACTGGATTTCGCTGCGGTTGTTGAAGATTCCACTGGCGGCAAGCCTTCCAACGGTCGGTTCTTCCGTCCCAAATGCCTTGCGGACCTCAGCGCCGGTGAGACCAAGCTTCCACACCGTCACAGGCAGATTGCTGCTGTTGTAGATATTGCGTTGAACGGCGTAGGCTTCTTCAACCGTTGGAACATGCTGTGGCAGCTTGGCGGCTGAACCCGAAGAGTGGGCTGCGGTCCGCAACGCCTGCTCAAGAGCCATATTATTGTCCTGCATCTTCATTCCCCCTTTACTTGATGGAGATCCATACCCGCTTTCATTGTCGCGCATATGAAACAAAGAAAGATAAAAATCTAGTATTGTTTACATTTTGCGATTGCGCTATCCAATTATCCGAATCGACGAAGCCCTTATCCGCTTTGTCTGAAATTGGTTGCTCCAGAACCCTAAGGGAACACTATGTCAGAACAGTCCGCCACCTTCACCCAAGCCGAAACTCTCTGCTCCGCGCTCTCAAAAGGGCCGCAGGGCCTGATCATTGACGGCAAGTCGGTACAGGCACAGTCGGGCAAGACCTTTGCTACGGTCAACCCCGCAACCGGCAAAGAAATTTGTCAGGTTGCAGAGGGCGGCGTGGCTGATGTTGACCTGGCTGTGAAAGCTGCCCGCAAGGCGCTGGAAGATTCGAGCTGGCGCGACATGAGCGCCGTTGACCGCTCGTTGCTGCTGAACCGGCTCGCCGATCTGATCGAGCGGGATGCGGCAGAGCTGGCCGTGCTGGAATGTATCGATAACGGAAAGCCGGCGACGCTCACGCAGGTCGTCGAAATTGAGGGGTCTATCAAAACCTTTCGTTATTTTGCCGGCTGGCCGACCAAATTTGGCGGAGAAACGCTGCCGGTGTCGCCTCGCAGCGGCGCCAAGATTCTCAATTACACCGTCCGCGAGCCGGTGGGTGTCTGTGGTCTGATCGTTCCCTGGAACTATCCGATGTCGATGGCGGCCTGGAAGGTTGCACCGGCGCTGGCCGCAGGTTGCACAGTCATTCTCAAGCCGGCGGAACAGACGCCACTGACGGCGCTACGCCTTGCGGAACTGGCTCTGGAGGCGGGAATTCCCCCTGGCGTGTTCAACGTCATCACCGGTTTCGGCGAAGCCGGCGCTGCGCTGGTCGATCATCCCGGAGTCGACAAGGTCGCGTTCACGGGTTCGACCGCAGTGGGCAAGGCGATTGTCCGCGGATCGACCGTCAATCTCAAGAAAGTCAGCCTCGAGCTTGGCGGCAAGTCGCCGCAGATCGTTCTGCCTGATGCGGACCTTGATGCGGCGGCGGCTTCCATTGCCGCGGGTATTTTCTTCAATCAGGGGCAGACCTGCACCGCCGGGTCGCGGCTGTATGCCCATTCCTCGATCCACGACGACCTGCTGGCGCGTGTCGCCGATCATGCGGCGAAGCTGACCATCGGCAACGGCCTCGATCCGTCGGTCAATTTCGGCCCGCTGGTGTCGCAGGAGCAATGGGACCAGGTCAATTCCTATGTCGAAATCGGCAAGTCGGAAGGCGCCGATGTGATGATCGGCGGCGGCCGTCCCCAGGCCCATAATGACGGTTTCTTCTTTGAACCTACCATTATGGCGAACGCCGGTCGCGATATGCGTATTGTGCGAGAAGAAATCTTCGGTCCGGTGCTGAGCGCACTGAGCTGGTCTGATCCGGACGATCTGGTGGCGCAGGCGAATGATTCCGATTTTGGTCTCTCCGCAGGTATCTGGACCAACGATCTGCGGCAGGCGCATCGGCTCGCTGCTGCAGTGAAGGCCGGCACGGTGTGGGTCAACTGTTTCAATCTGGTGGACAATGCCACGCCGTTCGGCGGCTTCAAGCAGTCCGGCTGGGGCCGTGAGCACGGGCGTCAGGCCATGGAGCTCTACAGCGAAGTCAAAAGTATCTGGATCAATCTGAGTTGAATGTCGTCGAACGACAGAAATTAATGCAATAAGCAGGAGGCAGTATGAGCAGGACCATGATAGTTGCAACCGACGGGCAAGCGGTTATTCGCACCCATGACGAAGGCAAGAACTGGTATCGGATCAACATCGGGCAGGACCTTGAATATGATGACCGGGTTCGCTGTCTGCTGGTCGATCCAGCTGATCCAACCGCTCTGTATGCGGGTGCCGAAAAGGGCCTGTTCTACAGTTCAGACCATGGCGTGCACTGGAGCAAGGTCGATTGCGCGCTCAACGATTTCGCTGTGTGGAAATTGGTCGCCAGCGAGAGCGATCCGAAAGTGATGTATGCCGGAACCGGCGCTCCTTCGCTGTCGATCCTGTTCCGTTCGCGCGACGGCGGGCGCAGCTGGGAGCGGACGACGCTGGAGATGCCCGAATTCTGCGCCGGTGTGAACCGCCCGCGGATGCTGGCGCTGGCCGTTGATCCCGATGACGCCAATGACGTCTGGGCCGGGGTGGAAGAAGGCGGTCTCTACCGCAGCCGCGATGGTGGTGACACCTGGAAGCGGATCGACACCGGCTGGTCCGAATTTGGCGGCAATTCCGATATCCATGATATCATGGTTCTGAAGCAGGACGACGGAACCAAGGTACATCTCGCGCTGACCGTCATCGCGCTTTATCGTTCAACCGATGATGGCGAAACCTGGACCCGTCAGCCTGCCAAGGAAAGCTTCGGTCTGCGCTATTCGCGTTTGCTGATGCGCAAGCCTGGCAGCAACCGCGATGTCGCGGTGGGTATTGGCGATGGTACGCCCGGAACAACGGCGGCGATCCTGACCTCTGGCGATGCCGGGCTGACCTGGACGAAGGCCGATCTGGACAGCCCGTCCAATTCCTGCATGTGGGCTTTTGGCGGCAATCCTGCCGATCCCGACTTCATGCTCGCCGGAAGCAAATTCGGCTATCTCTATCGGTCGACCGATGCCGGAAAATCCTGGACGAAGGAATGGCGCGAGTTCAACGAGATTACGGATATTACATGGATTCCGGGAGTGCCGGAGGATCTGGGGCTACCACATGTCACAAATTGAATTGTCTCCGATCCGGGTAGAGAAGATTGCCCACATCGTGCTGTTCGTGAAAGATCCCGAGGCTTCGGCACAGTGGTACAGCGATGTGCTCAATATGAAGATCGTGGCGCGTGCTGCCGATGGTCCGTACAAAGGCGGCGTGTTTCTGAGTTTCGGGGTGAGCGATCACGATATCGCTCTTTTCCCGGCTGCAGAAGGAGCAACTACCGGTCAGGAATTCGAGCATATTGGTCTGAAGATGGCCGGTACCAGCATGGATGACTTGCGCCGCAATTATTCATTTTTTGCGGAGCGTGGCATCAAAATCGCCGAAATTCTGGATCACGGGGTTTCCACCGGAATCTATTTCTATGATCCGGACGGGCATATGCTCGAAGTATTCTGTCAGCGAATCCCCCAGGAAACCGGTGAATCGCAGGCCGAGCTGAACCGCAACCAGGGGCAGGCCGATCCGGTTGATCCGGCCGCCCTCTAATATCCACCGGGTGCGCGGCGAGACTGTTTCTCGCCCGCAAGCGACTTTTATAGCCAAACAATAATGACACGGAGAATAACATGACGACCTTCGCACCGAACTTCGGTTCTTTTCATGTCCGCAAATGGTTCAGTCAGGTCGAGGAAACATGGGCTGGTGAAACCGGTGCCGCTGCGGATGGCGAACCGATAATCAAATATATGATCGGTGTGTGTCTCAAGAATCCCTATGCTGGCGAGTTCGTAGAAGATCTTTCTGGCTGGATCGACGGTTCACCTGAACTGGGGATCGAGATTGGTCGTCGGCTCAATGCACTGTCGGGCGGAACCAAGATCGAAAGCTATGGCAAGGCGATCATGGTGGGCATTGATGGCGAATATGAGCATGGCAATGCCCTGCTGACCAATCCGGCAGCAAACCCGATCCGGGATGCGGTCGGCGGCGGCGCGTCATGGGTGCCATCCACCGGCAAGCGCGGTGTTCCCGGCACGATTATCGACATTCCGCTGGGTCACAAGGACGCGCTTTATGTCCGTTCGCATTATGACACGATGAGCGTGTCATTTGATGATGCACCCAACCGCGATGAAGTGATCGTCTGCTGGGCTTTCGCTACACGCGGCCGGCTGAATGCGCGGCTTGGCGGCCTCAAGGCCGAAGACGCCGAAGGCAACGGATTGACCTGAAGCATGGGTGCGCAAACTATCAGCGACTCTGATCGCACGCCGCAGCCGGTGGCCCAGCTCGACGACGAGCGGACCCGCCGGATTCTGAACGGCGGAATCGGTATCCATGTGCGCGAATGGGGTGATCCGGCTGCGCCCGCGATGGTGTTGCTGCATGGCCTGCGTGGCTATTCCGGAACCTGGCGCAAGCTTGCCTCGGCATTGTCCGATCGCTGGCGGTTGATCGCCTTTGATGCCCGGGGGCGCGGCGAAAGTGACTGGGACCCCGAACGCAACTATTATACCGACGCCTATCTGAGCGATCTGGAGGCGGTGGTTGACGGGCTGGAGCTTGATCGCTTCGTCCTGGTCGGCCATTCAATGGGCGGAACCACATCCTACTGCTATGCCGCAAAGCATCCGCAGCGTCTGTCGGCCCTGGTGGTGGAAGATATTACCGCCGGTTCTTCGGTGTCTGGGGCCGGATTTGAACGGATCGTTGCGGAAATGGCTGCGCTGCCGACCCGCTTTCCCGACTGGGCCACGGCCCGGGCCTATTGGCGCAAGCTGCGCCCCGGCGTGGCCGACACCGCCATTGAGGAACGTCTTTTTGAATCGATGCGGTCGGATGGCAGCGGTGGAGTGGTCTGGCGCTATGACGCCGACGGCATTGCAGCGACCAGGGTCGATCCGGATCCGGCGCGCGTTATTGATTTGCACCCGGTCATTTCTGCCATCAGCACCCCCACGCTGGTGATCCGTGGCGGCCGGTCCGACTTCTGCAACCTCGCAAAGGTCGGGGAACTTGAAGCGAAAAATTCGGTGCTAGGCCACGCCACCGTTGCCGATGCCTCCCATTATGTTCACGATGATGCGCCTGAAAGTTTCATGCGTCTGGTCGAGGGCTTTCTGGCCGGGCTGCGCACTGGCCGGGCGGCGGCGGGCTGACAGGAAAGAAAATATTATGAACGCTCAAAACGAAACAGCGAAATCGGCCAGCGGAAAGCTTGGTGCGGACTTGCTCCTCGACAGCCTGTATGACGGCGGCGCGCGGATTTGTTTCGCCAATCCTGGCACTACCGAATTGGGTCTGGTTAGTGCGCTTGCCCGCGACGGACGGCTGCGCTGTGTGCTGAGCCTGTTCGAAGGCGTCTGCACGGGCGCAGCCGATGGCTATGCCCGCGTGTCGGGAGAGGTGCCCCTGACGCTGCTGCATCTTGGCCCGGGCTTTGCCAATGGCATCGCCAATCTGCACAATGCACGCCGGGCGGGTTCGCGGATTGTCAACCTGATCGGCGATCATGCGACATGGCACCTGGCCTATGATGCACCTTTGACATCCGATATCCATTCGCTGGCCCAGCCGGTTTCGCGGGAGGTCATCTATCTCGGCAAGCCTGAAGCCATCACCGACGGGGTAAGCCAGGCCTTTGCCGCGACCAACGAGGCCGAAGGCGGAGCTGCGACCCTGATTTTCCCGACCGACGTGGTCGATGCGCCTGCTCCTGCCGACTTCAAGCCGGTGGAGCTTGCTGCTTATCAGCCAGCGCCCGTGTCCGACGATGTCGTTCAGTCCGCTGCCGCTGTGCTGGCTGAACCGGGCGAAACCATTATATTGCTCGGCGGAAACGCCCTGGACGAGGAAGGGATTCAAGCTGGCGCTTCGCTGGCTGCGGCCCTTGGCGGACGGCTGCTGATGGAACCATATCCGGCGATTGTTACGCTGGGCGGCGACCTGCCGATGGTCGAGCGACAGGCCTATTTCCCCGATGATGTCATTGCGCAGATGGGCGATGCCCGTGTCGTTTTGGCCGGAGCGCGGATGCCGATAAGCTATTTTGGTTATGAAGGCTGGCCGAGCCAGCTTGTGCCCGAGGATCGGCTGGTGCGTCTGGCGGAGCCCGGTCAGGATGCGGTTGCTGCGCTCCGCGCCCTGGTGGACCAACTGGGCGGTAGCCCTGCGCCTGAACCCGCGCCGACCCCACCGGCGTCTTCACCCGAACCAGCGGCAGCATTGACAGCGGCGTCGATTGTCGAGGAGCTGCTGGTGCAGTTGCCGGAGGACGCGGTCATCTCGCTGGAGGGTTCCAGCATGGGTGGCCCGTGGCTGAAAAACGCCCACCGTGCCCCCCGGCACCGGGTCATGACCAATACGGGTGGCGCGATCGGGCAGGGCCTGCCCTGCGCTGTTGGCGCGGCGTTGGCGCAACCGGACGCGCGCATCATATCGCTGCAGTCCGATGGCAGCGCACAATATACGCTGCAGGCGCTTTGGACGATGGCGCGCGAGGGACTGAAGATTACCGTCATCATTGCCGCAAACCATCGTTATGCCATCCTGCAGACCGAACTCAGCCGGGCGGACGTCCCGCTGGACGATGCGGTGGTTGCCAATCTGACCAAGCTGGACCATCCAAAGGTGGATTGGGTCGCGCTGGCGCAAGGCTACGGTGTTGAGGCCGTACGCGCGACCACCAATGGCGAACTGGCTTCCGCTCTGCGCCATGGCCTGACGCTGGATGGTCCGTTGCTGATCCAGGCCGAGCTGCCATGAATGCAGGCCTGCGCGTTGCCGTGCTGACCGGTGGGAGCGGCGGACTGGTTCCCGGCATTGCCGAGGAACTGGCCAAAGCGGGCTTTGCAATCGTTCTGACGGCGCGCAGCAAGGATGGCCTGGAAGCGGCCGCGAGCAGATTGCGGCTGCTTGTTGAAGCGCCGGTGGTCACGCTGATCTCCGATGCCCGGAACGCATCATCGGTCAGTTCTCTGGCCGGGCAGGTGGTGGACCAATTTGGCCGCATCGATGTGCTGGTCAATGCGGCGGCCAGCTCAACACCGATCGGCGGTGCGATCGAAGAGGTCGATGTCGATGCGCTGATCGCCGACGTCAATGTCAAGGTCGGCGGCTATCTTCGCTATGCTCAGGCTGTTGTGCCCGTGATGAAGCGCCAGGGCAGCGGCCACATCATCAATATCGGCGGACTGACCGGACGATCGAGCGACACATTGAGCGGCTTGCGCAATGCCGCTGTTTCACACCTGACCAAGGTGCTGTCGGATCAGCTCGGGCCATTCCGCATCGCGGTCAATGCAGTGCATCCGGGAATTGTTCGGACTCCGCATCTGGATGAGCTATTTGCCGAGATGGCGCAGGAGCGTGATATTGATGCAGCCACTATAGAGGCAGAGTTCGTTGCGGAGATTCCCTCCGGGACGATTCTGTCACCCGGTCAAGTGGGCAGGCTGATCGGCTATCTGGCCGGATCAGAAGATGTTGCGATTACGGGACAGTCGCTGACGATTGATGGCGGCTATTCGCGCGGTGTGTTTCTTTGAAGAGGGGGAGTTGGCGATGAACAGCGTTTCTGGGACCGAAAAAATCAAATATCCACTATCCATGCGACTGTTGCACTGGGTCAGGGCCGTTATCATTCTGGGGTTGATCTGGTCAGGCTGGTATATGACGAGCCTCCCCGAAACCACGCCGATGGCAACGTTCGATCTGTTCTATCCGAACCACAAGCAATTTGGTGTCCTGGTCTGGCTGCTGGCGCTGGTCCATCTCACAATCCGCTGGCGCAATCGCCATATACTGCCCCCGACCCCGCAGGGGCTGACCGGTTGGGAAACGATGCTCTCTCATCTGGTGCATCGTTTGATCATGGCCTTGACCGTGCTTATCCCAATATTGGGATATTGCATGTCTGCGAGCTTTACACAGAGCGACGGCGTTCCATTTTTCTTCTTTGGCGAACTGCCCGAGTTGCTCCCCAAGAATGACAAGGCGTTCGAAGTGTTCGACGCGCTGCACAAATATAGTGCCTATGTGCTGCTCGGTCTGATCGTGCTGCATGTTGCAGGAGCGGTGAAGCATCGTCTGCAGGACAAGGGTGGGGAAACCGACGTGCTGCCCCGCATGTTATGAGCCGATCCATAGTACAGGAGTTTTGAAACGATGACAGACCCGGCGATGCAATTGTTGCGACCCGAATATCTTGATGCAACGGGGCTCAAGGTCACCAATCCTGCCGATGGCAGCGAGGTCGCGACGATCCGTAGCTATAACGGTGCGGAATTGACCGGAATCGTCGACCGTGCCGAGGCGGCACGGCATGAATGGGCGGCCCGCACCGCCAAGGAGCGCAGCGATGTACTGCGTGCCTGGTATAATCTGATGTGCATAGAGGCCGATGCGCTGGCCAGGCTGATGACGCTTGAAAGTGGCAAGCCGCTCGATGAGGCGCGGGGCGAAGTGAAATATGCGGCTGCCTTTGTGGAATGGTTTTCGGAAGAAGCTCGCCGCGCTTATGGTGAGGTGATCCCGCCACATGCGGCGGGAAAGCGGATTGTGACGCTGCGCCAGCCGGTTGGCACCTGTGCTGCCATCACACCGTGGAATTTCCCGCTGGCGATGATTACGCGAAAGGTCGGTCCGGCGCTGGCGGCTGGCTGTTCTATCGTCGTAAAACCGGCCGCATTGACCCCGCTTTCGGCGCTGGCGCTGGAGAATCTGGCTCATCAGGCAGGGGTCCCGCAGGATTTGTTCCGGGTCGCACCGGCTATCCGTTCGTCTGAAGCGGGGGATGTGTTTTGCACCCATCCAATGGTTCGCAAGATCAGCTTCACCGGATCGACGGAGGTTGGCAAGGTGATCATGGCCAAGGCCGCGGATCAGGTGAAGCGGCTCAGTCTGGAACTGGGCGGGAACGCGCCGTTCATCGTTTTTGACGACGCCGATCTTGACAGTGCGGTAGACGGCGCGATGGCGTCGCGCTTTCGCAATGCCGGACAGACCTGCGTCTGCGCAAACCGGTTCCTTGTGCAGGCCGGTGTCCACGATGCTTTTGTCGAGCGTCTGACGGCGCGGGTTGCGGCGCTGCAAGTTGGCGACGGGGTGGAGAACCCTTCTGGCATGGGACCGCTGATCAGCGACAAGGACGCGAACCGTGTCGCAGACCTCGTCAAGGAGGCTGAAGCGCAGGGCGCATCGAAGGCTGGCAAAGCACCGGCAATCCCCGAACAAGGAGCCTTTCATGCTCCGCTGGTCCTGACCGGCGTCACCACTGACATGGCTATCGCCCACGAAGAGATATTTGGACCGGTTGCCCCCGTGATCCGCTTCACCGACGAAAGCGAAGCCATGCGGATTGCGAACGATACGCCTTTTGGCTTGGCCGCTTATGTCTATACCGCCGACTTTGCTCGCCAATGGCGTGTCATGGAAGGGCTGGAATATGGCATGGTCGGGGTCAATGACGGGCTGATTTCAACCGAGGTCGCCCCCTTTGGTGGCGTCAAGGAATCGGGCTTCGGCCGGGAGGGCTCTAGCCACGGCTTGGCCGAATATATGAATATCAAATATTGCCTTATTGGCGGACTCGAAAGGTAGGCTGATGAAGGAAGGGAATATGGACGATGATCGCCTGGCCAGGGGACTGGCCCTGCGCAGTGAAGTTCTGGGCGCCGAATATGTCTCCCGTTCGCTAGAGCAGGCCGATGATTTCACTCGTCCGATGCAGGAGCTTTCGAGCAGCTATTGCTGGGGTGAAATCTGGTCGCGCGAAGGGTTGTCCAGGCGGGACCGCAGCTTGCTTAACATTGGTATGATCAGTGCGCTGAACCGGCCGCATGAATTGAAATTGCACATCAAGGCTGCATTGCGCAATGGCCTGAAACGCGAAGAAATCCGGGAGGCGCTGCTGCAGGTTGCCGTCTACTGCGGCATCCCGGCAGGAATGGACTCAACCCGTATTGCGCACGAAGCGATCGCCGAGTATGATGCTGATCTGGCCGAAAAGGCAGTATAGTATCTAACTGGCTAATTGGCTGAAAAATCACCAATAACGCCGGAAAATTAGCGTCCGCGCGTCGCCTTCCCATTCACCTCTGCCCTCCGCACAAACAGGCCTGGCCGAAATTACAATGTTTCGGACCACCTGGGCAATTCTGTCTGGCGCAGCATGTGTCATTCTGAGCTGACATAAATATGTCACAGGGAACTGCATCGAAAGTGGGTCCGATAGGCTGATATTCCGGTTTGCTCCGTTGCTGCGGACAAAGGAGGGGAATGCCGATCAACCGCCGAATATGCTGCCCCGTGAATTGCGTTTTTGGAGAAAGCGTTTGAGCAGGCCGACGGCATTGCAGAGCGGAGTTGTTAAGGTCCATCGGTACCTTGGGCTTCTGCTTGCCTTTTTCCTGATTATCATTGCCGGTACCGGCAGCATAATCGCCTTTTATGACGATTTCGAAAATAGTTTTAATGCCGATATGCGGATTGTGGAACCTCAGGCGAAGGGGTGGACGCTGCACGACGCTCTCGTCATTCGCGAACGGCTCGAAACCGAGGACTCGCGTTCGCACGTCTTCTCGTTGCAGCTTCCCCAACGCCCGGACCAGTCACTCTTTTCCCGGGTTATGCCAGCGATCGATGCTGCGACAGGCAAACCCTATCCGATTGATTATGATGAAGTCTTTGCCAACCCCTATACCGGTGAACGGCTGGGGCAGCGAATAATTGGCGAGGCGACGCTGAAGCCGGAAGGCCTGTTCTCGTTTCTCTATTATCTGCATTATGCGCTCATATTTCCACTTGGCGTTGGCATATTGCTGATCGGGACATTGGGCTTGGTCTGGGCGGTCGAGTGCATCGCCGGTTTTTACCTGACGCTTCCGCCAAAGGCGAAACCTGGCAGGAACGGCCGCACCCCGAGACCATTTATCAAGCGCTGGTCCACTTCCTGGAAAATCACCCGCGGCGCCAATTCTAACCGCCAGATTCTTGATTGGCACCGGGCATCCGGGCTGTGGCTGTGGCCCCTGCTGATGATTTTCGCGATCACGGGCTTCGCGCTCAATCTCGGTGGCCCCTATGCCGGCTTTATCAGCAAATTTGTCGAATATGCGCATTTTCAGGAGAGTCCTCCACGCGCACCTCTGGCGCAGCCGTTGCTCAGCCCGCCCGTCGACTGGTTCAAGGCGGCGGAGCTGGGACAGCGCTATTTCGCGGAGCAGGCCCAGATTGAAGGCTTCACTCTGGGCAAGCCTGCGGCGATTGAATATCGACGTGATCTGGGAATCTACTTCTTTCTGATGCACACTTCGCGTGATCTGCTGGATGCGCAAGGCAATCCGACCGAAACCGATTCGCCGGCCACCGCCGCTACTATAGCGATAGATGCGCACGATGGACGGTTCCTGGGTCTGCAACTGCCGACCGGACAGCGAGCAGGCAATACCGTTACAAACTGGCTGATCGCCTTGCACGTGACAGCGATTGGCGGCCGCGCGTGGCAGATCGCCGTGTCTGCCTTCGGGATGCTTGTTGTCGGCATATCGGTGACGGGAGTCCTTCTCTGGTGGCGCAGGCGCAAAACCCGCCAACCCAGACCGCGCGTGGCGCAAAAAGCCCATTTAACAACGAGATTTGCAGAAGGGACCAGTCAGCAGAACCGCTAAATGCGGTCAAATATGACAGCCAGAATATTAATCAGGGAGAATATAATATGCATGATACCAAAAGAAGAATTGCCAGATTGTCGGCCTTTCCATTGTCCGGATCTGTACTGCTAGGCCTGGCTTTCGGCGCCACTGCCGCACAAGCCCAGACGGAAACCAACGAAGAGATGATCTCCAATGAAATCATCGTGACCGCCCAGAAGCGCGAGGAGCGGCTTAAAGATGTGCCAGTTCCGCTGACAGCGGTTTCGGGTGATGCTTTGCTCCAGCAGAACCAGACCAAGGCACAGGATTTCTTTGCCAGCGTCCCCGGCGTCAATCTGCAGTTTCAGAACAACCGTGCGCAGCTCGCCATTCGCGGGATCACAACCAGTCCGGTGACCGGCAATCCAGTGGTCGGCTTCACCATCGACGGTGTGCCTTACGGTTCTTCTACCGGGCAGGGCGGTCTCTATGGAGCAGCTCCGGATATTGATCCATCCGAGTTGGCCCGGATTGAAGTGCTGCGCGGGCCGCAAGGCACGCTCTATGGTGCCAGCAGCATGGGGGGGCTCGTCAAATATGTGACGATCGCTCCGGATTTGAGCGAAGTTAGCGGCTCGATCGGCGGCGGCGTAAACATGATCCGCGGGGGTGGCCAATCGTTCGGCTATAATGTGCGTGGCGCGATCAACGTGCCACTGGGCGAAACAGTGGCGGTTCGTGCCAGTGCCTACACCCGCAAGGAGCCCGGATATATCGACAATGTCCGTACCGGTAAAAATGATGTCAATTCGTCGCGCGTGACGGGCGGTCGCCTGACTGCCTTGTGGGAACCTTCGGACATGTTCTCACTGACTCTTGGTGCGATGTATCAGGTGCGTGACATCTACGGTTCCTCGAACGTGGATACGCAGACCGGTTCTTTCTATCAGCAGACCGATCAGATTGGCTCCGGCCGCAGCAAGTCCGACATGCAGATGTACCGGGCGGAGATCAATGCCGATCTCGGTGGCGTGGACCTGACATCGATCACGTCTTTCTCGCGCTCCACCAATTATGACAATCAGGATTTCACCGCCTCACCGCTGACGATTTTCCTGTTCCCTGCCATCTTCCCGCCGACAATCACCGAATTTGGCAATGTCTTGCTGCAGACCTATGACGTCGACAAGGTGTCGCACGAAACGCGGCTGTCCGGTAATGTCGGTGACAGTATCGACTGGATCGTCGGCGGGTTTTACACGCATGAAAAGGGCAATTACACGATCGATACATTTGCGATCAATCCCGACAATGGTGACGTCTATGGCGTGCCCGTGGTCTGGCGCGACAATATCAAATATCAGGAATATGCCGCGTTCGCTAATCTGACCGCCAGGCTTTCGGACCAGTTCGATATCCAGTTCGGCGGACGTTTCAGCGAGAACGACCAGAAAATGACTCACCGCGAATGGTTTCAGGGCGCGCCCTATCCGGCGGATCCGTTCTACAGCACGACCAGTCCAGAGGCCCATGGCAGCTCTTTCACATATCAGATCACGCCGCGGTTCAAACCCACGCCAGACCACATGATTTATGGGCGTCTTGCTACGGGCTATCGGCCCGGCGGTCCCAATGCTGGCTGCAGCGAAGATCCCGCCGAGCCGGTGCCGTGCCAGTTCAAGCCCGACAAGACCGTGAACTACGAGATTGGGGCAAAGGGCGATCTGCTGGATCGTGCGCTGTCCTATGACGTATCGCTGTTCAATATCGACTGGACCGACATCCAGATCACCCAGGTGTCTTCGCTTGGCACGTTCACCTATAACAGCAATGCAGGCAAGGCGCGGAGCCGCGGTTTTGAAATCGCGCTTGAAGCAAGGCCGGTCGAAGGGCTGACCGTCAAGGCCTGGTGGGCCTATGTCGATGCAACATTGCGCGAGAGCTTTGCATCGGACGTGGTCTATGCGGCCGAGGGTGATCGGCTTCCCTTCTCCAGCAAGAATTCAGGTCGTTTCTCCTTTGATTATGAGGCGCCTGTCTCTGATGGCGATATCACGGCCTCGTTCGGGGCATCGGCAACCTATGTCGGAGAACGCAAGGGTGAATTCGTGCCCTCTGCCGCCGATGCGCCGCTGCGCGCCAGCTATCCGGGCTATGTTCAGTTCGACCTCCATGCCGGGCTCGATTTCAACAACTGGAATCTCAATGTTTTCGTACAGAATGTGACGAACAAACACGGCGTCATCGGTGGCGGTTTCTACAACCAGAGTACCTTTAACGCGAACTGGTTCAACTATGCCCAGCCGCGGACTGTCGGTCTTAATCTGGGATATGAATTCTAGGGCGAAAGCCGTTCAAAAAATAAGCCGCAGCGGATTCGTTCCGCTGCGGCTCGACTTTTCCCGGCGCCTGTAAGGCCCGGGCGCTAGCACCCGGCAGAGACTAATTTTCCTTGGGGGTAAGGGCGCGGTCCTGTTCGGATCGTCCGTCCAGCATCTTCGAACCGCTGATTTTGCCCGACGCATCAAGGGTCAGGCGGACCGGTGTCATACTCCGGTTTTGCCAGTGCCATCCATGGATTCCTGAAAACGCTGCCACATAGCGGCCACTCTGGCGGTCAGCCGTATCAATAGCATAGCTTTCCGTCAGTTCCTCGCCACCGTCGAAGGGATGGGCATGCATGTCATAGGCCAGCGGTCCGTCGGCGCTCCACGCGAAGGTGATTGGTGCCCCCTTGTCGAGCGTGTATTTCAGCTCAATTTCCTCGTAGGGGTGGAGCACATGCGTCCAGTGATCGCTCACACCGGGCGCGGGCGCGAGTGGGCTAGCAGAGGGCGTGAACACATTTTTCCGCTTCAGGCCCCGTTCCAGAAACTTGCCGGCTGCGGGATTGGCGATTTGGGTCAGGCCGCTTGTCTTGCCAAATCCGGTGGGATCTATCCCGGTTTCCGCCGGGAGCACGAACAGCACCCCAATGACACCCAGTGCGAGAACCCCGCAAGATACGAGAATGATGGTCTTGCGGTGCTTGCCGCTTACCGGTTGGTGGTCATTCATGTTGCAAAATACTCCCCTGCCTGATGGATGATAATGAGCGAACCCGCAGCGACCAGAAACCAGTTGGTCAGTACCGCGCGTTTTTCGAAATTCCGGCCAGCCCGCCAGGCGTTCAGCAGGCTGACGACGAAAAGCAAAACGAGTATCTGGCCCAGCTCGACTCCGAGATTGAAGCTGAGCAGGTTGAAGATAAGGCCATCCGGAGAGATCGAAAGGCTCATCAGCTTGGTGGCCAGACCCAGGCCGTGGCAAAGGCCAAATATCAGCGCCGCCAGGCGTGTGTCGACCGTCCAGCCGATCCGTCTTAGCCAGCCGAGATTCTCGGCGCCCTTGTAGACGATTGACAGTCCGATGATCGCGTCGACCAGATGGCTGTTGGCGCCGGTCTTGAAAAGCACGCCCAGCAGCAAGGTCAGCGAATGTCCGATGGTAAACATCGATACATAAAGCACCACATCGCGGGTGCGGCGAAGAAACATGACCACGCCGATGAGAAACAGGATATGGTCGTAGCCGGTGACCATATGCTTTGCACCGAGGTACAGAAACGGAAAGAAAGCCGGACCCTGGGTTGCCTCGACAAACGCGCGATCTCCTTGCGCCACATCATGGGCAAGGGCCAAGCCAGACCACACCAGAACCACGAGCGATGCCGCGGTAAACCAGGCGAGGCGGATGGTTGGCTTCATTCGGATGTTATCGGATTGCTCTGGTCCGTGGGAGCCAGACCACCGGGGGCCGGCATATAGACTTCGTGACAGGCGCTGCACACATTATAGAGTATGCCACCCGCTTCAAGAACCTTTTCCGGACTATGGGCTTGGGCCGCTTGCTCGGCTTGACCCGCCGCATCGACGAGCCCCTGTGCAAAATCTTTCCAGTCCGTGCCCTTGTTTGCCGCATATTTCGTCAGCTTCAAATCTTCACCCAGCTGCTTCAGCTTTTGGGCGGCCTGCGCGGTGCGTTGCCATTCCGCTTCGTTTTCCGGGATGATTTCCCGCGAACCATTGGCATCGCTGATATATTGGACCGCGTTCCAGTAGACCTCCGCGGTCGGCTGAACATGATCTGCCATCATCCCTTTGGTGGAGGCTTGAGGCGCATCGCCCTGATCGCTCGCAGTACAACTGGCGAGGCAGAATATCATCACGCTTCCGAGTTTCCAGTGCATCCGCATCCTCTTTTCTCCATCTTTATCGCCCGAAAGACAGTGTGACGGGCTGGATGCAAGCAGCTTGTCATTCTTGTTGGCTCGCTGAAACCTATTCGTGGTAACGGATAGGTTACAGTGATGTTACAGCTCGTAAATTGCGCATAAGATTACGCAAGACCGCAGAGTTTTCCCCGGACAAGGCGTCTTTCCTGATGTGATCCCAATCGGGCAATCGGCCTTTACAGGTCTTTTTGCGAACCGTTCGTAACTTGCCCCCGATGTTCTACGTGCCAGCCTCTTTCGCACAACAATGTGAGAGGGAAGGTCATGCCGGATAAGAGATTTTGCATCAAGAGATTACGAGGAACAGGCCTGCGCCGGAACGCTAGGCTGATATGGTTCCCCTGCGGCCTGCTGACCGGTGCGATGGCGGCACCCGCTGCCGCCGAGGAGATTGGCATGGCAGACGAACCATTGATTATCGTGACGGCCCGCGGCGAGCATCGTATCGGGTCTGCCGTTGCCGCAAGCGAAGGCGCCGTCGCAGGCAATGATCTGGCCGACCGGCCGCTGCTTCGCCCGGCGGAGCTGCTTGAGGCCGTTCCGGGTCTGATCGCCACGCAGCATTCCGGCGGTGGCAAAGCGAACCAATATTTTCTGCGGGGTTTCAACCTTGATCACGGCACCGATTTTTCGCTGAGCATAGACGGTATGCCGATGAATTTGCGCACCCATGGACATGGCCAGGGATATCTTGATGTCGGTGGCCTGATTCCGGAATCGGTCGAACGGATCGAATATCGCAAAGGGCCCTATCGGGCCGAGGATGGCGATTTCGGGTTTGTCGCTTCGGCACGCATCACGACCAAGGACAAGCTTGAACCCTTCGTCTCGATCGAGGCTGGCAGCTATGGCTATCGGCGGCTGGTGGCAGGTGGATCGACGTCTCTGGCCGGCGGCGACCTAATGTTCATTGGTCAGGCCAAATATAATGACGGGCCATGGGCGTTGCCTGAGGATTTGAACAGCTATTCGGGTCTGGTCAAATATGGGCTCGAGGTGCCCCTTGGCAGAATAAGTCTGAGCGGGAGCGTTTATAGCGCGCGATGGAATCCAACGGAGCAAATTCCAGAGCGTGCGATCGGGACATTGCTGGAGAATGCTTATGGCACGCTTGATCCGTCCCTGACCGGGAGGACCGACCGGCATATGCTCACGCTCAATATCGACGGAACGGAGGATTGGCGGCTGACCCTCTGGGCGCAGCATTATGACTGGAGCCTGTTTTCGAACTTCACCTATTTTCTTGATGATCCGGTGAATGGTGACCAGCTGCGACAGTATGAGAAAATGTGGGGCTATGGCGGCAGAATCGAAAAAGGCTTCAGGCTTGGCGAGGACCTGCACGTGACCATCGGAGCCGAAGGGCGGGCAGATGATATTTCCCAGGTCGGACTGGACCACAGCGTGAAGGGGGTCGTCGATTTTACCCGTAGCAGATTTGCCGCACGGGAAGATTCCGCAGCCCTCTATTCCGAGGTGCAATGGAGACCGGCATCGACGGTCATGATAACCGGCGGGTTGCGTGGTGATTTCTATCGTTTTGATACGAAGGCTTTGGCTGGGGACGCCTGGGGCGGTGTGGTCAAGGACAGCATCTATTCGCCGCGTATCGGTGCCAATGTCGAAGTCACGGAGGGACTGGCCCTTTATGGAAATTATGGCCAGGGTTTTCACAGCAACGATGCCAGAGGTGTCACTGCGCCGACCGACGCGGCGCCCGGTCTGGTCAAGGGCACTTTTCGCGAGCTGGGGGTACGGTTCGAACGCGGCCGGCTTGTGGTCACCGGAAATTACTGGTGGAGCCGGATTGCCAGCGAGCTGATCTATGTCGGCGATTCCGGAGCGGTTGAACCCAGCGGTGCTGGGCGCCGCCATGGCTATGAGCTGACAGCATGGTGGAAACTCAGCGACTGGCTGACGGTCGATGCAGTCTGGACCGCGGCAAAAAGCCGCTATGCCGATTTGCCAGCCGGAGCCAATTATATTCCGGGTGCTCTGAGCAATTCCGGAGAGCTGGGCCTCGCCACTCGTTTTGACCGTTTCAACGCCTCTCTGCGTGTTCGCCATCTAGGCCCCCACGCGTTGAACGAGGATTATAGCGCGAAGGGCAGTGCCACCACATTGGTCAATGCCCGGGCAGCATACACGCCAGGCAAGTGGGCATTCTCGATCGAACTGCTCAATATATTGAACAGCAAGGCCCACGATGTCGATTATTTCTATGCGACGCGGTTGCCGGGAGAGCCGGCTGGCGGGGTCGAAGGATATAATAGCAAGATTACCGAACCGAGACAGGTGAGGTTTGGTGTGAAGCGCAGCTTTTGATGCATACCCTCGAAGAAGGGTGCACCCAATATCCTGTTTTACAAAGACTTTATCCGAAAAAACCAGTGGCGCATGCAGCACGGACCGCATCTCAAAACGGCGAGTTGTACCGGTATCGTACCGTTTCACCACTTGGAACCGGCCTTCGGGCCTGTAGGGTCAGGTCAACAAATACCGGCAGGCGATGTCTGACCGGTGGCCCTCCCGGCAGAGAGGGGAAATTCAGAAAGAGGGGAAATAACAATGTCCATATCCGCATTCGGTGAATGGCTCTATGCCACTTCGGTTTCGACCGAACTCCGAGAAGTCACCTGGATCATACCGAACATCCAGACCTTCCACATTCTTGCGATTGCCGTAGTAATCGGTTCCGCCCTGGTGACGGAGCTTCGTTTCGCAGGGGTGCTTGCCACGGACCGCCCGGCAGCGGACGTACTCCGCCGCTACCTGCCCTGGATGAAAGTTGCACTGATCGTCCTGCTGTTGACCGGCCTGATACTGGTGGTGGCCGAACCTGCGCGGACCTTGGGCAACACGATATTCTGGACGAAGATGGCGTTGGTCGCCGGAGCGAGCCTCGTCACCCTGAAGGCTCGCAAGTCGATTCTTCAGAACGACGGTGTAACCGAAGGAGAAAATCCTCCCGAGGCGTCCAAGGCGCTCGGGTGGCTGATGATCCTGATCTGGTGTGCCATAATTTTCTGCGGTCGGTTCATCGCCTACACCTGATCGCCATGTCCGCGACTATGTCGCCTTCCTCGAATCAATGGAATTTTTCATCATGAGTCTTGAATCAGTCCTGCAACAAGTAAATGATTTGTCGATATCCTCGGCCATTCGCGAAAACGTCAATGCCTTCCCGATCCTGGAATCCCTTCATGTGCTGGGGCTCGCAATCGTGTTCGGCACCATTCTGATCGTCGATCTCAGGCTGTTTGGAGTGGCTGCGCATCGTCCAAGCGCCAAGCGACTGACCGCGGAACTTTTGCCCTACACCTGGGTCGCCTTCGTGATGGTGGCGATTACGGGATTGCTGATGTTCATGTCGAACCCCGTCTCCTACGCCAACAATACCCAGTTTCTGCTCAAGCTGGTGATTATCGCAGTAGCCGGGCTCAACATGGTCTGGTTCCACAGCACGACCTATCGCAGAATCGCCGAGTGGGACGAAGATATGCCGCCGCCGATCGCAGCGCGTGTGTCCGGCGCCGTGTCGTTCATCCTGTGGGTTACCGTCATCTTCCTCGGTCGCTGGATCGGGTTCACGCTGGAGACGCTGTTCTTCTGACCACTCGCTCCACTGGTGACTGGAGGAAGACGTTTTGAGCAGAGTGACGTTCCGGCGAATCCTTTTCACAGTTGCGCTGCTGGCAGGACATGTTGTTCCCGTCGCAGCGCAATTTCCAAGCCTTCCGGTTGCGCTTCCGGTACCGGCTACGGCGCAGCCGCCCTTGTCGTCGGCGAACCGGAGCGGGACCGAATTCAGCGATCTCGTCAAGGCTGGATATGTCGAAGAGGAATTCTATCTCTCGGGGGTCGGTCCGGCGATTACCGCCACGGGCGATGCGCTTTTCGATGCCCCCTATATCACCCGAATTCTTGTGCGCCGTCCAGCCGATCCCGCCAAGTTCAACGGGACCGTCGTTATCGAACCTTTCAGCTGGTTTGGTGAACGGGGTGCAGGCTGGATACTCACGCGCGACTATCTGTTGCGCAAGGGCTATGCCTATGTCGGCTACACTCTCAACATCAATAAGCCGGCGGCGGATCCGAAATTCCCGCCTGGCGAAGGCGACGCGGAGGCCGGCGCACCCGATCCGAACCATCTTTATACGGGTATCGTGAACTTCGATTTCATGCGCGCTTTTGATTATGCCCGCTATGCCCCTCTGGGGTCCTATTATGACTCGGAGCGCTTCAGGCGTGGCGGCGCGCCTGACCCCTTCGTGCCGCAGTCCCAGGCGATCGGCGCGCAGCTCGCTCTGCTTTTGAAATCCAATCTGCCGACCGGCCCGATGGGTAAGCTTCAGGTTGAACGGGTTTATGTTAATAGCTGGGCGGTGACGGCGCAGGTGTGGATGGACTATCTCGACCAGGGGCGGCACCAGAGCTGGCGGATGCCTGATGGCCGACCGTTGATCGATGCCTACATGACCGGGAAGATGGCTTTCGGGGAAGTCGGCGGCGATGTCGTGCGTGTTCCCCGCAAGATGCCTGCCGACGTGCCTTTTGTGACGATCTATAGCCAATCCGAACTGATGCATGACGTACTGGAGGGAATCGCGTTGCCGCCGGACACCAACCAGCCGATGCTGCGCTATTATGAAGTGACGGGTGTGCCGCATCTGCGCATGGCTGATCTGGGGACCCAGCACCGGGAATTTCTGGCCGGTGATGTTGGCAAGGGCGATGACCCGCAGTGCCAGACCCTTTACGACGAACCGGTTGAAGTGGTCGCTGCCGCGCTGCTGGACGCGATGGACAAGTGGGTTCGCACCGGCCAGCCCATGCCCAAGGCACCCCGTGTTGTTCGGCAAGGAAATGGCGTGGTAAGAGACAGGGCAAGCCGCAATATGGTCGGCGGCGTTCGTCCGCCCTGGATAATGGTACCGTCTGCGACCTATCTGACGGAACAGGAAACGAATTGCGGCCTGGTCTATGATACCAAGCTTGCCTTGCCGGCGGAGCAACTAAGGCAGTTGTACAGCTCTTACCGGGCCTATGTGAAAAAGTTCGAGGCAGCCAAGCGCAC
Source organism: Parasphingorhabdus sp. (assembly GCA_030373505.1). Lineage (GTDB taxonomy): Bacteria > Pseudomonadota > Alphaproteobacteria > Sphingomonadales > Sphingomonadaceae > Parasphingorhabdus. The sequence continues at coordinate 44,506 of JAUCYS010000006.1, forward strand.
GGCCATAAGGCAGGGATATTTGCTGGAGGCAGATGCGGATAAAGTGCGGCCGATTGCGAAACCAACAGACTTTTGAGGTGCGTCCGTTCCGTTTGTGGGGGAATGACTCAATCTTCGATTTTGCGCGGAAAGCTGCCGGGGGAAACACCTGTCCACTCCTTGAACGCCCGGGAAAAGGCGGCCGTATCGGAATAGCCCAGCTGCTCGGCGGCGACCGCCAGGGACATGCCCGGCTTGGACAATATCGTCTTGGCGCGTTCCTTGCGGGCTTCCTGCAGAAGTTCGCGAAATGAGGTCCCTTCGTCGGTCAGGCGCCGTCTCAGCGACCGATCCGAAAGTTTGAGCTCCGCCGCGACCGACGCGCAGTCGATATGGGTGCGCCCCAGCCAGCGACCGATGATATCCCTTGTCAGGGACACGAAGCTTTCGCTGGGTGTGGCGCCGGGGCCCATCAGGTCGAGCAGGTGCCATTCCAAAATCCTGCGCAATTTCAGGTCTTCGGAAGGCAGCGTGCTGGCGAGGTTCCTGTCGAGATCCTCGTTCCGGATCACCAGGGCGTTGTTCAGCTGATTGCCCAGCACCGGTGCGCGGAAATATTGTGCCAGACGTTCCTCGCGTCCGGCAATCGAATGTTCAAAATGAACCGAAACCGGAGCCCATCTGGCCGAAATAAGCTGCCGGATCAGAGTGGCATATCCGCCGATTGCAAATTCCGAATCCTGCGTCCGCGGCCAGATACGCTCATCCTCGATCCGATAAAAATAGGTGGTGTTCTGCTGTTCGATCCGGCTGTCGAAAAGGGTGCGGGTCTGCAGGCGGGACTGGAACAGAACAAGATAGTTCAATGCTCCCCTCAGATTGCCGGAGGCGCGGAGCAGCGCATATAAGGGGCCCATCTCTGCAAGGCCGAAGCTCGCTCCCATTTCCAGGCCCAGATAGGGGCGGTCGAATTTTTCCGACGCTGCTTCAACCAGTGCAACATAGCGGTGCAGCGGCACGAATTCATAGGGAGTGTCCATTTGCGAACGGAACATGCCATATTCGCGCAAAATAGGATCGATCCGCTTCCCCACATCAGCCAGGGCATCGATCAAAGCGCCGAGAAACAATAGCCTGATCGTTCCCAGGTTGCCCTTTGCAGCATCGCGCGACGATAAATCGGTGCTAGGTTCGGACATGACCGGAAAAAAGATATGGCCGATTATGCAAAAGGTCAATCCCTAGCTGCAATATACATCCTCCCCCTGATGGCCGAAATCTGACCTTTAGTCCTTTTCCCGCGCGGATGCTTGGGAACTGTGGCGTTAAACTTTTTCTGAGGTGTATGTGTGTCTGAATCGGTAGGCAATCTGGAAAGCGAACGACAGGGGGAGCAAGGGGCCGAGCTGTCCGTAAATGACAAAGGTCAATCCGTTGTCTTGCCGGATCTGCCCAAGATCGATTTTCTGTATTTATCCGAACCAGACATGATCCGGGCGGGTGTCACGGATATGGCAAAGTGCGTCGATGCGATGGAAGAGATGTTCCATCTGCTTCACATCGGCGATTATCGGATGGCCGGCGGGAATAACAATTCCCATGGAGCGGTCGTCATGTTTCCTGACGATTCTCCTTTTCCGGAAATGCCAAAGAACACCACGGATCGGCGTTTCATGGCGATGCCAGCCTATCTGGGCGGCTCGTTTCGCACGGCGGGAATGAAGTGGTACGGGTCCAACGTCGACAACCGGGACAAGGGGCTGCCGCGCTCTATCCTGACGTTCATGCTCAACGATGCCGACACCGGCGCGCCTTTGGCGCTAATGTCTGCCAATCTGTTGTCGGCCTATCGCACTGGCGCGATCCCGGGTGTCGGCGCGCGCCACCTCGCGCGCAAGGATTCGCGGGTCGTCGGCATTGTCGGCCCTGGCGTCATGGCGCGCACCTCGCTTGCAGCGTTTATGGCTACCTGTCCCATGATCGATACGGTCAAGATCAAGGGCAGAGGCAAAGCCAATCTGGATGCCTTTACAGGATGGGTGGCTGAAAATTATCCACAGATACCGAATGTGCATGTGGTCGATACCGATGAAGAAGTGGTGTGCGATTCCGATATTGTGACCTTCTGTGCCTCCGTCGCGACCGGCGATCCGTCAAAATATCCCACCATATACCGGGAATGGGTGCGACCGGGAACCTTCCTGTCGATGCCCGCGCCCTGCAACATCGACGAGGGCATGATTGGCAGCGACATCCGCAAGGTATTGGATTTTACAGGGCTCTACGAAGCCTATCTCGAAGAGCTGCCCGCACCCCGGCATATTCATATCCCGGCCGTCGGGGTGAAATATTTTGATCTGATCGAAGAGGGCAAGCTCTCGCGCGACGCGCTCGAAGATCTGGGCGCAATTGTTTCCGGTGACGTGCCTGGTCGCCGCAATGATGAAGAAATTATCATTCTTTCGGTTGGCGGCATGGCCGTCGAGGATGTCGCCTGGGGAACGATGGTCTACCGCAACGCCATTGCCAACGGCATCGGTGTCAAACTCAACCTCTGGGAGGAGCCCGCCCTGAAATAGGCCCTCTTCCTCTATGCCTTCCTTTATCTGAAAAGAGAGATTCATGCCCCAAGTTATCAAGGTCAAAACCGGCAACAAATTTGAAGAACATGGTTCCTATTCGCGTGTCGTCGCGGTCGACAATATGATTTTTGTGTCGAACACGGCCGGTCGCAATCCGGCTACCAAACTGATCCCGGAAGACCTGACCGAGCAGACCAACCAAGTGCTCGACAATCTTTCCTCTGCGCTGAAGTCGGTTGATGCAGGGCTGGGTGATGTCGTGTCCGCTCGCGTGTTTGTGCAGTTTCCGGAAGATGTGGAAACGGTGATGACCGCCTACGGCCTGCGGATGCGCGGTATAAACCCGACGCTGACCATGACCTGTCCGCCGTTGGGATCGACCCAGTATAAGGTCGAAATTGACGTGGTCGCGATACGCGGCGTTTCACAGGCAGAGGTCAAGGAATTGCTGATTTCGCTCTGACAACAGGCGTGGCGGGAGTCGCGCTTGTCTCCCCTTTTCAAGGCTTTCACTATGGCACCCCAAATCGTTCCCGTCGAAACTTCCGGCACTCTGCCCAAGCAGACCACGGTGGTCGTGATCGGTGCAGGGATTGTGGGACTGTCGACTGCTCTGTGTCTCGCGGAGCAGGGCGTGCCGGTGGTGGTGATCGAGAAGGGACGGCTTGCCGGCGAGCAATCTTCGCGCAATCTCGGCTGGGTACGCAAGGTGATGCGTCCGCCGGTCGATCTGCCGATGGCGCAGCTGGCCGAGCGGCTGTGGGCCGAAATGCCCGGCCGGGTGGGAGATGACTGTGGTTTCCGCCAGGCGGGAATCGCCTATGTTTCGCGTACGGAGAAGGAGCAGGCCGTTTATGAAACATGGCTGGAATCGGTCAGGGGATCGGGTCTCGACTCACGCCTTTTGACGCCCGCCCAGATTGCAGACCTGATCCCCGGCAGTACCGGCAGCTGGGTCGGGGGGATCCTTACGCCATCTGACGGCCGTGCCGAACCGACCATGGCATGCAGCGCGATCGCCAAGGCCGCGATGGCCAAGGGCGCGGTTATAGTGGAAAACTGTGCCGTGCGTAAGCTTGTGACCACCCGGGGCGCAGTCAGCGGGGTAGTGACGGAGCAAGGTGAAATCAGCTGCGACCAGGTGGTGCTTGCCGGCGGCGTCTGGTCGCGCCGGTTTCTGGCCAACCATGGCGTCGGGCTTCTTACCCTGCCGCTGGTCGCTGCGGTTCTGCGCACCGAACCGATGGAAGGCCCGACGGACTGTGCAGTGGGCGGTGCCGATTTTTCATTCCGCAAGCGGCTCGATGGCGGCTACACCATCACCCAGCGCGGGGCGCTGTTTGCGCCGTTGACGCTGGATCATTTGTTGATCGGTCTGAAATATTTGCCGACATTGATCGCGCAATGGCACAATTTGCGGGTATCATTCGGGCGGGAATTTTTTGATGACCTGGCGCTGCAGCGGCGCTGGAAGGCGGAGCAGACATCGCCATTCGAAAAGGTGCGGACCATGGACCCGCCGGTCAATCAGGCGCTGAATGACGAGGCGATGCGGAATTTGATCGCGGCCTGGCCGGAGTTTGCCAAAGCCAAAATTGCCCAGCAATGGGGCGGCATGATCGACGTAACGCCGGATTCCATGCCGGTTATCAGCAAGGTCAAAAAGCTGCCCAATCTCACGCTCGCGACCGGATTCTCCGGACATGGATTTGGCACCGGGCCAGCCGCAGGGGCGCTGGTGGCGGATATGCTGATGGGCAACGAGCCGGTCATAGATCCGACACCCTATCGGCTGGATCGTTTCTGACGCCGACGAAATCAGTGTGGGCGGACTCCTCGCTGCCCCTGATGGCTATCATGCTATGGGGCGGCAATGCGGTCGTGGCCAAGCTGTCGGCCGCAGTGATCAGTCCGGCTGACGTAACCTTCTTCCGCTGGCTGGTCGCAGCTTTGCTGCTAGCTCCGTTTGCTGCAGGACCGATTCTCCGCCACCGGGCAGAGCTTGGACATCAATTGCCGCGGATGATTGTGCTCGGCTTGCTGGGCTGTGCGTTGTTTCCCTATCTGATGTATGTTGCCGCGGGCCATACCACGGCTATCAACATTGGCATCATCCAGACGCTTATGCCGCTTATGGCGATCGGCGTGTCCGGCGTCCTTTTTGGCTTCGCGATCAGCGGAGGGAGTGTCGCCGGCGCCCTTATATCCTTGCTCGGAGTCGTCATCGTCGTCTGCCAGGGCAGGCTTGATCTGCTCGTTTCGCACCCGCCGAACAGGGGTGATCTGATGATGCTGGCGGCGACCGCCTGCTTTGCATTGTACAGCGCCCTGCTTGCCCGGTGGCGCAGTTCGCTGTCGCTGACCGTATCGCTGTTCGTGCAGTCGTGCACGGCGGTCGTTGTGCTGTTCCCGGTGATCATCCTGTTGCCCCATCAGGCAATGGAACCGGAGGCATTGCCGTTGATTGCCTACGCCGGTGCGCTCGGTTCTGTGGCGGCACCGCTGCTGTGGATGAATGGCATTGCCCGGATCGGCTCTGCACGGGCGTCCATTTTCTTCAACCTGCTGCCGCTGGTTACAGCCGCTCTGGCCATCGTAACACTGGGCGAACCGCTCACGCTTCCGCTGGTGGTTGGCGGTCTGTTGGCGTTGCTCGGTGTCGTGCTGGCCGAGCGCGCTGCCAAAAGCGCGGCCGCTCGGCCCGTTCGTCTCTGATCAGCCGAATGCACCGGCTCCTTCGAGCCGCATGCAAACCGCCTTTGGTTCCGTGAATGCGTGCACCGCCTCGGTACCGAATTCGCGGCCCAGGCCGGACATCTTGCTGCCTCCGAACGGCATGGCAAGATCGAGTATATTATGCGTGTTGAGCCATACCGTGCCAGCGTCGATCCGTTCGGCGAGAATATGCGCGCGATCAAGATTGCTGGTCCAGATGCTCGCTGCCAGGCCGAACGGAGTGTCGTTCGCCAGCGATACGAAATCGGCCGGATGTTCAACCCGCATGGCGCAGACTACGGGTCCAAAGATTTCCTCGCGCATCACGGTCATGTCGCGGCTGACATCGGCCAGCACAGTCGGGCGATAGAACCAGCCATCCCCGTCGCCGGACTTGCCGCCAGACAGTGCGGTTGCGCCTTCTTTCTTGCCGGTCTCGACCAGCGAGCTGACGCGCTCGCGCTGGCGGCTCGAGATCAGGGGCCCAATCTGGGTCGCGGCATCAAATTGTGACCCCAGCTGCAAGTCATCAGCGATCCGGCAGATGCCGTCCATCACCTGATCATAGACCGGAGCTTCGACCAGCAGACGCGATCCGGCGGTGCAAATCTGACCCGAATTGGAAAATATCGCGGCGGCGGCACCGGGAATGGCGCGTTCGAGGTCGGCATCGGCCAGAACGATCGTTGGGGATTTTCCGCCCAGTTCCAGCGTGACGCGCTTCATGGTGGCAGCAGATGCGGCAAGGATCCGCTGGCCAGTCGCTGTCGATCCGGTAAAGGCTATTTTGCTGACCTGAGGGTGATCAACCAGTGCCGATCCGGCCTCGGCACCATAGCCGGTTATGATGTTGACTGCGCCCGCCGGAAAGCCTGCCTCGGCAATCAGCTCGCCAAGCCGCAACGTGGTGAGAGAAGATTCTTCCGAAGGCTTCAGCACAACCGTGCAGCCAAAAGCAATCGCCGGAGCAAGCTTCTGGATGGCCTGTCCGATTGGAAAGTTCCACGGCGTAATCCCGCCGATCACGCCAACCGGGCGGCGCTGCGTATAGGCGCGATAGATTGCGTCTTCGGGGACCAGTGGATTGTGAGTCACATATTCGCCGTTGATCTTCGAAGCCCAGCCACCGAAATAGCGAAGCCCGTCAATCGTGAACTGAAGATCGATGGCGTTGGTGACAGCAAGTAGTTTGCCGCTGTCCAGCGATTCGAGCGCCGCGAGTTCGTCGCGGTGCTGTTCGACCAGCAGGGCGAGCTTTTCCAGCAGACGTCCCCGGTCGAGCGGTCGCATCGTTTGCCATGCACGGCTTTCGAAACATGCACGCGCAGCCTTGACGGCGCGGTCAACGTCGTCCGAACCGCATGCGGCAAAGGACATGATAGTGTGTCCAGTGGCGGGATCGATCGCGTGGATCATGTTCGCCGAACCAAGCGGTTCAACCAGCTCCCCATTGATCAGCAGTTTTCCGCTGGGCAGTTTCACCGAGGATGCGGCAAGGCTGTGCGTTGTCATATTTTCGGCCATGGTCATGAGTGCTTCTCTGTCGTTTTGGCATCTTGCGGGATCGGTTTGCTTGCGGTTGTATCCGAGGGGGGCACGCCACCCTCCACGTGGGTCGATCCAACGCGGGCGTGGATTTCCGGATGATATTTACGCAGGTAGAGGCCGTGCAGCAGGCCGGCCGCGACAAGCCCGAGAAAAAGAAACGGCAGCCGGTTCACGATCGTAATATCGGTTCCGGTAAGCGCGGAATAATTGTCCAGCGAAAGATAGGTGATCACCGCGATGATCAGGCCTCCCACCAGCGGCGCGACCGTCTTGCCGAACGAAAATTCACCGCGCCGTGCGAAGAAAAGCGGAATCGACAGCGAAGTCGCCGTGATCAGGATTTCCAGGCCGACGGCGCCCATTGAAGACAGGCTGGTGGCGAGGCTGAGCAAGGGATCCAGTCCGGCCACGGCAAAAGCCCCGACCACGACCGTCAGCACCACCGTAAGCAGAAGGCATGCGATATAGGGCGATCCGTGAACAGGGTGTATGCGGCCCAGCGGTTTCGGAATCAGACCGTCACGGGAAAGGGCGTATAGGTAACGGGCGATATTGTTGAAAAAGCCAAGCGTGGCGGCAAAGAGACTGGTCACGGTCAGGAGGCTGAATACATCCCGGCCAAGGACGCCAAGATATTCCGCCGCGATCCCGGTCATCAAGCGGCCCGGATCGGCAGCGGCGATTGCCTGAACCTTGTCCGGAGAGATCGCCAGGACGAGACACCATGAGGAAAGCACGTAAAAGGTACCCAGAACCATCACTGCGCCATAGGTCGCGCGCGGAATAGTGCGCTGCGGATCGCGAGCCTCTTCCTGGTAGATTGCAGAGGCTTCGAAGCCGATGCAGCCGTTGATGGCATAGATCAGCGCGATCCCCAGACCGGGTGCGAAGATCGCGGTGGGCGTGAAACTGGTAAAGTCCAGACCCGAGAAACCAACATTGTAGAGAATGAGCACGTCGATCAGCAGGATCAGGCCGACTTCCAGCAGCAGAGCGATGGTCAGGACCTTCGCTGCCATGGTGATCTTATGGTAGCCGAGCCAGGAGATGATAGCGATGCTGAGGCCAGCCCAGATTTCCCATCGCGTCGATATGCCGAAGAGACTTTGAAGAAGGTCGGACGAGAAAAAGGCCATTGCTCCCAAAACGGAGGCCGCCGCACAAATATAGGCGGTCACCGCGACATAGGCGGCGGCAATCCCTGCCTCCTTGTTCAGGCTGAGCGCGATATAGGCATAGAATGCCCCGGCATTGCGCACATGTGGCGTCATCCGCACATAGCCCATGGCAAACAACATCATGACGGCGCAGACCAGAAGCTGTGTTCCCGGCATGCCCGCGCCATTACCGAACGCCAGGGCCAGGGGAATGATGCCGGCCAGAACCCCCATCGGCGCAGCACATGCCAGAATCATGAAGATGATGTCGCCGGTACCGAGAGTGCGGCGCAGCGAACTGCCGGCCGATGATGCTTCTTGTCGATAAGTGGTCATGAGTTCGGCGTTATCCTCCTGTGTCCATCGGCAATGGATTCTCAATCATAACCAATGGCAATATCCTCGTCAGGCGGTATTGCACTTGTAGCATCATAATTTGTATTTTCGGCCAGAGAAGGCTGAGCCAGGTGCTCTTCCTTGCATTGGCATAAGGCAGCTGCAAGGAAGGAAGGGTAGGGAAGCAGGAGTTCTTTTAATGTTGAGCGGCTTTCGGACGAAGATTTAAGTCACTGTAAACAATCATTGCGAAATCGGACAATGTGCAGCTTCCTATCTTATCAAACCGGAACAGGAATTTTTAAATATGAAAAAGCTTGGAAATTATATCGCGGCAAGCTTGCTGGCTGTTACCCCTGTGTTGCTCATGGGTAATTCGCCGCTCACTTCCCAGGAAGAACAGCTCGCTTCCGAACAGGCCGAGGTCATGAAGACGGTCCATCAATATGTCGACAGCCTGAACAAAGGCGATCTTCCCAATGTGATCGCGGCTTGCGCCAAGGAATCATCGATCGTTGACGAATTCCCCCCCTATCAGTGGCACGGCAAGGATACATGTGCCCGGTGGGTCAAGGAGCTTGCAGCGTACAACAAGGCGAACGGACTCACAGCAGGGTTCAACACGCTGCGCGAACCGGAACGCATCGACGTGACCGGCGACAATGCCTATGTCGTTGTTAAGGCAGATTATCGTTACACCGTAGAGGGCAAGAAGGGAGCGGAAATCGGGGCCATGTTCACGGTCGCTCTGCACAAGCAGGCAGATGGCTGGAAAATCACTGGCTGGTCCTGGTCGCGGCCCAAGTTTGATTTCGACTATTGAGCTTACTTGACTGAGCGCAAGCGGCGGATCTTCGCGGTCCGCCGCTTGCGCGACAAGCTAATAATTCGGTTGCAGGCTGAGGCCATGCACCAGGCGGCGTAGGCTTAGTCCTTGCTCGGCGCCATTGCGATAACCCGCAGCGGGCTGCCCGAGCCACCCTTGATCTTCAGGGGTGTCGCCACGATGACCGACCCGAAAACCGGCAACTGGTCAAGATTGGTCAGGCATTGCAGTCCGAAGCGACCATTGCCGTGCAGGATCGAGTGCGCAGGCAGTGGTTCGTCGAACAGGGATGCCTGTCCCGCATCCGTACCCACCGTTTCGACGCCAAGGCCGATACAGTCGCGTTCGTGAACCAGAAAGCGCATCGCATCCGCATCGGGTCCGGGCGAATGGGCGCCGTCATCCTTGAGATTGAGGTAGGATAATGTACCGACCCGCTTGGACCAGTTGGAACGCAGCAGGACCCAGTGACGAGCTGGGATGGCGCCGTTCTGCTTTTCCCATTCTTCCAGAAACCCGCGGGTGACGATAAAGTCATCATCTGCTGCCGCTTCATCGGCGATGTCGATCACCACAGCAGGATGAATGAAGTCCTCTGCCGGGATTGCATCGACCGTGCCATTGGGAATATCGCGACCGGTTATCCAGTGCGCCGGGGCGTCGAAATGCGTGCCGGTATGCTCGTTCATCGAGATATTGTTCCAATACCAGGCCGGGCCGTTGCCGTCATAGCGCGAGACGGTTTCCATCCGGAACGGCTCGCACTGGCCGAATTCTGACGGCAACACGATGACCGGAAAATCGCTGGATAATATGTTGGTAAGATCGATCACGCGAATTGCGCCGCAGGCGATGTCGCCAAGCATCGCGGCAAGCGCAGGATTGGTAGCAGTATTCATAGGTTCTTCTCCCGGGCATAGAGCATTGGATCGGAAAGCCAGCGCGCCATGGCGTCGCTGGCCACGTCGCCGACGCAGCTTTGTTCGCGGCCCTGATGCAAGGCGTCGACAATCGCAGCTGCCAGGCGGGCAGGAGCGACCTTGGGTGGCGGTACCGGCTGATGATGTTCATCCTCGACCGGTCCGGTAAAGACCGAGAGGACTCGTACGCCGGTGCTGCGCATTTCATGGCGGAAGGATTGAAGGAGGGACAATCGGGCCGCTTCCGCCGCTGCAAAAGCCGCATTGTCTGTCGCACCGGCCAGGGCATCGCTTGAGATCAGGTCCACAAAGGCGCCGTGGGATCGTCCCGCCAGCATCGGTGCGCAGGCCTGCGCCAGCCGGGTAAAACCAATCGCGGACACGTCAAAGGCGCGGCGTTGCTCGACGATATTGGCCTGCTCACTGACGCCGCCGCCGCGCACATGGCGAGCGGTGTTGATCACGATATCGAGCGGGCCACCGACCTTGCTCAGCGCCTCCGACAGGCTGACCTGGTCGACGATGTCGAGCGGTACCGGCTGAACGCCGTCGAGGTTGAGGATCGGATGCTTCTGGTCGGTTAACCGTTCGGGCGGCAGCATCCCGGCAATGATCAAACCTGCCCCGGCATCGTGCAAGGCCTTGACCACCGCCAGGCCAATCGCACTGCTGGCATCGCTGACGAGTACGGTCTTGCCCGCGACAGGCACTGTGAATTCGCGCAACTGCGGGTCGGTCATATCAATTTCTCCCGTGGGTGGCAGAGCGAACAGGGCCGCGTTTCCGCCTCGATCCAGCATGAGACGCACGGCAGCCCGGTCGTTCACGCCAAGATCCTGATGCAGATGGACTAGGGCCACCGGCCCTGCATCAAGGGCTACCTTGCCCATCCGCCAGGGCAGATGATCCCGAAAATACAGGTCGGTGGATGTACGGATGATCGTCTCGCACAATATTTCCGCCCCATTTGGGCGGTCCTGCCAGACAAGTTCGCCCCAGCAATAGGGGCAGGCGTCGCGTGGTGGATAAGTGGCCTTGTCGCAGTCGGTGCAGACTTGCAGAACGAAACGGCCCTGTGCGGCGCGGGCCGACATTGCATGCATGGCGCGGCTGCGGGTCGCGGGCGAAACATGGCGGGCCTTTTTACGCGCCAGCGGATCGCGCTTTTCGCGAGGGGAACGCTCCGTCATTTCATGGCCCTCAGCGCAGCGGCGCCGGTACAGATGCCGCGATCATAGTTGACCAGGCCAAAGCCCGATACGACCGAAATTTCTGCATTGGGCACCTGATCACCCAGCGGCTGCCGGAGGATCTGGCGCAAGCCTTCGGTCATATTCTGAAAACCGCCGGCCGCGCCAGCCTGACCCGCGGACAGCTGACCCCCATTGGTATTCAGGGGCAGGTCGCCATCAATGTCGAAACTGGTACGCCGGATAAAGTCGGCGACTTCATCCTGTTTGCAGAAACCCAGATCGGCAAGTTGCATCGCCACGATTACCGGATAATCGTCATAGACCTGCAAGCTATCGACATCGGCCGGGCTTATTCCGGCAGATGCCCAGAACTGATCAATATCCATGGCCCAGCCACCCCGCAGTTGCACAGGATCCTCCGGAAAGGCATTGTGTCGTTCGATCGTGGCCAGAACGCTGGCGGCAGCAAGGCCGCGCGCCTTGGCGATTTCGGGCGTGGTCACGATAAAGGCTTCGGCTCCGGCACAGGGCATGACGCAATCGAAGAGATGGACGGGATCAGCAATGGGCCGGGCAGCGAGATAGGCCTCCAGCGACAGTGGGCGGCGTTGTAGCGCCAGCGGGTTAGACATGGCATTGGCGCGCTGGGCGACGCACAGCTTGCCGAAATCCTCGCGCGTGACGCCGAATGCACGCATATAGGCATCAGTGATCAGGGCGAATGTCGCATTGGGGCCGCCAAAACCATAGGGATAGACCGCATCCTGTGAAAAGCGGGAGAAGTTTGCGAGACTGTGCCGGAAGCTGTCGATCTGGTTGGTGTCGGCAGCGAGGCAGACGACGATTTCAGCATCGCCGCATTGCACGGCACGCGCGGCCCGGCGCAGCGCCATGACGCCGCTAGCGCCTCCGGTCGGCAAGTGATCCAGCCATCTTGGCGTCAGCCCGAGATGCTGTGTCAGTCCGACAGCGGTATCGGGTCCCGCGGAAAAGCTGGCAAAGCAGAATCCGTCGATATCAGCAGGCCCGAAACCGGTGTCCTCTGCGAGCTGGCGCAACAGCTTTCCTGCCCACCAGTGGGCGCTTTCCGGCGAGAAGCGCACATAAGGCGCAGTGACCGGGGCACAAACGGCAACGCCATCATAGGGGGCGGGTGTACGGTTCATTTGCTCCGTTTCTTGAGAGCCCGGGTGTCGTGCAGATCGCCCGCAGCCATTTTCTCCGCGACGAGATCCTTCAGGGCTGCCCGCAGAATTTTTTCCGTGGGTGTGCGGGGCAGTTCGCTGACAAAGCCGATCCAGCCCGGCACCTTGTAATAGGCCATTTCCTCCAGCGCCCAGTTGGCAATTTCCGCTGCCGCACCGGCATTGGAGAAAGATTCATCGGTCACCACCAGAGCGACAACCTCATCACCGCGGACCGGATCGGGCGTAGCGGCTACCGCGACCTGCTTGATGGCCGGATTCTTGGCCAGAATCGTTTCGACTTCCACGGCAGCGATATTTTCGCCGGACCGGCGGATAACGTTCTTTTTGCGATCGACAAAGTGCAGGTCGCCATCTGCGTCACGCGACACGATATCGCCGGTGTGGAACCATCCATCCTGCCACGCTTCGTCTGTCGCTTCCGGATTTTTCAGATATTCCCGAAAGAAACCGTAGCGGGGATTGTCGCCAGCGCGCCTGACGAGCAGTTCGCCCGGTTGATCCCCCACGACATCTCTGGCTGCATCGTCAACAATGCGAATGTCCACTTCGTTAGTCGGTCGTCCGAAGCAACTGGTGCCGATCTTGCGGGGTTCGCGGTGGGCACTGATGACGCCGCCGCTGCCCGTTTCTGTCATCGCCCATGCCTCGATCAGCGGGAAACCGAAGCGCTCTTCGAACGCCCCGTGGAGTTCGGCAGGAGCGCCAGCCCCAAAGCCAAAGCGCACGCCATGTTCTTTATCCTGCGCGCTGGGCTCGGACTTCATCAGCATAGCAGGCATGACCCCCAGATAGTGCAGGCAGGTCGCCTTGCTCTCGCGTACGGAATCCCACCAGGTTGAGGGATGAAAACGGTCCAGCACGGTCAGGCAGCCGCCCATGGTGACCATCGCGATTGTCGATACGGCCATGGCGTTCATATGAAATGCGGGTAGCGGGGTCAGCATCCGCTCTTCGCCCGGACGCAGGGAAATAAGGCCGCCGACGTCGCGATACCAGTCGCCGGAATGCAGAAAATATTCGTTGGTCAGAACGCACCCTTTTGGGCGGCCAGTGGTTCCTGAAGTGTACAGCAAGGCCGCTTCGCGCGAAGCACCATCGCCCGATGCCGCGCGGCCCTTGTTGTCTAGCGCCGGGATCGGCTCGGCAGGCGCAACGGGGGTCATTGCGCTACCTGCGGCTTGCGCCGCTTCGGCCACCTCTGCTTTTCGTTCCGGCACGACAAAGGCCGCCGCCATTTCGGAATGCTCAATCAGATATTCAAGCTCGCTGCGCCGGAGATCGGGATTGATCGGAACCACGGAAGCACCGAGGCTGTTTGCCGCAAACCAGATTTCGATAAACTCGGGCCTGTTTTGCAGCAACAGGCCGACCCGGGTGCCTTCGCCATATCCTGCTTCGTCCAGGGAGCGTTGCCGCGTCCGAACCCTTTCGAGCATTTCCCTATAAGTGATTTCGCCAGCGGGGATTCCGTATATCTCTGCAGTTTCGGGGAGAATGTTGAGAAACGGCTTGTCCGGCCAGCGAGCGGCCGTAGCGGCGAAGCGTTCAAATATAGTGTCGTCGTTCACAATGAAATCCAGCCCTGTTATCCGCCAGCACGCTGTGCGCGCAAAGCGACGAGATATGCAAATGCATATGTTTATACATCAATTAAATTCTGTCAATCTCGTTGTTCGGGGGCAGCGAACCAGGGGGATCAACGTTCAAACCGTGCCAAATTCTCAAGCATTTGCACCAAAACCGCGCGGCAGGTTTCGCGATCTTCCGGGGTCGTACCCGCACTTACTTTTTCAAAATATTTTTCCATGGACGGCCAGCTATCGTGCAATTGGGCGCGGCCTCTGGGCGTGAGCCTGACCTCACGCCGCCGCTGGTCATGGTCCGGCGTTCGCCGTTCGACCAGATCCTGCGAAACCATCGCCTCAATGGCGCGGCTGGTCGAAGATTGTTCGGAAAAGGTCCGTTCCGCGATCTCGTTGATCGTCAGCCCATCTTCGATCTCAAGAATGGACAATGTGCGCAGCGACACAAGATTGATGTCATTTGCCTGCAGCATGCGATTCTGCGCCGCCTGCCCGAGATTCGCCAGCCGGTTTACAAGATAGGGGAGGTAATGCTCCAGCTCCTGATATGATCTGGGCGGCTTGGATTTGCTCATATTTTACTTTCCATCCGATCGGGGCCTAAGCGAGAGGACACGGACGACAGGGATGCCAGTGCGTCGCGCAAATCCTCTTTGCTGATCTGTTCGAACCATTGCTCGAGAAGCGCGTCGTGGCGTTGCCGGGCCGCACAATAAAGTGCAATGCCTTTCGGAGTGGCCCGCACGACAACTGCGCGCCGGTCTTCGGGAGATGTTTCACGCGTAATCAGCTTGTCGGCAGCCAGTCTGCGAACCAGCCCGGTAACATTGCCGCCGGTGACCTTGAGGTGGCGCGACAGGAGAACCTGCGTGAGGCCTTGGCGGAATCGATAGAGCTGAGCCAGCACGTCAAACTTCGCCAGCGTGAGTCCGAATTCCTTTCCAAGCGCCTGGTTCAGGCGGACGAACAGATCGCCATGAAAGTCCATCACCGCAAGCCATAGCTGTGCTTCGACACCGCGGGGGTTTCGCGGTTGCTCAACGACAGTTCTGGATGCGCCGGACCGGGGCATCATCTTCTTGTCCTGTCGGGACGGATTCGGCAGCACAGCATCTCTGGCTTAATGCTATCTTCCACTAACACGGGCAAGTTTTAATCAGGCGAACGACCGGATGGTCTGGATCAGTCCGTCGAGCTCATCGCCCTCCGCTTCGCGGACTGCCGTTTCGCGTAACCGGCGAGCCCATTCGGCGGCATCATCTCGATGTGCGATCGATTTGATCTCTTCGGTCACTTTTGCAAATTTTGAAATGCCGCGGGCATGCGTGTCGGAATAGCCTTTGATCAGCCGTTGGCATTGCAGCACCTCGACACCCAGTGCATAATTGCTGCAGGCAAGCTCGCTCGCCAGAGTCAGCCAAGCATCGCGATGGGCGGTTTCTTCCCGGTGCCGGAGCGACGCGCGCCGCCAGCTGCGCATGCCGGCGACAAGATAGAGCATCAGGAACCAACCCGGGGAATAGGTTCGCACCCTGCGCCCCTTGCTGATCCGTCGATCCAGCCATCCGTAAAGTCCTGGCCGGTTCTGGAGCCAGCGGCCGAACCAGATCGGCGCAAGGCCGATGACCTCTTCCAGACGAGGATGCATATATTCGGTGGTCTCGAACAACTGGTCCGGACGAATACCGATTTCCTCTCCGATCCGGCTGTGCCGCGACGCGCGGGTCTTCAGATCGGCCACGCGAACGACATCGTCATAAGCCATGGCATTGGCAATATATTTGGCCGCATTGACGCTGAGCGCATAATCTTGCTCTGCGCCGCCCAGACTTATGTCGAGCTGATGGACCGCCTCCAGCTGGTCAAGATATTCGGCACCATAGGCCAAATCCTGAAAGTCGATGACTTTTGCCAGGCCCACGCGCGCAATGGTCGCGACCTGGGGAGGAAAGCCGGTTTCGGTGCGAGCAACCAGCGCTTCAGCGCGCGGTGAAACGCGCCTTTTGGCAGCGGGAGCAATCTGGGTGGTCGGGGCCGCTTTTTGCGGAGGCGTGGCTTCACCCGAGCCGCGCGCCTGTTCGAATGCGGCGTCGAATGTCTTGATGCTGGCAGCAACACCCTTGCCATTGCCTTCGATGACGGCATGATAATCTGCCACTGCGAAGGGCAGCACGCCGGAGGCGGCAAGCGCGCCGAACATCGCCGACGAAATGACGCTGCCATTGGCGGCGGCGAGCGCATTCATGTCGAATATGATGCTGTTCAGCGCCGTAACACCCACCGCTTCGGTGACAGCCCCGCTGTCGGCAATACCTTCCCCCGGAGCGCTCTTTTCGCCAATCGCAAAGGAGCGATGGCTTGAAGCAATGAGAGTGGTGCGCTCAGGGGTCACGATACCGCGCAGGATCGAGCGTCCGGCCTCGATAAATTCCGATGCGATGACCACGTCCACGTCGCTAGGTGTCGGCATCTGCGCCAGGACTGGTTTCTTGCCATCCTGTGGCCGCATGATTTCCACATAATAGATGGTGGCGCCGGTACGCTGGGCGACGCCGGGGACCGAAGTGGACTGTGCCACCCAGCCGGCATTTTCCGCCAGTGTGACAATCCAGCCGGTGAGCACGCCACCGCCCTGGCCGCCCATTGCGACGACCGCGATCGAGATCGGGCGTTCGGTGGCATCTCCTGCTGACGCCAGGCGAAGTTTTACCGTTTCGTCACGCATCATGCAGCCTCCACAACAATGCGCCGGCGCTGGCGCCGGTTCTGCAGGGAACAGATCAGTCCCATCGCAGCTTTTGCCTTGAAGCGGTCCCACCATGTCGGGTTGTTGATGATGTCAGCGCGATAGAAGGAAGGGCACAGGACGGCAGCCTCGGAGACCTCGCCGCAATTCCCGCATCCCACACAGCTATTGTCGATCGCGGCAACCGGGTCGTCGCGCAGAGGATCGTCGAGCTGCTTGACCGAGAGCGACGGGCAACCCGACAGTCGAATGCAGGCGTGGTCTCCGGTACATACATCCTCGTCGACGCCAAATCGCTGCTTGACTACGCGCTTGCCGGCCTTGACCGCTTGGGCCTCGATCGGACGTACCCGGCGCTGCTTGTTGAGCATGCATTCCGACGACGCGATAATGATCTTCGGGCCTTCCGCCTTGGTGGTCAGGGCCTCGTGCAGCACCCGCTTCATTTTGCCAACGTCATATGTCCTGTCGACTTCGCGGACCCATGTCGCCCCCACGCCGCGGACGGCCTTTTCGATCGGATTGTTGGTTTTGCGCGACTTGTTATGTGCGCGAGAGGAGAGGATGTCCTGCCCTCCCGTTGCGGAGGAGTAGAAATTGTCGACAATGAGGAAGACGCCGTCATGCTTGTTGTAAACAGCATTGCCAATCCCGCTCGTCAGCCCGTTGTGCCAGAAACCGCCATCACCCATGACCGCAATCGAACGCTTGCCGGTGCTGCGGCTGAAAGCAGAAGCCGAAGCACCACCGAGGCCGAAGCCCATGGTCGTGTTGCCGATGTTGAACGGCGGCAGGATGGAGAAGAGATGGCAGCCGATATCGGCAGAAACATGATGTTCACCCAGTTCCTGGTCAATCATCTTCATCGCCGCGAAAATAGGCCGCTCGGGGCAGCCGGTACACAGTCCTGGCGGCCGCGCAGGCACAACGGACTTTAATTTCTTGACGGCCGGTTGGGCCAGCACCGGAGTTGCGTCCGGACGGGGCGGGCGATTGCCCATGATATGGGGGTCCGTCTCCTCGAGAAAGGCCTCGAGCCCGTGCATGATGGCTTCGACCGAATAGTCGCCGCCCATCGGCAGGACATTCTTGCCATAGATAGTTGCTGATGCACCACTGCGCCGAAGAACGGTGTTGAGCGCCTGCTCCAGATATTCCGGTTGGCCTTCTTCCACCATCAGGATGGCATCTTTGCCTTTTGCAAATTCCTCCATCTCGCTGTCGATCACGGGATAGGTGACATTCATCACATAAAGCGGAATCTGGGTGTTCCCATAAGCATCGGACAGTCCGAGATATTGCAAGGCACGGATCACATTATTGTACATCCCGCCCTGCAACATGATGCCGACCTTGCCGGTTTCCGGTCCGAAAAATTCATTCAGCCGGTTGCTGCGGATGAAATCGATAGCGGCCGGGAGGCGATGGTGGATTTTCTCCTGTTCATGCTCATAGGCGGCGGGGGGCAGCACTATTCTGCCCAGGTCGCGTTTCGGGTTGTTCAATGCATCGTCGATCGAGAAAGGGGGTTTGACATTGTCCTTGGCTATGAAACTGCCATGCATATGGCAGGTGCGCACGCGCACTTCGAGCATC
This sequence comes from Parasphingorhabdus sp., assembly GCA_030373505.1. Classification (GTDB taxonomy): domain Bacteria; phylum Pseudomonadota; class Alphaproteobacteria; order Sphingomonadales; family Sphingomonadaceae; genus Parasphingorhabdus. Next base: position 62,895 of record JAUCYS010000006.1, read on the forward strand.
ACCGGGGTGTTCGATGCCTCCGACAATTCAAAGCTTTTTTCGATCAGGTCTACGATCTGGCCATGATCGGGGCGCGGGTCCACGAGCCATATTTGTGATTTCATGGCAAAGGCATGGGTGCGTTCCTGCATGATCGAGGAACCCTCGCCATAGTCTTCGCCAATGATCACCAGCGTGCCGCCGGTTACGCCGCCCGAGGCAAGATTGGCCAGGGCATCCGAGGCGACATTTGTGCCAACCGTCGATTTCCACGCGACTGCGCCCCGCAAGGGATACATGACCGAAGCGGAAAGCATTGCGGCTGCGGTGGATTCATTGGCAGAGCTCTGGAAATTCACCCCCAGTTCACCGAGGATATCTTGCGCGTCCGACAGCACGTCCATCAGGTGGGATATGGGCGAGCCCTGATATCCGCCAACATAAGAAACGCCAGCCTGCAGCAAGCCCTTGGTGATCGCCAGAATTGCCTCTCCCTTGAAGACATCGCCATCTCCAAGGCGCAAATGCTCAACTTCTTTGGCGAACGATCTTTCTGCCATAATTATCACCTTTCAATATATGCAAATGCATAGATATAGAGGTGAGGCGAGTCAATCAGGAAAGAACTCAGTCCAGCTTCAACTCCACCCTTTGGGCATTCATCGAAAAGCCGGGCATGTAGCGGCGGAGAATTTCCGCCTCTATCATGGTGCGTTCGCTGGCGTCGCTGGCCTTGGCCATTTCCGCATCGACCAGCGCTTCATCTCTGCCAAATTCGCGGATACCCGCCAGGTCAGCCCAGACCAGCCAGAAGGATTTTCCGTCGGGTGCAATCCAGCCCGGAGCGATCTGCGGTGCATATGCGCGAGCGCCCTGATCATCGCCGGGCGTCCATGCGGAATCTTCGTGAATTTGCCGCCAAGGTCCCCACGGATTTTTCGATACCCATAAGCCGAGATAGCTTGGCTTGCCAAACTCGGTACCATCGGGCGCGCTGCCAATCCCGGCGCTCGCCATCATATATATGCCAAGGGGTGCGTTATAAACCACGCTGGGCAACCAGGATTCGACGACAAGATCGCCGGGGAACAAATTGGTATAGTTGACCCAGCCAAGAGGAAAATTATGCACCGGCTGGCGATCGGCAATATCCGCTGACCAGCGCGCTGTGCCATTGTGGCCATGGCCAGCAAAGAAGCGATAGGCAGAGCGGTCGAGCAGCTTGTTCTGGGGGACGCGGAACATCACGAGTTGATTCATGAGTCCGTCGACGCTGCCGTTTAGACCATAAACATAAACATAGCCGTCCCGGTTCGCGGCATAAGCCTTGCCCTGCTGCAAGAATGCAAGCAGCGAAAAGCAGCCATCCGGCTCATTGAAGAAAGGGAAACTGGCAGAGCTCTGCTGCTTCCAGTCTTCCCATATTATCGGGCTTGAGCCATTCTGGTTGTGCCAGGTTGCGCCATTATCTGCGGAATAGATAAGCTTGGCACCGGTCCAGCGGCGCGGCCGGTCTTCGGCATCGTCCAGCGTGGCAAGAAACTGGTACATGTTGGAGCCGATGGCGATGACGCCGTGGCCGTAATAATGCGGCGCGCCTTCTGGATGGGCTGCGCGATCGACATTGGGATAGCCGTCAAGCATCTGAAAACGCGCCGTCTCTGGCTCGCCTTCCACTTCCCATAATTTTGTACTGTAAAAAGTAGCCGGTGGCGGTGCCCAGCCTGGTCCGTCATTGACCACGACGATTTGCTTGCCGTTCGCTGCGATGGTCATCTTGTATCCATCGCCCAGGCCGCCGAGCCGCATGATCGAACTGTCAACGGGCATGGCACCCTTGACAGCCATGGCCGGGTTCGACTGAGGGCGGCGGGCAAGCACGGGCGACAAGGACCCCCCGCAAAAGGTTGCCAGCCCGATCGTCAGCGACTTTTCCAGAAATTCACGTCTGTGAGTCATCGAATCCCCCCGGTCTGGCTGGATCGGAGCGGCCTGTGCTCCGATCCGAGAGCCAGTTGTTCATTCAAGCTCGTCAGCGGTCTTCATTTCGACCGTGCCATCTTCGGTGACCTTGAAAAGCGGGTCGGTTCGCTCGCAGTAATATTCCATCATTTCATATTCGGGATTGCGCCGGTAGCCGTAAGTAAATGTATAGGGCTCTTCAAGCATGACAGGATCTTCGATGGTGATGACATTTTCCATCAGGTCAGGGCCTGTCAGCCGCATCCGTTCGGTGATCACCATTTCACGGCTGTGCGGGATTTCAAAGAAACGCGTGTCTTCCTTAACGCCCTTGGTGGTTACGACCAGCGTATCGCCTTCCCATTTCGCCGACGAAAATCCATAAAATGACGGATTAATATCATCAAGCGCGCGCATCGGCTTGTCGAGATAGATGCGCCGTGTCTGGGTCAGGAACTCTGCCAGAACAGTGATCTGACCGGGGGTCTGCAAAATCTCCAACGGGAAGATCGCGCCCATGATCATCGGCATGCCTTCGGGCAGGCACTGGGTGCTGGGGTCCACCCGAGGCGTACCCGCCTTGATCAGCGCATCCCGCTCGTCCCGAAGTTTCTTCCACTGCGTGGCATAGGGCTCTTTCAGTTTAGGGCCGTCGCCGGGAACAGGAAGCTCAAGAAAGGTGTTTTCGTCACCGGCAAAGGGGTCGGGATAAATTTCCCACACGCCCGTAATGTTTGGCTCCGTCACCTGGTCTCCAGACGTGGCCGCAGGAGCGGCCTGTGCTGCCGACGGGGCCTTGGCATTGACTGCAGCGCAGGCGCCCAGGGAAAGCGCCACCGCTGTCAGCATGGTGAACTTGTGTAATACCATCTCTATCTCCTTGCAGACCGGATGTGCGGTCAGATGCCCATTATGTTCTTGATTTTTATATGGTCGAAATGATCACCAGGCGTTCAGGGTGCGACCATCCGGGATCTTGATGGTTTTGAGCATACCGCCTGGCTTGCCATTGCGCAGCGGATAGTATGTGACATCCACCTTGTCGCCGGCCTTGATCGTGTTGAACTTCCATCCGGCACGGCCCATCATGTTAATGCTGTTGCATTCAAACACATAGCGCTTCATTTTTCCGTTTTCCTGCACGTTCACCACGACAAATGAATGCGGATTGGTGTAGCGAAACTCGGAAACGGTTACATTTGCCTTCTTTGTGATCTGGGTCTGATCAAACATGGCAAAGGAATGGTGAGCGAAGGCCGGTGTGGCCAGAGCGGAAGCGAGCAGGCAAAAGCCTCCAAGCGGTCCTGCAATTTTTTTGGATATGGTCATTTCAGTCTCTCCTTTAGTAGCAACGCTCGCAGTCCTTCGTCCAGGCGGGTTCGTACCGCCTGGGACATCAATCTTTGCGATATCGGAGGGGGCTCTGCTGCGACAGGCGTTCTGCCCGTTACCGCCGCGTTTCTGCCCTGTCCTCTGCGAACCGGTTCCCCATTACATACGGGAATCCGGGCCGGGAGCACAGCTGATTAGCGTTGTGTAACCGTTACGAAGTGGCTGAAACGCGCGGTTTCCGGGCGACTGGTCCGGGGATAGCGCGAACATCTCCGGTTTTGTTCGTGGCCCTTGCGGAAGCACAAGAATCACACCGTAGTTTTTTGCCTTGTGTTACGTCTTAGCCATCAATTGTTGCATTAGTGGGTCATTGTTGTAATTTGTGAACTATGAATATGGACCAGAAGCAGCCGGATCGAGCAGGCATTGACCGGCACCATGAGCGAATAATCGATGTTGCATCAGATGTTCGAAGCGTTCTGGAAGGCAACCGTTCGGATAAACTGCTGCGTTTGTTCGACTATCTGCTTGAAAAATCTCTATGCGGCGAAACTCCCTCAGAACAGCAGATTGCTGACGAGGCTTTCGCTGATGACTCCGGTACGGACGGATCACAGGATGCCAACGTCCGGGTCTATGTATATCGGCTTCGCAAGCTGATCGATTCAACGTTCGCGGGCAAGTCCGGCCCCAGAATAGAAATTCCCGTTGGCAGCTACTGTATCAATCTGGTTGATCGCGACGAACCCAATTCCCTGCTCCGCGTGGCAAGATGGGCGTCCGGATCTTCCCTGTCTCTGCCGGTTCGGGTCGCGCTATTGGGGCTGGCGGTCATGACAATCGGCGGACTGGCGCTGGTCTGGACCAGTCGCGATACCGATCCGCTGGCGAAAACCGTGGCATGGCAGCCTTTTGAGGGCAATGTACGGCCGCTGATGATCGTTATTGGTGATTATTATCTTTTCGCCAGATTGGATGCAAACAGGAGCAATGCAGATGCTGCGCCGCAACTGGTCTGGGACCGGTCCGTTCCGACGCGGGAAGATCTTACCATCTTCCAGATGCTCAATCCGACAAAGGTCGAGGATTCTGTCGACTATAATCAGCAGTTTGTCAGCGGCGGCACGATCGAGGCCTTGTCCAATATCCGGGCTACGATAGCGAAGGTACCTGCGTTTCAGGGCAGATCCTTGCGATTGACGGCTGCATCTCAGCTGACGCCGGAAATGCTGACAAATTCTGACATAATCTATGTCGGGCAGTTCAGCGGCATGCCGCTATTGCTGCGGGATCCTCTGGTGCAGGCCTCCGGCTTTGAACTGAGCAAGGGGAATGACGCATTGATTGATGCAGGCAATGGGGAACGCTATCAGTCAGATGGCATGATATTGACGGACGAGCGGATTGCCAGGCGCGATTTCGCCTATATCGCTGGGTTTTCCGGACCTGCGAATAACCGGATTTTGATTGTTGCAGCTCTGGGGGATGCAGGGCTGAAAGAAGCGGCGGAGCTCGCTGGCGACCCGGATCAGCTGCTGGCAATCAAGGCTGACGCAAAAAGCACAGAAAACGGGTTCGAGGCGCTTTATCGAGTGCGCACCATGAAGAATGTCAATATTGGCGCAACGCTGATCCTCGACCGGGTTCTCCGGGCCAGCGGCATTTGGGACAATTCTGAAAATATGCCAGTCTATCGACCGATTGAGGCCTTCAAACTGCAGCAGGCTAATCCATGAGCCGCCAGCGGGTCATTGTCCGGGACTAGAAATATTCTGGTCTTTCTCGCAATGTTCGAATGCGATATTCTGCGCCACTGATCTGGCATGATATCAATTTCTCGCACTTTTTGTATCGCTCTGTGTCTCACTGTCATGCCGCAGGTCGCGCATGCCGATCCGGTCGACGATCTGGTTCAGGCCGAGATGGCAGCAAGCAACACGCCGGGCGTGGCGATTTCTATCATGCAAGAAGGCAGGCTTTTGCGCGCACAAGGCTTCGGTCAGGCGGATATCGAACTGGGCGTCCCGGTCCACAGCGATACGCTCTTCAAAGCCGGCGCGACCGGCATGCAATTGACGGCTGCGGCGATCATGCTGCTGGTGGAAGATGGAAAATTAAGCCTGGATGCGCCGGTCACCCAATATTTGAAGGGCGCGCCGCAAAAATGGCACAAGGTGACGATCCGCCAACTGCTGGATCACACCTCCGGACTCCCGGCGACGCCAAACGGCGATTTTCGGACAGACTATACCACTGATCAGCTGCTTGCGATTATCGCGGCGGAGGATCTGAACTTTCCTGCGGGATCGCGTTGGCGCTTCAGCTACGCCGGATATATCGTATTGGGCTTCGTGATCGAGGAAATAACCGGAGAGCATTGGACGAAATTCTTCCAGCAGCGATTGTTTGACCCACTGGGCATGCATTCCGCTCGCGGGATCGACGAATTGGCGATCATTCCCAACCGGAGCTCCGGATATGAGGTTCGGGAAGGGAAGTTGCGGAACGCGGAATGGATCTCGCAGACCGCAAATTCAACCGCCGATGGCTCAATGTATCTGTCGGTGCTGGATTACGCGGCCTGGGCTCATGCGGTTTCGCAGCGACAGTTGCTTCTCCCCGGCTCCTGGAAGGAATTGACGCAGCCCGCAAAACTCAATGACGGATCGACCTGTGCTTATTCTCCCGGATGGTTTCTTGCACCAGCGACACGGTCATGGTGGCATTCGGGTAGCTGGCAGGGCTTTCAGACCTATGCCCTGCGTTATCCCGACAAGGACCTGACCGTAGCCGTTTTTGTCAATGGCGAGGGCGCTGATGTGCAGCATCTTGCGCGGGGGCTGGCAGCTCTGGTTGATCCTGCGCTCGCTCGCGACCGCTCTGCTCCCATGCCGGAGGCCGATCCCGCCGCAACGGCAAGAGTTCGTGTCCTGCTTGAAGCTATCGCTTCAGGGCAGTCAAACTATGCGGATTATGCTGATTTCGCCCAGCTCGATTTTGATGAACTGACGGCTCTCTATGGCGGGATGGTCAGCGAACTGGGTGGGCTCGAAGAGGTTGCCCTGTTCGACAAGCGGAAAGGGTGCGCTGAAACCGCCTCTCGCTATCGGGCGCGCTACAAGGGCGGCATTATGGAGGTGCGCATCGGATTGACCGACACTGGTAAGGTCAGCAATCTGGAGATCCTGCCCGTTCGTGATTGGAACGAACCGCTTTAGGTCTGAATCCTATTTCTGTGTCTTGATCCACTCGGCATATTCCGGGCGGCGCAACTGAAGCAAATCCTTGCAGCGTGTGTACCAGCCGGCCCCGTGCATGCGCGCCACGAGGTTCATGGCCAAACTATCGACATGCAGCCGGTCCGCATCGACCAGATCATCGTGAATGTGGAAGCGCAAGACTTCACCCAGCACGACCGTTGTCAGGCCAGCCTCGACGCTCTGATAGAGCCGGCACTCCATCGATACCGGCGCCGATGCGATCCGGGGTGGAGCGATTAGGCTGGATGGTTCGGTGGCAAGGTTCGCAGCCTCCAATTCGTCGAAATCGGGCGGGGCATCAATGCAGGTCAAATTCATGTCCGGTGCGTCGCTTTCACTGACCAGATTGACCACAAATTCGCCGGTATCGAGAATATTGCGCGCGCTGTCCTTGTAACTGCCATCCGGACGGCGCATCAGTCCAACCGCAACCAGCGGCGGTTCCGATCCCATCATGTTGAAGAAACTGTAGGGGGCAGCGTTACGCACACCATCCGGGGATACTGTAGTGATCCAGGCGATCGGTCGTGGAGTGATCGATGCGCTCATCAGCTTGTAACGATCCGCTGTTGCCACCTTGGCAAAGTCGAATTCCATCAGCTTTCCTCTGTGCGACGGACGGCGCGCTTTGGAGCGACGTCGACCGTCAGGTTGAATATATCGGGCCGGGCATAATGGCCTGTGACGTCAAAGTCATATTTTCCGCGTACCACTTCGTCCGGATCGATCTGGGCATAGAGAATCGTTTCGCCTGAAAAGTCCGGTCCGGCGAGAACGTCGCCCAGGGGTGCCACGATCATGCTGCCGCCGCGCAGCAGCACTGTGTCGGGATCATCGCCCAGAGCGCAGTCGAAATCATCCGGATAGGCGCCGCGGGTAATATGCTGACAGGCGGAGAGAACAAAGCACCGCCCTTCCAAAGCGACATGCCGCATGGAACCCGCCCATGCATCGCGGTCGTCCGCCGTGGGCGCGCAATACAGGGTGACGCCCTGATCATACATCGTCATGCGCAGCATCGGCATGTAATTTTCCCAGCAGATGACTGCCCCTATGCGACCAAGCGGCGTATCGATCACGGGCAGGGTGGAGCCATCCCCAAAGCCCCAGATCAGGCGTTCCGCGCCTGTAGGCATCAATTTGCGGTGTTTGGCGACAAGTCCGTTCTCGCCGTCAAAAAACAGCGCTGTGCAATAGACGGTGCCGCCCTCGCGTTCGATCACGCCGATCACGACAAAAGCTCCGGTAGCGGCAGTGGCTTCCGACAGCAGATCGACTTCAGGACCATCAAGATCGATCGCCGATTCGTGGTAAATTCGATAATCCTCGCGCCCTTCCGGCTTGCGCAGGCCGACCGGTGTGCCAAACGACGCGCCCTTGGGATAGCCACCCAAAAAGGCTTCCGGAAACACCATCAGTCTTGCGCCCTTGGCGGCAGCCTCGTGGATCAGGCCGACCGCTTTCTCGGCGGAGGCAAGCGAGTCCTGCGGAAAAGAAGCCGCCTGGATCACGGCTGCGGTAAATGATTCTGACATGATACCCCTTAAATGATCGATTTCGTTGCGATCCACCATAGTTCCATTTGACATCTGTGCAATTTATTTTAAGCTTATAATAAATTGAGGAGGCGTTCCAATGTCTGACACCAGTTATGATCAATATCGAGAGGATATGGCGGGCCGCGCCAATGTGACCGACACGCCAGATCGCGTGGCTTATTATAAACGCTTGTCCGAACTCGGGACCGGGGCGTTGTGGACGGTCGCCAACAAGATCGAACCATGGGAGCCGGTGTCGACCTCGGTGCCTATGCTTTGGCGATATCAAGATCTCCGCGAGGACGTGCTGAAGGCACTTGATCTCGTAACCCCCGAAGAGGCGGGACGGCGCGTGGTCTATCTGGAGAACCCCGGGCGCAAGGACGTCATGGCTGCGGTCGGCTGGCTCTATTCCGGGTTGCAGGTGATGAAGCCGGGCGAATGCGCCTATTCCCACCGGCACAGTGCTTCCGCTTTGCGCTTCATCATGGAGGGGTCCGGAGCTTTTACCAATGTCGACGGCCACAAGATGACGCTCGGCGCTAACGATTTTGTGCTTACCCCTAACGGGACGTGGCACGAGCATGGCATCGCAGAGGACGGATCGATTTGTATCTGGCAGGACGGCCTCGACATTCCGATGATGAATGCACTCGAGGCGAACTTTTATGAGGTGCACCCCGATCTCAGCCATGCCGTCACCTATCCGGTGGATGATGCGGTTGCCACCTGGGCGAACCCTGGCCTGCGTCCTTGGGGAGACACGTGGGACAAACGATATTCTCCGCTACTGAAATATGAATGGGCGCCGACTTATGAAGCGCTGCAAAAATATGCGCAGGTCACCGACGGCTCGCCCTATGACGGTGTGCTGATGGAATATGTCAATCCCCAGACCGGGGGTCCGGTGATGATGACGATCGGGGCTCATATGCAGATGCTGCGCCCGGGTGAGCACACCCAGGCCCATCGGCAGACAGGCAGCTTTGTCTATCAGTGTTGCAAGGGCAAGGGCTGGTCCATTATCAACGGAAAGCGCTTCGACTGGCAGGAACGCGACATTTTCGTCGTCCCGGCATGGATGTATCATGAACATGTCAATGCATCGGAGACGGAGGACGCGTGCCTTTTTGCTTTTCACGACCTGCCGGTGATGCGTGCTCTGGGACTCTATCGCGAAGAAGCCTTCGGTGACAATGGGGGGCACCAGCCGATACTATCCTGATTTTCAAACCAAGGAACTATAATGAAACTTGTTACTTACCGGGCCTCGGTTGAGGCTGAAGCGCGTCTGGGAGCCATTGTTGGCGATAATGTTTTGGATCTGGCCCGTTTCGGGGTCGCAAAGGGCGTCGAACTGCCGGCGTCCATGCTGGAATTTATTGATCTTGGGCCTGCCGCGGTTGCCGCGGTTTCGTCGCTGATTACAGATTGCGGAGAGACATTGCCGTTGGGCAGTACGATACCGCTGGGCAATGTGAAGCTGCTCGCTCCGATCCCGCGTCCGCGCAAGAACGTGTTCGGCATTGGTCTCAACTATACGGAACATGTAGCGGAAAGCGCAAAGTCACTGGACAGCTCCCCCGATCTCCCGCGCGAGCCGGTCATCTTTTCGAAGCCCCCCACTACGGTGATCGGCCCGAATGAACCGATCCTGCACAATAGCGAGATCACGCAGCAACTCGATTGGGAAGTGGAACTGGCCGCCATCATCGGCAGTCGCGCTAAGGAGGTCTCCCGCGAAGAGGCGCTCGGCTATATCTTCGGCTATACGGTTTGCATCGATATGAGCGCGCGCGATTGCCGTCGCGCCGGCCAGTGGATCTATTCCAAGGGGCAGGACAGCTATTGCCCGATGGGCCCGGTTGTGGTGACCGCCGACGAAATTTCCGACCCCCAGACTCTTGATCTCTGGCTGACCGTTAACGGTGTCGAAAAACAGCGCAGCAATACCAGCCATATGCTCTTCAAGGTCGACGAACTTGTTGCCGATATCAGCAAGGGCATTACGCTTGAGCCAGGCGATATCATCGCCACCGGAACGCCGGCCGGCGTCGGTGCCGGGCGTGATCCCCAGGAATTTCTCTGGCCGGGTGATACGATTGTCGCTTGCGTCGAGGGGATTGGAACCTTGCGGCACCCTGTCGTTGCCGCCTGATCGATAATAAGCGCGCTTGCACCGCTTCAAGGCGGTGCAAGCGCGGCTTCAGTCGGCCGGAACCAGATCGTCGACCATGCGTAGGCGGATGTCGTCAGGCCAGGGAATGGCTTTCTGCGAGGCCATGTCCATGCACACAAGGGTGGCATTGGCTTTCATCCGGTCCGTCCCGTCTGCGGCGAAAACGGCTTCGTAGGAACAGCTGCTTCGACCGACCCGCGTCGGCGTTATCTCGATAGTCAGCACGTCGCCAAGCATACTGGGCGCCAAAAATTCTGCCTCGACCTGCACGGAAGGGACGCCGATACCCCGATTAAGATGCATGCTCCGGAAATCGCTGCCCAGTGCGAGCGCGAACCAGTCCTCCACTGCACCGTTCAGCATTTCAAAATAGCGCGGATAAAACACGATACCCGCGCCATCAACATGGGCAAAGCGAACCTGGGTAGAAGTCTGAAATGCCATGTTCAGTGATCCCCGCTCAGTTCAGATCGGACGCGACCGAGCAGTTGCGCCAACATATCCATGTCGGATTCCGATACGCCATCGAATATCTCGGAAATCCAGCGATGATGCGCCTCTGCCAGAATCATGAACCGCTGCTTTCCGGCGGCGGTCAGGGATACGATGGCGGAACGGGCATCTTTGGGGTTGATGTGCGTTTCAACCAGGCCGTTTTCCTGCAATTGCCTGACAACGAGCGTCACATTCCCGTTTGATACGAGCAGAGCACGCGACAAGGCGCTCATCCGCAAGCCCTCTGGCGCGCGGTGAAGTGCGGCCAGTACATCAAAGCGTGGCAGGGTGGTCTTGAACTCGTCCTCGAATCTCCGGCGCAACTGTTTTTCGCCGATCTTGGCGCAGGCCAGCAGCCTGACCCACATCCGCAGCTCGGAAGACCCTGCTCCGGCAGGGAGAGCTTCTTCGTTAGACGTATTTGACAATGTAATGGCCTCATCTTCGGTTGGAGCGGTATTTTTTCCCGTCATTGTGCGCCTTTTGCTTTTTCGGCAAGCCTGCGCGCCTGTTCCTGTCCCAAGATATAGGCGGGAGGAACAAACTGCGTGTGGTCGTTGGCCGCAGCCGATGCGCGCAGTGTCCAGACCGGATCGGCAAGATGGGGCCGGCCCAGCGCCACAAGATCAGCGCGGCCTGCCGTGACGATGGAGTTGACCTGATCGGCTTCGAATATGTTACCAACCGCGATGACGGAAATTCCTGCTTCGTTGCGGATCTGGTCTGCAAAGGGAGTCTGGAACATCCGTCCGTATACCGGTTTCGCGTCAGGGCTCGTTTCGCCCGCGGACACATCGATCAGGTCCACCCCGGCATTTTTAAACGCGCGCGCGGTGACAACTGCATCGGCAGGTGTCATGCCCTGTTCCCCAAGCCAGTCGTTCGCCGAGAAACGCACGGCCAGCGGTTTCGAGGAAGGCCACACCTGGCGTACGGCTTCAATGATCCGGAGCGGATAGCGCAGACGATTCTCCAGACTTCCGCCAGGGTTGTCGGTCCGCGCGTTGAGTGCGGGCGACAGGAAGCTGGCCAGCAACGTTCCATGGCCGGCATGGATCTCGATCATGTCGAACCCGGCCTTTTCTGCACGCTGCGCAGCGGCAACGAAATCCTCACAGATTCGGTCGAGATCCGCATTGTCCGCTGCCTTGGGCACGAGACCTCCTGTCCGCCAGGGTTGGGCGGATGCAGCGATCAGGGGCCATGGTTCTTCCAGGGGCACATCCATGCCCTTGGCTCCCTGGGGAATCTGGCAACTTCCGCGCGGTCCGGCATGGCTGAGCTGTGCGCACATTCGTGCCTTGCTGTGTTGATGAGCGAAGGCCACCATCTCTTGCCAGCTGTCCAGCTGCTCATCAGCATAAAGTCCGGGGCAGGCCGGGGTAGTCCGCCCTTCAGAGGAAACGGCCAGCGATTCCGTGATGATCAGCCCCGCTCCGCCCAATGCCCGCGCGCCATAGTGCACGGCGTGAAAAGGGGTGGTGCATCCCCGCTCGTCGGCGCTGTAGGTCAGCATTGCAGGAACAACCACCCGGTTGGCCAGGTGCATTTCGCCCAGAGTGAAGGGGGTGAACATGGGCTGTGGCGGACTATGGTCCTGCGAGGCTCCGCCCGAAAACCAGCGTTCAACGCCGCTCAGCCAATCGGGATCGCGGACCCTGAGATTTTCATGGCTGACCCGCTGACTGCGGGTCATCAGCGAATAGGCGAATTGTGGCAGCTCGAACCCGATATAGCGATCCAGCGTTTCGAACCACTCGGTCGAATTGCGGGCGCTGTTCTGGATTTTGAGAACCTCGATATGCCGTTGATCGCGATAGTCACTCAGCGCGTCTTTTAGCGCTGCACGGTCATCAAGTCCCGGTCGATCAAGGACTTCGGCAAGCTTGATCGCGTCCTCAAGAGCCAGTTTTGTTCCCGACCCGATGGAAAAATGCGCGGTATGCGCGGCGTCGCCCAGCAGGACAACATTGTCAAAGGACCAGTTTTCGCAAACCACGCGACGAAAATTGATCCAGGCGGCTGACCCGCGCAGATGCGTTGCATTCGTGATGAGGGGATTGCCATCCAGGTGCCGCGCGAAAATCTTTTCACACAAGGCGATCGATTCAGGCTGCTCCATGTTTTGAAAGCCAAGGCCTTCCCAGGTTTCCGGTGAGCATTCGACGATGAAGGTGGAGTGAGTTTCGTCAAAGCGATAGGCATGCGCCCATATCCAGCCTGCATCTGTCTTTTCAAAAAGAAATGCAAAGGCATCGAACTGCTTTGTGGTTCCCAACCAGCAAAATTTGTTGGTTCGCTGGTCGACCGTAACCCCCAGTTTTTCAGCATTGGCCGTCCGCACTTCGCTGTTGATGCCATCGGCCGCTACGACCAGATCAAAATCGGCAAAGCGGGACAGGTCGGCATCGAACGGAAATTCGTTATGAATGGTGACGCCTAGCGCCTTCGCGCGATCGCTCAATATTTCAAGCAATCGCTTGCGGCCAATGCCGATGAAGCCATGGCCGGAAGATATCACGGATTGGCCGGAAACCTGCACCTCGATATCATCCCAATGGGCAAGGCTGCTGGCCATTTCCTCCGCGCTCACCGAATCATTTTGCATCAGATTCGTCATGGTCTGGTCGGAAAAAACCACGCCCCAGCCAAAAGTCTCGCCCGACCGGTTCCGCTCGAATACATGAATATCATGTGCGGGATCGCGCAATTTGGCCGAGATGGCGAAATATAACCCGGCAGGTCCTCCGCCCAAGCATGCTATACGCATCTCATCATTCTCCTTTGTTTCAAACTTAAAGGAAAATCAATTGCGCGCCAAGCGATAATATGCAGCTTATTGTCAGGGTAGCGGATTCAGCAGAACCAGGCGACGGCTTGCCGGGCGGCTCGGCAGAGTTGTGACTTCGAACAAGGCTTCGAAATGGCGGGCTGAACCCAGTTGCTTTTTCAAAGATGCCAGGGCTTTGGGCGAGTGCAGCAGATCGGCGATTGCTGCGGTTCCCCGATCACCCAGTCCGGCCATAATCATCAATGTGCGGCCTGCGGGCCTCGCCTGTATAGAGAGATAGCCGTAATCGGGCTCGGGCTTCGACTGACTTTCGACATAGACCTGACCCTTGAACACTGTTCCGCTTTGTCTATCGATAAGGCGATCATATGCTGTCAGTCGCAAGCGGGAACGAGAGAAAGCATATTGATGCAGCATGCCCAGCTGCGACAACCTGCCGACATAAATAATATCGTGGGACTGCAGCTCTTCGGTACGGATCGATGAGACCGGCATCATTGCCGCGTCTTTTCCTTTGCCACTGGCCGATGCTGTCAGCGCTTCCTGCACTTTCCAGGCAATCTCGACTGTTTCTATGGGTGCAAATCTGAGGCTGAAATCGTAGAGTTCATAGAATTTTTCCGGATGAGCTATCAAAAAGCGGCCAAATTCTTCGCGTGTCTGGACTTCGGGATCCAGTATCATGCGCTGCGTAACGAGCTGGTCTTCCGTTTCGGCCAGCAGCAAATTATCCCCTATGGCGAACAATGGATCGTGCCAAGCGTTGGTCCCCGCAAACAGGTCCGGTCGCGCATTCACCGCGCCCGATGTCCGATAACGGTCGGTCGGCCATATCTGCCAGCTCACAAAAAACAGGCCAGCGCACAGAATGAACGACAGTCCGATGCTGAGCGTCGGATTTATCATCAGGAGCCGGGTGATACGGGCCAGCGGGCCAAGGGGCGGCTCTGGAGCATCCACCTCCTCCAGCACAATCCGATATTCACCCTTGGGGATGACCAGGCGGGTGCCCGATTTTCCGCGGTAATAATCATCAATGCGTTTGCGGAGGCGATGAACATAAACGCGGACGCCCGAATCTGTATTGGTGTCGAGAGATGCCTTGTTCCCAAATAGCGCCAGGGCGATCTCGATTTCTTTTGGCGACCTTTCATCCATAGATCGTTCAACAAGCAAATCGAACAGCGCCACTTGATTGGATGAACGGCCCTTCGCCAGAACCGCGCGAAACTTGGCTGTTTCGCTCTCGAAACGGGCTAGAAGATTTTTCTCCAGTTTCGGTTTCATCTATCCATTCACCCAACTCCAGTTACATTCTTCCAAATCCGTCTGCAGGCCCGCGGATCGGATCGCTGGCCTTTGCCATGGTAGTCACGCTGAGCCATCCGGCAATGGCCTTTGGTTAAATGCTTGCCACAGGCCCGGAATCGTTTCGGGTCGACCGGTCAGCATAAAAATAGCGCGACTTGCATTTATTTTAAACCTGAAATATGTATATTCATACAATGATTCGGTGTTTTCTCATTGTTGGGTGCTGTCATCAGGGAGGTGGCACATCGTTTTTGACCGTCCTGTAATATGAAAATTGACGGCATTTTTGATGTTAAATTAAAGAGGGAGATTTATTTTGAACGGGAACCACACCAACAGCCGCGCGCTGTTTATGAGAGCCTTTATGATATCGAGCGCGGTTATTCCGCTCTCCATGGCGATGCCCGCATATGGACAGGACGCGCAGGGCGACACCGTTCAAAATTCCGATAGTGAAGCGGCATTCCCGGGGGAAATCGTTGTCACGGCAACCCGCAAATCTACGGTGCTCAGCCGGACGCCGGCAAGCATCGTCGCCAAGGGTCAGGAAGAACTGGACGTTCAGGGTGTCCGTTCGATTGCTGACCTTGCCTCTATAACGCCGGGCATCACCTTCGGGCAAAGTGCGACGGTGTACGGCACCGGCCAGACCACGATTGCTATCCGCGGGGTCGATTCCCAGTCAGGAATCCCCACCACCGGCATTTATATTGATGACACGCCGGTACAGACCCGTGTTGGCGTCAGCCCGTCGCTCGGCAATGTCTACCCGCAAGTCTTCGACCTCGAGCGCGTAGAAGTGTTGCGCGGACCGCAGGGCACATTGTTCGGCAGCGGTTCGGTCGGCGGCGCAATCCGCTTCATCATGCCCAAGCCCAATTACGACGACCTTAGCGTCTATGCGCGTTCCGAACTGGCGACTACCAAACATGGTGCGGCCAGTTACGAAGGCGGCGTGGCCGTGGGGGCGCCGATCGTACAGGACAAGATCGCGTTCAGGGCCAGTGCCTGGCTCAGGCGCGATGGCGGCTATATCGACCGGCTTGATCCGTATACCAAGCAACTGGTCCGGAAGGACAGCAACAGCCAGGACAGTTTTTCCGCAAGACTGGCCTTGGGTTTCCGCTTGGGAGACATGCTGACGCTGACTCCATCGGTCTACCATCAAGATCTCAAAATCAACGACGGATCCCGGTTCGAATTGGCGACTTCCAACCCTGAATCGGGCGATCTGCGCCTGAGCCTTAACCAGCGTGCGGAGCCGCGCAAGGACAAGTTCACCTTGCCTGCCCTCAAGGCAGAGCTCGATCTTGGCGGCGTATCGCTGATTTCCGATACGTCCTATTTCCATCGCACGACGGAAACGATCAACGACGACACGTCGCTCAGCTACGTCTTCTCGGGCGGCTTCAGCGGAGGTCCGTTCCCGGCAGGCTTCGAGGATTATGCGCCGAGCACATTGAACCTCACCAAACAGACGGCGTTCACTCAAGAGCTTCGTCTGCAGGACAATAACCAGTCTGATCGCCTCAACTGGATCGCAGGCTTGTTCTACCAGAAGTCCTACGTGCGTGATCAGTATGCGGCCAGGGATGAGCGTTTGCTCGATGTCATCAATCTGTTCCAGGAATCGATCGGCGAAGCGCCGTTTGACAGTCTTACCGATTCGTTTTTCGGAACCGAACTCTATCAGGGGCTGTATTCAAATTTTGTCCGCAACGAGCACCGCGACCGGCAATATGCTGCCTATGCCCAGGCTGACTACGAAGTTATTGACCGGCTCAAGCTGACAGCGGGTGCGCGTTACACGATTGCGAAATACGAATTTACCGGATTTGGAGCAGGGCCGGTCCTTTCCAGTGAAGGTCAGACCGACAGGGCCGATACGACCAGCAAGACTTTTACGCCAAAGTTCGGCGTCTCGTTCCAGGCCGATCAGAACAATCTATTCTATGCAAGTGCCAGCAAGGGTGTCCGCGGATCCGGTGTTGCGTCGCCGGTCGGCGGCAACTGCGTTGACGATGCTGCGGCGATCGGTATCGATCCCTACGCTACGCTCGACGTGAAACCCGATTCCATCTGGAGCTATGAAATCGGCAGCAAAAACCGGCTGTTTGATGGCAAGCTGGCGGTTGACCTTTCGGCCTACCGCGTTGACTGGAAAAACGTACAGACCCTGATCGTCTTGCCCCAGTGCACGATCCAGACCACGCTCAACCTCGGAACCGCCAAGATTGACGGTGTCGATCTGGCGCTTTCGATCAGGCCGGTTACGGGACTGACCTTGGGTGCTTCGGCTTCCTACGTGAATGCCCGGTATACCTCTTCGATCCCCGGACCGGGCAATACTGTGGTCAGAAAAGCAGGCGAGCCGTTCCCCGGAGTGGCACCCTGGACGATCCAGCTCAACGGCGAATATGTCCAGCCTGTGGGCGACGCGGAAGTCTATGGCCGGGCGGATTTCAGCTACAGCAGCCGGATCAAGAAACCTCTCGATCTCAACTCGCCGCTGACCGATCCGAACTTGCCACGGCCGCCTGCCACCTCGCAGCTCGACCTGCGTCTCGGAAGCAAATTTGATCTTTCCGATGATACGAGCCTGGATGTCAGCATATTCATGAATAACGTCACCAACAGTCAGCCTCTGCTGGCGCTGTTCCATGAAACTCCAGGCTCGACATATTATCGTGCCGGTACGTTCCGTCCGCGCACGATTGGCCTGACGGTTTCGCTCAGAAAATAGTCCGAGGCAAAATATGCAGCGAAATTCCTTCTGCTTGGAACTTCGCATAATTTCCGCTCCGGGGCTGCATTAGCGGCTCCGGAGCTTTTTTTTGAAGAGCGGAATGGCGCAGTGTCATACACCGCTTTCGTCAGCCGACAGGATATCCGCTCCAGTTCTTGATTGTGCGGATGGCGAAACTGGATCGCATTGCGCTGACCCCTGGCAGCCGGGACAGGCAATCGCGATGGATACGGTCGAACTGTTCCAGATCGCGTGCTGCAATGCGCAGGATATAATCTGCATTTCCCGACATTAGATGGCACTCCAGAATATCGCTGAACTCGCCGACGGCCTGCTCGAAACAGTCCATCGCTTCGCGGCTTTGGCTGGTCAGCGTGATTTCGACAAATGCCTGCAGGTTGAGCCCCAGTCGATGCGGGTCGAGCACGGCGGAGTAGCGAAGGATAACGCCAGCCGATTCCAGCGACTTGATCCGGCGATGGCAGGCCGACGTGGAAGCGCCGACAAACTCAGCCAGCTCCGCAATGGAACGTGCTGAGTCGTCCTGAAGGGCACAAAGCAGTGATTGGTCGACCTGATCCATATAATATATCCCGTTAGAACCCGCTCTTGTGGGATATATTACCATTTTTCGCCGAAATGGCCACTGCTTTGGTAAGAATATCCACGCCGAAAGCTCTATATATTTCTCTATCATTTATGAGGGAGAATTTTCGATGCGTGTTGGTACAGTCAAGGAAATCAAGAACCATGAATATCGCGTCGGCCTGACGCCAGAAAGCGTTCATGAACTGACCGCCAATGGGCATGAGGTCTGGGTCGAATCCGGTGCCGGCGAAGGCATTGGTGCCGACGACGACGAGTATATCGCCGCTGGTGCAGCGATAAAGGCGACCGCCTCCGAAATTTTCGCCGAATGTGAAATGGTGGTCAAGGTGAAGGAGCCACAGCCCGTCGAACGCGCGCAGCTTCGCAAGGGACAGATATTGTACACCTATCTGCACCTGGCACCCGATGCCGATCAGACTGCCGACCTCATCAAATCCGGGGTGACCGCGATTGCTTATGAAACCGTCACAGGTGTCGATAATTCCCTGCCGCTGCTGAAGCCGATGAGCCAGGTCGCTGGTCGCATGTCGATCCAGGCAGGCGCCACGGCGCTGGAAAAGGCCCATGGCGGCCGTGGCGTGCTGCTGGGCGGTGTCCCGGGTGTGCTGCCGGCCAAGGTCGTCGTTATCGGTGGCGGCGTCGTGGGTTTCAATGCCGCGCAAATGGCGGTTGGTCTGGGAGCGAATGTTACCATTCTGGACCGTGATCCGGCGGTGCTTGAACGGCTCGACAGCCATTTTGAAGGCCGTGCGCGCACCCTGTTTTCCGGCCGTGCAGCGCTGGCTGCTGAAGTCGCGCAAGCTGATCTGGTGATCGGCGCGGTACTCGTGCCCGGCGCCGCGGCACCGAAGCTGGTGACTCGCGACATGCTGTCCACGATGCAGCCCGGCGCGGTTCTGGTTGACGTCGCGATCGATCAGGGCGGCTGTTTCGAAACCGCACGCGCAACGACTCACGCTGACCCGACCTATGTCGTCGACGGCATCGTTCACTATTGTGTCGCCAACATGCCGGGCGCGGTTGCTCGTACCAGCACCTATGCGCTGAACAACGTTACTCTGCCGCACGCATTGCGTATCGCCAATCTGGGGTGGAAGGCAGCCCTGAAAGCCAACCCCCATCTGGCCGCCGGACTGAATGTCCACGAAGGCAAGGTGACCTACGAGGCGGTCGCGCAAGATCTGGGCTATGAATATGTCCCGGTCCAGACCTTGATCGCCTAGCCGGAACGCATGTTCGTGCCGTCACGCCCCGGACGCCACGACTGATATAGGCCAGTTCATGCCGCCTGACCCAAGATGGCATTGAACTGGCCGGTTCTGCAATTACCGTTCGTTCTGCGCGTCGACTAGTCTAAGCTGCGCGGAGAATTCGTGCAGGGACAGGGGAGAAGGCGTTGGTAAAGTTTCCGGAAGAATATTGGGGGCGGAAGACGCTTCGAGGTGCCGCCCTGGGTGTGGCCGCTACACTTGCATCGGTCATGCCAGCCCCGGCATATTCCTCTGATGTGAAAGAAGTGGGCGTGCCTTCCCAGCTGCCGGGTCCGGGGCCATTTATCTTCGCCTCCGCAGAAGAAGCCAAGGTCAAGGTTGAAATCATAGCGAGCGGACTTTCGCATGCCTATAGCCTGGCTTTTCTTCCTGACGGCGATGCCTTGATCGTCGAGAGGGGGATGCGGCTGCGTCTGTTGCGCGGGGCAACCGGGGCCGATCCCAAGCTGATCGCCCAGCCGATCGCAAATATCCCGACCTATGTCGATCTCCCGCACCTTCATCCGGACGATGTCCTGGGCATTCAGGCTGTAGCCCTCGATCCGGACTTTGCGGCCAATCGGCAGATTTTCTTCACATATAACAAGCCGATCGGCCTGGATCCGGCGACCCAGCGGATTACGGCGGCGACCGTTCTGGCGCGCGGTGAGCTGGATGGAATGCGCTTGACCAAGATGAAAGACCTGCTGCAAGGGGAGGCCGTGGTCGGAGCCGGAGGATCGCGTATCCTGTTTGGCAAGGGCAATGAAGTTTTCGTGTCAGTGGGTGCCTTGAGCGTAGGCGATATCGACTCGGCCCAGCGGACCGACAATATTTACGGAAAGATTCTGCGGATATCGCGGGACGGAACGATCCCGCCTGATAATCCTTTTGTCAAAACAGCAGGCGCGCGACCAGAAATCTGGACCTATGGGCACCGCGATCCGCTCGGTCTGGCCATGGACCCGCGCTCCGGCCGGATCGTTGCGTCGGAACATGGTCCCCAGGGCGGAGATGAACTCAACGAAATCAGGCCGGGAGGTAATTACGGCTGGCCCCGCTTTACCTTCGGGACTGATTACGGCGGCTCCAGCTTGCCCGCCAATCCGGTTGGTGCCGACATCCAGGCGCCGCTGATGTTCTGGTCGCCATCTGTCGCGCCCAATGGCATCGCCTTCTACACCGGTAAAATCCTGCCGGAATGGAAGAATAACCTGTTCGTAACCAGTGCCAGGCGAGGGCAGATCAACGGAACCGGTGCGCTGCTGCGGATTGTGTTAAACGATAATTTGCAAGAAGTCCGGCAGGAGATATTGCTGGACAGTCTGCACCAGCGTCTCAAGGATGTGGGGCAGGGGCCGGATGGCAAGCTCTATGTCGTGACCGACGAGGATCAGAGTGTGGTGATGAGGATCGGACCAGCCGCGCCCTAGGCACGCCCAATCCGCGCGCATCTGTCTCCGACCCGCTTCGATAGCAGCGGCGGAAGGGCATCTGACCTAGACCTTCTCATCGGGCAGGCTGGCCGGTGCCCGTCATGACCATCGGGTAATTTACCGGCCGCCTGCCGCCCGTTCAGTCGACAATCCCCCAAGGAAGTGAAGAGCTTCTTCTTCGCTGACGACGTCGGCATATTTGGCGTTCATATCAAACAGATTGGCCTCATGGGGGGCTTCGTGCCGGTCACCGCAGGCATCGGCAATGACCGCCGTGCGAAAGCCGTGCGACATGGCATCGACGCAGCTCGCCCGGACACAGCCGCTCGTGGTCAGGCCGGCCAGCAATACGCTGTCTGCCCCGATGGCGGTAAGGGTGGAGGCAAGCGAGGTGCCAAAAAAGGCGCTGGGATATTGCTTGGTAACCACCAGTTCCTCTGCGCGCGGCTCTAGCCCCTTGGCAAAGGCCGCCATCGGATTGCCCTCGATAAAATAGCGCAGTGGTGACGCCTTTTCGAAGAAACGGCCACCGTCTATCGCGCTGGGATGATAGGAAACGTTGGTCAGGATAACCGGAATTTTCGCCGATTGCGCAGCTTCGCGTACCCGCAAGGCCGAGGCCAGCGCGTCTTCCACGTCGGCGTAGAGATCGCAATCGGGATCGAAATAGCCTTGGCAGAAGTCGATCATGATCAGGGCCGGTCTGCGGCCGAAGCCGACCTTGTTATCGAAGGCACGGCGATAATTTTCGAGCAGATCGTCCTGGCTCATGGCGCTATTTTCCTTTCATAAAGCCCGGGCCAGTCTGGTCCTGCTTCTGTCATCCGTCGGGGGTACATGTCCCGGCAAGATGACGGGCGGACCTGCGTTTCGCAAGCGATTTGATCCCGGTCTGATTGCCGGATCAGCCCGCCTTGGTGGCGATGATCAGGCAATAGCGCAGGACCGACCGGCGATGGGCCCATTCCAGAAACCTGCCCGTCAGCCGGTATTTGAGCAGTCCCAGCCATCCAGGCCTTTTGCTGACCCCGGCTGCCACTTTGTCCTGCCGCAGCCTCCGGATGAACTGCGCCAGTCCCGGCATCACATATGCGCTGATATCGATCATCCGAATGTCGGCAAAACCGGATTGCTCGAGCTCAAGCCGATAGCGGTCCCGGTCGACGATATTGGCCTCGGGGATACGCGATACTTTCAGCATCCAGCGCAGCAAGTGACGGGCGAGACCATCGCTATCATGGCGGTCCGACAACATGAAGTCGGTCAGAGCCAGCTGGCCTGACGGCGCAAGATGCCATTGCGCCACGGCGAAAAATTCCGCCCGGCTGGGAAAATGATAGGCACAATCGAGGGCCAGAACATGGCTAGGCTGGTTCCGTCCCAGAACCGCGTCCCAGAGCCCGGGATCGTTGATATCGCCTTGGCTTATCGCGGCGGCGCTGTCCGCATGGCCGGCTTCTTCCAGTTTTCTTTTGGCGTAAGCGGTCTGGCTTCGCGACAGGTTGACGCCGCAGATCCGGCCGACATGAAAATGGTCGAGCCAGAGCAGCAGCTGGTCGCCGCAACCGAAACCGGCGTCAAAAACGGACGAGCTGTGATCGAGACCGGCCTGTTCCCCGAGCAACAGGGCGAGCGCGCGGCAGGCGTCGGAATAGTTCGTTGCGTTTGGCCAATATCCCAGATTTCCCCAGGACTGGCCATCACTGTTGAGCGCCAGTTCTGCAAGATCGTGAAATTCCGCCATGCTTCAGTTCGCCGCTGCGGTGCCGGCTCTCCAGGGTATAGCGGCGCCCAGCTGTTCAGCCACGGCGACAGAGGAATCCACCGCAGCCTCCAGCAGCGGAATTTTCTCCGCCATATAGGATCCGCACAGCCACAGCCGGTTGCCCGGCTGGCTCTGGCTTGCCTGCAAGGCCCTGACCGCCTCCCGGCTGTCCCGGGTAACGGTCGGCCGGGTGAAGTCGACCCTCGCCAGCTCCCGGTTGGGGGCGATCCGGCGCATCGGATTCCAGGTCTGGAACACGGTTTCCTGACCGGAGAGGCGAGCGATCGCCTTGGTCAGGTCGACCGACACCTCGGCCCGGCTGCTGCCATGCGGGACATGATAGCTGACCGGTGAAAGGCCCTTGGCCGGCGCAGGGAGAATCTGCTGATCGGTATGGACGCTCATGCTGGACCGCTCGAACGGAATGCGGTTGAGCAAGGCCCGGCGCTCATCAAATCCCGAAACCATCGCAGCGGCCTGCTGCGCCTGGGCGGCAACCACAACCTGGTCGAAACACTGGTCCGCACCCGATCTGGTTACAACCCGCAATTGCTCGCCGGCCGGTTCAATGGTGGCGATCGGACTGTTGGTCCGCAGGTCGACGTCGACCAACATGCGCGGGACAATGTCTTCCACTCCCTTGGCGGCGCTCATGATCCCGAGCTCGTGAATCCCGCAGGTCAGATATTCCAGCATGATATCGGCCGGATAGGCCAGCACTGCGCTATAGTCGCAGGTGCAGGTGACCGACAACATGGGTAGCAGAATAGTGCCCACAAAAGCCTGGCCGGGGTCCGATTGCTGCAGATATTCACCGAAAGATATCTGGGCCAGACCGACCTGGCCGGTATCCCGTTTCGCCCGGGCAAAGAACCGCCGACTCTGCAGAGCCAGTGTCCAGGCCGCAGGGCGCAGCCAGCTGCGGCCTTTCAGATAGGAGATTTGCGATTCTCCCCATTGGATATTGCCGTAATGCAGCATGACCCTGCCAGCCTCGTCGGCAAATATTCCGCTATGGTCGCTGGTGACGATTTCGACGCCGATATGGTTGTAGAGCGCGAACAGATTCTCATAATAGCCGCGGCAGAAGATGCGCAGCGGGATATCGATCCGGCGGCTTATGCCGTTGCTGACATAATCCACGCTGTGCGCCCCCATCCCGGCACGTGCCTGGCTTTCAAAGACGGTGACCCGATAGAGGTCTTTCAGCAGATAGGCGGCGGAGAGGCCGGCAATACCCGTGCCGATCACGGCGAGACTGGGTTTTTGCCGCCGGTTCTCCTCCGCTCCCATCAGGCGTAATAGGCCACGCTCTGCATCGCCGTGGCCATCAGTTCGCGGCGGCTGTTCCAGATGCTCATATACTGGCTGCTCGCCCCATGGTCGGCGTGGTGGGTATGGGAATCGATCAGCCACCAGCCATCGTCCGTTGCCAGCGTTTCCGCTATGATATTGACCTGCCAGTTCATCGAGCTGACCATTGCATTCTGGTCGAGCAAACCCATGACCGAGGGCGGTAGACTGTCGCACATGCAGAGGATCTCCGCGACCGGGTCCAGGCCGGCACGCTGTTTCAGCCGCATCCAGCGAGTCAGGCGGTTGGTCTTGGTGCTGGTGTCGATCCGCTTGCCGACATATTCCATGTTCGAGGTGAAAAATTGCGGCGGGCCGCTGTGCAGGCCTTCTTCGCCGGGCATCGGCGGGAAATCGGGATCGTCAATGTCCGATATTTTCACCTCGGTCGCACGGGGCGCGGCAAAGATGAAATTGCAGTGCAGCCCCATACCCTTGTCGCCAAAAATTTCCGACTGCACAAAAGCGGTGCTCTTGCCGCGGCGCAACATGGCGGTTTCCGCGGTCAATGTTCCGAACAGCGGACCAGTGAAGGCAATCTGTGCCGACCGCAGCGGGGGCAGGTCGTTCTCGATATGGCTGGCGGCGTGATAGGCTAGCGCGCCCGACAGTCCGCCAAAGGCGGTGCGCCCCTGGGTCCAGCTTTGCGGCAAATCAACGGGATGGTTGGATCCGCCGGGTCCGCATTGATCAAGCAGTTCGGACAGGGCGACAGGTTGAGGATATGTTTCAGTCATCCATTCCGCTTATCGGGCTAGTCGGCTGAAATCTACTCGTAATTTTGCGGCCGACATTTACAAAAGTGAGTATCTGCATTATAGCCTGATTGTTTTTCAGTCTCTTAATGGAAGATATTGTGATGAGCTACACGAACACTCTGACTCGTGCTGATCTTGCCGATACAATGAATCGGCAGGTGGGTCTTTCCCGAGCCGATAGCGCGGTCATGGTGGAATCGATTTTGGACCATATGATCGAAGCTCTGGTCGACGGCGAAAATGTGAAGATTTCGGGTTTCGGGACATTCGTTCTGCGCGACAAGGGTGAACGCACCGGCCGTAATCCCAAGACCGGAATTGAAGTGCCGATCGCGCCGCGGCGGGTGCTGACCTTCCGTGCCAGCCAGACGATGCGTGATCGGATTATTGCCGCAGGTTAATGGACCCGGTGCACCGGGGGAGTAGAGTATGACCAAGGAACAAGGGGCTTTCCGGACCATCGGAGAGTTGTCCAAAGAGCTCAAGATCAAGCCCCATATCCTGCGCTATTGGGAAGATCAGTTTGCCATGCTGACTCCGCTCAAGCGGGCGGGTGCGCGGCGCCATTATCGCCCCGAAGATGTTGAAACGGTCAAGCTGATCAACCGGTTGCTCAACGAAGAAGGCTATACGATCAAGGGGGCACGAAAATTTCTCACCTCACGGCGCAAAAGGCCGGAAATGGTAGAAAATGTGCCGCAATCGGTGGCAGAATCCGCTCCTTCGGCAGAGGATGGTCTGGAGGATAACGGGCTGGTTCTCGCGGAGCTGAAATCGATCCGCGACCAGCTTTCACAGGCGCTCAGTCAGGCCTAGCGCAGGGATCATTTTTCCGCACGGTCGATATTGCGCTGGGCAAACCAGTCGCGCAACATGTCCGCCTGACAACCCGTAAAGCCGTTGCTGCCCACCGGTGAACAGCTGTTCGGTCGCCCCAGCCGCGCCTCATCCTCGTGATTCTGGAACTGCGCTGTCCAGGACGCGGCATAATGCGCCTCCTCTTCCTTTTCCTTGTCCCGGACGGCCTTGGGTATCCGGTATCGTTCTTCTTCGGGACGGTTCGCGCACACCACGATCTCCCCTTCGGCGGATTCAGGACATTTGTCTTCGCCATAGGTGACCAGGATCGACCATCGTTCGGGTTCGGCAGCCGCAGTGCCTTCTTCTGCCTTTGCCGGCGACAGGGTCAAGAGCAATGGAATGGCCGCAAGGGCGAGGAAAGCGCGGGCCGAAAAATGGGCGATAGCAATGATCCTTGCTCCTGTTGCGGGAAGAGGCCTTCACTCCCTATCGCACCAAATATTTCCATTGTCTGAACCCGTATCCGGACAGGGAGGCGAATCTGTCGGGGGATCAGTGACGCAGGCTGGAAAGAGCAGGATTAGCCGGTGTCGGCGGGAGATTTTCGTTCAGCCGTTCTAGTTGTAATCCGGCCCCAGTTCCGGGTCGAGATCCCTTGGCCGGGTGAAACGGTCGAGCTTGCCGCATTTTTCGTTGATATCGGCCCAGCTGTTAATCGCGAGCGTCATCTCGGCCAGTGCAGCCGTTGGATATTTGGTTTCAACCTCGTCGCGGGCCGGAGAGGTGCCATCGTCCGGGATCAGATCGAAGATCAGATCTTCGAGGCCGGGATTATGGCCAACCATGAGTATATGATCAGCATCTCGATTGGCACCGCGCAGCACGTCCAGCAAGGTAGCCGACGAGGCTAGGTAGATTTTGCGGTCCCATGTCGGTTCCAGCGCCAGGCCGCTGGCCTCCTCGAAATTTTCCAGTGTCTCGATCACCCGGACAGCGGGAGAGGCGAGGACTTGATCGAAGCTCAGCGCCTTGCTCCGGACAAAACGGCCCATTACTGCGGCCGCGCGCTTGCCCTTGTCGTTGAGGGGGCGATCAAAATCGCGTTCGACCGGGTCGTCCCAGCTGGATTTGGCGTGGCGCAGGAGCGTGAGTTTTTTCATTGCCGATTGTCATGCATCAAACTTGTTTCAGTTGAAAGACCGGATTGCGGGATTTCGGATTTGGCCTTGCGGATCTCCGCCAGCGCCTGGTCGAGCGGCATCCGTTCGATTGGTGTGCCCTGGGGAAAGGCGGAGAGGAGACGCGAGGGAAAGGCCGAGGAGAGGATCACGAAATGGCCATGATCATCGGCGCGGCGGATGATCCGGCCAAAGGCCTGGGCCAGCCGGGCGCGGATGATCCGGTCGTCATAAGCGCTGCCGCCACCCGCCAGCTTTCTGGCGCGGTGCAGAATGGTGGGACGGGGCCAGGGCACCGACTCCATGATCACCAGCCGCAGGCTCTGACCCGGCACATCGACGCCGTCGCGCAACGCGTCGGTGCCGAGCAGGCTGGCCTTGGGATCGTCGCGGAAAATATCGACCAGCGTCCCGGTGTCGATCGGATCGACATGCTGGGCATAGATCGGCAGCCCGCTTTGCGCCATGCGGTCGGCGATGCGGGCATAGACCGTACGCAGGCGGCGAATGGCGGTAAACAGGCCAAGAGTGCCGCCGCCCGACGCCTCAATCAGCTGGGCATAGGCGCCGGCCAGCCCTGCCATGTCGCCGCGTTTCACATCGGTGACGATGATCACCTTGGCCTGGTTGGGATAGTCAAACGGACTGGCGACCTCGAATTCCTGCGGCGCATGATCGAGATGCACGGCTCCGCTCAGCGCCCGCGCGGTTTCCCAGCCGCCACCGCCTTTCAGCGTCGCCGAGGTAACCAATATGCCGTGCGCCGGTTTGGTGACGACTTCCGTGACCGGTATGGTCGGGTCCAGCCAGTGGCGGCAGATGCCGATATCATATTCGCGGCCCTCGAACCGGTCGATCATCAGCCAGTCGACAAAATCGGGATCGGCGGGTCCACCGATGCGCGACAGCAGCGAGAGCCAGCCGGACAGGGTATCGCAGCGCCAGCCGAGGCTCGCCAGCGCCCCTTCCATGCGCGCTTTGGCCGGTGCATCCATCCAGTCCGGCCCTTCCTCGATCAGATGTTCGATGCGCTGGCCAAGCCGGACCAGCGGCCGGAGCAAGGCGTCCATCGCCTCGGCGGCGGTGGCGACGGCGTCGATCATCGGACCCTCGACATCGGAAAGCTCGGTCTCCAGGCCATAGCCGGCATCGGCGCTCTGGCTCTCGTCGCGGGCAAAGACCATGGCCCGGACTTCCTGGAGCAGCGCTTCGATCGGGCCATAGGGTTCTCCCTCGCCCAGGCGCTGGAGCCAGCCGTCGCTCGGCATCGCCTCGGCAGCAAGGCGAGCGCTTTCGATCGCCCGACCGCCTTCCTCGTCATAGGAAGCGATATCGGCGAGGCGCGCAGCAAGCCCGCGCCGCCGGCCGCGACTTTTTGATTCCGGTCCGATCACCCAGCGGCGAATCTCGATCGCTTCCTGCCCCGAAAGGCGCGCAGCGAACATCGAATCGGCGGCGTCGAACAGATGATGGCCTTCGTCAAAAATCAGGCGCGTCGGCCGGTTCTGCTGCTCGCGCCCGCGCGCCGCGTTGACCATCACCAGCGCATGGTTGGCGATGACGATATCGGCCTGTTGGCTCGCCCGGGCGGCCTTCTCGATGAAACATTTGCGGTAATGCGGACAGCCGGCATAGACGCATTCGCCGCGCCGGTCGGTCAGCGCGGTGGCGCCGTTGCGCCGAAACAGGGTGGTGAGCCAGCCGGGCAGGTCGCCGCCGATCATGTCGCCATCCTTGCTGTAGGCGGCCCAGCGCGCGACCAGATGGGCAAGGATCGCCGCCCGGCCGGTAAAGCCGCCCTGCAGGGCATCTTCCAGATTGAGCAGGCAGAGATAATTTTCCCGGCCCTTGCGCACCACCACCTTCTTGCGGAAGGTTTCCTCGTCCGGGTAGATGCGCCGGGTCTCGCGGTCGAGCTGGCGCTGCAGCGCCTTGGTAAAGGTGGATATCCACACCGCACCGCCAGCCTGGCTGGACCAGAGCGAGGCCGGAGCCAGATAGCCGAGCGTCTTGCCAATCCCCGTGCCCGCTTCGGCGAGCAGCATATTCGGCGCGCCCTTGATCTTGCGCGGGTTGAAAATTCCGGTGACCGCTGCGGCGTAGCTTTTCTGACCCTTGCGGTCTTCCGCTCCCTGACCGGTCAGCGCTTCCAGTCGCGCCAGCGTCGCCTGCTCGTCCATAGCAATCGAGCGCGGCGCTGGTCGCGCCGGCTCTTCTTCCCATTCCCACAGTTTGGAGAACAGCCAGCGCTCGGCTTCGATCGGTTTTTGGAGTCGTTTCCCGACTTCCCCGGCCCATGGCCAGCGCAACCGGTAGAGCGCCTGGGCGCTGCTCCACGCCCCCTCCCGCTCTTTCCAATAAGGTGCTTCCAGTCCATCCAGTAACAGGCTTGCGGCCTGCCGATAGAGGCTGGCGATATCGGCCTCCTGCTCAGGCGGATTCAGGCCGAGCGCCTTGGCAAGCCCAGCCGGGGTCGGAACGATGAACTGCGCCGGATGGATGAAAGCGAAGAGTTCCAGAAGATCGAGACCCGAGAGATCGGGGTAGCCCAGCCTCTGTCCCAGCAGCGGCGCATTGAGCAGGATATGCGGTGTTTCCGCGACGCGGCCGATTGCTTCACCCTTGCCGACCGCGCGCGTCTCGCCCTCGATGGAACAAATCCAGATGCCGCTATGGCTGGCGTGCAGCGCCGGATAGGGGAGGGCATTTTCGGTCAAGACGTTGCGATGCGATCAGGTAGCACCGACGAGCGGTACGCCGGCAAAATATGGATGAGCCGCGAACAGAATCGCATAGAGGATGAGCGCGATGACGATGCTGAGTATTTCCCGGCCCGGTGTCGCCACTTCCGACGGCTTGACCCATGCACCCTCGTGTCGCGACACGGTGATGATCGAGATCAGCGCCCAGAGGCCGAGACCACCGAACAGCACCAGCGACTTGTTGTCGCCATTGGCAAGCAGATGACCGATAGCCCAGATCACAACGCCGGTCAGCATCGGATGCCGAATCCATTGCTTCACCCGGGATTTGCCCTGCGCGACGCCGATCAGATAGATGGCGAAGATCATCAGCAGCATGTTGAGATGGCGGCCCCAGCCGGGCGGGTCGTAGACAAATTCCGGCGGAGTCGTGCGCCAGCCGTAGATCATTAATCCTATCGACGCGAGCAGCAGCAAGGCCGCCAGTCCCTTGTGCGGTCCCTCGCCGATGGCACCCTGAATCGAGGCGCGCAGACCGGGCGTGATCGATTTCATAAGATGAACGATGCTCCAGAGGAGCACCCCCGCAACCAAATATGACATCACCAATCTCCTGCTTTTGTCCTATTCTAACTTGCTATACAGGCTAAGGCCACTATTTGCGCAGCATACAGAGAAAAACAGGACAAATTCGTGACCGATTATCGTGAAGCAGCAGAGAATTCCAAAGCGTGGCCGTTCGAGGAAGCCCGCAAGCTGCTCAAACGCTATCGCGGCGAGCGCGGCGCGCCTGCTGCAAAACCCGGTGGCGAACCGATGCTGTTCGAAACCGGCTATGGCCCATCGGGCCTGCCGCATATCGGCACGTTCAACGAGGTGCTGCGCACGACCATGGTGCGCCGGGCCTATGAAACGCTGACCGGAAACCCGACTAGGCTGATCGCTTTCAGCGATGATATGGACGGCTTTCGCAAGGTGCCGACCAATGTGCCCAACCAGGAGATGCTGGCCGAGCATCTGCACAAGCCGCTGACCCAGGTGCCGGACCCGTTCGAGAAGTTCGAGAGTTTCGCCGCGCACAACAATGCCATGCTGCGCGACTTTCTCGACCAATTTGGTTTCGACTATGAGTTCGTCTCGTCGACCGAGCAATATCAGAGCGGCGCCTTTGACGAGACGCTGAAGCTGGTGCTGGCGCGCAACCAGCAGATACTGGACATCATGCTGCCGACGCTCGGCAAGGAACGCCAGGCAACCTATTCGCCGATATTGCCGATCAGCCCGAAGACCGGCCACGTGCTGCAGGTGCCGGTCGAGGTGGTGGACGCGGACGCCGGAATCGTGCGGTTCGAGGATGATGGCGAGTTGATTGAGCATAATATCCTGTCCGGCGGGGCCAAGCTGCAATGGAAGGTCGACTGGGCGATGCGCTGGACCGCGCTGGGCGTCGACTATGAGATGTACGGCAAGGATCTGACCGACAGCGGCGTGCAGTCGGGCAAGATCGCCAAGGTGCTGGGCGCGCGCAAGCCCGAGGGCCTGATCTACGAGATGTTTCTCGACGAGAAGGGCGAGAAGATCTCCAAGTCCAAGGGCAATGGCCTGAGCCTCGATGAATGGCTGCGCTACGGGTCCGAGAACAGTCTGGCCTTCTATATCTATCGCGAGCCCAAGTCGGCGAAGCAGCTGCACATGGGCGTGATCCCGCGTGCGGTCGACGAATATTTCCAGTTCCGGGCCCAGTGGCACGAGCAGACGCCGGACAAGCGGCTCGGCAATCCGGTGCATCATGTCCACAATGGCGATGTGCCGACCGACACGATCCCGGTCACTTTCGGCCTGTTGCTCAATCTCGTCGGCGTGATGGGCGATGCGGAGAAGGACCAGATCTGGGGCTATCTGCGCCAATATGCACCGGATGCGACAGCGGAGCGCTATCCCGATCTGGACGGGCTGATCGACAATGCGATGGCCTATCACAAGGATTTCATCGCGCCGACCCTGCACCGGCGCAAACCGGAAGGCGTCGAGGTGGCGGCGCTGGAGCGGCTCGACCAGGAACTGGCCGGACTGCCTGAACATGCACCGGCGGAGGATATCCAGACGATCATCTACACGATCGGCAAGGAAGGCGGTTTCGACAATCTGCGCGACTGGTTCAAGGCGCTCTACGAGACGCTGCTCGGTTCCTCGCAGGGACCGCGAATGGGCAGCTTCATCGCGCTTTACGGCGTCGAGAACAGCCGCAAACTGATCGCCGAAGCGCTGGCATGATTGATATCTTCACCACTGGCGGAACGATCGACAAGGTCTATTTCGATGCTCTTTCCGAGTATAAGATCGGTGCGACCGGGCTTCCCGACATGCTGGCCGAGAACAATGTGTTCGTTCCGCACCGGGTGACCCAGCTGATGCGCAAGGACAGTCTCGAGCTGACCGACGCGGATCGGCAAGCCATTCATGACGCGGTCGCGGCCAGCGATGCGGACAAGATCCTCGTCACCCACGGTACCGACACGATGGTCGATACTGCGCGCGTGCTGGCAGACATTGCGGGCAAGACGATCGTGCTGACCGGCGCGATGCAGCCGGCGACGCTGCGCAACAGCGATGCCGAGTTCAATGTCGGCTTTGCTCTTGCGGCAACCCAGACGCTGCCGCCGGGTGTCTATATCGCGATGAACGGCGAGGTTTTCGATCCGGCGGAAACGCGGAAGGACCGCTCGGCACATCGTTTCATCAGGAAGC
Source organism: Parasphingorhabdus sp. (assembly GCA_030373505.1). Classification (GTDB taxonomy): domain Bacteria; phylum Pseudomonadota; class Alphaproteobacteria; order Sphingomonadales; family Sphingomonadaceae; genus Parasphingorhabdus. Next base: position 95,088 of record JAUCYS010000006.1, read on the forward strand.
GGGACTAGACGGCAGGCAGCATAGCAGCGACGGAGGGTGGAGATGGCAAAGCGGACGGTCGAGCAACTGAGCGAGCAGCTGCTGCACAAGCCGGTCGGCGCGCTGACGCCGGAAGAGCGGGGTGTGCTCGAGGCGATTGTCTCCCGCCAGATTGTCGCCGATGATGCCGGCGAACTGGCGGCTGAACGGGCGAGCTTCGGCGAGCGCCTGTCCGACCGGGTCGCTGCGATCGGTGGCTCCTGGGCCTTCATCATCGCCTTTGCTCTGGTGCTGTTCGCCTGGATGCTGATCAACTCCAAGATCCTGGGCAAGTTCGATGCCGCCTTTGACCCCTATCCCTTCATCTTTCTCAACCTGATGCTGTCGACGCTGGCAGCGATCCAGGCACCGATCATCATGATGAGCCAGAACCGGGCCTCCAACAAGGACCGGATCGCGGCGGCGCATGACTATGAGGTCAACCTCAGGGCCGAGATCGATATCATCCGGCTGCACGAAAAAATCGATCTGCTGATGCTCGAGAAGATCGCCAAGCTGGAAGCGGACCTCGGCGCAATCAAGGCCGCGGTTCAGAAGGTCTAGGCCGCTGCCGGGCTGGTGACCGTCCGCAACACTTCCGCATAGCTGTTGGCGATCGTCATCCGCGCGCCATAGCCCTTGGCAATCAGCAGCTTGTGGGCCTCCGGCAGATTGTAGCAGGGCACGCCCATGAACAGATGATGCTCGCTGTGATAATTGACCCAATAGGGCGCCAGCGTCATCCGCATCAGCATATCGGCCTTCGTCGTTCGCGCATGGCTGAACGGGTCATCGCCGCCGGTGGTGGTGCAGGCATGTTCGGCGATGTTGCGGATCCGCAGGATCAGCTGGAAGGTGGTGGCGAGCGCGGCAAGCCAGATCAGGAAGGGGATGATTCCGAGCGTCGCCAGGCTGACCAGCAGCACGACCAGCTGGAGCAGCAGGAAGCGGCCGACGGTGCGGGTGGTCCGTTTCGCGCCTTCGAGATCAGTCACCGGAGCGGCCACGCCGGCTGCGCCATTGCGGTTGAGGGGGGTTCCGGCCGAATGGTCGCGCTTTCCGTTCCCGTTCGTGCTGAGCTTGTCGAAGTACGAACGGCGCGCATCCTGGTCCTTCGACAGGCTCAGGACGAACGGAGTGAGCATCGCTTTTAGCCCTTTCCAGGCCACCGCGAACTGGCTGCCGCGCTGCTTCAGAAAGGTCTGGCCGGTGAGGTCGCGGATCACCTTGCGCCGCATGCTCGCCTTGCTGGTCGGAAAGGCGGCGGAGAGGCCGAGGTCGGGATCCTCGGTCTGCTGGGTGAAGCGGTGATGGGTCAGATGATAGGCGCGATAGCTGTGCAGGTCGCTGCCGGTCGCGGCACCGGTCAGCCACTGGCCGACGAAATTGTTGATCTTGCGTTTCGGGTGCAGCAGACCGTGGGCGGCCTCGTGCATCAGGATCGACAGGCCCAGTTGCCGTCCGCCGACCAGCACCAGCGCGATCGGCGTTGCGACCAGCCCGGCCAGCCAGTGCCATTGCCAGAGCAGCGCGGTGCTGCCGGTGACCAGCGCCACCATCAGCCAGCCGTGCGCCGCCAGCCATAGGCCGTGCCATCGCGAGACGCGAGTCAGTGCGGCCCATTCTTCGCGGGCGAAAATCTCGTTGGGTTTTGCAGCTTTTACAGCAGGCATGATGCGATCCTTTTCTCCCCCTAATATAGCTGTTTTCTGCGGCTTTTACAAATATTGCCGATGCCGTAGCGTTATCCCGGATTGCCAGTGATCCGTTCGGGTGAGCCCGTCGAACCACGACTACGCGCGCTCGCCCTTCGACAGGCTCAGGACGAACGGGAAATTGGTCTCCCTTCAGGCCAGCGCCTCCGCCAGCCGCTGCATGAAGTCAGCACCGCGTTCAAACTGTTCGACCGCCAGATATTCGTCCGGCTGGTGCGCCTGTTCGATCGAGCCGGGGCCGCAGATGACGGTGGCGAAGCCGGCCTGCTGAAACTGGCCAGCCTCGGCAGCATAGGAAACCACTCCCGCCGGACCATTGTCGCCGGTCAGCCGGCGGACAAAGGCCTCCGCTTCCTGCGATCCGGCGGGTGTCATCGGCGGGGCGTTGGACAGCCGGGTGATCGTTGCTCCGGCTTCCGCAAAGGCCTGCTTCATTTCGCTATCGAGCGCCGCGATCTTTGCCTTGAACGGGGCCAGTATCGTTTCCGGATCGACATCGGGCGGGCAGCGCAGATCAAAGACAAAATGCGCCCGGCGCGCCAGGATATTGGCGGCGGTGCCGCCCTCCATCCTGCCGATGGTCAGCGTCGCATGGGGCGGTACGAAGGGCGAGGCGGGATCGGCATTGGTCCAGAGACCGCGCGCCAGTTCGGCAAGATCGTGCATCAGCTCGACCGCCACCATATTGGCGGACAGGCCTAGATGGGTCAGGCTGGAATGGGCTTCGTGTCCCAATATCTCGACTTCGTGGACGGTGATGCCCTTGTGACCGGTAATCACCTTCATCATCGTCGGCTCGCCGATAATTGCCAGGGCCGGCTTCGGCAGTTTCACGGCCATTGCCTCGATCATTGCCGGGGCGCCGAGGCAACCGACTTCCTCGTCATAGCTGAACGCCAGATGCACCGGCTTCGTACCGTCCTTGAACAAGGGCACGGCAGCCAGCGCCAGCGCCAGAAAGCCCTTCATATCGCAGGTCCCCCGCCCGTGCAGCAGGCCATCCCGCTCGGTCACGATCCACGGGTCGCTATGCCAGTTCTGCCCGTCGACCGGAACAACATCGCTGTGGCCGGACAGGATGATGCCGCCTTCGCGCATCGGGCCGACGGTGGCGTAGAGATTGGCCTTGGACGCATCGTCGTTGACGACGCGCGTAGAGGCGACGCCGTGCTGCTCAAGATAATCCGCGACCCAGGCGATCAGCTCCAGATTGCTGTTCCGCGAAGTGGTGTCGAATGCGATCAGCCTGGCGAGAATATCGCGGGCCGTTGTCGCGAGATCAGGCATCGCAATTTCGCCCCTTCCGAACGCGAGGGTCACACAGGGTCACACCCCCTAAAGGAGAAAAAGATTTCACCCCGTAAGGGGACAAAATGGGCAGGTTTTCGGAAGGATGTGGGAAGGGCCGCATGCGAGATGCGTATCACAACCCCTGCGCTGTAGGACAGGCTTTTATTGACGCACTCTTTCCCCGACGGGAAAAGGGAAAGGTTATTCAGCCGCGCGCCGGCCCGGATGCTTCCTCAGCTTGAATGCCAGCCAGCCGAGCATGAAACCGAAGCACAGGGCGAAGCCACCGATCAGCCAGCCGACCGACAATATGGTCGCGGCGGGATCGGCATACATGATATAGATCAGAGCCATACCAAACAGGATCGAGATGAGGCCGCTCAGCATCATCAACCATTCACTGTCAATCTCCTTGCGCAGGCGGATGGCGGCACCGATTTCCATCACGCCCGTCAATATCGCCCAGACGGAGATCATTGCGACCGCGACAAAGGCATAGCTGACGGTCATCATCAGCGGCATGAGAACGAAAATCACGGCAATGGCGATACCGGCAAGGCCGCGCAGGATCAGCCAGCCCCAGCGATCGGTCTTTTCTTTCGCTCCCTTCACCGCGCCGATGATCGAGGCGACGCCGTCCACACCGGCGACAATGGCGAACAAGAAGGTGAAAGCGAAGAGCGCCGAGATCGGATAGAGAATGGCGATGACGCCGAGCCCTATCCACAATATGGACCGGATCAGGAAGGCGATCCAATTGTGCGCGGGAAGAAGCAGCCTGTCGAATGGCTGGTTTACAGTTTTATCGGTCATGGTCTCTCATCTCCTGATTTTGGCGGAACGGATGCGAGAAGGAGCTGGCCGCGAGGGACCAGCTCCTCGACCGGTCAATGGCGGCTACCGCCGTTGATCGGTATTTTGTGGCCCAATGTGCCCTCGCCCGAATAGGGAATGGTCACAGTCAGCATGCCATTGTGGAATTCGGCACTGGCCTTGTCTTCCTCGGCTCCCTGCGGCAACGCGATATGCCGCTCAAACCGGCCGTAGAAGCGTTCGGAATAGCCGCCCTTCTGTTCTTCCTCGTGGCGGCGCTCTCCCTTCATGGTCAGGATACCATCCTTGACCGTCAGTTCGATGTCGTCTTCGGACAGGCCGGGAATTTCGGCGACCAGTTTCACCTCATTGTCTTTTTCTGACAATTCGATCGACGGCCAGCTGAAGTTCTGGCCAACGGCCGAACCGCTGCCAAAGCCGCGAAAGGCGTCGTCAAACAGCCGGTCCATTTCCCGGCGAAAGCTGGTAATCGGGCTGTTGTCGCTGTCCCTCATGATCGCCGGCAAGCGATCGTCCTGCCGGCTCCAGGGGATCAGATTGCTCATATTCATATCTCATCTCCTTTTGCTACTGGATTGAACACAGGCCCGCACCAGAAGAGCCGGTCCGGACCTATTGGAGATAATTGGTTCTCAGAAAGCAAATTTCAAGGTCACGGACCCGGGAAAGCTCTGTCTGTTTTCAAAGCGATACTGAAAAATATCGGTGGGAGCCCGGAGCTATTCCTGAACGGCCTCGGCTTCCGTATTCGCCATTCCGGCCGCGGAGACGGAGGCTGGCTGACCTTCGACGGGGCTTCCGACTTTGCGCGCCTCCTCGGCCTTCTCGGCGCGTTTCAGGAGTTGCTCTGCAGCCTCGGTAGCACCGCTGCGATGAGGGTTGTAGGCAAGCGGTCGCAAGGTGAGGGCGGCCTCGGCATATTGTTTTTCCTGCATAAATTGAGCAGCGAGACTCATTCGCAGATTGTGATCGAAAGGCGCCAGTTGCAGGGCGCGTTTCAAGCCATCGACGGCTATTTTGGGCGGTGCGACACCGGTCCATCGATAAGAGCGATAATATTCCATGAGCGGCACCGGATTATTGGGTTCCAACCGGTTGGCGGCAACGATCTGCCTGCGCACCTCTTTCCAGGCTTTGTCCTGATCCGCAGCCGATTCAGCCCGATGGGCATAGGCATAGACTTTCTGGATTTGCGCGCGGATACGCTTGGAATCCAGTGCCAGTGCGCGGTCGGCGGCAGCGATGGCTTCGGCATCATAGCCGGCGTCGAATTCGGCCTCTGCCAAAGCTTCCTGCACCGCCGGATCGTCCGGATATTCAGCAGCGACCCGGCGGGCATCCAGCAAGATTTCGGCGGCCTGCTCTTCATCGACGCCAGTCCGCGATTCCATGAGGATCGGCATCATTTTTGCCTCGCCCTCGGGCAATCGACGTACGGTCACCCGGCTGGTCTTTAACATCTGCGGGGGAAGGCCAACCGCTGAAATTCTTCTTTGAGAAGCATAGCGATCAAGATCCCTGTCCAGTTCGTCGAGGTCGCCGAACGCCTTCCGGGCCGCTTCGATGTCCGTCGACCCGTAGGCCATCAGTCTCTGAAACTCGGCCATCTGGCCCTGTCGCGATTCGTCAAACGTCATATAATGATAGAGCAGCCAGCTGCGTCCGTAAAATTGATCATAGCCTGAGGACTTGTTGGCCAGATAATTTTCGGTATCCAGCAGACGCTCGATCGGCACTTCTCTGGACGCCGCAAGCTCGTAGGCCCGATGATTGGCTGCGCCGCCCAACACGGTGGTGCCATCGCGCTCTTCCCGGCCGGAGGCAAAAAACTCGGCAAACCCCTCCTGAAACCAGAGCGGAAAGGTCCGGTTGGTGATGTTGAACAGAAAATGATGGGCATATTCATGCTTCAGGATCGTTTCCGGAGAGAGGTCAAATTTGCCACCTCCGCTACGCAATCTCGGTACGATCGCGACTATGTTCCCGGCCCGGGGCATATAGATGCCGGCTGTATATTTTCCCTTCAGGTCTGCGAGCTTGCGGACGTTGGCAGTATTGCTGACGACGAATACGGTGACCCGGTTCGAAGGGCTGGGCGATTCCGGTTCCTGCTTCAGCATGAAGGCCATGGCGGCGTGGAATTTTTCAAGCCGTTCAGCAAAAAGCTGAACCGTGCTGGCCGACTGATCGGCGCGAATGACAAAATGCTCGCTGCTTGCCTCGTGCCAGGCGGCCCGAGCGGGGGTTCCAGTCAGCCAAAAAATACCACAGAAAAGCAGGAGAAATCTGAACATGGAAGAGCCCCTCTATTTTGATCCTGTCTAAATCACCAACCGGCATAGAGGCAAGGCAGAGATCTATAAAGCGGTCCCGGTAGACAAATGCGGCCAGCGGCGCGTTGGCATCGGCACGGCTGGATGCCAACGGCGAGCGCGGGCTGCCCTTGCACAGATGGGCCTTCAGCCCTTCTGCCTCTCCCCTAGCATTGCGGAAAAGGGAAGAGGCCAGATTCCTAAGCTTTGGACAGGATCCAGTCGCGGATTTTCGTTTCCAGCACGGTCATCGGCAGCGCGCCGGTGTTCAGCACCTGGTTGTGGAATTCGCGCGGGTCGAACTTGTCGCCCAGCGCGTCCTGCGCTTCCTTCTTCAGCCGCTGGATGGTCAGCGCGCCGATCTTGTAGGCCAGGGCCTGCGACGGGATCGCAATATAGCGTTCGACTTCGGCGGTGGCGTCGGTCTTGCCCATGCTGCTGTTGTCGAGCATATACTGGATCGCCTGGTCGCGCGTCCAGCCCTTGCTGTGCAGGCCGGTATCGACGACCAGCCGCATCGCGCGGAGCATCTCGTCGTCGAAGTGGCCCATCCGCTGATAGGGGTCGTCATAGAGGCCCATCGGGAAGCCCAGCTTCTCGGCATAGAGCGCCCAGCCCTCGACAAAGGCGGTGTTGCCGCCAAAGCGCATGAAGTTCGGCAGGTCGGTATTTTCCTGGGCCAGCGAAATCTGGAAATGGTGGCCCGGCGCGCCTTCGTGCAGATAGAGGGTGGTGATACCCGAGGTGCTGCGCGAGGGCAGGTCATAGGCGTTGAAATAGAAGACGCCGGGACGCGAGCCGTCTGGCGTGCCGCTCTGGTAGGAGCCGCCGGCCTGGAATTTCTCTACCGATTCGTCATAGGGACGGATTTCCAGCGGCGATTTCGGCAGGACCTTGAACTGCTCGCCGATTTTCGCGTCGACCTTCTTGCCCATGTCATAATAGGCCTGGGTCAGCGCCTCGCGCGATTCCGGGTGGAATTTCGGATCGGTGCGAAGATATTCGAAAAATTCGGGCAGCGTGCCGTCATAGCCGACTTCCTGCTTGATCGCTTCCATTTCGGTCTTGATCCGGCTCACTTCGCTGAGGCCGAGATTGTGGATATAGTCGGCCTTGAGCGGCAAGGTTGTCGTGTTCTCGATCAGATTTTCATAGAGGACGTCGCCGCCCTTCATCGCACTGAGGCCAACCCCTTCGCGAGCGACCGGCAGATATTCGTTTTTCAGGAAATCGTGCATGCGCTGATAGCCCGCGAAAATCTCCTGGGTGGCCGCGGCATATTCCCTGGTCAGCCGGGCCTTGTCGGCTTCGCTGAAATCCTCGGGGAAATTTTTCGTCGGCGCCATGAACGGGCTGTCCTCCAGACCGAGGCCGATCTGGGTGGCGAGCTGTTCGATGACATTGTTGATCGTCAGCTTGGTCTCGACCACGCCGCTTTTCATGCCCTCGCGGAACCGTTCAATCGACCGGTCGCCGATCACGATGAACTGCTTGTGGCGTTTCAGATTGTCGTCGTAATTCTTGACCGTCTTGAACGGTGCGGCGCCCTTGCCCGAGGCAAAATCGGGATAGAAGGTGTGGAAGCCGCTGAAATGGTTGACCGGCCGGACGACGGTCAGCGCCATCATCTCGTCGGAATAGCCTTTCAGCGCCTGCTGCTTGTCGCGCTTGAACACGTCATAGGCGATCTTGTCGGTGGCGCTGAGCTTGTTGCGGTCGATTTTCATCAGCGCGGCCAGTTCGGCGGTCTCGGCGGCCTTTTCCTTCGCGAAATATTCATCCGAAATATAGTCGCCGAGCTGGTCGGCATAGCGTTCGTCGCCGCGGAACAGCGCGCCGATCGGGTTGCGCTTCAGACTGTCCTCGTCGCTCTTCGCGAACAGGGCCTTGAGCTTCTCGGCCTCGGTCATCTCCGCCTTGTCGTGATGCTCGATCGCCGCTGCGCTGGTGGCGGCAAGCGGCTGGGCACTGGCGATGCTGCCGATGGCGAGCAGGCTGGTGCCGACGAGAAGGGCGAGTGGTTTCTTGATCATGTGAGGTTCCCTGTGCAAAGCTGTTGTGGCGGGCTAACACGGCAAAGTATCGTCTGCAACGAATTCCCCGTGGCGCTGATGTCGTTGGTCGAAACCGGTCGTGCGTTGGTCGGGGCGACGGCGGTTCAGCGCTGCGATTCCGGTTGCCAGCGGTTGAGCCGGAACCATTTGGTGATGATATATTTGGTGCCCTTTTCGACCGGTCTGCCGGCGTGCAGCGTGTCGATATTGGGGGTGCCGTCGAGGCGCATATTGTTCCACATCAACAGCATGCCGCGGCGCGGTTCGACCTGATATTGGAGCTGCGGAAAGGCGGTCGCGCCACCCTGTTCCGGCTCGTTGAGATAGGCCATGGCGGTCCAGCTGCGCTGGCCGCCATTGGGGCCTTCATATTGCCAATATTTCTCGCCTTCGTGGAAATAGTCGTGATGGTCCTTGAACTGCTGGCCGGGCCGGTAGCGCTGGCCCTGCAGGATTTCGCTGTGCGACCGGGGCAGGCCCATGAGGTCGCAGATCGACTGGTCGATGCGGCGGATATCGGGATCGGCGGGATCGACATTGCAGCTGTAGCTCGTCCGATAGCCCTCGCGCTGGGTGCCCTCGTACAGGGTCGAGGGCTGGCTGTCGCTGTCGATCATATCGATCAGCAGGTCGCAATCGGCATCGCTGAGGAAATTCTGGTGAACATAAAGCTGCATATACGGGCTTTCCAGCCACTGCACCCGGGGATGGGCGTTCAGTGTCTCGGTCACAAGCCGGCCGGCGGCCGCCATCCGCCGCGGACTTGCATAAAGCTCGTTCTGCTTTTTCGAAAATGTCCTGGCCATGGCTGCAGCCTAGTCGATGACGCGGCCGCGCACCATCACCCAGTCAACTTCCTCGAGCTTGCGGACATCGTCCAGCGGATTGCCGTCGAGCGCGATCAGGTCGGCGGAATAGCCGACCGCGATCCGGCCGATCTGATTGTCCATGTCGAGCAGCTTTGCCGCGCCGGTGGTGGCGCTGGCGACGGCTTCGCGCGGGGTCAGGCCGGCATCGACCATCAGCTGCAGTTCCTCGGCATTGCGGCCGTGGTTGAAGACACCGGCGTCGGTGCCAAAGGCGATCGGAACGCCCATCTGCTTGGCCATGGCCACCGCCTTGCCCACCTTGCCCAGGGTCATCCGGATCTTGTCCTCGACCACCGGCGTATAGACGCCCTTGCCGAGCCGTTCGCTGACGCCCTTGAATGCCATCAGCGTCGGTATCATCGCCGTGCCATTGGCCTTCATGACTTTCAGCGCCGCCTCGTCGGCGAATGTGCCATGCTCGATCGTGTCGATGCCGGCCCGCGAGGCGGCCTCGATGCCGCGCGCGCCATGGGCATGCGCCATGACCTTGAGGCCGAGCGCATGGGCAGTGTCGGCGATCGACCGCATTTCCTCGCTGGTAAATTGCGCGTCCAGCCCGCGGCCCTGTTGCGACAGGACGCCGCCGGTGGCGGTAATCTTGATCACGTCCGCCCCGGCACGCGACGCCTTGCGAACCTTGGCGGCGCATTCCACCGCGCCGGTGCAGCTGTATCCGCTGGTCAGCAGGTCGTTGATATCCTCGGTAAAGCCGGAGACATCGCCATGGCCGCCGATGATCGCCAGCGCGGGACCGGCGGCGATGATGCGCGGGCCGGGAATGATTCCCTCGGCTGTGCCCCGGCGCAGCGCAAAGGCGCTATATTGCGAGGAACCCGCTTCGCGTACCGTCGTGAAGCCGGCTTTCGCCGTCAGCAGGGCATTTTTGGCGCCGACGACCACGCCCCATTCGGCGGGCTCGGTGGTTTCCTTCCAGAAATCACCGCCGGGATCGCCGGTCAGATGAACGTGCAGGTCGATCAGGCCGGGCATCACGGTCTTGGTGCCGAGATCGATGATCGTGGCATTGGCGTCGGAAACCGGTTCCGAACCCTGCCGGATTTCGGCAATCTTGCCGTCGCGGACGATGATGGTCGCTGGCCCGCTGGGAGAAGAGGCGGCATGGGTCAGCAGATTGCCGACGCGAATGATCTGGTCCTCGGCCATGGCAGTGGCGGGGACCATCGCCAGCGCCAGAGTGGATAGGGTCAGGCTGAGCGAGCGTATCATCAAGATTCTCCTGTTATTTCCGCGCACTTTTGTCTTCAGCGGGGGAAAGTTGCAACCGCAAAGGCGCGCGCCGCGCACCAAATTTTAATGTCGCGAAGACGGGACGGTCATGGCGGCCATGGGCAAAGCCGGCTTCAGGCCGAAACGCTTCTCCATGCGGGCGGGGCGCATCAATTGACAAAGCGCGCCAATTCCACGATGATTTAGCCAGACGCTTCCCCTCTGCCTTCTCAAGCCATGTTCCAATCGTGGCTCTCGTTTCAAGGAGACTATATCATGCGCTACCCCCTCATTCTGGTCGCACTGGCCGCAACGGCTCCCCTTTTCGCGCAGTCCACTCCCCAGATACCGGGGCAAGTGGACGCGACACGGGTGGTCGCCGGAAGTTATGCCGCCGATCCCGCCCATTCGCTGATCGCATGGGAAGTCAATCATTTTGGATTCAGCGATTATATCGGATTGTTTGGCGATGTAACCGGGACATTGACGATTGACCCCGCCAATCTTTCCGCAGCCAGCGTCGATGTGACGATACCGGTTGCGAAGGTGACCACGGCCAGCGCCGGTCTGACCGATCATCTGTTGCGCGCTGGCAAAGACGGCGCCAAGCCGGATTTCTTTGGCCCCGAACCCGGCGATGCCCGTTTCGTGTCGACCAGCGTGACTCCGGCCGGCAATAGCGCCAAAATCGCCGGCAATCTGACACTGAACGGCATTACCAAGCCGGTCACGCTGGATGCCGAATTTACCGGAGCCGGGACCAATCCCTTTAGCGAAAAGGGCACGGTGGGATTCTCCGCCACAACGATGATCAAGCGCAGTGATTTTGGCGTCGACGGTTTCATTCCGCTGGTATCGGATGAGGTCGATCTCGAAATTCATGTCGCCTTTGAAAAGAACTGAATGAACGGATGATCATGGCGGGCCGGGCCAATCCGCCCGGCGACCAGCCTCTCCATCCGCGTCGGGATCACAAGCGATGTGTGGTGAAATCTGCATAAAAAACCCGCTGCCTCACCAGGCAGCGGGTTTCTTTCAACTTCCGCGATTTTACCAGAAGAAGTCGTAGATCACGTCGATGACTTCGCCGCTATAGGTATCGATCAGCAGAACATCGTCATAATAGCGGATCCAGCGGGTTCCGGGATAGGCCGCCGGCAGCCGGTAATAGCTCGGATTGTTGATCCAGTAGCGCGAGCCGTAGAAAGCGGACCCCAGCGAGATTCCGATGCTCAGACGGCGGTAGCGGTAATCGCGATATGGTGCATAATAGCGGCCCAGCCGGTAATAGTTGCGGTGTGTCTGACGGTGGCCGCGCCAGTCATAGCGGCGGTCGTTGCGCCAGTTGTGGTTCCAGTTGCGGCTGTAGCGATTATAGTCGCGATTGCCGCTATATTGACGCTGATCGCGATAGCGCCGGTCAATCCGGCCATCCCGATTGCGGTCTACCCGGCGGTCGACACGATTGTCATTGTTGCGGTCATAGCGGCGGTCGACCTGACCATCGCGGTTGCGGTCCCAGCGGCGATCGACCCTGCCGTCGCTATTGCGATCCCCGCGCCTGATATCCCGGCGCCAGTCCTGGCGGCTGGCGACATTCCGGTCCACGCGCTGGTTGCGCTGGTCCCGGACCTCCCGGCGTTGCCGCTCGGCCGCGAGATTGACATTGCGGTCCGGGCGTACCGTCCGCTGAGCGGGGCCCGGGGCAGGATTGTAGTTGCGTTCGGCGCGATCGGCCCGGCGGTTCTGCCGCATTTCAGCGCGATCGCCCCGGGTTCGCCAGTCAATATTGGCCTGTCCGCGATTATCACGATTGGCGCGGCGTTCTGCACGCCGCTCACTGCTACCGTCGCGCTGCAAGGCGGCGCTGCCGTTGAGGTCCACCTGAACGATACCCGGCGCGCCATTGATACTGGGGGCGATTTCGGCAGCCGATGCGGCGGCGGGCGTCAACATCGTGGCAGCCATCAGGCCGGGGATAAGAAATATACGCATGGCTTACTCCTGTTGCTGGCGACTCCATTTGCCGCATCTGTGCAACGGGTAGTAGTTTATTAACCCTGTCAGATCTCTGAACTGACTTGTTATGTTCAGGAAAGGTGGAATGAACCTGAACGAAGTTCCGGTTCATTCCATCCCCGCGCAGGCGGGGATCCATCTAGTACAGAGATTGGTGACGGGCTGTATGGCTGGTGCGCGGAGGGCGAGGGCGCGCAACAGTTGCCAAACTAATACAGGAGGGGTCGGGAGATGGACCCCCGCCTACGCGGGGGAACAAGATCGGTTTTGCATTCCTAGTAGAGGAACCCCCGCCTTTGCAGGTGAACGGCTAATCCTTCAGATTGTCCTTTTCCAGCCATTCCTCCAGCCATTTGATCGTATATTCACCGGACTGGAATTCCGGGTCATAGACCAGCTTCTGGTGCAGCGGGATGGTGGTCTGGACACCCTCGATGACAAATTCGTCGAGCGCGCGCGCCAGCCGCATCATGCAGCCGTCGCGGGTGCGGCCATAGACGATCAGCTTGGCGATCATGCTGTCATAGTAAGGCGGGATCGAATAGCCGGCATAGAGGCCACTGTCGACGCGGACATGCATGCCGCCTGGCGGATGATAGCCGGTGACCTTGCCGGGCGACGGCGCCCAGGTCTTCGGATTTTCGGCGTTGATCCGGCATTCGATGGCGTGGCCGCTGAACACCAGATCTTCCTGGGCGACCGACAGGTCACGGCCATCGGCGATGCGAATCTGTTCGCGCACCAGATCAAAACCGGTGATCATTTCGGTCACCGGATGTTCCACCTGCAGACGGGTGTTCATCTCGATAAAGTAGAACTCGCCATTTTCGTAGAGAAACTCGATCGTGCCGGCACCGCGATATTGCATGCCCTTCATCGCGTCGACACAGACCTTGCCCATGGTTTCGCGCTGTTCGGCGCTGATCACCGGCGAGGGTGCTTCCTCGAGCACTTTCTGGTGGCGGCGCTGCAGCGAACAGTCGCGCTCGCCGAGATGGATCGCGTTGCCGCGACCGTCGCCGAACACCTGGAATTCGATATGGCGCGGATCGCCGAGATATTTCTCGATATAGACGGTGGCGTCGCCGAAGGCCGCCTTGGCCTCGGTGCCGGCCTGTTTCATCTGGGTTTCCAGCTCGGCTTCGCTGTTGACCACCTTCATGCCGCGACCGCCGCCACCGGAGGCCGCCTTGATGATCACCGGATAGCCGACGTCCGCCGCGACGCGTTTCGCTTCCTCGATCTCGCTGACGGCGCCGTCGGAGCCGGGAACGAGAGGAATGCCGAGATCGCCCGCGGTCTTCTTGGCCGCGACCTTGTCACCCATGATCTTGATATGTTCGGGCTTGGGGCCGATCCACTTGATATCATGCGCTTCAACGACTTCGGCGAAATGAGCATTTTCGGAAAGGAAACCATAGCCGGGATGGATCGCGTCGGCGCCGCTGATTTCAGCGGCCGAGATGATCGCCGGGATCGACAGATAGCTGTCGGCGGCCGCCGGTGGGCCGATACAGACGGCCTGATCGGCGAGCCGCACATGCATCGCGTCTGAATCGGCGGTGCTGTGCACCGCGACCGTCTCGATGCCGAGTTCCTTGGCCGCGCGCAAAATTCGCAGCGCGATTTCGCCGCGATTGGCAATCAGGATTTTTTCAATGGTCATAGGGCGACGCCCCCGCGCCGTAATTGCTGGAGAGCATTGTCTCTCGACGTCGCTCGAGACGAACGGAGTGACTCAACCATCATCTATGCGATCACCACGAGAGGCTGGTCAAATTCAATCGGCTGGCCGTTTTCGACCAGAATGGCCTTGACCGTTCCGGCCGTTTCCGCGGTAATTGGGTTCATCACTTTCATCGCCTCGACGATCAGCAATGTGTCGCCAACCGCGACCTTGTCACCGACGCTGATGAAATTGTCCGCGCCGGGTTCTGCAGCAAGATAGGCAGTGCCGACCATCGGCGATTTCTGCGCGCCGGCGTGATCGTCAACCGGTGCGGCCGCTGGTGCCGCAGGAGCGGGAACCGGAGCCATGGGGGCAGGGGCCGAAACAAAGGTGCCGCCGCCGCGCGCGACCTTGATCTTGCGGTGGCCATCCTCGACTTCAATCTCGGTCAGGCCGGCTTTTTCGAGTATGGCGGCGAGATCGCGCACCAGCTTGATATCTACATTCATGCCTTCACCCGTTTCTTTCTTTGCAGGCATATTGTGTCCTTATGCAGTCGTTAAAATTTGCTGGCAGCGTCGAGCGCCAGTTGATAGCCGAAAGCACCAAAGCCGCAAATCGTTCCTTTTGCAACCGGCGCAATGAAACTCTTGTGCCGAAACGCCTCGCGCGCGGCGGGATTGGAAAGATGCACTTCGATCACCGGCGTGTCGATCGCCTTGATCGCGTCATACAGGGCGATCGATGTATGGGTGAGCGCGCCGGCGTTGAGGATGACCGCGTGGGCTTTCTCCGCCGCCGCTTCGTGCAGCCAGTCGATCAGATGGCCTTCATGATTGCTCTGGCGGATGTCGACATCGAAACCCAGCGTCTGCGCATGGTCTTCCGCTTGTCCGGCAATTTCGTCGAGCGTTTCCGATCCGTAGATTTCGGGTTCGCGCATGCCCAGCAGGTTGAGATTGGGTCCGTTCAATATATAGATGGTCTTGGCCGCCAAGATATTGGTTCCTCCCCAAGGCTTTTGGTTGCGACTGAAGCGCCCTCTTTATATGGCTCGTTTTTGAAAAGCGAGATCAAAGACATGAAAGTTACCGAAATGGCTGAAATTCAGATCCGGTTGAACGGCGATGACCACAAATTTGCAGAGGGCGGATCGATCGCCGATCTGGTGCGCTCGCTGGACCTGGACCCGGCCAAGGTGGCGGTCGAGCGCAACCGGGAGATCGTTACCCGGTCGACGCTGGAAGATGTCATGGTCGAACCGGGCGATGAACTGGAAATCGTGCATTTTGTCGGCGGCGGGTCCGGCGACGACAGCTGGACGGTGGCAGGCCGGACCTTCCGGTCGCGGCTGATCGTCGGTACCGGCAAGTACAAGGATTTCGCCGAAAACGCAGCAGCAGTCGAAGCCTCGGGCGCGGAAATGGTCACCGTCGCCGTTCGCCGGGTCAATGTCACCGACCGCAACCAGCCGGTGCTGATGGACTTTATCGATCCGAAGAAAGTCACCTATCTGCCGAACACCGCCGGCTGTTTCAATGCCGAAGACGCGATCCGCACCCTGCGGCTGGCGCGCGAGGCCGGCGGCTGGGATCTGGTCAAGCTGGAAGTGCTGGGCGAGGCGAAGACGCTCTATCCGAATATGCGCGAAACGCTCGAGGCGACCGAGGTGCTGGCGAAGGAAGGGTTCAAGCCGATGGTCTATTGCGTCGACGATCCGATCGCGGCGAAACAGCTGGAAGATGCCGGGGCAGTGGCGATCATGCCGCTGGGCGCGCCGATCGGGTCGGGGCTTGGCATCCAGAACCGGGTCACGATCCGGCTGATCGTCGAGGGCGCCAGCGTACCGGTGCTGGTCGATGCCGGGGTCGGCACCGCCAGCGATGCAGCGGTGGCGATGGAGCTCGGCTGCGACGGCGTGCTGATGAACACCGCCATTGCCGAGGCCAAGGAACCGGTGCGGATGGCGCGTGCGATGCGGCTCGCGGTCGAGGCCGGGCGCGAGGCCTATCTGTCCGGGCGGATGGGGCGGCGGATGTATGCAGACCCGTCGAGTCCCCTCTCCGGACTGATTTAGTGTCCTAATACGGTATGATTCGGTGTCATCTGTAACCAACTGAATCGTAACAAAAGTTACATGATGATAGCTTTGTCGACGGGCGATTGCCGTTCGTCGAAGACGATCGGCGTTTGCCGATCAAAATGGCGGTCTGTCGAACGCCGGCTGCTCGATCCGCTTCGCTCCGCTACCTAGGAATGCGAGGCGGGAGCATAACCCACGTCTCTCCAGACAGCC
This sequence comes from Parasphingorhabdus sp., assembly GCA_030373505.1. Taxonomy (GTDB): domain Bacteria; phylum Pseudomonadota; class Alphaproteobacteria; order Sphingomonadales; family Sphingomonadaceae; genus Parasphingorhabdus. The sequence continues at coordinate 111,391 of JAUCYS010000006.1, forward strand.
CCTTCCCCGGCTAAGGATATTGCGCTCCCGCCTTACCCTGGCGGGTAGTGCTGGCCCCCGTTTTGGCACCGCCCCGAACAAATTTTTGAGGAGTGAGAAAATGTCGAATAGCATCTTTACCAAGGCCCTGTGTACCGCCGCCGCGATCGCCGTAACCGCGACCGGATTTTCTGCCAGCGCCAATGCCCAGAGCCGGATCGTGCGCACCGCTGCTGTCGAATATGCTGATCTGGACCTGAACAGCGAGGATGGCCAAGCCACGCTGCAGGGTCGGCTGAAAGGCGCAGTGCGCAAGGTGTGCGGCGCCTATGATTCGAAAAACCTGTCCGATATGCAGGACCACCGCATCTGCATGAGCGAGGCCAACAGCTCGGCCCAGCGTGCCAGTGTAACAATTATGGCCGCTGCAAGATCAGGAAAGCCCTCCGAAACTGCTATGATGATCAGTAACTGACCACTATTCCAAGAGCCGCAAGTCCCCAACAAGCGGCCGCATTTTGGCCAAACCAGCCTTCCAAAAACCCCGGTGTCCCTTACACCGGGGTTTCTTTTGGCCTTCGGGCTTGTCAAGATCTGAAAATAATTATCAAAGTATCTGTGATAAATAAATTAATTAATACTATAATAACGTAAAATGATCGGAAAAGAATAAATATTTATATTTTACATCTATTTATAGGACAAGTATTTATGCCGTATTAACCAGATATAATAACGGATTATTTACAGTTTCTGATGCATATGTAAATCACTGTAAAGGGAAATCCCTTTAGGGTCACTTCTTTGCAACTTGCATCGGCGGTGTAACCCGATCTCTGGGAGGTGATATGGAAATTGGTCGGCAACGAAGGCCCGAGAGAGTCATTGGCCCTTTCGGCGAGGCGCTTAGCCTCAAGGACCTGCCGAAGAATAATATGACCAGATGGGTGATCCGGCGCAAAGCCGCGGTGGTTGCCGCTGTGAACGGTGGCTTGCTGACTTTGGAGGAGGCTTGCGACCGATATAATCTCTCGCTGGAAGAATTTATCTCCTGGCAGGAAACGATCGACAAGGCGGGCCTGCCCGGCTTGAGGATAAGCTATCTTACGCAATATCGTACAGAGGATCGGGCCAAGCAAGACGTGTCCGAGAAAACCGGGGCGCAACCACCTAAGGATCCATTGCCGGATCTTCACTGATCGAAAGCCCCAATCATGTCTAATAAACGGGTCCTCGTCATTGACGAAGAGAGTGCCTTCACGCGTTTCTTGCAGGACGATCTTGAGCAGCGCGAAATTTCCGTGGCCTGCGTTTTTTCGCCCGGCGACGAGAATGGCGCCACCGCCTTTGCTCCGAATGTCATTGTCGCGGACAAGGAAAGACTTTCCCAGAACAGCGCCGGATTATTGACCGGATTTGATTCGGTCGATCGCAAATTGCCGCTTGTCCTGATGACCGGAACGGACAGAAAATTATATCATGGCAGCGCCCCGTCGCTGCAAGCGGGCAGCCCGCAAATCGTTGCGACCCTCGCCAAGCCGTTTGAACCCAACATGCTGGTGCAGCTGATTGATCAATATGCCGACGATTGCGAGAAGATCGACCGGGATGCGGAATATATCAGGGCGCTGATTGCAAGCGACAGGTTGCTCGACAATCTCGTCGTGGAATTTCAGTCAAAACATGCATTGGCCGATGGTCAGGTCGTCGGTTATGAAGCGCTTTCGCGCCTCAAAACCAGGCGGGCGATCAGCCCGGCGACGATTTTCTCGGCCGCGACCGAAATGTCTCTGGAAATCGAAGCGACCATCAATGTTTTCGATCAGGTGATGAATCTCGCCCGCTCCCTGCGCAAATCCCGCAGGGGTGCGCCGGTCTCTTTCAACTGCAGCGCGATATTGCTGACCCAGCCCGATTTTGTTGACGCGCTGTTTGCACGATTGCGGCAGATCGGGACGGTCAGCAATATGGTGATCATGGAGATTACCGAGGAAAACCGGGTTGCCAATATCAAGGTGGTTGCGGAAATCTGCCGGATGCTGGCGGACTATGGGCTGACCGTATCGATTGACGACTATGGTACCGGCCAGAGCAATCTCGACCGGATCGCCGAAATTCCCTTTGCCGAGCTGAAACTGGACAAGGAAATTTTCTGGGCCTTTTGCAACAATCGCGTACCAATCGGGGTCCTGAGCTCGATCATTGATTTTTGCCATATGCGCGGCGCCAAGACGGTCGTCGAAGGTATTGAAACACCCTTTCATCTGGAAAAGGCGCGGCTGCTGGGCGCCGATCATGGCCAGGGTTTTTACTGGGGCCGGGCCGTCCCGCCGCAATATCTGGTGAAGAACTGGCGCCCCGTTTGATCTGCGGCTGTACCGTCGCTGGCGGTGCCGAGATGCGCGGAATTTCGAGTCTGAACGGAGTCGCTTATTGAATCGAATTGAATTATGCTTGGCGCGATAATGGCGAAATGAGAGGATTGCGATGAAGCAGCTGAGCGCGCTGGATGCGATGTTTGCCTATACAGAAACGCCGAATACGCCGATGCATATCGGGCAGCTGCTGATTTACGATCCCTCGACCGCGCCGGGCGGCCAGGTCGGGTTCAAGGACATCTTGCGCTATATCGAGGGGCGCCTCGACGGGGCGCGGATTTTCCGCCAGAAACTGGTGCGGGTGCCGCTCGATCTCGACCATCCCTATTGGGTCGATGACGCAAATTTCGACCTTGAATATCACGTCCGCCATATCGCGCTGCCGAAGCCGGGCGACTGGCGGCAATTGTGCATCCAGGTGGCCCGTATCTACGCGCGGCCGATGGACATGAACAAGCCGCTCTGGGAATATACGGTGATCGAGGGACTGGACAATGTCGAGGGCGTGCCGAAGGGCAGCTTTGCCATGCTGCACAAGATGCACCATGCAGCGATCGACGGCCAGTCCGGGCTGCAGATGACGCTGGCCCTGCACGATCTTGACGCCGAGATGAAGCCGCGCACGTTCGACATGCAGTTCGAGCCGGAAAAGGATCCCAATCCGCTCGCCCTGCTCGCCAAGGCGCAGTTCAACAATATCGCCAATCCGGTTCGCGGCCTCCAGAATTTGCAGAAACTGATCCCGATGCCGAAGCGGCTGCTGGAAGTGCAACGGGAGTTTCGCCAGCGCGATGATGCGAAGGGCGGCATTCCCAAGACCAGGTTCAACAAGAAGCTCAGCCCGCACCGCGTGTTCGACGGGCGCGAATTCGCGCTGTCGGACATCAAGGAAATTCGCGCGGCTTTTCCCGGTGCGACGGTGAACGACGTGATGATCGCGGTGGTCAGCGGCGCGATGCGCGCCTATCTGAAAGCCAAGAATGACCTGCCGCAAAAGACCATGAAAATCGGCGCGCCGGTATCGGTCCGGTCCGACGATGACAGGGATAGCGCCGGCAATCAGGTCACCATGATGCAGGTCGGGGTGGGAACCCATCTCGCCGACGCCGGAGAACGGTTAACGTTCATCATGGAAGAAACCCGGCGATCGAAGGCGATGACCCAGGCGCTGGGTGCCAAGACGCTGATGGAATTGTCGGGTGCGATGCCAGCCGGCCTGACCGCAGCGGGGACCAAGATGATGATCCGTGCGGGCATGGTCGAGCGGCTCAATCCGGCGGTGAACAGCGTGGTCACCAATGTTCCGGGGCCGATGGTGCCGATGTATTTTGCCGGGGCCAAGCTGGTCAAAAGTTTCGGCATGGGAATCCTCGCGGAGGGGCAGGGCCTGTTCCATGTGGTGACCAGCTATAATGGCAATGTCATCCTGACATTCCTCGCGGATCGCAACATCATGCCGGATCCGGAATTTTATGCGACCTGCATTTCGCGCAGCTTTTCCGACCTGATGGCGGCGGCCAAAAAGGAAAAGGCCGCGGCGGACAAAAAGACTAGGTCGAGGAAGGCCAAGCAGCCGAAAAAACCCAAAAAGCGCGTTTCCGCCTCTGCCGCTACGGCAGGCCGGGTTCGCGCCAAAACTGCCGCAAAATAGCGGTTTTGCCGCTTGACTCCCCGGATGTGATTGCGCATCGGTTCGGCCAATCGTTCAACCAGAGAGGAACTTGCCATGAGCACTGTAGAATTTAACGACCGCGTCGCCATCGTCACCGGCGCAGGCGCTGGTCTCGGACGCGAGCATGCCAAGGAACTGGCGCGGCGCGGTGTCAAGGTGGTGGTAAACGACTTTGGCGGCGCTCGCGATGGCACCGGCGGGTCCGCGACCGTGGCCGAACAGGTTGTTGCCGAAATCGAAGCCGAAGGCGGCGAAGCCATGGCAGCCGGCTGCAGCGTGACCGATATGCCGGCGGTCGAAAAGATGGTCGCCGACGCGATCGCCAAATGGGGCCATGTCGACATTCTCGTCAACAATGCCGGTGTGCTCCGCGACAAGAGCTTCCACAAGATGACGATGGAAGATTTCCAGTTCGTCATGGATGTTCACCTGACCGGCAGCGCCAATTGCACCAAGGCGGTCTGGGACCATATGCGCGAACGTCAATATGGCCGCATCGTGATGACGACCTCGTCGACCGGTCTCTATGGCAATTTCGGGCAGGTCAATTATGGCGCGGCGAAAATGGCGCTGGTCGGCATGATGAACAGCCTGCACCAGGAAGGGGCCGGCAAAGGCATCCACACCAACTGCATTTCTCCCGTTGCGGCGACCCGCATGACCGAAGACATCATGCCGGAAGAAGCGCTGAAAATGCTGGTCCCCGAAGCGGTAACTCCGGCGGTGGTCTATCTGTGCAGCGATGGTGCACCATCGAAGACGATCCTGACCGCAGGCGCCGGTGGCTATGCGGCGGCGAAAATCTTCGAAACCGAAGGCATCTGGCTGCCGGAAGACAAGCGCTCTGCCGAAGCGATCGCAGACAATATCGACAAGATTCTCGATGAAACCGGCATGCAGGAATATGCCAATGGCGGCGGCCAGGGCGGCAAATTCTTCCGCCGGATGCAGGAAGTCATGAAGGGTTAGGCAAAACCGGGATTTTTCAGTGTCCGTTCGTGGTAAGCCTGTCGAACCACGCCTCTCGTCGAGAAGCGCCCTTCGACAAGCTCAGGGCTAGCGGAAACTCGTAGCTATTTAGGAGACAATATATGCCAGTAATCAAGCCAAGCGAACTCGAATCCTGGAAGGGCAAGGAAGTCGGAGTGTCCGACTGGGTCGAAGTCGGCCAGGACCGGATCAACAAATTTGCCGATTGCACCGAGGATCACCAATTCATCCATATCGATGAAGAAAAAGCCAAAGCGACGCCCTTTGGCGGCACCATCGCCCACGGCCTGCTGACCCTCTCGCTGCTGCCCAAGCTTTCCTACGGCACGACGCTGGGCCTCGAAGGCACGGTGATGGGCATCAACTACGGCTTCGACAAGGTTCGCTTCCTCAATCCGGTCCGCGCGGGATCAAAAGTGCGTGGACGCCACACATTGGTCGACGCGGTCGAGAAACAGCCTGGCCGCTGGTTGCTGACCTATAATGTCGTTGTGGAAATTGAAGGCATCGAAACACCCGCCCTGATCGCGACATCGCTGGTGATGATCGTGGTCGGTTAGGCCGCGGGCATTCAGTCTAATCGAGGGCTCCGGATCACTTCCGGGGCCCTTTTTATTGCCGAACGGATCGGGGGGACAGGCCTCCTGTCGATCATGGCGGCCCTCCATTGATATGACAGTGTCCGGCGTTGGCCAGATATGCGACCTTCGATCCGATTACGATTTTCCCAAAGCGATCGATGGAGAGACCCGTTATGCGCACTGTCAAAGCTTATGCCGCGCCAAAGGCCGGCAGCGAATTTGAACCCTTTGAATATGAACTCGGGCCGCTGGGGTCCAACGATATCGACATAAAGGTCGAACATTGCGGACTGTGCCATACCGATCTCAGCCTGCGCGACAACGTCTGGGGAGCGACGCTATTTCCCTTTGTCGGCGGCCATGAAGCGACCGGCACGGTGATCGATATCGGTTCGGAAGTTTCGCACGTCAAGATCGGCGACCGGGTCGGGCTGGGTGGCCATTCGCATTATTGCATGACCTGCCGGCAATGCCTGGATGGCGACCATAATCTCTGCGAATCGGTGCAGTCGACGGTCTCACCCGGCCGCCACGGCGCCTTTGCCGATATCGTCCGAGCCACCGGGGTCAGCGTGATCAGGCTGCCGGACGATCTTGATGCCGCCGATGCCGGACCGCTGTTCTGCGCAGGAATCACCGTCTTCAATCCCTTCGTCAAATTCGGCATCAGGCCGACCGACCGGATCGCGGTGCTGGGCATTGGCGGGCTTGGCCATCTGGCGCTGCAGTTCGGCAAGGCCTGGGGCTGTCATGTTACTGCGCTGAGCTCGAGCAGCTCGAAAACGGAAGAGGCGATGGAATTGGGCGCGCATGCGGTGATCAATTCCCGCGACCCGGAAGCTCTGGCGGAAGCAGCCGGCGGTTTCGATGTCATTCTGAGCACGGTCGATGTTGCGCTTGACTGGAATCAGATCATAGCCATGCTCAAGCCCAAGGGACGCCTCCATTTTCTGGGCGTCCAGGCGGTGCCGGCCGAGCTGCAGCTGATGCCGCTGATGTTTTCGCAACTGTCGCTGTCCTCGTCGCTGGTCGGCAGCCCGCACACCGTCGCCGACATGCTGGAATTCTGCGCGCGCCACGATATCAGGGTGGTTACCGAACATTTTCCGTTCGACCGGATCAACGAGGCGTTCGCGCATCTGGAGAGTGGCGAGGCGCGCTATCGTATCGTGCTCGATCACTGAAGCGACGAAGACTTGTCGATACAAGCCGGCAAGCTTCCCTTGCCTCTCCCTGTAGGAGAGGGTGCTGTCGTTACTCCGCAGCTTCCAGATCTTTTTCCTTCGCCCTCACCCGGATCGGAATCGCGCTCATCAGGGGAATGCCGGTGCGCTCGTCATAGTCGCGGTCGTTGTAGGACAGTCGCCCGGTATTGCCGCCCTCGCCGAGCGGGTCCTCCTTCTCGTCCGGATTGGTGCCCCAGCTGTGCGGGGTCGAAACGCAGCCCTGGCGCACGGACTTGTCCGCCTTGGCGACGCAGCTGATAAAGGCGCGGGCCGATTCCAGCTCGACCGGCTGGTCCTCGGACAGGCCGAGGGCTTCCATATCTGCCGGGTTCATGAAGGCGGGATGGTGCGGCACGCGCTTGCGCTGCACCGGATCCTCGTGCCAGTTGCTGTTGTGGATCGCGGTCATCCGGCGCCCGATCATCCGGAAGGGGAAGTCGCCATCCTCAACCGGTTTGCCCAGTTTTGCCGCATATGCTTCCAATTCTTCCATCATCGCTTCATTGCCGACCGACAATTTGCCTTCCCAGCCAGCCGGCTTGGGCTGCACCAGCAGCGCCTGCGCGTCGACAATCTTGCCCTTCTGCACCTCTTCGTCGGCATATAGTTCGGCGATATCCGCCGGGCAGCCGTTGAGCGAGGCTTTCCACGCGCTGATCGGATCGGGGGTTTCGCCGGGCGGGATCAGCGTCGCCTTTTCCTCTCGCTCCTGGGGATGGGCGAGCAGCGCCCAGGACTTCACTTTCAGCGGCTTGCCGAGTTCGGAGGCGAGAGCGTGGATGAACTGATATTCCTCGCACAGGTCGGAACCTTCCGGCACGTCCATGATCGGCAGGCTGGCCTGCGCGTAATTATTCTCGAAGCCCCAGCCGGCGCCGAAGCCGCCATAGACTTCGGGCGCTGCGGTGTTGCCGTGCACCTCATAATGCAGCTTGGGCGCAATCACATAGTCGGCCAGTTCGGCGGTCTTCGACATGCGCGGATCGATGCAGACCAGCAGGTCGAGCGCCTTCATCGCCTCGAACGTCTTCAATTGGTCGGGCCAGGCGAGCATTGGATTGCCACCAAGGCAGATCAGTGCCTTCACCTGCTTGTCGCCCGGCGTCAGGATCTCGTCGGGCAGCGCCGCGGTCGGCATGCCGGAGATGCTCTGCTCGAGATCGCGGCTGTGCAGCTTGCGGCCGAAGCCCCAGGCTGGGATCGGGCCGGGCGTCGCGGCGATCGGGGGAGCGGGCTTGGTGAACACACCGGTGCGGCGGTTGAGATCGCCCTCGCGCAGCCAGTGGCCCATGATCGAGGTCAGGGCGAGATTGAGATATTCGGTGATATTGCCGCCGCCCGACATATTGGTGCCGGTGCCGCCGCTGATGCTGGCCTTCTTCCAGCTGCCGTACATGCGCGCGGCGCGGACGATATCGTCCGCCGCAACGCCGGCGCGATCGGCGGCCGGGCCGGCATCAAAGGGCTGCACGGCTTGCTTGAGCGCCTCGAAACCATCGACATCGCCGGCGACGAAATCCTTGTCGTACAATTCTTCATTGATCACGATCCTGGCAATCGCGCCGAGCAGGATCGGGTCCTGGCCGGGGCGGCATTGCAGATGGATATCGGCCTGCCGGGCGCTGTCGGTGACGCGCGGGTCGATGACGATCAGCTGCATCCCGCGCTTCTTGGCATCGTGCAGTTTCTTCGCCGGGTTCATGCCGAGGCCGCCGTTCATCGACACCACCGGATTGGTTCCGACCAGCATCAGTCCGTCCCAGTCGCCGACGCGCGGCGCCCCCGCCAGCCACGGCCCGATCAGGGCGCGAGCGATGCCCTTGCCCGGTTGGTCGATGGTGACGCTGTCATAGACCGAGGTCGATCCGATGGCGTCCATCAGCGCCAGCATGAAGGCATGGGCGTTGACATTATTATAGCCGAAGGTGCCGACATAGGAGGCGACCGCATCGGGGCCATGTTCGCCGATGATCCGTTCCAGCCGCGCCGCGATGTCGCGCGCCGCATCGCGCCAGTGCACCGGCTGTTTCTCGCCCTGCTTCATGCCGGAATAGCTGGTCAGCAGCCGCGTATCGAAACTGTGATAATTGGCCAGCTGCCGGCCCTTGATGCAGCTATAGCCCTCGAACTCGGGATTGTCCTTGTCGCCATGGGTCTTGACCGGCACGCCATTCTCGAAATCGACGATCAGTCCGCAATGGGCATGACAGGCCCGGCACATGACATGTTTTTGCCCGCTAAAATTGTCACTGGTCATATTTTTCTCCACGGGTTCAATTAAGCAGGGTCCGACCATTGCTTTTTGCAATTTAATCGTTCAATTAACCGACTAGTGTTTTGAGCAATATCCTAGCCAATGGGGCCGTGCCACTGGCCCTATTGATAAGAAACTGGAGAAGGACCTATGGCCGACAAACCGAGTGCAGCCGAACTGAAGGACTATGCCGAGCAGGCGGACGCCTGGTTCAGGGAAAATACCGTGCGCGATCCGGGCTTCATGCTGCCGCTGACCTTCATGGAAGTGTCGACCGACCAGCAGTTCGATTTCCTGCGCGACTGGCAGCGTAAGGTCTATGAAGCGGGCTATCTTGGTGCCAGCTGGCCAAAGGAATATGGCGGCGGCGGGCTGCACAGCGATTATCAGCGAGCGGCCACGCGGGCGATGAAGAAATATGACGCGCCGATCATGCTCAACGCGATCGGCAATGGCTGGGCCGGTCCGCTGATCCTCGATCTCGGCAGCGAGGAGCAGAAGCAGAAATATATCAAGCCGATGCTCAGCGCCGAGGATATCTGGTGCCAGGGTTTCTCCGAACCGGAAAACGGATCGGATCTTGGCAACGCGCAGCTGAAGGCGGTGAAGGACGGCGACGAATATGTCCTGAACGGCTCGAAAATCTGGACCTCGCTCGGCGACCGGGCGAAATATATGATCCTGCTCGCGCGCACCGATTTCGATGCGCCGAACAAATATGCCGGGCTGAGCTTCTTCCTCAACCCGATGGATGTCGACGGCATCACCACCAGCCGGATCAAGAAGCTGACCGGCGAATATGGCTTCGTCCAGACCTTCTTCACCGATGCCTGCATTTCCGCCGACTGCCTGTTCGGCGGCGAGGGCAATGGCTGGTCAATGGCGATGAAGACGCTGGAATATGAGCGCGGTGCCAAGGTCAAGCCGGTCGGCGGCTATTTCGTCAAGGAACTGGACGTGATGGAAATTGTCGAGCTGGCGAAAAAGTCGGTCCGCAACGGCAAGCCGCTGCTCGACGATCCGGTGATGCGCGACAGGATGACGCAATATATGATCGATATCCAGGCGCTCAATCTCAACAACACCCGCCGCCGGATGCCACAGCTGATGCAGGACCGGCCGATGGGCCTGCCGCTGATGAACAAGCTGGCCCGCACCGAGCTGATCCGCGAGTTGACCGAATTCTCGCTGGCCTTCCAGGGCACCAAGGCCGGCTATTATGTCGGCGACGAGAATGCGGTCGACGATGGCTACTGGCATCGCAGCTATCTGAACAGCTTCTCGGCGACCATCGGTGGCGGCACGTCCGAGATCCAGCGCAATATCGTTGCGGAACATGCGCTCGGCCTGCCGAAAACGAGATAGAATATTGATGATGGTCGCCGTTAGTCCTGAGCTTGTCGAAGGACGCCTGTCGGCGAGAAGCGTGGTTCGACAGGCTCACCACTAACGGTATCAGCAATTTGGGAATTGAGGGAATATATGGATAATCTAGGCACAATCGGCACGACCGAAGAGCAGATCGAACTGATGGACGTGGCGACCAATTTCTGTCGCGACAAGAGCCCGATCGACAAGGTGCGCGGGCTGATTGACGACGATCTCGGCTATGATCCGGCGATCTGGAAAGAGATTGGCGAGCTTGGCTGGCTGGCGATCGCGATTCCGGAAGCGCATGACGGCGTCGGCCTGTCGATGGCCGAGGTGGTGCCGATCGCCGAGCAGATGGGCCGCAATCTGATGAGCACACCTTTCGGTTCGACCACGCTGGCGGCACAGGCTTTGCTCGCGGGGGGCAGCGAGGCGCAGCAGGCCGAATGGCTGCCGAAAATCGCGGCGGGTGCTGCGGCGACGCTGGCCCTGCGCGAAGATAATGGCGACTGGGATCTGGCCAATATCGAGTGCAGCGCGACCGAAAGTGGCGGCAAAGTGGCCCTGTCCGGCAAGAAGCAGCTGGTGCTGTGGGCGGACAGCGCCGAGCTGATCATCGCTTCGGTGAAGATGGACGGTGCGGTGCGCTTTGCCCTGATCGAGCGTTCCCAGTTCGGTGAAGGAGCGCTGCGGCGCGAAACGGTGATCGACGAGACCGCGCGCAGCTATGAAGTGACGCTCGACGGCGTGACCGTTTCTTCCGAAGCCCTGTTTGACGCTTCGCGGACCCGAGAGACGCTGGAGAAGATCGAACTGGCAGCGGGCCTGATCCACGCTGCGGAGATGACCGGCGGCGCGCAGGCGGTGATCGACTATACGCTGGAATATCTCAAGACCCGCAAGCAGTTCGGCAAGATCATCGGCAGCTACCAAGCGCTGAAACACCCGACGGTCAACAATTATGTCGAATATGAAAAGGCGCGCACGCACCTCTACAGCGCGGCGCACAGCTGGGGCGAACAGGGCCGCGGCGAGGTTGCCGTGCGGATGGCGGCGGCGCAGTCGCATGCGAGCTATTCCACCGCAGCGGATCGCGCGATCCAGTTCCACGGCGGCTTTGGCTTTACCCATGATTGCGATGCGCAGCTGCACCGGCGGAAAGCAATTTTGGCAGGGGCGCTGATCGGCGACGCGGCCTATCAACGGTCGAAACTGGCCGGCCTGTTGTTTGACTAAGGATTAAATTTTCCGTTCGCACTGAGCTTGTCGAAGTGCGCCTCTCGGCTAGCGGTGTCCTTCGACAGGCTCAGGACGAACGGCTAAAAACAAGGAGAAAGAACATGTCAGAAGTACTTACCGAAATTCGTGACGGTTTCATCATCGTCACCATCAACCGGCCCGAAGCCAAGAACGCGATGACCAAGGCGGCGGCCGAGGGCATCCGGGCGGCGATGGAGCAGCTGGACAATGACAACAGCCTCAACGCCGGGATCATCACCGGTGCCGGCGGAACCTTCTGTTCCGGCATGGATCTCAAGGGCTTTCTGCGCGGCGAGACGCCATCGGTCAAAGGTTATGGCTTTGGCGGCATCACCGAAAAGGGCCCGGAAAAACCGCTGATCGCAGCGGTCGAGGGCTATGCACTGGCGGGCGGTCTGGAACTGGCGCTGGCCTGTGACCTGTGCGTTGCTAATGTGAACGCGAAATTCGGCATTCCGGAAGTGAAGCGCAGCCTGGTCGCGGCGGCGGGCGGCGTGATCAAGCTGCAGCAGATCGTCGGCAAGCGGATCGCCATGGAATGGGCACTGACCGGTGATTTCTTCACCGCCCAGCGCGCCTATGAAGTGGGCTTCGTCAACCGCGTGACCGAAGGCGCGGCGCTGGACGCAGCGATCGAGCTGGCGACGACCGTTGCCGCCAATGGCCCGCTGGCGCTGAAAGCGACGAAGAAGATCATCAATGAAAGCTATGACTGGAGCAGCGAAGAAGCGTGGAAGAAACAGGCTGAAATTACCGGGCCGGTCTTCACCTCCAAGGATGCGCAGGAAGGCTCGCTTGCCTTCGCCCAGAAGCGCAAGCCCGACTGGAAGGGTGAATAAGCTCTCCGATGAATGAACATGTGAAAACGGCCAGCCCGGATATTGTCGATATCTGGGCTGGCGATCAGCAGTTGCCCGTCTGGTTCACCGACGCGATGGCGGTGCCGCGCGAGGACAGCTTTGTCGAAGTGAACGGGCACAAGGTCCATTATTTCCGCTGGGGCACGCGTGGCAAGCCGCCGCTGCTGATGACCCACGGCTTTCTCGCTCATGCGCGCTGCTTCGCCTTTATCGCGCCGTTTCTGGCCAAGGAATATGACGTGATCGCCTATGATCTCGCCGGCATGGGCGACAGCGCCATGACGCCCGATTGCGACGGGGACAAGCGCGCCGCCGATATGGTGGCGCTCGCCGATGCCCTGGATATTTTTTCCGGTGACGTCAAACCGAAGCTCATCGCCCACAGCTTTGGTTCGGGTGTCGCGCTGACCGCCATGGAGATGGCGGGAGAGCGCTTTGGCGGGCTGATCATCTGCGACCTGATGGTGATGCGGCCGGCACGGCTGGCAGAGCATTTCAAAGGCGGCGGCGGACCCCCCGGTTCGGGCCGTTCCGACCGGCCGAACAAACTTTATCCGGATTATGAATCCGCCCATGCCCGCTTTGTCCTGTCGCCGCCACAGCCGGTGCAGCAGCCGTTCCTGTTTGAATATATGGCCTATCATTCGCTGCGCCGGATCGACGACGGCGAACAGCAGGGCTGGTCGTGGAAGTTCGATCCGATGGTCTTCCATCGCAACGAGAATGACATGGCAAAATGGGCGCAGACGCCGCAGCGGATCGTCGATCTGCCGCACCGGCTGGCCATCGTCTATGGCGAGAAGAGCAAATTGTTCGATGATGACAGCGCCGATTATCTCCGCGAGCTCGGCGGCAGCCATATACCGATGATCGCGATTCCCGAGGCCGAACATCATCTGATGCTCGATCAGCCACTGGCGCTGGTGACGGCGCTCAGGGCAGTGCTGGCCTTGTGGGCGGAGTGAACATGGCCGTCAGCTGATCGCCAGATGAACCGGACAGGGTTTCCGCGACAATCTGCTACAAAAAACCGCAAATCTGACAAAGGCCTGCGACAGCTTGCCTCTATTTCTGTCTGTGACGCCGGAGTTGGCGCCGGATAGAAAAAGGAATGGAAGATGAAGAAATTTCTGATGGCCTTGGCAGTCACGACCATGGCCGTATCGCCGATGGTCACCGCGCAGGCGCAGGCCGCCCAGTACAGAAGCGTCGAGAAGACCGTCAAAAACGGGCATGGCAAGCGCGTGGTCCAGAAGACGGTCACGCAGCGCAACGGCAAGCGCGTGGTCACGAAAACCACGACGAGAAAGAGCGCGCAGCGGGACCGCTATGATGGCCGGCGCTATGGCGCTGTTTCCCAGCGGCACTGGGCCAAGGGCCAGCGCTTTGACCGGCGCTATGCGACCAATTACCGGGTGATCCACAATCCCCGTGCCTACCGGCTGTCCAATGCGCCACGCGGCTATCAGTGGGTGCGGTCCGGCAATGATGCGGTGCTGATCGCTATCACCAGCGGCCTGATCGGAGCGGTGATCGGCAATGCGATCCGGTGAAACTGACCGATTTACTCAAGCAATAGCCCCCGGAAGCGATTCCGGGGGCTGTGTTGTGTTCGCTCAGGCGGCCATGAAGCCCTTGAGCCGCTGGTTGATGATCTGGTCCGCCTCGGCCATGATCCGGTCGATCAGTTCCTTGCAGGTCGGGATATCGTTGATCAGGCCGGCGACCATGCCGCAGCTCCAAGCGCCCACATCCATGTCGCCTTCCATCATGATCTTCGGATAGACGCCGGCGACCTGTTCGATGACATCGGAAAACTGCAGGTCGTCGCCTTTTTCCTTCTCGATTTCGAGCAGCCGTTCGACGGCGGGATTGTTGAGCACGCGCTCGGTGTTGCGCAGCGGGCGCATGACGAGGCGGGTGTCGAGCTCGCTGGCGGCGACGATCGCGTCCTTCACATTCTGGTGCACCGGCGCTTCCTTGGTGGCGATAAAGCGGGTGCCCATGTTCATGCCTTCCGCGCCCATCGCCAGCGAGGCCACCAGGCTGCGGCCATCGGCCTGACCACCGGAGGAGACGAAGGGAATATCCAGTTCGTCGGCAGCGCGCGGCAGCAGGATCATGTTCGGAATATCGTCCTCGCCGGGATGGCCGCCGCATTCAAAGCCGTCGACCGAGACCGCATCACAGCCGATGCTCTGCGCCTTCAGCGCGTGGCGGACAGCGGTGCATTTGTGGATCACCTTGATGCCGGCTCCGTGCAGCGCGGGCAATACCTGCACCGGATTGTTGCCAGCGGTTTCGACGACCTTGACGCCGCCCTCGATGATCGCCTTGACCATGCCTTCATAGTCGGGCGTGTTGACCACCGGCAGGAAGGTCAGGTTCACCCCGAACGGCTTGTCGGTCATGTCCCGGCACTTCGCGATCTCGTCAGCCAGCGCCGCCGCTGACGGCTGGGTCAGGGCAGTGATGATGCCCAGTCCGCCGGCGTTGGAGACGGCAGCGGCCAGCTCGGCAAATCCCACATAATGCATGCCGCCCTGGATGATCGGATGCTCGATGCCGAACAGTTCAGTGATGCGTGTTTTCATTGGGATTTGCTCCTGTCATTGGAAGGATTGGAAGCATGTCTGCTCCATCCGGGAATCAGTTTAATCGTGCGATTAACTAGCAAGCGATTTGTCGCCCGTCCAGTCGCCTCTGGTGACGCCTTTCCAGATCTGGTCGGGGGATGTGACGGACATCTCCTCGCCCAGCCGGCGCGACCAGAGATGCTCGTTGCCGAGCGCGTCGCGCCAGGCCCAGAGCCGACGGGTATAATGGTGCAGATCATATTCCTGGGTATAGCCCATCGCGCCGTGGACCTGGTGGAAGGGCACGGTAACCGCCTCGACGCCGTGGCCAATCTGGACCTTGGCGATGACCGCCTCGTGCCAGGCCTGTTCCGGATCGTCGGCGTGGCGAGCGATGGCGCTGGCCGCCTGGGTGGCGGCCATGGTGGCAGCGGCGCATTCCGACGCGGCGACCGCCAGCTGCTGCTGGATCGCCTGGAACTTGGACAATGGCCGGCCGAACTGCTCGCGCTGCGAGACATAGTCGATCGACAGGTTCAGCGCGGCTTCCATCGCCGCAGCCATCTGCACCGCGCGCACAGTCAGGATCAGCGCCTCGAACCCGCGTCGCGACAGGTCGGTTTTTGCGGACTGTTCCGCGACATGGCCGGAAAAGACAAACTGCGTCATGCCGTCGGGGGACAGGGCTTCCTCGGGCGAACGGACCGCGACGCGATTGTCGAACAGGCCGATCTCGTGATGCGCGGCATCGTACAGCACGATCTTGTCGGCATGCATGCCAAAGGGAATGTCGGCGCTTGGCGTGCGGCCGCTGAGCGCGAAGCTGGCGCTGCCGTCCGCGGGTTCGAGCCCGGCCCGGTCGAGCATCCAGTTGGCGATCAGCGTCTCGGCGAACGGTACCGGCGATGCGGCCTGCGCCGATGCCCAGATCGCGCCGAAGGTCTCGTCATAGTCAGCGCCAAAGCCGCCATTGGCTTCGCTGACCCAGGCCAGTGGCAGGCCGTTTTCGGCGAGTGCGTCCCACAGGGCCTGCGGATATTGGCCGGCCTCGGCCTGATGCGGGACCTCGCGGGGGCACAGGTCGGTGAAGATTTTCGTGGCCGTTTCGGCGACCATGCCTTCGGTATTGATCATGAAAATAGCCTGCCTTTGATAGAACCGTTCGCACTGAGCTTGTCGAAGTGCGGCTGTTGCCGACGGATGTCCTTCGACAGGCTCAGGACGAACGGAATGGAATTCAGGATTTCTGACATCAGCGTAGCCCCAGTTGGCGGGCGATAATGCCGCGCATCACTTCGGTGGTGCCGCCACGCAGCGTGTTCGGCGGCGAGCGCAGCACGCCGATATTCAGGATTCGCCGCATCTCCGGACTCCATTCATCCGACGGCAGGTCGGTGAGCATCGCCCGCACCTGCTGGGTCAGGTCATTTTCCAGCCGGTTGCCGAGATCCTTGACCAGAGCCGCCTCGGTTTCGGGCGAGACGCCCCGGTCGAGCAGATTGGCGATCGCCCAGGACATGCCGCGCAGGGTGCGCAGGCTGGCGATCAGCTTGCCGAGACGCGCCTGCGAATCGGAGCCCATCTTGCCGCTCAGCTGTCCCACCGCGGTCTCCAGCGTGATATAGCTGGACAGGAAGCGTTCCGGGCCGGACCGTTCCATCGCCAGCTCGCCGGTCACCTGCGCCCAGCCGCCGCCCTCATCGCCGAGCAGGCAATCGTCAGGGACGATCACATCCTCGAAATAGACCTCGTTGAAATGGGCATCGCCGGACAGGTCAACGATCGGCTTGATGGTGACGCCGGGCAGGGTGAGATCGATCAGAATCTGCGACAGGCCGACATGGCGGTTGCGGCCATCCGCCGGCGAGGTGCGCAGCAGCGCCACCATATAATGAGCGATATGCGCTCCCGAGGACCAGATTTTCTGGCCATTGATCTTCCAGCCGTCACTGACTTTTTCCGCCTTGGTTTTGACATTGGCGAGATCGGAGCCGGCGCCCGGCTCGCTGAGGCCGATGGCAAAATAGCATTCACCGGCAGCAATGCGCGGCAGGATGTCCAGCTTCTGCTCTTCTGTGCCATGGGCAAGCAGCATCGGCGCGTGCTGCCGATCGGCAATCCAGTGGGCCGCGACGGGGGCGCCGGCGCGCAGCGTTTCCTCGGTCACGATATAGCGTTCGAGCGCGCTCTTGTCATGGCCGCCATATTGCGAGGGCCAGGTCAGGCCGATCCAGCCGCGCTTGCCCACTTTCTTCGAAAATTCGGGATCGGCAGCGGCCATCCAGCATTCCGGCTCCGGTTCGAAATTGCCGGCGTCGCGCTCCTCCTTGAGAAACGCCTGCAGTTCGCCGCGCAACTCCTCGAGCGCCGGATCGGGCTGGATAACGGGAAAGTTAAATCTTTGCATTATTTTGGCCTCTGTTACTGTCGCCGTTCGTCCTGAGCCTGTCGAAGGACGTTTGCCAGGATGCTTCGACAAGCTCAGCATGAACGGGTTTGATCTGTCCCTTTATACTCATGGGGTCACGATATCGAATTGCGGATTTACCTCGTCGAGCGCGCCAAACATAGCTGCCAGCAAGGCCGTATTACCGCTGATGAGCATTTCCTTGTCGCGGATCAGCTCCGGTGCGGTGACCTTGCGCATCAGCAATCGGGTGAACAGGTCGCGGCTGATCGTGATCTGCGTATCCGATCCTTCGCGGGTGATCGCATAATCTTCGCGGCGCGGGAACATCACACTTTTGCCGAGATCGATGCTCACCGCTTCCTGCCGGTCGGGGAACCAGAAGCGGATGATACCGCCATCGCCCTGCATCTTGGCGGGGTTGAAGCGGGTCGCCATGGCGTCGAACAGATCGACCGCCGGGATGCCACTGAGCACCTTCGCATTGGCCGAGGAAATGCTGTTCTTGCTATTGTTGCCCTCGCGCAATTCGCGGGCGCCGACCAGATAGATATTGCGCCAGCTCCCGGCCTCGGCCTGGAAGCCGAGCTGTTCGTAGGTCGAGGCCAGCCATTTTTTGGCAGCTTCGCTGGTAGGATCGGCAAAGACGATATGGTTGAAGACCGTTGCGGCCCAGCGATAATCGCCTTCGTTGAAAGCCTTCTCGCCGACCGCCAGCGCCCTGTCGGTCCCGCCCATCGCCGCGACATATTTTTTCGAGGCCTCGACCGGAGGCAGCTCGTGATAATGGGCCGGTACCACATCCCACCAGCCGAAATAGCGCTGGTAGACCGCCTTGCTGTTGTGATTGAGCGTGCCGTAATAATCGCGCACGCCGAAGTCGGTCTTGGCGAAATCCGGCTCGCCGATATTCTCCGCAATCTCGTCCATGGTCGCGCCCTGGTTGGCCTGGCGCATCGTCTGGTCGTGGACATAGCGATAGATGCCGCGCTGGTTTTTCAGCGCCGTCTGTACATTGTCCGGTCCCCAGGTCGGCCAGTGATGCGAGGCCAGCATCACGTCGGACTTGTCGCCATATCTCGCCAGCATGGCGTCGATCACCTTGCTCCATTTCAGCGTGTCGCGGACCAGTGCGCCGCGCGGCGTCAGCACATTGTGAAAGGTGCGGGTGGCGACCTCGGCGCTGTGCAGCGCCCTGAACTGTGGCAGGTAGAAGATCATCTCGGCCGGTGCTTCGGTTTCGCCCGCGTCCATGAAGTCGAAAGTGATGCCATCAACAACCAGCGTTTCGCCATCCTTGCTGATCGACCGGGTCGGCGGCACCAGCGAGATGTCGCCGCTCGACAATTTCTGGCCGAGGCCACCGCCGACATGACCGGTTTTGCCGACCGGCAGGGCGGTGCCAAATTGATATTGCACCCGCCGGTTCATGGCGGTCCCGGCAATTACGCTTTCACCAACGGACTCGGCGAGAAATCCGTGCGGAGCGATGATCTGGATCTTGCCCGACTGGATATCTTCCGGCGCAGCCACCCCGGCGATGCCGCCAAAATGGTCGCCATGGCTGTGGGTGAAGATGACCGCAACCACCGGCCGCTCGCCCAGCGTCTTGTTGGCCAGCGCCAGTCCGGCTTTCGCCGGCGCCGGCGTGGTCAGCGGATCGACGATGATCCAACCGGTCTTGCCGGCGATCAGCGTCATCTGCGCCAGGTCATAGCCGCGGATCTGGTAGATACCGGGCACGACCTCGAACAGGCCGTGGATGCTGTTGAGTTTCGCCTGCCGCCAAAGCGACGGGTTGACCGTGTCCGGTGCGGCGCCCTCGACAAAGTCGAACTGGCGGGAATCCCAGGCGACCGAGCCGTCCGCGTTGAGGATCTTGTCGCCGGGGATTTTGGCAAGAAAGCCGCGGTTGGCGTTTTCGAAATCTTTCTGGTCGGCGATCGGCAGTTCAGCCGCGACCCTGGCATTGGCGGCCTTTGTGGCTTCGGTGGCGATGCCTTCGGGAGGGGCGGCCGATAGAGGCGCTGCCGATATCAGGGCTGCGATCAAAATTGCGGACTTTTTCATTCTATCCCTCCTGCCTGTTCCCCTGCGCGGGCAGGGGAACCATCTCCCGAAATTTCCTCGACGCACCATAAGGAGATGGATTCCCGCCTTCGCGGCAGAACGCCGCTACGCCCCCTTGAACACAGGTTTGCGCTTTTCCAGGATCGCGTCAATCGCCTCGCGATGATCGTCGAGCTGCTGCAGCACGCCCTGGAACAGCGCCGCCTGATCGAGATTTTCCTTCAGCGTCACGCTCTGCGCGGTGCGCACCAGTTCCTTGGTCTTGCGGATCGCCAGCGGCGGCAGGCCAACGACCATTTCGGCCAGTTCATAGGCCCGTTCGAGCAGCTTTTCGCTGGCCACCACTTCCGAGACCAGACCATAATCCAGCGCTTTCTGCGCATCGATAAATTCGCCGGTGAAGAGCATCTGGTTGGCGCGCGCCTGACCGATGATTCGGGGCAGCAGCCAGGCGCCGCCGTCGCCGGGAATGATGCCGACGCGCAGGAAGCTTTCAGCGAAGATCGCGTCCTCGCCAGCGATGCGGATATCGCACATGGTGGCCAGATCGTTACCCGCGCCAATGGCATGGCCGTTGACCGCAGCGATCACCGGTACCGAGATTTGGGAAAAGGCCAGCGGGATGCGCTGGATGCCGGTCCTGTACCAGTTCTCGATTTCCATCGGCGTCATGTGCTGTTCGGCGGTCATCGCCTTGATCTCGTGCAGATTGCCGCCGGAGGAAAAGCTCTTGCCGCTGGCGGCCAGAACGACGCAGCTGACGCCGGCATCCGCATCGGCCTTGTTGATCGCGTTGACCAGCGCTTCGCACAGATCCTTGGACAGCGCATTGCGCGTTTCCGGCTTGTTCAGCGTGATTGTCACGATGCGGTCATTCTTTTCGTAGAGAACTACGTCAGCCATAAAATTGTCCTTGCCATGCATTTCATTCTTACGTGCCGCCGTCATTGCAGGGGTTCATGGATTCTGCAAGACTCGCGCCGCTCAACTCGCTAAATGAACGATAATGATCCGAAAGCAAATGCCAGTCGCAAGTGAGGGCACGTCAGGTTTCACGCTGGTGGAATTGATGGTCGTGCTGCTGATCATCGGGCTGATGGCGTCGGTCGTTGTCTTTTCCTTTCCGAGTGGCAGCAGCGCGCTCGAGGAAGATGCCCAGCGGTTCGCCGCACGCACTGCGGCATTGCGCGACAATGCGATCCTCCAGTCAAGGCCGATGGCGGTGCAGGTCACGCCCTCCGGTTACAGTTTTCTCGAACGGCGCAAGGGCAGCTGGTCGGTGATCGAGGACAAGCCGTTCGTGTCCACCGACTGGTCGAACGGCGTGACCGCGAAGACCGGCGAAAAGCCGATGATGATCAGTTTCGAAAGCACCGGCCTGCCCAGCGACCAGGCCGAGCTGGTGCTGCAGGGCGATGCGCAGAGTCGCCGGGTGCTGATTGCGCCAATGGGCGATGTGAAGCTCGACGGAGCGGCGCCATGACGAGTCCCGTGAGCAAGCAGGGCGAGCGCGGCTTTACCCTGATCGAGATGCTGGTCGCGCTGTCGGTGTTCAGCCTCGCCGCGCTGTCGCTGATCCGGCTGCAGGCCTATACCACGCACAATGCCGCCGAGCTGGAAATGCGGGTCGTCGCCCAGTCGGTGGTCCGCAACCGCGCGGTCGAAATCCTAACCGATCCGCGTCCGCCGGCGCTTGGCCAGGAGAGCGGCACGGTCGAAAATGGCGGCTGGCAGTGGCAATGGGCGCAGCAGGCGAAGCTGACCGAGGACCAGCGCTTCATCCAGGTCGATATCAGCGCGCGCGAGGAGGGCAGCGGTGCGCCGGCTTCGCTGACCATATTGCGGCCCTCGGCGCTGGTGCTCGACGAGCAGCCGGACGCGCTGCCCGAAACCTAGCCAAGCGTCAGGAAAAATCTCATGTTTGACCTTTGTTTCGACCGGAACAGGGGTTAGAAGCATGGGAAAAGGATCAACGGAAAGCAAAATGAGCAAACTTGAAGACGCACTGGAAGATTTTGACATGGACGACATGCCCGAGGAGGATGAGTCCCAGCTCGAATGGTGGGACTTTGACGATCCGGCAGAGAAGGTGGCTGCGGTCGCCGGTGATATCCAGTTCATCATCGAGAGCGCGTTTGATGCGCGCGGTGATGCCTTGCTGGCCCTGCCGGCCGACGATGACATCATGCCGGTGCTCGAGGCGCTCGCCGAAAAGCCGATCAAGTGGAAATATGTCACGATCATCCCGACCCACGATCTGCTGGTGCCGCTCGACGATCCGCGCAGCCAGGTGAAGAAGCTGGCGAGCCTGTTCCTGACCCGCGGCGCGCGGGTGCTGCCGCTGGCGCCGGAGCATGAGGATTATCATATGGCCGGCGCTGCCGCCGACGCGCGGCTGCGCGACACGAAATGGCCACCCGATCTGGTTCTGCTCGGCATGGGTGCCGATGGCAGCACGGCCGGGATCATGGAAAGCGCCGATATGGAAGAGGCGCTTGCCGGCCCGCCGGAAAAAATTGCGGCGGGACTGCTCCCCGACGATGGCGACACGCCGCTGGTTACCATTACCAAGGCGGCAATCTGCGAAGCGCGCACCGTGGTGGTGCTGCTCAAAGGTGCGGCCAGCCAGACGATGCTGGAAAGCGAGATCGAACAGGGTGCCACCAGCATGGCGCCGATCGGCCGGATATTTGCCGATCTGGCCGTGCCTGTGGATATCTATGTGGAGAATTGAGGGACAATTGCCGCATCTGATTGCCTGTGGATGTGACTATCGATTGATTTAACCGTACGATTAAACCATGGTGCCGGGAAAGCGAATCGCCAAAACAGGCGATCGATTACCTGGAGAACATTCGGCCATGCATCCTTCTGTCCACGCAAGGGAAAATCCCGACAAGCCAGCCGTGATCATGGCAAGCTCCGGGGAGATCATCACTTATGGTGAACTGGACAGACTGTCGAACAAGGTCGCCCAGCTCTATCGCAGCCGTGGCCTGCAGATCGGCGATACCGTCGCGGTCTGCATGGAAAACCACCGGCAATTTTTCCCCGTCGCCTGGGGATCGCAGCGCTCCGGCCTGTTTCAGGTCGCCATCTCCAGCCGACTGACCGCCGACGAGGTCAGCTATATCCTGAAGGATTCGGGCGCCAAGCTGCTGATCAGCTCCCAGAAAATGCTGCCGGTCATTGATCAGGTCCGGGCATTGAATCCCGAGGTCGACCAGTTGGTCTTTGGCGCTGATGACGAGCGCAATATCGATGCGATGCTGGAATCGATGCCCGAAACGCCGATCGCTGATGAACGCGGCGGGATCGACATGCTCTATTCGTCCGGCACCACCGGTCAGCCCAAGGGCGTCAAACTGCCCTTGCCGCTGGAGGAAGATATTGCCACGCCCAACAAGATTGCCGTGCTGGCCGAAGCCATTTTCGGCTTTCACAAGGACTGCGTCTACCTGTCTCCCGCGCCGCTCTATCATGCCGCGCCGCTGCGCTGGAATATCGCGGTGCAGGCGCTGGGCGGCACCAGCGTCATCATGGAGAAATTCGATCCCGAACATGCGCTGCAGCTGATCGAGAAATATAAATGCGATGTCGGCCAGTGGGTGCCGACGCATTTTGTCCGGATGCTGAAGCTGCCCGAGGAAATCCGCACCAAATATGACATATCCTCGATCAAGAGCGCGGTCCACGCGGCTGCACCGATTCCGGTGCCGATCAAGGAAGCGATGATCCAATGGTGGGGGCCGGTGCTCAACGAATATTATGCCGGGACCGAGGGCAATGGCTTTGTCTTCTGCACCAGCGAGAGCTGGCTAACGCACAAGGGCACGGTCGGGCAGCCGATCAATTGCGTGGTGCATATCTGCGATGAAAATGGCGAGGAGGTCCCGGTTGGCGAGGAAGGCCAGATTTATTTCGAGAGCGGGTCGATGTTCGAATATCACAATGATCCGGAGAAGACCAAGGCGGCTACCCATGAAAAGGGCTGGACCTCGCTGGGCGATG
This sequence comes from Parasphingorhabdus sp., assembly GCA_030373505.1. Taxonomy (GTDB): domain Bacteria; phylum Pseudomonadota; class Alphaproteobacteria; order Sphingomonadales; family Sphingomonadaceae; genus Parasphingorhabdus. The sequence goes on from JAUCYS010000006.1 coordinate 135,026, forward strand.
TCGGGAAGCTCGACGAGGACGGCTTTCTCTATCTGACCGACCGCAAGAGCTTCATGATCATTTCCGGCGGAGTGAATATCTATCCGCAGGAGATTGAAAATCTGCTGGTCACCCATGAAAAGGTCGCGGATGCCGCGGTCATCGGCGCGCCGGACGAGGATCTGGGCGAGAAAGTGGTCGCGGTGGTGCAGCCGATGAATATGGCCGATGCGGGCGAGGCGCTGGCCGGGGAGCTGGAAGCCTATCTGCGCAAGTCGCTCTCCGGCATCAAGGTGCCGCGCCGGATCGACTTCCGTCCCGAACTGCCGCGCCATGCCACCGGCAAGCTCTACAAAAGGCTGTTGCGCGACGAATATTGGAACAAGCAGGAGAAAGTGGGAGAGCAGGATGGCAACGCAGGCTGAACCTCTTTTAACCGGCCCGGATGCACAGGCGATCATCGATCCGGCCAATTATGTCGACTGGGATGCCATGCTTGACCGGTTCGATCGCTTGCGCAGCGAAACGCCGGTTGTGAAAGTGGTCAATGACGAGGTCCATGATCCTTTCTGGCTGGTCACCAGCTATGATGACGTGATGCGGGTCAGCAAGGACAACAAGCTGTTCCTCAACAGCCCGCGCAGCGTCACCTTCAGCGACAAGAACAGCGGCGCCTTCGTGAAATCGATCACCGGCGGCGATCCCAATCTGGTGCGATCGCTGGTCGCGCTGGATGCGCCGACCCATCCGCAATATCGGCGGCTGACGCAAGACTGGTTCATGCCCAAGAATATTCGGCAGATGGAAGACGAGATCAGCGCGCTGGCCGGCACCACCGTCGACCGGCTGGTCGATGCCGGCGGCGAGGCCGATTTCGTGCCCTTGGTTTCCGCGCCCTATCCGCTGCACGTGGTGATGCAGATACTCGGCGTGCCGGAAGCGGACGAGCAGCGCATGCTGTTCCTGACCCAGCAGATGTTCGGCGGGCAGGACGAGGATCTCAACAAATCGGGCATGGCCAATATGACTCCGGAGCAGATCATGCAGCTGGTGGTCGGCGCGGTCGCCGATTTCGAGGCCTATTTCGCCAAGCTGACCGAGGAAAAACGCGCCCGTCCGACCAATGATGTGGCGAGCGTGATCGCCAACGCGAAAGTCGACGGCGCCCATCTCAGCGACCGCGACATGGCGGGCTATTATATCATCCTCGCCGCCGCCGGGCATGACACGACCTCGGCCTCGACCGCCGGGGCGATGATGGCGCTGGCGCGGGACCCGGAGCAATTCGCCCGGCTGAAAGCTGATCGCGACCTGCTGCCTGGCATTGTCGAGGAAGCGATCCGCTGGACCACGCCGGTGCAACATTTCATGCGCACGGCGGCCGAGGATACCGAGCTTGGCGGGCAGAAGATCGCCAAGGATGACTGGCTGATGATCAGCTATATTGCCGCCAATCACGATCCGGCTGTCTTTTCCGACCCGCGCAAGTTTGACGCCAGCCGCTCGCCCAACCGGCATCTTTCCTTTGGTGCCGGGGCGCATCAATGTCTCGGCCTGCATATGGCGCGGATGGAAATGAAAATCCTGTTCAACGAGCTGCTCGACCGGATCGAGACGCTGGAGCTGGCCGGTGAACCGGTCCGCGCCAAGTCGACCTTTGTCGGCGGGCTCAAGACCCTGCCGATCCGCTACACTCTATCAAAATGAATGGCGCAGGCGGCCCTGTAATACAGTATAAGTGACTCAAACAGAATCGAATGGCAGATGCCGAAGGAGAGCAAGATGGTTACCCAATATAAGAATTTGATCAACGGCGAGATGGTCGGCACCGCAAAGACGCTGGATGTCGTCAATCCGGCGAACGAGGAAGTCATTGGTCAGGTACCCGCTTGCGGCGAGGATGAACTGAATCAGGCCGTGGCCGCTGCCCGTGCCGCCTTCAAGAGCTGGTCGAAAACGCCGATAGACGAGCGCCGCAAGGTGGTCCAGGCGATCGCCGGCGTGATCAACGAGAATAATGACGAGCTGTTCCGCCTGCTCACCGCAGAGCAGGGTAAGCCCCATGCCCAGGCGCAGGGCGAAATCGCCGGCGCGGCCTATATGGCCGGATCACAGGCGACGCTGGAACTGGAAGACGAGATCAACGAGGATACGGAGCAGCGGCTGAGCCGCACCCGCCGTGTGCCGGTCGGCGTGGTCGGCGGCATCGTGCCGTGGAATTTCCCGGTGATGATGGCGGTGCAGAAAATCGCGCCGGCGCTGCTGTCGGGCTGCACCATCGTGCTCAAGCCGTCGCCGTTCACACCGCTGACCACCCTGCGTCTGGCCGAACTGATCAAGGATGTCGCCCCTCCCGGCGTCGTCAATATCATCACCGGTGAAGACAGCCTTGGCCCGCTGATCACCGGCCATCCCGATATCGACAAGATCACCTTCACCGGCTCGACCGCAACCGGCAAGAAGATCATGGAAGGCGCTTCCAAGGATCTCAAGCGGATCACGCTGGAACTGGGCGGCAATGACGCTTCGATCGTCCTGCCCGACGCCAATGTCGAGAAGGTCGCCGAGCAATTGTTCTGGTCGAGCTTCACCAACGCCGGGCAGATTTGCGTCGCGGCGAAACGCATCTATATCCACGAGGATATTTATGACGAGCTCAGCGCAGCGATTGCTGCCTATGCGAAGAATGTGAAGGTCGGCGACGGTTCGCAGCAGGGCACGGCGGTCGGTCCGATCCAGAACAAGAAGCAATATGAGCGGGTGCTGGAACTGATCCAGGATGCCAAGGACAATGGCTATAAATTCCTGGTCGGCGGCGATGCCAAGGATGAGTCTATCCCGGGCTATTATGTGCCGATCACGATCCTCGACAATCCGCCGGAAGACGCGCGGATCGTCGCCGAGGAGCAGTTCGGTCCGGTCATGCCGCTGATGAAGTTCAGCACCACCGAGGAAGCGATCAGCCGCGCCAACAACAGCGAATATGGTCTGGCCGGTGCGGTCTGGACTGCCGATCCCGACGAAGGCGTTCGGGTTGCCGAGCAGCTTGAAACCGGCACCGTCTGGGTCAACGAATTTCTCCACCTGTCGCCCTTCGCGCCCTTTGGTGGACACAAGCAGTCCGGCTTTGGCGCTGAATATGGCAAGGAAGGCCTGCTCGAATTCACCTATCCGCAGGTAATAACTGTCAAGAAAGACAATGTTCCTGCCTGATACCTGCAGGTATGACGTGAAAGGGCCGGTTATCACTATTGTGATGGCCGGCTTTTTCGTTTGACGCTAGCGCCGGTGCGGTTTAATCGGTCAGTTAAATTTTCGACTCTCAACCAATCATAAGGAATATGACTATGGCAGAAGCCTATATTGTTGATGCGGTTCGCACCGCGGGAGGCCGTCGTGGCGGCCGTTTGGCGGGCGTACATCCGGTTGATCTCGGCGCCGCTACGCTGAATGCGATTGCCGATCGCAATGACTTTGATGCCAGTGCCATCGAGGATGTGATCACCGGCTGTGTTTCGCAGGGCGGCGAACAGAGCGGCGATGTCGGTCGCAACGCGGTGCTCGCTTCCAATCTGCCCGACAGCATTCCCTCGGTTTCGATCGACCGGCAGTGCGGCTCTTCGCAGCAGGCAATCCAGTTCGCGGCGCAGGGCGTGATGTCCGGCACCCAGGACATGGTTCTGGCGCATGGCATCGAAAGCATGAGCCGCGTGCCGATGGGCTCGACCTTCAAGCTGTTCAAGGATGCCGGTCTTGGCACCAACATGTCGGAAGGGTTGAAAGCGGCCTATCCGGGCATCCAGTTCAGCCAGTTCATGGGCGCGGAAATGCTGGTGAAGAAGCACGGCTTCACACGCCAGGATCTCGACGAATTTGCGCTGGAAAGCCACCAGAAGGCGATCAAGGCGGTCGAATCGGGCGCGTTTGACAATGAAATTGTCCCGATCGAAATCGAAACCGCCGAAGGCAAGGAACAGCACAAGGTCGACGAAGGCATCCGCTTTGACGCGACGATGGAAAGCATCGGCGCGGTCAAGCTGCTGCAGGAAGGCGGCGCGATCACCGCTGCCAACGCCAGCCAGATTTGCGACGGTTCCAGTGCGGTTCTGGTCTGCTCTGAGCAGGCGCTCAAGGATCACGGCCTGACCCCGCGCGCGCGAATCGTCAATCTGACGGTCACCGCAGGCGACCCGGTGATCATGCTCGAAGAGCCCCTGTTCGCAACCGACCGCGCCTTGCAGCGCGCCGGCATGAAAATCGGCGATATCGATCTTTATGAAGTGAACGAGGCTTTCGCTCCTGTGCCGCTCGCCTGGCTGAAGCATGTCGGTGCCGACCGCGACAAGATCAACGTCAATGGCGGCGCGATTGCTCTCGGCCACCCGCTCGGTGCTTCCGGCACCAAGCTGATGGCGACCCTGCTCAACGCCATGGAAGCGCGCGGCTCCAAATATGGTCTGCAGACCATGTGCGAAGGCGGCGGCCAGGCCAATGTGACGATCATCGAGCGTCTCGGTTAATGTAAATAATCGTCATCCTGAACTTGTTTCAGGACCTCTTGCCGCATGGTGCGGATTTGCCAGGGATCCTGAAACAAGTTCAGGATGACGAGTGATAGAAGAAAGAAAAGAATATGGAACTCAGCAACAATATTTCAGCCGTCATCACCGGCGGTGCCTCGGGCCTTGGCGCGGCAACCGCTCGCCGGCTCGCCGCCAAGGGCGTCAAGGTCGCCCTGTTTGACCTCAACGAGGAAAAAGGCGAAGCGCTGGCCAGCGAACTGGGCGGTGTGTTCTGCAAGGTCAATGTTACCGATGATGACAGCGTCGACGCCGGCTTTGAAAAGGCCCGCGCCGCGAATGGCCAGGAACGGATTCTGGTCAATTGCGCCGGTATCGGCAATGCGATCAAGACCGCCAGCCGGTCCAAGGAAGATGGTTCGATCAAGCATTTCCCGCTCGATGCCTTCAACTTCGTGATTCAGGTCAATCTGGTCGGCACCTTCCGCTGCATCGCCAAGTCGGCCGCGGGCATGATGACGCTCGATCCCATGGAAGACGGTGATCGCGGTGCGATGGTCAACACCGCATCGGTGGCGGCCGAAGACGGCCAGATCGGTCAGGCCGCCTATTCCGCATCCAAGGGCGGTGTGGTCGGCATGACCCTGCCGATCGCTCGCGACCTGTCCCGCGAAGGCATTCGCGTCAACACCATCCTGCCGGGCATTTTCGATACGCCGCTGCTAGCCGGTGCGCCGCAAAATGTGCGGGATGCGCTCGGCGCGATGGTCCCGCATCCGCCACGGCTCGGCCAGCCGGACGAATATGCGGCGCTCGCGATGTGCATGATCGAGACGCAATATTTCAACGGCGAGGATGTCCGGCTCGACGGCGGTATCAGGATGGCGCCTCGCTAAAAAAACGAAGCATAAGGGGCTGCGAGACACTCGCGGCCCTTTTTGTATCCCCAGGAGACCAGCATGACCGAATATAGCCAGATCCTTTATGATGTTGCCGACCAGATCGCGACGATCACGATCAACCGGCCGCACAAGATGAACGCTTTCACCGTAACGATGATCCGGGAAATGACCGATGCCTTCGACCGCATCGATGCCGATGATGATGTGCGGGCGGTGGTGGTCACCGGATCCGGCGACCGCGCCTTTTGCGCCGGGGCAGACCTTACACCGGAGGATGGCAATAAACCCTTTGCCAGCGCCGAGCCGGTCGAGGATTATTCCGACCCGAGAGTCCGCGATGGTGGTGGCCTGCTGGTTCTGCGCATCTATCAGTGCCTGAAGCCGGTCATCGGCGCGATTAACGGAGCCGCGGTCGGGGTCGGCGCGACGATGCTGCTGCCGATGGACATGCGCCTCGCCAGCGAGACGGCGCGGTTCGGCTATGTCTTCGCCCGGCGCGGTATCGCGCCGGACGGCGCGGCAAGCTGGTTCCTGCCCAATCTGGTCGGCCGGGCGCAGGCGCTGGAATGGTGCCTGACCGGCCGGGTGTTCGACGCCGAGGAAGCGCTCAAGGGCGGTCTGGTCCGCTCGCTGCACAAGCCGGAAGAGTTGCTGCCCGCTGCCTACGCGCTGGCGCGCGAGATTGCCGACAACACGGCGCCGGTATCGGTGGCCGTTACTCGGCAGATGCTATGGCAATTGCCTGCTGCTGATCATCCGATGGAAGCGCATAAAGTCGACAGCCGGATCATCTATAACCGGGCGAAATCCGCCGATGCGAAAGAGGGGATTGCAAGCTTTCTGGAGAAGCGTAGCCCCAGCTATCCCGACAAAGTGTCCAGCGACTTGCCAGACAGCTTTCCATGGTGGACAGAACCTGTTTATAAGTGACAAAATTGTGACGTGGTGCACGAGGGGGATGACAGATGGGCGTCGACAAATTGGCTACGAGAGATAATGAGGCGGGCGCGCGCGACAAGCTGATCGAGACGGCCAGCCAGATCATGCGCGAAGGCGACACCATCGATATTTCCTTCAGTGAACTTTCGGTGCGCTCCGGGCTCAACAGCGCGCTGGTCAAATATTATTTCGGCAACAAGGACGGTCTGCTCGAGGCGATCCTCGAACGCGATATGGACAATATCCTGGTCCAGGTCGGCCTGCTGATCAAGAAGGACTGGCCGCCGGAAGACAAGCTGCGCCATCATATCGGTGCGGTGATCGATATCTATTACGAATTTCCCTATCTCAACCGGCTGACCATGCGCCTGATCCGCGAACTGCCGCCGGAAGGGGCGCGCAAGATCGCCGACAAATATCTGAAGCCGCTGTCCGGCGCCTACAAGATATTCGTCGGCGAGGGCATCAAGTCGGGCGTGTTTCGCGAAGTCGATCCCGATCTTTTCTATTCCGCCGTCACCGGCGCGGCCGACCGCTTCTTCACCGGCAAGCTGGTGTGGAAATATTGCTATGGCCGCGACGATTTCGACGAACGCATGCGGGATGCCTATCGCGAGCAGACGGTCGACCTGATCATGGCCGGGATATTGAAGTAGGAGCGGTTACTCCGCCGCTTCGCCTTCCGGTTCCAACTTGTCCTGCGTGCGCAGTTCGAAGTCGCTGCATCATGCCGTTCACGCAGCTGGCCTTCGAGGTCACCCCAAGCGCGATTGACCATCTTGCCGCGCTGTACCGCTGGCCGTTTGCCGATCATGTCGGTCCAGCGGTTCATATTCTTGTAGGACGCGGTGTCGAGAAATTCGGCGGCTTCATAGACGAGATTCTGGACCAGAGCGCCATACCAGGGCCATATCGCGATATCGGCGATGCTATATTCGTCGCCCGCCATATATTCATTGTCGGCCAGATGGCGGTCGAGCACGTCGAGCTGGCGTTTCACCTCCATCGCGAAGCGGTCGATGCAATATTCGATCTTGACCGGTGCATAGGCATAGAAATGGCCAAAGCCACCGCCGAGATAAGGTGCGCTGCCCATCTGCCAGAACAGCCAGTTCAGCGCTTCGGTGCGCTTGTTATGGTCGGTCGGCAGCAATGCGCCAAATTTCTCGGCGAGATAGAGCAGGATCGAACCGGATTCGAACAATCGGGTCGGCTTGTCGGTGCTGTGATCCATCAGCGCCGGAATCTTGCTGTTGGGATTGATGTCGACAAAGCCGCTGCCGAACTGGTCGCCATCGCGGATGTTGATCAGATAGGCATCATATTCCGCGCCCTTGTGGCCGAGCGCCAGCAGCTCCTCGAGCATCACCGTCACCTTCACACCATTGGGCGTGGCCATCGAATAGAGCTGCAGCGGATGCTTGCCGACCGGCAGTTCCAAATCCTTGGTCGGGCCAGCAACCGGACGGTTGATATTGGCGAACTGGCCGCCATTTTCCTTGTCCCATTTCCAGACTTTGGGAGGGGTATAGTCGGGCAGATCTGCAGCCATGGGATGATTCCTTTTTTGGTTCGGACGACTGGTAACATTTGCAATCGACAGGATCACGCAAGTTTTTCTGCGTCCCGTGCAAGCGGATTTATAAGCGCCGCCTTTGGCGGTGACCCATGACCGTCAAAGCTGATGGGTTCCCGCCATGATCTTGTCAGGTCGGGGAAACCCGCTCGATGGGCGCCTAGTTCATTTCTGCAAAGGTCTTGTCCTTGTCGACGCGCACATCCTGCGGCAGGCCGAGGACGCGTTCGGCGATGATATTCTTCAGAATTTCATCGGTCCCGCCTGCGATGCGCAATCCCGGGCGCCCAGAGAAAGCTTTCCTGGAAGACCGGCATCGGACGGGGCCTCGTCCTTGTCGACGATCAGGCCGAAATGAATCCTGCATCTCGACTCGCCGCTGTTGCAGATACCTGCAGATGGTTGGCGTTGATGATCTTGCCGATCGAATTTTCCGGCCCGGGCGTTTCGCCGCGCGACAGGGCGGTCTGGGTGCGGAACTTGGTCAGCTTGTAGCCCTGCGCGGCCACATACCAGTCGGCCAGCTTGTCGCGGAACGCCTGGTTGGACAGGGTGCCGGCGGAGCGGGCATAGTCCATGATTTCCTTCCAGTCGGGACCGGGCGAGCCGCCCACCGCCAGCCGTTCGTTCATCAAGGTGACCAGCGCCACCTTCCAGCCCATGCCGGGTTCGCCCAGCCGGTCCTTGTCGGCAATGCGGACATCGGTGAAATAGACTTCGTTGAACTCGCTGCCGCCGGAAGCCTGATGGATCGGCCTTACGTCGACGCCCGGCTGCTTCATGTCGACGATGAACATGGTCAGGCCCTTGTGCTTGGGCACATTGGGATCGGTGCGGACCAGCAATATGCCAAAGTCGGAATAATGGGCGCCCGACGTCCAGACTTTCTGGCCGTTGATCACCCATTCGTCGCCATCCTTGACCGCTTTTGTCTTCAATCCGGCAACATCCGATCCTGCGGCGGGTTCGGAGAACAGCTGGCACCAGATTTCCTCGCCCTTCAGCGCGGGCTGGACATAGCGCTGCTTGTGCTCGTCCGAGCCGAAGGCGATGACGGTCGGAATGCACATGCCGAGGCCGATCGCGAAGGGACCGGTCGGCGCGTCAAATTTCGCCTCTTCCTGGCCCCAGATCACCTGCTGCATCACGGTGCCGCCGCGGCCGCCCATTTCCTTGGGCCAGGTAATCTGCGCAAAGCCGCCCTCTGCCTTGGTCTTCTGCCAGGCCTTGGCGCGAGCGAGAAAATCTTCCCGGTTGCCGGAGCGCAAGGCACCGGGCGTCTTGGGCTTCAGATGCTGCGAGAGAAAGGCGCGCGCCTCGGCGCGGAATTCGGCTTCTTCGGGTGTATCGTTGAAATCCATCTTTATGACCTTCCTTCAAACTTGTCGGAAATTTCCGTTCGTGCTGAGCTTGTCGAAGCACGAGTGCGCAGGCCCCACTGCCCTTCGACAGGCTCAGGGCGAACGGCACTCTTGGCCTGAGCTTCAATCATTCTTCGCCTCCAGCGCGCTGACCAGCTTTTCCTTCCAGACCGCCGGGCTGCCCGCCTGGACGGCGAGCAGTTTGGCGCGGCGGTAGAAGAGATGGCAGTCGACTTCCCAGGTGAAGCCCATGCCGCCATGGGTCTGGATATTTTCCTTGGACGCGAACCAGAAGGCTTCGGATGCCGCGACCCGCGCCGCTGCTGCGGCTTCGGGCAGTTCTGCCGCATTGCTCGACAGCGCCCAGGCGCCATAATAGGCGTTGGAGCGGGCGACCTCGTTCTTCACATACATGTCGGCGAGCTTGTGCTTGATCGCCTGATAGCCGCCGATCGCGCGGCCGAAGGCCTGGCGTTCCTTGGCATATGCGGTGGCCATTTCGAGACAGCGCGAGGCACCGCCCAATTGTTCGAAGGCGATCAGCACCGCGGCCCGGTCGTTGATCTGGTCGAGCAGCGGCATGCCGTTGCCTGCTTCGCCGAGCAGCTGGGCCGACGCGCCGTCAAAGCTGATCGCGGCATGGCTGCGGGTCGGCTCCAGCGTCTTGATCGGCTTGCGGGTCACGCCGCTCTGGTTGAGATCGACGATGACCAGGCTGGCACCGCTGCCGTCTTTCGCCAGCACGATCGCGTGGGTCGCGATATCGCCGTCGGTGACCGGGATTTTCCTGCCGGAAAGCGTGCCGTCCTTGAGCCGCGTGGCAATCGTGCCGGTGGCGATATCGCCCGGGCCTTCGCTGACCGCGATGCAGCCGATCAGGCTGCCATCGGCGATCTTGGGCAGCAGCGCCTGTTTCTGTTCCTCGCTGCCCGCCAGCTTCAGCGCCTCTGCGAAGAAATAGGCGGAAGAGCCGAACGGCACCGGCGCCAGCGTCCGGCCCAGTTCCTCGGCGATCACGCACAGTTCGAGCATGCCGAGGCCAAGCCCGCCATATTCCTCCGGAATGGCGGCGCCGAGCCAGCCCATGTCGATGATCTTCTGCCAGACGCCTTCATTGTGGCTCTTGCTGTCGTCGTCCAGCACTTCGCGGACATGGGCCATGGTGCACTGGGCTTCCAGAAACTTGCGCGCCTCATCGCGGAGAAATTTCTGGTCGTCGGAGAAGTCAAAATTCATCGAGTGGCTCCTGTCCTGCTTTTTTCTTGTTTCTTATGCGTCATTGGCGGGCATGCCGATCGCGCCGCGGATTTCGTCATTGTCGGCACCCAGCGTGGGCGGGTCGGCATAGATGTTGGCGGGGCTGGCCGAATAATGGATCGGATGCTTGATCGTCCGATATTTGCCCATTTTCTCGCCTTCCCGTTCCTGCCAGAAGCCGACCTGCTCGAGATGCGGATCGTGCAGAACATCGGCAATCTTGTTGTAGCGCATCGCCGGGATATTATGCTTGTCGAGCAGCGGCAGCCACTCGTCGGTGGTCTTGGTCGAGGCGATTTCCTCGATCAGCGCGTAGAGCTCGGTGATATTCTTGGTGCGTTCCTTGTAGGTGGCGAAACGGGGTTCCTGGAAGACGCCGGGCTTGCCGCCCAGCTCGAAGAATTTCTCCCACTGCGCGTCGCTGTAGGGGACGAGGCCGATATAGCCGTCCTTGGTCGGATAGGGTTTGCGGTTGGCGTTGATCGATCTGGTATAGGCAAGCCTGCCGTTGCCGGGAATGAAGGTCTCGCCCCACAGATTCTCGACCATGTTGAACCAGGTGAAGGCCTCGAACATCGGTACCTGGACAAATTGTCCCTCGCCGGTCTTTTCCTTGTGGTACATGGCGGCGAGCGTCGCGTTGACCGCGAACAGGCCGATCGTCTTGTCGGCGACCAGCGACGGCATATAGAGCGGCCGCCCGCTGTCGCCGCGCATTTCGAACAGGCTGGCAAAGCCGGAGGCGCACTGGATCAGGTCGTCATAGGCCTGCCGCTTTTCATATTCCCCGCCCTGGCCAAAGCCGGCGCAATGGACATAGACGATGCCCGGATTGACCGCCTTGACGCTTTCATAATCCAGCCCCAGCCGTTCCATCCCGGCCAGCCGGACATTGTGGAAGAACACATCGGCATGTTTCAGCAGTTCGAGTATGACCGCCTTGTCGTCGGTATCCTTGCCGTTGAGCGTGATCGATTTTTTGTTGCGGTTGAGCGAAGAAAAAATCGGGCCGAGATCGCCGGTCGGACTGTCCCCGGCGTGGCGCATCATGTCGCCGGCAAATTTGCCCTCGCCATTTTCGATCTTGATCACGTCGGCGCCCATATCGGCGAAGTTGAGAGTGGCAAAAGGTCCCAGCACAACGGTCGACATGTCGACGATCTTCAACCCCTTCAATGGACCCGTTGGTTCCGTGTCCCATTTCAGCTCTGGCCATCCGCTCATTCAAAAGTCCTCAAATTATTAGGTGCATAGATTTGCCTCTCTGTTATCAGTTTTAATCGATTGATGAACTGTTTATTTTGAGGGAATTAACAATGGCTTTGGCAGATCCCAGGGCGCCGGTGCTGGTCGGCGTCGGCGAAGCGAGCGGACAAAAACTGAAAGAATCGCAGGCCTTGAATGGCCCTCGACGGTCGATCTGGCGGCGGCCGCGATTCAGCAGGCGCTGGCCGACAGCGGCGCGGGAGAGAAGCTGGCGGCGACGATTGACTGCCTGCTGTCGATTCGCCTGTTTCATGACAGCGGACTGCCGCACGACTTCGGTTCGCCGGAAAATCATCCCGAGGCGGTGGCCACGGCGGCCGGTCTCGACCCCGCGACTCTGCTCTATGGCGATGTCGGTGGCCAGAGCCCGCAAAAGCATCTCAACAAGCTCGCCTGCCAGGTCCATGCCGGCGAGTATAAGGCGGTGATCCTGTCGAGCGCCGAGAATATGGGCACCGTCAAGCGCGCCCGGCGGAGCGGTCACGAACTCGACTGGAGCCAGCCGGCGACCCGCGAGACGACCGATCTGATTACCAGTGAAGACAAGATGCTGACCGCCTATGAATGGCGGCAGGGCATTATCAATATGCCGATGGCCTATGGCATTGTCGAAAACGCCCGGCGGGCGCGGCTGGGAATGAATCGCGTCAGCTATGCGCAGAGCATGGCCGAGCTGTGGGAAGCCTTTGCCGGCGTGTCGCTGACTCGCGAACATGCGCAATTTGCACGGCAATGGACAGCGACGGAATTGCTGTCTGACGAACATGGCAATTACCGGCTCAACGATCCCTATCGCCGCTGGATGGTGGCGCAGGATGCGGTCGAGCTGGGCGCGGCGGTGATCCTGACCACGGCGGGCCACGCCGCCGAACTGGGCATAGGAGAAGAGAAGATGATCTATCTGCACAGCGGCGCCGACGCCAGCGTGCCGCTGATGAGCCAGCAGGACGACCTGTCGATCTCGCCGGCGATGCAAGTAGCCTTTCCCAAGGCGCTGGAACTGGCGGAACTGGATGCTACGGACCTCGGGCCGATCGATATCTACAGCTGTTTCCCGGTCGCGGTGTCGCTGGCGATGGATGCGCTCGGCTCGCCCGACCGGCCGCTGTCCTCCTACACGCTGACCGGCGGGCTCAGCTTCTTTGGCGGACCCGGCAACAGTTACAGCGCCCACGGCATGGTCGCGCTGGTCCAGGCGTTGCGCAAGGACGGCAGCAAGCCGGGGATGATCTCGGCCAATGGCGGGGTGATCAACAAGGAATCGGTCGGCATCTATGCCGCGCAGCCGGTCGCCGGCGGCTGGTCACCCGACCGGATTGCCGAACCGGTACGGATTCCCAAGCCGGATCATGTGAAGGAAAATCATTTCTTCAACGGCAAGGCGGTGATCAAAAGCTATGCCATGCCTTATGGCAAGGCCAGCCGCGGTGCGGCCAGCCTCTGGCTGGAGGACGAGCAGGGCCTGCCGGCGATTGGCGTGCTGCCCGATGCGCCCGAGGATACCGACCTGATCGGCCTGACCGTGGATGTGCTATCCGCCGATGACGGGAATATGGCGAAACTTAGCGGATGATCTGCATGTCCAGCAGCTCGACCGTGGGCGTGCAATAGCCGTCGCGGCAGGGCTCGGTCCGCGAGAGATCGGTCGACAGATATTTGCTGTTGTTGTCCGCGAAGATCGTGGCGACCGCCTTGCGCGTGCCGTCGGCAGCGACCGGCTGCTGCAGCGCCAGGCGGATCGCGGCGACCAGATTGATGCCGCTGGAAATGCCGACGCCGAGGCCGAATTCCTGGCCCAGCTTCTGCGCCATCAGGATCGCGTCGCCGTCGTGCACGCCGATCACGCTGTCCAGTTCCGACAGATTGAGAATCTCCGGGATGAACTCGTCCGACAGGCCCTGCACCCGGTGCTGGCCGCATTTGTGGCCGACCGAAAGGGTTGGGGATTCGACCGGCTCGACCGGATGCACGGCGATGCTGGCGTCGCGGCCCTTGAGATAGCGACCCATACCCATCACCGTACCGCCGGTGCCGACGCCAGCGACAAAGCCGCCGAGCGTGCCGCCGTCCGCCGCCACCTGCTGCCACAATTCGGGGCCGGTGCCCTCGGCATGTTCGTCGGCATTGACCGGGTTGGAGAATTGCCGCGGCATATAGGCGCCCTGTTCGCCCAGCTCCTCGACCGCGGCCAGACAGCCCAGAAAGCCGCCCTGCTCGCGCGAGACCAGGCGGGTGTCGGCGCCATAGATATCCAGCATCGCGCGCCGTTCGGCGCTGACCCAGTCGGGCATGAAGATGGTGACGGGATGGCCAAGCGCACAGCCGATTGCGGCAAAGGAAATGCCGCTGTTGCCGCTGGTCGCCTCGACAATGGTCTGGCCGGGCAGCAACTCGCCGCGCCCTATTGCATCCTGCAGGATCGCCAGCGCCATCCGGTCCTTGATGCTGCCGGACAGATTGTACATTTCCGCCTTGGCATAGACGGTGACTTCCTGCCCCTCGCAGCGCGCCAGGATCCGGATCAGGGGCGTGTTGCCGATCAGCGCCGACAGCGACTGCAGCTTGTCTTTTCCCGCGCGCCCTACAGAATCCAGCATGATATTTTCCCTTCTGATCATATGCACAGGTTTATGACGGGCGCCGGGCGGGAAATCCTTGTCATTATTTGGTGTTTTTGTCGGCAAATAGTGATAATATTCTGGATATGAACGATAAAAACAAAAATATTGATGATAATGACCGGAATATTCTGAAAGCCTTGCAGCGCGATGCCAGCCTGTCGCTGGAGAATCTCGCGGCGCAGCTCAGCCTCTCGACCAATGCCTGCTGGCGGAGGATCAAGCGGATGGAAGCGGACGGGATCATCGCCCGCCGGGTGGCGATCGTCGATCCGGAAGCGGTCGGTTTCGGCATGACCGTCTTTGTCGCCGTGCGCACCAATGATCACAGCGACAAATGGCTGGAGAAATTCGCGCGTGCCGCGTCGGCGATCGAGGAGGTGGTCGAGCTCTACCGGATGGCGGGCGAGGTCGACTATCTGCTCAAGCTGCTGGTCCGCGATGTTGCCGATTATGACCGGGTGTACAAGAAGCTGATTAAGGTGGTGCCGCTGTCCGATGTCTCGGCGAGCTTTGCGATGGAGCGGATCAAATATGAAACGGCGGTGCCGGTTTGAGGCGTGTGTGATTATCGTGGGCGGTGCGAGTTTAATTTTGCCTTGGGCGCCTAACCAGGCATTTTGACGATAGACGCCGTGGAGGGGCAATGATTCAACCGCTAACTAATAAAAACGGTCGATCAATTTCCCCGATTGGAGTTTACGTTCTCCAGTTAATTTTATCCTCGGAGCATATATCACGCTGGTATTTTACTTTAATCTCATCGCAAATGAAATCGGCCCCAGCCTCGAAATCGCGTTCTAAATATTTTGGTGATCCAGGACGAAATGATTTTGGATACAACTCTGACATCGCTTCATTATTAATCACTCTACCATCGTTTTCCGCGTGTTTGGCTTCTTCGATTATTGATGAATTGCATGCGTTTCGAATGGTCCATCTGACCCTTTCCGCCATTTATTGTTGGCAACAGAGTTGTCGTTCTGGACGGCTAAGATCAATTATAATCCGTGTCCTCCATCAGCGTGCGACATCAAAATCACCCAATA
The DNA here is from genome assembly GCA_030373505.1 of Parasphingorhabdus sp. Taxonomy (GTDB): domain Bacteria; phylum Pseudomonadota; class Alphaproteobacteria; order Sphingomonadales; family Sphingomonadaceae; genus Parasphingorhabdus. The sequence continues at coordinate 150,493 of JAUCYS010000006.1, forward strand.
ACCAACCCCATCAAACCGCCACAACCTCCTGCCGGATCGCGCCAAAGATCGAGTGCCCGTCCGCATCCAGCATCTGGATCTTCACGGTATCGCCCGCGCTCATGAAGGGCGTTTTCGCCTCGCCATCATTGATCGTCTCGATCATCCGAATTTCGGCGATGCAACTGTAGCCGAGGCCGCCTTCTAAAACCGGCTTGCCGGGATCGCCATCGGGGCCCTGGTTGGAGACGGTGCCGGAGCCGATGATCGTGCCGGCGCACAAGGGCCGGGTCTTGGCGGCATGGGCGACCAGGTCGGCGAGGCTGAAGGTCGCGTCCTTGCCGGCATTGGCGCGGCCAAAGGGCTCGCGGTTATAGTCGACCTGCAGCGGCAGATGGATCACCGAGCCTTTCCACGCGTCGCCCAGCTCGTCGGGGGTGACGCAGACCGGGGAGAAGGCGGAGGGTGGCTTCGACTGGAAGAAGCCGAAGCCCTTGGCCAGCTCGCCGGGGATCAGGCCGCGCAGCGACACGTCGTTGCACAGCATCACCAGCTTGATATGGCCGGCGGCTTCCTCGGCGCTGACGCCCGGCGGCACATCGTCGGTTATGACGGCGATTTCGCCTTCCATATCGCAGCCCCATTTCGGATCGCCGAGCGGGATATCGTCGCGCGGGCCGAGAAAGGCATCGCTGCCGCCCTGGTACATCAGGGGATCGGAATAGAAACTCTCCGGCACCTCGGCACCGCGTGCCTTGCGGACCAGTTCGACATGATTGATATAGGCGCTGCCATCGGCCCACTGATAGGCGCGGGGCAGCGGCGATTCGGCGAGCCGCTCGTGAAAGCGCTCGCACGGCACCGTTTCATGCTCGACATCCCGGTAGAGCGCTTCCAGCTTCGGTGCGCAATTCTCCCAGTCATCGAGCGCCGCCTGCAGCGTCGGGGCGATATTGCTCGCCTCGCAGCAGCGGGTCAGGTCCTTGGAGACCACGACCAGGCGGCCGTCGCGGGTGTCGTTCTTCAGGGTGGCGAGTTTCATATGCTTTCCTTCATCATGGCCTGTGCCCCCGCGAAGGCGGGGGCCCATCTCCGGCCATTGCCTCTGGCCGAACCTTCAGGAGATGGGCTCCTGCCTACGCAGGAGCACCGCTTTGTTCAATGGCAAGTTTCGCTGGCCAGGATCAATATTCCGCGCGTGCCTTCTCGTGCAGCCAGGCGGCATGTTGCGGCGCTTTCTTGGTGCGGCTCCATTCCTCGAGCATCTCGGGAGCAACGCGGCGCAGTTCGGCCATTTCTTCTTCGGTGCCGATATCGCACGCCAGTTCCAGCCGGTGGCCGTTGGGATCGAAGAAATAGATCGACTTGAAAATGCCGTGATGGGTGGGGCCGATGACTTCGAGCCCCTCGGCTTCGGCATTGGCCTTGGCCGCCATCAGGTCGTCGAGCGTATTCACCTTGAAGGCGATATGCTGCACCCAGGCCGGAGTATTCTGGTCGCGATCCATGTCCGGTTGCTCTGGCAGTTCGAAAAAGGCGAGGATATTGCCCCCGCCGGCATCGAGAAAGATATGCATATAGGGATCATATTCCCCGGTCGACGGCACTTCATTCTCGGCAAAGGCGAGCTGGAAATCCATGCCCATCACGCGCTTGTAGAAATCAACCGTCTCTTTCGCATCCTTGCAGCGATAGGCGACATGGTGGACGCCATTGATCTTTGGTGCAACCATCAGGCAGGCTCCTTCACATTGAGGACACCGCGCGCGACCTGGTCGCGTTCGATGCTTTCGAACAGCGCCTTGAAATTGCCCTCGCCGAAGCCGTCATCGCCCTTGCGCTGGATGAATTCGAAGAACACGGGGCCGACCTGCGCCTCGGCAAAAATCTGCAGCAGCAGGCGTGGCTGGCCGTCCTCGGTGCTGCCGTCGAGCAGTATGCCCCGGGTCTGCAGCGCCTCGACATTTTCACCATGGCCGGGCAGGCGGCCGTCGAGCATTTCATAATAGGTCGCCGGCGGCGCGGTCATGAACGGTACGCCAAGCGCCTTGAGCCGGTCCCAGCAGCCGACCAGATCGTCGCAGATCAGCGCGATATGCTGGATGCCCTCGCCGTTGAACTCGCGCAAAAATTCCTCGATCTGGCCCTTGCCGCCTTCGCCTTCCTCGTTCAGCGGAATCCGGATCTTGCCGTCGGGCGCGGTCAGCGCCTTGGAGGTCAGGCCGGTATATTCGCCCTTGATGTCGAAGAAGCGGATCTCGCGGAAGTTGAACAGGGTCTCGTAATAGTCAGCCCAATATTTCATCCGGCCACCGTAGACATTGTGGGTCAGGTGATCGATCGTGTGGAAGCCGGCCCCGACCGGATGACGGTCCGCGCCCGGCAGATATTCGAAATCGATATCATAGATCGACAGATTTTCCTCGCGCTCGCCACCCTCGTAGCGGTCGACCAGATAGAGGATCGCGCCGCCGATGCCGCGGATCGCCGGGATATGCAGTTCCATCGGCCCGGTTTCGACATGCACGGGCTCGGCGCCCTTTTCGAGCAGCCAGGCATAGGCCTGGCGCGCGTCCCTGACCCGGAAAGCCATGCCGCAGGCGGAGGGGCCATGTTCGCGGGCAAAATACCAGGCCGCCGACTTGGGTTCATAGTTGATGATCAGGTTGATGCCGCCCTGCCGCCACAGATGCACGTCCTTGGACCGGTGCTGGGCGATTCGGCTGAAGCCCATGACCTCGAACACCGGTTCCAGCACGCCCTTTTCCGGCGCGCAAAATTCGACAAATTCAAAGCCGTCCAGGCCCACGGGATTTTCAAACAGATCAGCCACAAGATTTCCTCAAAAGATAGGGATGCGCCGAAGCGCAATATAGTTGCAAATGATACTATAGGGAAATTGCGCAGGATATGCAAGGAAATAGCCGCCCACCCGTCGATTTTAAGCAAGGCAGGGGGCGTCGGGAGAGAGAGGATGACGATGCAGAAACGCCACCAGCTGGCACTCATGGCCTTTATGGCCATTTTTATCTGCTATATGGACCGGGTCGCGATCTCGGTCGCAATCATTCCGATGGTCGAAACCTATGGCTGGGATCTGTCCACCCAGGGTCTGGTGCTGTCCAGTTTCTTCATCGGCTATCTGCTGACCCAGGTGGTCGGCGGCAAGCTGGCCGATCATTATGGCGGCAAGGTGGTGCTCGGTTTCGGGGTGTTGATCTGGTCGCTGTTCACGCTGGTCGCGCCGCCCGCTGCGGCGATCGGCATCACGGCGCTGGTTGTCGCGCGAATCCTGATGGGGATGGGCGAAGCGGTGACCTTTCCGGCCATTTACGCACTCTATACCCGCTGGATACCGGTCAGGGAACGGTCGCGTTCGGCAGGCTTTTCCAACAGCGGCATCCCGCTGGGCACCGTGTTTGCGCTGCTCGCAACGCCGGCAATTGTCGCTGCCTGGGGCTGGGAATGGGTATTCTATCTGTTTGGCAGCATCGGTTTTGTCTGGTGTGCTGTCTGGTATTTTCTCATTGCTCCCACTCCGCGCCAGCAAGCCAGGATCAGCCAGGCCGAGCTGGACCTGATCGCAGCCGGCACCATTGCCGACGGGGCTGCGGTAGCGACGCCCTGGCGCGCGTTGATGACCAATATGCCGGTCTGGGCCGTGATCGTCGCCCATTTTTGCAGCAACTGGTGGTTCTATGTTCTACTGGCGTGGCTGCCGACCTTTATCACCAGGGGGCTGGGCGTGGATTATGCCTCTGTGGGCTATTTCGCGATGATGCCGCATATCGCCTTGTTCCTCTGTATCAACCTGTCCGGGTTCATGGCTGACCGGCTGATTGATCGGGGCATGACCATTACACGGGTGCGCAAGCTGATGATGCTGATCGGCTTTGGCGGAATCGTCATCGCGCTGCTGCTGGTCGGAGAGACGAACGATGCGGTCACGGCGATCCTCATCATGACCGTCGGCAGTGCCCTTGGCGCGTTTTCGGTCAGCGGCTTTTTTGTCAACCATATGGACATTGCGCCGCAACATGCCGGTACGTTGATGGGGATCACCAACACGGCGGGCACCATTCCCGGCATCATTGGGGTACTGATCAGCGGGTGGATATTGGAAGCGACCGGATCATGGGCGCTGGTTTTCCAGGTGTCGGCAGCGGTGGCGGCCTTTGGTATGGTCTTCTATCTCACCTTCGGCAGCGGAGAGCGCCAGTTCGAGACCGCACCGGCCTAGTGAAAATCCCGCGACTTCGGTAATATCCGGACATTGCGGGGATGGCCGTGGCGCGGATAGGCAGGGCGCGGCCGGGCCGCTTCCCGCTCTGCCCGGGCCGCTCGCCTGTCCTCGTTGCGATAGACCGGGCGGTTGACCTCGTCGGCGCGGGCCATCGGCATATCGGGCCTCTGGTGAATGGTGATCTCGTCGAGCATGAACGTATAATCCTCAACTCTTGTGGTCATCAGATGGGTCACGCCCTCGACGCTGCGCTGGACCTCGCCGGTGGCCAGCATCAGCCGCGCCGCCATAACCGGGCGGCGCATTTTTTCGAAGCGGCTGGCCCAGAGCAGCAGGTTGGAGACGCCGCTTTCGTCCTCCAGTGTGATGAACACCGCATTGCCCTTGCCCGGCCGCTGGCGGATCAGCACGACGCCGGCGACCTTTGCCTGTGAGCCGTTTGTGGCGGTGGCCAGTTCGGCGCAGCTGAGCACGCCCATCGCCCGGAAGCGCTCGCGCAGGAATTGCATGGGATGGCCCTTGAGCGACAGCCGGACGCTCTGATAATCGGCGACGACATGTTCGCCGCTGGTCATCGCCGGCAGGCGCGCGTCCTGTTCCAGCCCCAGTTCCTTCGCCTGCGCCGCCTCGAACAGGGGCAGGGTATTGACCGGTGTCCGGCGCACTTCCCACAAGGCCTGGCGCCGGTCGAGGCCCAGCGACCGGCAGGCATCGGCATCGGCGAGCAGCCGCAGCGCGCGGGCGGGGAGCCCGGCCTTGTGGGCCAGTTCCTCGATGGTCTTGAAGGGTCGCGCGGCGATGATCTGCTCGGCCCAGACCTCGCGGAACCCGTCGATCTGGCGCAGGCCGATGCGGAGGGAGATATCCTCCCCGCGCGCAGCGGGGGGAGGGGGACCATCCGTAGGATGGTGGAGGGGCTGGTGCGTCTTACCGCTGGCGGCCCCTCCACCATCAGCCGCCGCTGCGCTCTGGCTGACGGTCCCCCTCCCCGAAGCTGGCGCTTCAGGGAGGATGTTTCTCTCCACCCCGTTATCCCATCCACTGAAATTCACATCCGGTTCCAGCACCTCCACCCCATGTTCCCGCGCATCCCGGACAATCTGCGCCGGTGCGTAGAAACCCATCGGCTGCGAGTTGAGCAGCGCCGCCGCGAACACCGCCGGGTGGTGGCACTTGATCCAGCTCGACACATAGACCAGCCGGGCAAAGCTGATCGCATGGCTTTCCGGAAAGCCGTAGCTGCCGAAGCCCTGGATCTGCTTGTAGCAGCGTTCGGCAAAATCCGCTTCATAGCCCTTGGCGGTCATGCCGCTGACCATCTTCTCGCGGAAATGGTGGATCGTGCCGACATTGCGGAAGGTCGCCATCGCCCGGCGCAGCTTGTTGGCGTCGGCGGGCGAGAAATCGGCGGCGACGATCGCCAGTTTCATCGCCTGTTCCTGGAACAGGGGCACGCCAAAGGTCTTGCCGAGGATCGATTGCAGTTCATGGCGATCATGCGGCGGCTTGGGCGAGGGCAGGGTTATTTTCTCCCTGCCCGAACGCCGCCGCAGATAGGGATGGACCATATCGCCCTCGATCGGGCCGGGCCGGACGATCGCCACCTGGATCACCAGATCATAGAATTCGCGCGGCTTCAGCCGTGGCAGCATGTTGATCTGCGCCCGGCTCTCGACCTGGAACACGCCGATACTGTCGCCCTTGCACAGCATGTCATAGGTCGCCGGATCCTCGTGCGGCACATTCTGCAGCGTCCATTTTTCCTCCCCGAAGCGCAGCTTTGGGGAGGTGGCGCGCCGAAGTCGTGACGGAGGGGCAATTGGTCGAGACGGTGGCCCCTCCACCACGCTTCGCGCGGTCCCCCTCCCCGAAGCTGGCGCTTCGGGGAGGATATTGATGCTCTCCATCAGGTCAAACGCCTTGCGGATGCAGGTCAGCATGCCGAGCGCCAGGATGTCGACCTTCATCAGGCCGAGCGTGTCGATATCATCCTTGTCCCACTCGATGAAGGTGCGGTCGTCCATCGCCGCATGGTGGATCGGCACGGTCTCGTCGAGCCGGTCCTGGGTCAGCACGAAGCCGCCGACATGTTGCGACAGATGGCGGGGAAATTGCAGGATCTGGCCGACCAGATCGCCGAGCCGCCGGATTTCCGGATTGTTCGGGTCGAGCCCGGTCTCGGCAAAGCGCTTGTCCGGATTCTTGCCGCCGTGGCTGCCCCAGACGGTGCTCGACAGACGGCTGGTGATATCCTCGGACAGGCCAAGCGCCTTGCCGACCTCGCGGATCGCGCTGCGCGAGCGATAATGGACCACGGTGGCCGCAATCCCGGCGCGGTGGCGGCCATAGCGCTGGTAGATATATTGAATCACCTCCTCGCGCCGCTCATGCTCGAAATCGACATCGATATCCGGTGGCTCGCGGCGTTCTTCCGAGATGAAGCGCGAGAACAGCAGGTCATGCTCCATCGGGTCGGCCGAGGTGATGCCGAGCAGGTAGCAGACCGCGCTGTTTGCCGCCGATCCCCGCCCCTGGCAGAGGATCTTCTGGTCCTGGGCATATTTGACGATATCATGGACGGTCAGGAAATAGGGCGCATATTCCATCTTCTTGATCAGCCGCAATTCCTCCTCGACCTTGCTGCGCAATCGCTCCGGAAGACTGTCGCCATGGCGGGCATGGGCGGCGGACCAGGCGAGATGTTCCAGCCAGCCCTGCGGCGTCCAGCCTGCGGGTACCGGTTCCTCGGGATAATGATAGCTGAGCTCGTCGAGCGAAAAATCGATCCGGTCGAGCAATGTCTGCGTTTCGGCCAGCGCCTGCGGATGGTCCCGGAACAGCCGCGCCATTTCCTTCGGGGCCTTCAGATGACGCTCGGCATTGGCGGCGAGCAGGCGGCCAGCCCTGGCAATCGTGGTCTTTTCGGCGATACAGGTCAGAATATCGTGCAGCGGCCGCTGCTCCGGCGTCACATAGAGTGGATCGTTGGTGGCGAGCAGGGGGATGCCACTTGTTCTCGAGAGGTCGTGCAGCCGAGCGAGATAACGCTTGTCCGGCCCGGTGCGCGGCATGGTCGCGCCGATCCAGATATGCGGGGTGCGGATGCGGAGCTGCCGAATAATTTCCTCCCCGCGCGCAGCGGGGGGAGGGGGACCATCCGCAGGATGGTGGAGGGGCCGGTGCGTTTTAACGCTGGCCCCTCCACCATCAGCCGCCGCTTCGCTCTGGCTGACGGTCCCCCTCCCCGAAGCGGGTGCTTCGGGGAGGATGATCAAGGCCCAGTCCTCACTGCACCATTGCAGCAGGTCCGCCTCGTAGAGAAAACATTCTCCCTTCTCCGCCCGCAAATTGCCGGTCGACAGCAGCCGGGTCAGCCGCCCCCAGCCGCGCCGGTTACGCGGATAGACGATGGTTTCCGGCGTATCATCGGCAAAGACCAGCCGCGATCCGACGATCAGCCGGAAGTCCGGCAGCACCAGCCCCTCTTCCGCCGCATCCTCGCGCGCCCGGCGCAAGGCAGCATGCGCCCGCACCACCCCGGCGACACTGTTGCGGTCTGCAATGCCGATCCCGGTCATCCCCAGCATCATCGCCTGCATCACCATATCGGCGGGCGAGGAAGCGCCGCGCAGAAAGCTGTAATGGGTGGCGGCCGCGAGTTCGGCGAATTTCGTCATTGCGAGGAGCCGCCTCCGTTCGCCTCGAGCGAAGTCGAGAGGCCGCTGGTGTCTCGACTTCGCTCGACACGAACGGATTCAGGGCAACAGCCATTCTCCATCACGCAAACAGCCCATGCACATACCAGTCCGGATTCGCCTTCTCCTCGCCGTAAAGCCCGTGCCGGAACAGCCAGTAGCGCCGGCCGCGAGCGTCCTCGACGCGGTAATAGTCGCGGGTCAGGCCGCCGTTGCCGGGCTGCTGCCCGTCTTTGCGCTGCCACCATTCCGAGGCGATCCGCTCCGGCCCTTCGTAGCGGATCACCTGATGCGCCTTGCGCCGCCAGGTGAAGCGGTGCGGCGGACCGTCCGGGACCTCGGCGATCACCTGCACCCGCTGCGGCGGGTCGAACATGTGCAGGGGACGCAGCGGCGGATCGCCGGGAGGCTGCATCTGCCATGCCACCGGTGCGGGCGCGCTGAGCGCGGGCAGGGCGAGCAGGCCCTGTTCGGGGATATGGCTGTCGGCGGGCGCAAATTTCTGCACCCGTTCGCGGCCCAGTCTGGTGCTGAGCTGGCTGACCAGAGCGACCTCGTCCTCCTGTCGGTCCTCGCCGCCCGCCAGCCGCAATTGCTGCGGTGCCAGGGGTTCCGTCGCGACGATGCTCAGCCGGATCAGGTCATAGCCGAAGCCGGGGTTGAGCGGATCGTTGAGCGCGTCGATCCGCTCGCGCAGCAGCCGCTGGAACAGCGCCGCATCGCGGGTCGGCGCACCGGTTTCCAGGCCGAGCCGGGCGATATCGCCGTCGCAGCGGAACAAAAGCATGCGGACCATGCGGGCACCCTGGCCGCGCTGGTTGAGTCGCTCGGCCGCTTCCGCGAACAGCTCCGACAGACATTCCAGAGCCGCATCGACATGAGTCAGCGGCTCGGCAAAGCGGCGCTCGGTGACGATATTGCCGACCCGGCGCAGCGGATCGATCGGCCGGTCTTCCAGTCCCAATATCCGGTCGAGCCGCAGCGTCAGCTCTGCCCCGAAACGCGCTGCCAGATTGGCGCGGGGGCGCTCGGCCAGATCGCCGATCCGGTATAGCCCGGCCCGCTCCAGCGACTGGTGGGTCTTGTCGTCCATAGCCAGCGCCGCCACCGGCAGCTGCGCCTCGGCGCCTTCCTTCAGGCCGTGCCGGGCCAGCGCCAGCGCGGCATCCGCCGTTCCGGCCAGCGCCCAGCCGGCGCCATAGCCGGCCGCATCGAGCCGGTCCTCGGCATCCTGCGCCAGCGCGTCCTCGCTGGCATGGAAATGCACCGCGCCCGTGATATCGAGGATCAGCGCATCGGGCGGCTCGACCGCGACCATCGGTGTGTAGCGCTCGCAGGCTTCCGCCAGCCGCGCCAGCAGATGGGCATCGGCTCTCGGATCATGGTCAAAGGCGAGCAGATCGGGCACCCGTGCCCGGGCGTCGGCCAGCTTCATGCCCGGACCCAGCCCCAGGGACACCGCCTGCCGGTCCGCCGCCATGATCACCATCGCGCCGCCGATCTTCGCGGTCAGCGCAAAGGGATGGTCAGGCGGCCCGCATTCCCGGATGATCCGCTCGGACGCCAGCCAGGGCAGGAACAGCGCCAGCATGCGGCGTGCCCTGCTCGCTTGGCAGCTCGCGGAAGGCTTGTTCGTCACGGTTCCACTCCAGTCGGGCGCTCAGCCCGTAAAGACCGCTGCGATGCCGCAGCAGGGTGATGTCAAAGGCCGGATGGCCGGGGGCATTGGCTTCCAGCGCAAGGGAAGGCGCGGCCGCCACCTGCCAGCGGCTGAAGGCCGCAGTAGGCAAAGGGTTGTCGGCGTCGCTGCCACAGCGCAGCAGCAGGCCGAGCACGCCCGCCTTTTGCGCCGACAGCGACAGCCGCCGGGTCGCGGTCAGGTCAAGCCCCTTGGGCTTCTTGCCTGCCAGTTCGACAATCACCGCGCTCATCGCCGAAGACCGCACGCCGTCGGCGGCCGCGCGCAGCGCCGCGATACTGTCCGGCGCGTCGACATGGAGGATGGCGGAGGGATCGATCCCGAGTTCCGCCAGCCCCGGCGGATAGAGCCGGCCCTGTCGTCTGGCCTCGCCGCTTTCGCTGATCCACAGGATCGGCTTGCGGTCCGCTTGCAGCGCCCGGCAGCGCTGCGCCAGCAGCAGGGCCATGGCCGCCGCGCTGGTCCGGTGGTCTTTGCTCTGTGCATGCAGCTCGTGCAAGGCGGAGCGCGGCAGGCCATTGACTCCCGCATTGCCACGCAGGGCAGTGTCGATCCTGTCGATGCCCAGGGTGAAGTGGGACGGCCGGTCGTCCGGCTGCGCTGTTCCTGTGCCGGAGGCCGCCAGAATCTTCGCCAGCCGCGCCTTCAGCGCTGCTGCCTTCTGGCTGACTGTTCTCGGCACAGCAGCGGGATTAAGCGGCAGGGGTTCTCCCGAATCGAAATCATTATTGTTCATGGTTTGTTCTAAAATAGAGAATGGAGGGATTTGGTCAAGCAGACTCGTCATTTACCGGTGCACAGGACTGGACTACGGGCCAGGCGGCTAAGCATCATTCTAGACAGAAAATATCGGAATCAGGAGCTTATGCAGGATTTTCAATGCGCCGCCGCGCGACTATCAGGAGCACGAACATAATGCAGGCTCCGCCCACCGCAGCGGGAAAAAGAACCGTTGTCCACGAATAATGTTCAAGGGCCGCAATCACGAATCCGTTGCGCACGACCGCGATGGCAAAGAAAGCGACATTTTCCTCCCGGGGCCGCTGATAGGCTTTCCGGACGGAGGGCCCGAAACCGAGCAGGTCAACGACCGTCAGGACGATCACCGCGGATAGCGCGGTGGAGGTGAAAAACCACAGCGGCAATGCCGTCAGGGCAAGGGCAAGAAACAGCCAGTCCAGTTTGACAACCGACATGTCCGGCGATCGGGTCAGCGCCAGAAACACCACCAGGAATGTGAGCAGGCCGGAGACCGCAATCGGCCACGCACCGATGCCGGCTCCATCGGTCCATTGCGCAATCGCGACAATCACCGTGCCTGCGGCCCAGATAAGCCAGGAAAAAACATGGGGACGGGTCTTTGCCTGCCAGATCGACCAGAAATAAGGGACAAAGGCGACAAAGGTCAGAACAAGCGCAACCGCCGCGAAAATTTCTTTATGATGCACGTCAAAAGCCATGCTTTTCGTTATGCGATCGGGAAAGCGAATGCCACCATCCTTACGCTCACGGCGGCAGAGCGCTATGCCGCCTCACCACCAATGCGGCGCATGAGCGGATAGCAGGCAGGATGCCCTGACAAACGGGCCGGAGACAGAAAAACGGGTATTCAGGCTGACCCTGAAACGCCTGCTAACCGATCAGCGGTCGCCCATAAAAAGCCCGCCCCTGTCGGGGGACAGGGGCGGCAAGGCGCACTTGGAATGTTCAAACAGGAGTCAGAAGAAACCCGTCACAGCGGCTAGCGCCCCAATCGCAAGCACTATCGATATACCGAGCACGATGGTCATGTGACGGGTTGTGAAGCCTTGACGGGCTTCGTTTTTTTCCAACTTCTTTTTCATAATTGTTCCTGTTTTTCAGATTGCGGCGATAAGGTTATAGGCTGGCCGACAGCATCCATGATGCTTCTTCCAGCGCCCCGATCCGCGTCGTGAGCAGGTCGGCGGTAAACACATCGTCCGCTTCTTCGGCGACCTTCACGAATTCGCGCATCTGGTCGGCAACGGCAAGATTGTCGCCGGAAAGCTGCTTGAGCATGGCTTCAACATCACCCCATTCGACCTGATCGTCGATCACACTGTTGTTGATATAGGTGGAAAGCCCGACCGGCGTCTTGGCGCCCAGCGCCCGAATCCGTTCGGCGATCTCGTCGATCGATGCGGCGAGATCTTCATATTGCCCTTCGGTCAGCTTGTGGACGCTGACAAACAGCGGGCCGGTCACGTTCCAGTGGACCGACTGCGTCTTCTGGTACAGCACATAAGTCGACGCGAGAGCCTGGCCGAGCTTTTCGGCCATCTTGGCACGATCGGCCTGTTTGATATCGCTTTTCATGTCGCGAAGGTCTGCGGTCTTGATAGTCATGAGATATTTCTCCTTTTTTGGCGCGCTCAACGAACTGGCGGAGCGCTGCATCTTCCAAAACTTACGCACTGCTTCTTTTTTGGTTCCGTCCGAAGCGCGCAGGCCGGGAGAAGCCGGGCGCAGCCGAATTCTGTCGGTTTGATCGGCAGGAAAACCAGTAGGGTTCCGCGCTTTTATGGAACCAATGCCCCGGCTGCCGCGTAGATAACATATAAACCCCCCCAACGAAAGGCAGACAGAAATGACGAAGATTTCAAATGCAAAAATAGCAATTCTGGCAACAGACGGCTTTGAAAAATCGGAGCTTTTCGAGCCCCGGAAGCAGTTGCTTGACGCAGGCGCAGAGGTCACGATCGTGTCCCTGGAATCCGGTTCGATCAAAAGCTGGGATGAGAAGGACTGGGGCGAGAGCATCGCGGTCGATATGGTCTTGGACAAGGCCAGCGAAGGCGATTTTGACGCACTGGTCCTGCCGGGCGGACAGATCAATCCGGATCTCCTGCGCGTAGAAACCAAGGCCACCGATTTTGTGAAGGCATTTTTCGATGCCGGCAAGCCGATTGCCGCCATCTGCCACGCTCCGTGGCTGCTGATCGAGGCAGATCTGGTGCAGGGCCGCAAGGTCACCGGCTACAAGTCGATCAAGACCGATCTGATCAATGCCGGCGCGCGCTATGAAGACAGCGAAGTGGTGGTCGATAACGGCCTCATTACCTCGCGCAACCCGGGCGATCTCGACGCGTTCTGCGCCAAGATCATCGAGGAGGTCCGCGAAGGTCTGCACAAGCGGACGCAGAAAGCCGCATGATCTGCGGATAAGCGCGCCGATCGCGCCTGCAGTGCAGCCTGTCCTGTCGGTGCGTCGGTTCGCCTCAATCGCCTTAACAAGTCGCGTATGCACTTTTTAGCCCGTTTCTTGTAATAAAATGGCCATTTTGTAACCTTGAGGAGTATTATATGAAGAATTTTTTCACCCTGATGACTGGCGCGGCGTTGCTCGCTGCGACCCCCGCCTTGGCCCAGGATGCTGCGCCGACGGTTGAAGTCCAGGCCGGCATGAAGGTTTTCGGACCGCAGGGCGGTGAAGTCGGTACGGTCGAGTCCGTCAGCGATTCCGTCGTGGTGGTTGATACCGGAACGCACAAGGCAGCCCTCGGCACCGACGCTTTCGCGAAGGCCGAAAATGGCCTGTCCATCATGATGACCAAGGCTGATCTTGACGCAGCTGTAGCAAAGGCAACCGCCGATGCGAGAGCCAAATTGCTGGCCAGCCTGACCCCGGGCACCGAGGTCAAGTCGGTAACCGGTGCTGCGGTAATCGGCACGGTCAAGGGCAAGGATGCCGAATATGTGACCGTCGATCATGAAGGCCAGGAAGTGAAACTGCCTGTGAATGCGTTCATGGCACAGCCCGACGGCGCTATTGCCATCACCATGACCGAAGCCGAATTCACGGCCGCTATTGCCGGTACCCCGGCCGAATAGGCTTAATCAGGCTCTGACAGCGGTGGGACAAGGGTCCTGCTGCTGTCAGTGGCTGAATTTCAACCCCAGTTCATACATCGCAATCGCCGCCTGCGCCGCTTCGCCGCCCTTGTTCTTGCGGGTCTTGTCGGCCCGGGCCAGCGCCTGCTCTTCATTTTCCACTGTTATAATGCCGTTGCCGATCGCCGCGCCGTCCATCGACAGCGCCATCAGGCCGCGCGCGCTTTCGCCCGCCACAATCTCGAAATGATAGGTCTCGCCGCGGATCACCACACCGATCGCGACAAAGCCGTCATAGAGATCGCTGTCGATCGCGAGCGATATCGCCCCCGGAATCTCCAGCGCACCCGGCACGGTCAGAAGCTCATGCTCATGCCCCGCTGCGGTTAGCGCATCGGTCGCCCCTTCGATCAGCATGTCGTTGAGATGGTCGTAGAACCGCGCTTCGACGATCAGGAATTTTGCCATTTTCAGTTTCTTTCTGTGTCTTGGCCCGTCCTTTTGAAAGGAGGGGCGGGGTGGTTTCTATCGTCTAAGAACGACTCTTCGGTTTTCCATTTCTTTCGGGCGGCACTATCGTTGTTCGCTTGCGCGAGCGACGCTTGCGCATCGCCACCACCCTTTGATCGCCTTCTTTAAGAGAAGGAGCAGATGATTGCTATGCCGTCTCCGGTTCCTTGCTCGCCTCGCTGCCGCCGTCGGCCGGCACCGCTCGCTGTCCGACAATCCTGAGACCATAAGCATCCAGACCGACCAGATCATGGCTGGTGTTGGTCAGCAGCTCCATATCATGCACGCCGAGCTCGCTCAGAATCTGGGCGCCGACACCATAGTCGCGCAGCTGGTCCATTGGCACCGGCTTGCCGCCGGCAAGGCTGCGCACCTGGCGCGAATAGAGATCGGGGACGCGCGGGCTGATGAACACGATCACGCCCGCCCCTTCCTCGCCGATGATCTTCATCGATTCCTGCAGCATATTGGCGCGGTCGGTATCCTGCCCGAACAGGTCGGCGAAGATCGCCGTGGCGTGCATACGCACCAGGGTCGGCTTGTCGGGATCGACATGGCCCTTCTGCAAGACGATCTGCTCGCTCTCGGTCGCGCTGTTGTAAAAGGTGATCGCGTTCCACTCGCCGCCCCAGCGGCTGGTGAAACGGGCTTCCTCGCGGCGCTCGGTCAGATGGTCGTGGCGCAGCCGGTAGGCGATCAGGTCGCGGATCGTGCCGATCTTCATGCGGTGATGCTGGGCAAATTCGATCAGATCGTCGAGCCGCGCCATCTCGCCGTCATCCTTCATGATCTCGCAGATCACGCCGGCCGGGTTGAGACCCGCCAGCCGAGACACGTCAACCGCCGCTTCGGTATGGCCGGCGCGGACGAGCACGCCGCCGTTGCGCGCCTGCAGCGGGAAGACATGACCGGGGGTGACAATATCGTCCTTGCCGCGGGTGCGGTCGATCGCCACCGCCACGGTGCGCGCCCGGTCGGCGGCGCTGATCCCGGTGGTGACGCCGTCGCGCGCCTCGATCGAGGTGGTGAAGGCGGTTTCATAGGCGCCGCGGTTGTTCGCGCTCATCATGTCGAGGCCCAGTTCCTCGACCCGTTCGCGGGTCATCGCCAGACAGATCAGCCCGCGGCCATATTTGGCCATGAAGTTGATCGCATCCGGCGTCGCCATCTGCGCTGGTATGATCAGGTCGCCCTCATTCTCCCGGTCCTCGTCGTCGACCAGGATATACATGCGGCCGTTGCGCGCCTCGTTGATAATCTCTTCCGCCGTCGCCATCACGCCGCTGCCGCCGCGCGCCAGATAGGTCTCGAGCTTGCCGAGCGTTTCCGCCGTCGGATTCCAGTCCTCCTGCCCTAGGCTGCGCAGGCTGTTGGCATGCAGCCCGGCGGCGCGCGCCAGGCCGGCACGGGTTTCCTTGCCGGACTCGATCAGTTCGATCAGTTGCTCGATCAGGATTTTGCTCATGGACTCGGCCTTTCAATGTGATATCGGGCCGATTATCACATCGCAATGTGAGGCGTCTAGGGAAATATCACATTGGGTTCACATGCTGTGGTATTCGGTCGTTCAACCCGTCATTGCGAGCGAAACGTGGCAACCCAGAGCGGCTCTCACAGACGCTCCAGATTGCCACGTCGCTCCGCTCCTCGCAATGACGAGTCTATTACCCGAGGACGAGGCTGTCGTGAGCCCCTCCTTTTTAAAGGGGGGTTGGGGTGGTTTCTCTCGTCTGCTCACTGCCGCCTTGATTGCCACCGACCATGCGGGCAGCGGCCATGGCGAGGTCTGACCAGTGTAACGGGAATGCCGTAATGTCAGCGTAATCTTGATTTCAAAGGGGCTTGATGAAGCAGGAGAGAGCAGTGAATTCAATCAGATCTATCGGAAGGTCTCGGGCTTCGCTCGTTCAGCAAAATGGCTTTCGCTGCTTTCGCGCCAGCGCATTGTTTCTGTTGATGCTGCTAATATCCGGTTGTGAAGCCAAAACAAATCAGATCGAGCAGAACAGCCGCGACGAGGTTGCTGAAGAAGCGCCACAGAAACTGAAATCAACCAATGATCAGACAATGGGTGGCGACGATTTGATGCTGGTATCCTATTTCCCGTTTCCCGGAGCAAATATTTGCCCGTTCATGGTCGATGCTCATTCTCCATATTGTTTAAAAACTTCGGGAATACCCGAAGGATTCGAAGATTTCCGGATCATCAGAAATAATTATAAATCGGGGTCAGCTGTATCAAGCTTTGCCGGTGAGCATTGCAAATTTGAAACATGCATCGTGTTGAACGGGGTTGCGACATGGATTGATGCAGCGCAAAATGCCAAAAATTATACTTCCACTGGCACATGGGTGATGTCACCCGTTTTCGACAAATCTCAAATATCCGGATATATATTTTATTCCATTGATGTGAGAACAAGTAGCATAGTAAAAAATTGCTATATATTTGACCCGGATATTTGGATAGAAATTGACAATTATTGCAGAAAAAGTGGAGGGATTAAGTGAATAATTTCAATATTTAATTCCTGCATCCGAGGGAAATTCCGCCTCTTCTCTTCCGGTCTCCGTCAGGCGAGAGGGAGCAGTTGCATCCCACGCACCAGCCCCCGGTCCCTTCGACCGGAACCTTTCACCCTCCGATACGCTATCCCATGATGGCCAAAGCGAAACACTGGATCGAACCCCATCCGCAGGGCATTTATGTGCGGCCGGCCGATATCTGGATCGATCCGTCCACACCGAAGAAACACGCCGTCGTCACTCATGGCCATGCCGACCATGCGCGCGGCGGGCATGGCGAGGTCTGGGCGACGCCGGAGACGCTGGCGATCATGGGGCTGCGCTATGGCACCGATGCCGGTACGCCGCTTGCCTATGGCGAGGGGTTCGAGCGTGGCGGGGTCCGGTTCAGTCTCCACTCCGCAGGCCATGTGCTCGGCTCGGCGCAGGTCTTGATGGAATATCAGGGCGAGCGGGTGGTGGTCACCGGCGATTTCAAGCGCCGCCCCGACCCGACCTGCGCGCCGTTCGAGCCGGTGCCCTGCGATATCTTCATCACCGAGGCGACCTTTGGCCTGCCGGTGTTCAGACATCCGCCGATTGCCGGCGAGATCGACAAGATCTTTGCCCGGCTGGAAGCCGAGCCGGACCATTGCCTGCTGGTCGGTGCCTATGCGCTGGGCAAGGCGCAGCGAGTGATCGCCGAGCTGCGCCGCGCCGGCTGGGACAAGCCGATCTATCTGCACGGCGCCATGGTGCGGATGTGCGAGCTGTACGAGGAGCTGGGCGTATCGCTCGGCGAACTGCGGCTGGTGATGGACACGGACAAGGAGGATATGCGCGGCCAGATCATCATCTGCCCGCCCTCGGCCCTGATCGACAAGTGGAGTCGGCGGCTGCCAAACCCGGTCACCGCTATGGCCTCCGGCTGGATGAGGGTGCGCGGGCGCGCCCGCCAGCGCGGGGTCGAGATACCTCTGGTCATCTCCGACCATGCCGACTGGGACGAACTGACCGGCACGATCCGAGAACTGGCGCCGCGCGAGACCTGGATCACCCATGGCAGCGAGGACGGCCTGCTGCGCTGGTGCGAACTGCACCAGATCAAGGCGCGGGCGCTGGCGATGATCGGCCGCGAAGACGGGGACGACGGCTGATGCGCCGCTTCGCCGCTCTGATCGACAGCCTGATCTACACCCGCTCGCGAAACGCCAAGCTGGCGGCGATTGCCGCCTATCTCAGGGCCACGCCCGATCCCGATCGCGGCTGGGCGCTGGCCGCGCTGACCGACAGTCTCGATTTTCCGGCGGTCAAGGCCGCCACCATCCGCAATCTTGCCGGCACGCGGATCGATCCGGAACTGTTCCGCCTGTCGCGCCACCATGTCGGCGATACAGCCGAAACCGTGGCGCTGGTCTGGCCCGACTTGCCGGACGGAGAACAGAGCGATCCGGGCCTCGACGAAGTGGTGCAGGCGCTGTTCGCCACCACCCGCGCCACCGCGCCCGATATCGTTGCCGCGCTGCTCGACAGGATGGATGCCAACAGCCGCTATGCGATGCTGAAACTGGCGCTGGGCGGGATGCGGGTCGGGGTATCGGCGCGGCTGGCGAAGACCGCCTTCGCGCAGGCCTTTGACGTCGCAATCGACGATGTCGAGGAGCTGTGGCACGCGCTCGACCCGCCCTATGAGGCGCTGTTCCGCTGGGCGGAAGAGGGTGGCAAGCGTCCCGATCTGTCCACCACCCCCTTCTTCCGCCCGTTCATGCTGTCGCACCCGTTCGAGGGTGACAGCCTCGATCTCGGCGAATATGCGGTCGAGTGGAAATGGGACGGCATCCGCGTCGAGGCCGTCCATCTCGGTGGCGAGACCCGGCTGTACAGCCGCGGCGGCGACGATATCAGCGCTGCCTTTCCCGATATCGTCGAGGCCTTTGACCGCGACGGCGTGATCGACGGCGAACTGCTGGTCCGCGGCACCGACCAGGGCGGCGAGGCGGCCAGTTTCAACGCGCTGCAGAAACGGCTGGGGCGCAAGACCGTGTCGAAAAAGATGCGGCAGGACTTTCCCGCCTTTGTCCGCATCTACGATCTGCTGATGGACGGCGAAGAGGACCTGCGGCTGCTGCCCTGGTACCAACGGCGCCAGCGGCTCGAGGCATTTGTGCCGAAACTGAATGCCGACCATTTTGACCTATCGGCGGTAATCAAGGTCGACGATTTCGCCGCGCTGGAGAGCATGCGCGCCGGTGCCCGCGACGCGGCGATCGAGGGGGTGATGCTGAAGCGGCGGGAAAGCCCCTATCTCGCCGGCCGGGTCACCGGTCACTGGTACAAGTGGAAGCGCGACCCGCTCAACGCCGACTGCGTGATGATGTACGCCCAGCGCGGCAACGGCCGACGCGCGTCCTTTTACTCCGACTATACGTTCGGCTGCTGGACCGAGGATGGCGAGCTGCTGCCGGTCGGCAAGGCCTATTCCGGTTTCACCGACGAGGAGCTGAAATGGCTCGACCGCTTTGTCCGGCAGAATACACTGAACCGCTTCGGTCCGGTGCGTGAGGTGGCAAAATCGCTGGTGCTGGAAGTCGCGTTTGATTCAATTCACGAAAGCAAGCGCCACAAGTCTGGCCTCGCCATGCGCTTCCCCCGCATCCATCGCATCCGCAAGGACAAGCCGGCGGAAGAGGCCGACCGGATTGCGACCTTGCGGGGGATGATTTCCTGACTCTCTCCTCTCCCGTGAGGGAGAGGGTTGCGCAGGCTTGGCAGCTGGCTGCCTGGTCGCAGCTGGGTGAGGGTGTACCGCACCACAGTGGCACAGCAACTCACCAGCCGAACACCCTCATCCAACTGCGCCTGATCCTCCGGATAAGGCGCCGTATCCTTCTCCCTCACGGGAGAAGGTTTTAACGAGCCGAGCGTTTGCCCGGAAGCATCCGTCGCAATGTATTGTCCTTGACCACATAATGATGGAACAGTGCGGCAAGCGCATGCAGGCCAATCAGGAAATAGCCGATCGTGCCGATGGTTTCGTGCACCTCCTCGATCTGTTCCGCCAGCGCCTTGTCCGGTGCGACCAGGGCAGGGAGCTCCAGCCCGTAGAAGGGAATGGTTGCATCGGCGGAGCTGAGGATCAGCCAGCCGAGGAGCGGCATCGCCAGCATGAAGGCATAAAGCGACAGATGCGTGACTTTGGCCAGCAGCATCTGCCAGGCTGGCGGCTCCGGCTTGATCGGCGGCTTTGTGGTGAACAGGCGCGTGACGATGCGGATGATCACCAGTGCCAGCACCGACAGGCCAAGCATGAAATGCCAGGTCTTGAGGTCGGCGCGCATGTCGCTGCCCCTGGGAAAGGATTCGTGCAGCAGGATGCAACTGTAAACCCCGATGATCAGCAGCAGCATCGCCCAGTGGAGGAAAATGGAAAGCGATGCATAACGCGTGCGGGGTCTCGTGGCAGTCATATCCGTCCTCTTCATTTTATAAATCGCAATCTATCACAAATTTTCCTGCTGTCACGGCCAACCTGCTGAACCGCAGGACCTGTGCAAGCCGTTGTGCCCCATGCCGGTCAGAGAAAGTCCCTGAGCGTGCCGACAAACTGCTCGAACTGGTCATGGTGCAGCCAGTGGCCGGCCTGCTGGAATTCCTTTACCGCCACATTGTCACCGAAATATTGCAGGCGCCCGTCTCTCTCCGGATTGCTCGCCCAGCTGTCCGCGCCATAATGGAGCTGGGTCGGGCAGCTGATATTGCCCCACAGTTCGTGGATCGCATCCTGGCCCAGGTCGATGCTGTCCCAGTGCTGCACATAGGGATCGAACTTCCAGCTGTAGCTGCCGTCCTCGTTGCGGATCACCGCGTGGGTGGTCAGATGCCGGGCCTGTTCGTCGGACAGATGCTGGTTGGCGTCCTGCATCCGTTTCAGCGCGTCGTCGAAGGTCGGATAGCGTTTCATCTGCCGGGCAGCGGCCTTGCGCTTTTCCTCGATCGAATTGCGGACCCGCTGCAGCGGACCGGTCTTGTTGCGTTCGGCGAGCATCTCCGGGCTTGGCCCCAGCCCCTCGATCGCGACCAGCTTGCGCACGGTGTCGGGATAGAGGCCGGTATAGCGCAGCGCGATATTGCCCCCCATGCTGTGCGCGACAATCGTGACGGGGGACAGGTCGAGCTGGTGGATCAGCTGTGCCAGATCGGTGACCATCGCCATGATCGCGTAATGGCCGTCGGTGCTCCACTGGCTGTCGCCATGGCCGCGGACGTCGGGCGCGATGATATGCCAGTCGTTGCGCAGCGCCTGCGCCGTCCAGTCCCAGTTGCGGCAATGGTCCTTGCCGCCGTGCAGCAGGATCAGCGGCGGCTTCTCCTCATTGCCCCAGTCGGCATAATGCAGCCGAAGCCGCTGTGAAAAATAGCTGTGGGAGGCGGGGCCGATCAGGGTCATTTAGGGTCCGTCGATGATGAATATGGCGAACCATGGTCTAGTCCGATGATTGCGTTTCGACAAGCGCCGGGACGCGGCCCATCCGCAACGGTTTCACAAACCCACCAATGCTATTGCCAATCATTTGCATATTAACATTTGACAGGATACCGCCAGCCTCACTAATTACAAATGCGAATCATTTGCATTAGCAATAACAATGGGGATATATTTATGAGATCGAACTTCCGGCACCGGGGGCTGGCATTCAGCTGCAGTTTTCTGGCTTTGGGCCTGTCGCAGCCAGCGGTGGCAGCGAGCGATGCCAGTGCGGACGCGGATGAAAATATCATCACGGTTACCGCTACCCGGGCACCGGTGGCGGTGGTGGATGCGCCCGCCACGGTCACGGTCATCGACCAGCAGCAGATCGCCGATGAACTGGCCACCGATGTGCGCGATATCGTCCGCTTCGAACCGGGCGTGTCGGTGCGCCGCGCGCCTGCGCGCTTTGGTGCCGCGCAGGATGTCACGGGCCGGGCCGGTAACGAGGATTTCAATATTCGCGGCATTGGCGGCAACCGCGTGCTGATCCAGGTCGACGGCATCCGCTCGCCGCAGGGCTTCAGCTTTGGTGCCCAGGATGTCGGTCGCGGCAATGCCACCGATGTTGGCCTGATCAAGTCGGTGGAAATCCTGCGCGGCCCGACCTCGGCCCTCTATGGCAGCGACGGTCTGTCCGGCGCGGTCAGCTTCACCACGTCCGATCCGGAGGATTTTATCCGCGGCGGCAACGCGCTCGGCGGCTTCGCCCGCGCACAATATAGTTCCGCCGATCAGGAGTTCGCCGAGACCGCAGCGCTCGCCGGGCGCACCGGAGATTGGTCCGCCATGCTCGCCTATTCGCGGCGGGATTTTGAAGAGCTGGACAACAAGGGCAGCATCGACAGCAATGACGCAAGCCGGACAACGCCCAATCCCCAGGACGGCGAATCAAACGCCTTTCTGGGCAAGCTGGTGTGGAGCCGGGGCGCGCACAAGGTCCGGCTGACCGGCGAATATCTCGAGCGCAAACTGTTTTCAGACATCCTCTCGGGCCAGGGGCCGGTGTTCCTGTTCGGATCGACGCCCAGCTGGATAGTCGACCGGATGACCGCACGCGACAAGACCCGGCGCAGCCGGGCTTCGATCGATTATACATATGATAGCGGCGAAAAAGGGTCCGGACTGATCGACTATGCGCATCTGGCTGCCTATTGGCAGGATGGCAAGGACCGGCAATTTGCCCTTGAGGAGCGCAGCCCGACCGGGGCAACGCCGCGCCCGGACCGCGAACGGCTGAACACGTTCGACAACGAGGTCTTTGGCGCGATGGCCGATCTCCGGTCGTCCTTCGCCACCGGTTCGATCGAGCATGTCCTGACCCTTGGCGGCGATATCAGCCAGACCCGCCAGGAAGGCTTGCGCGACGGCACCGAGCCACCGACCGGCGAAGTCTTTCCGACCCGCGCATTCCCGGCGACGGACTTCACTCTGGGGGGCGTTTTTGTTGGCGACGCGATCACGCTGGCTGACGGCGCACTCACCCTTTATCCGGCGCTGCGCTACGACTTTTACGACCTCAATCCGACCAACGATCCCCTGCTGCCGGGCTTCACCCCCAGCGCGCAGCACGGGTCGAAACTCTCTCCCAAGCTCGGGGGGGTTGTCACGCTGGGCAATGTCCGCCTGTTCGGCAATTATGCCCATGGCTTCCGGGCACCGACGCCCACCCAGGTCAATAATTTCTTCGAAAATCTGGCCTTTGGCTACAAGTCACTGCCCAATGCCGATCTCGGGCCGGAGACCAGCAACAGCTTCGAGGCCGGCATTCGCTATGCGACCGACGAGATAAACCTGTCGCTGGTCGCCTTTCATGCCGATTATGACGACTTCATCAGCCAGGAACAGGTGGCCGGAAGCTTCACCCCCGCTGATCCGGCGGTGTATCAGTTCGTCAATCTGGACAGCGTGACGGTCAAGGGTGTCGAGGCCAAGGCCAGCTATCAGGCAGCGAACGGATTGCGCGCCCGCTTTGCCATTGCCTTCGCCGACGGGACGATCCAGTCACCGAACCGCCCGGACCAGTCGCTGTCGACGATCGATCCGCTCAATGCGATCCTTGGCCTCGGCTATCATGATCCCGCCGGCGCGTTCGGCGGCGAAGTGATCGTCAGCTACAATGCGCGAAAAGAGGCAAACGAGACCATCGGCGTCTGCAGCGCGACCTGTTTCCGGCCGCAGGAATCGGCGATCATCGACGCAACGGCCTTTGTCCGGCTCACCGACAATCTCAAAATCCGGGCCGGCATCTTCAACATCACCGACCGAAAATATGCGCTGTGGAGCAATGTCCGGGGACTGGAAGCGACGTCGGCGATTACCGACGCGTTCACCCAGCCGGGTCGCAACGCCAGCGTTTCGCTCAGCGTCACATTCTAACTGCAAGGGGAACATCATCATGAATATCAAATTGAAAAACCGGATCGGTGCGGCGCTGCTGGCGCTGACTGTTGCCAGCGCTCCGGCGCTTGCCCATCCTCCGATACCCGAACGACCGGCCGAGGTGGAAAAATCGGCGTTCGAAGCGGACCGCGCCGATATCCTGGCGATGGCAGGGGCATTCAAGGTCCGTTTCGACATGCAGGAATCGACCGCCTGGGCAGCCGATTATCAGCCGCTCGACCGCAAGATATCGGGCGGCCATGAACTGGTGAAGGTGATCGAGGATACGGGCCGGAAAATCGTGCTGCAGCATCTGCTGGTCGTCGATGCCGACGGCAAGGATTTCATCGTCAAGCACTGGCGCCAGGACTGGCAATATGAACCGGACAAGCTGCTGGTCTATTCCGACCGCAACACTTGGGAATATCAGCCGATACCCGAAAAGCGCAGCCATGGCCGCTGGTCGCAGACCGTCTATCAGGTCGACGACAGCCCGCGCTATGCCGGGCTCGGCGAGTGGGAAACGCAGGGCGGTGTCCGGCGCTGGCGCTCGAACTGGACATGGCGACCGCTGGCCCGGCGCGATGCGGTGCGCCACCCGGTCTATGACCGCTATTACGCGATTAACCGGCACAGCCCGACACCAAGTGGCTGGATCCATTTTCAGGACAATATAAAAATGGGCATGGTCGATGGCGCGCTGAAGCCGATTGTGCAGGAATATGTGCTCAACAGCTACACCCGGTTCGACGGCTATAATGTCCAGGCGGCGGAAGATTATTGGGCGAAGACCAGCGGCTACTGGAGGAAGGTCCGGACCGCCTGGGAACAGGCCTTTGCTGCCGGCAACGGCGTGGTGATCGAGGAAGAGGCCCAGACCGGCACGGTGATCAGCGGACAGCTGCTCGATATGGGGACGCAGATTGCGGACGGCGAAATGGCTGAGGCGGATGCGGTGGAGGCCGCGCAGACACTGATCGCTGATGCGACCAGCCGGCAGCGAGCGGAAAGCGATGCGAACAAAGCCGCCCCGGCGAGCGCCTATTGAAGGCCTGGCGCTACACGACCATTGATCGGGGTCAGGGTGCGGTGCGGGTCTCCGCACCCGGCCCGGACATATTTCGGCTGACAGGGATATTGTGCTAATGTGTCGGTGACGTCGCTTTTCAGGAGAGCTGCCATGACCGATTCCGCCCGTGCCTCATCCCTCAGCCGCCGCCAGCTGCTTGCCGCCTCCGCTGCCACCGGTGCCGCGCTGGCGACCGGTCCCGCAACCGCCGCTGCCGCCGGCCAGCCCGATCTGACCGGCAAGGCCGTGCTGATCACCGGCTGCTCATCCGGCTTCGGCAATCTCGGCGCGATATTCTATGCCGAACGGGGGGCGAAGGTGTTCGCGACCATGCGCAATCTGCCGCGCCCGGAAGCAGCAGCACTGCCACAGACGGCGGCGGACAGGAATCTGGATATCACGATATTGGATCTCGACGTCTTGTCGGAAGACTCGGTGAACAAGGCGGTAGCCGAAGCCGAGCGGCTCAATGGCGGCGGGCTCGATGTGGTGATCAACAATGCCGGCATCGGCACCGGCGCGCCGGTCGAGCTGCAGGATCTGGCGATGATGCAGCGCTTGCTCGACACCAATGTGATGGGCTACCAGCGGGTCGCCCGCGCCGCGCTGCCGAAGATGCGCGAGCGCAAATCCGGTCTGATCGTCAATATCTCCTCCCAGCTCGGCCGCGTGATGGTGCCGGGCAT
This sequence comes from Parasphingorhabdus sp., assembly GCA_030373505.1. GTDB lineage: Bacteria > Pseudomonadota > Alphaproteobacteria > Sphingomonadales > Sphingomonadaceae > Parasphingorhabdus. Next base: position 175,641 of record JAUCYS010000006.1, read on the forward strand.
GGGCCTGTACAGCTCGACCAAGTTCGCGGTCGAGTCGATGAGCGAGCAAATGGCCTATGAACTGGTGCCGCACGGCATCGACGTGACGATCGTCCAGCCCGGCGGCTATCCGACGAAAATCTGGGAAAATGGCAATCGCTACACGATGGAAATGCTGGAGCAGGCCGACGAGGAGCGCAAGGCCGCCTATCAGGCGCTGGTCGACGGCGCGCTGCGCAACAGCGGCGGCTCGACCGATCCGGTGGATGTGCCCCGCGCGATTGCCGGGCTGATCGCGATGGCGCCGGGCAAACGGCCGCTGCGCCTACCGGTTCATCCCGGTGCGAAGCCGCAACTGGCAATCAACAAGCTGAGCGCCCAGACCCAGGTCGTGATGCTCGGCAACTCGCCCTTTGGCCCGTGGGTCAAGGATGTCAACGAGCGGACCTAGCGTCGGCAAGAGCAAATGTGCTCCGCACTCGATGCGGAGCACAGGAGTTTCTGGCAGGCGTTTCAGGCCGTGCGCTTTACCATCAGCAAGGGCGTCAGATAGACGATCAGAAAGACGATATTGGGAATGATATTGGCGCTGTTGCCGGATGCCGCCGAGGCGCCGCTGTCGACGGCGAACCACACGAGAAAGCTGTAGATCGACCCCTTGCGGACCAGTTCGCTGCCCTGTTCGACGCCTGGTGCGGTAACGAAAACATATACCGCCATCAGCCCGGCAAACACGCCGCCAGCGATGGCCATCGCCAGTTTCGCTTCCGCCGTATCCAGCCCGTCCACGCCATGACCGCCGGAAGAGGCGAGGCGGAAGAACAGATCGTTCGCGCCGGTAAAATCGTTCACCCCGGCGAGCGAAAAAACCAGGGCGACGAGAAGGGAAAAACTGCCGACAATGCGGATATAGCGGCCTGTGGCTCGGGGTGACATAATCTTCTCCTGCTGTTGCGTCACCGCCGGTAAAGCACGCGGAAAGGGGCGAAACAATTACCTGCGGGGTAAGTGCACGGGCCGCGATCCATGCTATCGGTCGGGGATGATCCGGACCCGGCAAAGGAGACGACCATGCGATCGGAATTTGGTGCAATCCTGAAGGACTGGCGCAAGGTTCGCCGGTTCAGCCAGCTCGACCTCAGCCTTGAGGCGGAGATGTCGGCGCGCCATCTCAGCTTTCTTGAATCGGGCCGCGCCAATCCCAGCCGGGCGATGGTGCTGCGATTGTCGGAAGCGCTGCAGCTGCCCCGCTCCGCCGCCAACCAGGCGCTGCACGCGGCGGGATTTGCGCCGGTCTATCCCAGCCTGTCCGATGATGCGCCGGAACTGGCGCCGGTCAATCAGGCAATCGCGACGCTGCTCGATCAGCATGATCCCTTCCCGGGCTATGCCCTCGACCGCCACTGGAATATCGTAAACAGCAACGGGGGTGCGCAGATGATCGTCGCGCTGGCCGCGCCCGGCGGGCCGGCCAATCTGGTCGACATATTGATCGCCACCGCCGGTCTCGACCTCATTGAGAATTGGGAGGAGGTCGCGGTGCTGACCCTGTCGCGCCTGCGCACCGAGATACTGGAACTCGGCGGCGACGAGGGATTGTCGGCAATGGCCGCCCGGCTGGCCGCGCACGACCGGGTCTGCAAGGCCGATATGGCCACGATCAATCTTAACCAGGCGGTGATCCCGACCATCTTCCGGGTTGGCGAGAATCGGCTGTCGCTGTTCTCGGTGATCGCCCAATTCGGGTCGGTGCAGGATACGAAAGCGGGGGAGACAAGGATCGAGCTGATGTTCCCGATGGATGAGGATACCGCCCGCTTTTTCCAACGATAGCAGCCATTGTGTATTCATCTCGCGCGTATTAGCAAGCGGACAGACGGAGAAGAATGATATGCGCTGGATTTCGGGAAGCATGGCATTGATATTGGCGGCTTGCGCGCCGATGGCGCAGGAGCAGAGGGCAACCCCGCCGGAAACGGCTGAGACAGATGCGCTCGATACCATTTCCAGTCTGGTCGATGACCAGATCCCCGGGCAATTCGACTGGCGGCAGAATTTTCCTGGCTGGTACGCCGCGGTCGAACCCTATCGGATCATCGGCAGCGGCAAGAGGGGCGTATATTTTGTCGGCACCGAGGGGCTGGGTATGTATTTTATCCCGACGAGTGCCGGCCATATTCTCATCGACGGCGGCATGCCGGGCGAAGGGCAATATGTTGCCGACGCGATCCGCAAGCTCGGCTTTGATCCGAAAGATATCAAAATCCTACTCAACAGCCACGCCCATCTCGACCATAGCGGCGGCCTCGCCGAGCTGAAGGCGCTGACCGGTGCGCAGATGATCGCCAGCGAGGGTGACCGCTCGGCGCTGGAAGGCGGTTTCTATCTGGGGTCCGAAGACGACACGGCGATGAACGCCCCGCCGGTGAAGGTCGACCGGACGATTGCCGATGGCGAGACGCTGACTCTCGGCGATATTACGCTGACCGCCCGTATCACGCCGGGCCACAGTCGCGGTTGCACCAGCTGGACCATGCCGGTCGAGCAGGGGGACAAGACCTATCAGGCGCTGTTCTTCTGCTCCGCCACGGTCGCCGCCAACCGGCTGGTCGGACCGCCGCAATATGACGGCATTGTCGACGACTATCGCAAGACCTTTGCCATGACGCGGGATTGGCAACCGGATATTTTCCTTACCAACCATCCCGAATTTGCCGGGATGGCGGCCAAGCGCGAAAAGCAGAAAGCGGGCGACCCGCTGGCCTTTGTCGACCGCACCGGCTTTCCGGCGATGATGGCGAAGCTGGAGCAGGCGTTCGAACAGGCGCTGCAGAAACAGACGCTCAAGCATAACGCCATCATGGAGCAGTGACGCCGGTCGCGGCCGCTCAGTCTTCGGCGATCCATTCGCTGCGCAGCGGCCGCGCCGCCAACCCCATCAGCACCGCCGCCAGGCCATAGAAGCTCAGCGAGTAGAGCATCGAATAGCGCAGCCCGTCCTCGCCATAGATGGGCGTGAGAAAGTCGGACAGGGCGCCGAGGAAGAATATGCCGCCGCCGATGCCGATCAGGTTGTTGATCAGCAGGAACAGCGCCGAGGCGGTTGCGCGGGCATCGGCCGGCACCAGATGCTGGACCGCCGACAGGACCGGGCCCAGCCAGACATAGGCCAGCGCCTGCGGGATAAGGAACAGGATGAAAGCAAGAGTGGCGGAGCCGCTCATAATGCCCGCTGCGAACAGCGGAACCGCCAGAAGGAAGGCCGCGGCCGGCACCATCCCGTAGGCCGCCTTGTCCTTTTTCCCCAGCCAGTCGCCGATCATGCCGCCGCCAAGCACCCCGGCCACCCCGCCGACCAGCAGGATCGCGCCGAAGAACAACGAGGTATCGATCAGGCTGAGACCAAAGCTGCGCTGCAGCAGGCTCGGCAGCCAGAACGCGATGCCATAGCCGAGCATCGAACTGGACGCAGCGCCAAAGGCGAGAAACCAGAAGGCGCGCTTGCCGGCCAACAGCCGCACCGTGCCGATGAAGCTGTAGGCCGCCACCGGCTGACCGGCGGGTGCTGGCACCTTGACCTTGTCGCGCACGAAATATTTGAAGAAGGGCGCGATCAGCAGGCCGGACAGGCCGACCACGAAAAAGGCCAGCCGCCAGTCGACGCTCGCTGCGATATAGCCGCCCGCGATCACGCCGGTCGCCGATCCCAGCGGAATGCCGAGCGAATAGATGGCGAGCGCTCGGGCGCGCCGGTTGCTCGGAAAATGATCGGCGATCACTGCATAGGAAGGCGCAACGCCACCGGCCTCGCCAATGCCGACGCCCAGCCGGGTCAGGAAGATCGACCAGAAGCCCTGGGCGAGGCCGGTCAGCGCCGTGAAGCCGCTCCAGATCGCCAGCGATATGGTGATCACCCAGCTGCGGCTGGTCTTGTCCGCGACCCAGGCCAGCGGCACCGCCAGCGTCGAATAGAGCAGGGCAAAGGCGATGCCGCCAAGCAGCCCCATCTGGGTGTCGCTCAAGCCAAGATCGGCCTGGATCGGGCCGGCCAGAATCGCCAGGATCTGCCGGTCGACGAAATTGAAGATATAGACAAGCAGCAGCATCCCCAGCGCGATATTGGGCGATGTCGTCCGGCCGGCTGTTGCGGGTTGCCCGGCCATCTAGTTTGCAAGCTCCGCATGGAAACGGTCGATCGCGGCCAGCGCCTCCGGCTCGCCGAGCATCGGCGTGTGGCCGCGCGACGGAATGTCCACGGCGGCAAATATTCCGGAATGACGAAGCTTCATCTCCGCAACGGTAGCCGCAGAAAGTATGTCTGACAACGCACCCCGGATGACCAGAACGGGCAGGGCCGAAAGCTGGTCCCATATCGCCCAGAGATCGGGCGGAACGACGGTTGGGTCGGTGCCCGACAGGCCTTCGGAAATCGCCGGGTCATAGGCCATATATATCCGGCCGTCGGCCCGTTGCTCGCAGACATGGCGGGCAAAGACCTGCCAGTCCTGCGCGCTATAGTCCGGAAAGGAATCGCCATGCACCGAGCGGCAATGGTCGGCGGCCTTTTGCCAGCTGTCAAACGGTGCGAGCGCGCCGACATAGGACTGGATCCGGGCAAGGCCGGCCGCGTCCACCGCCGGGCCGATATCGTTCAGGATCAGGCTGTCAAACCGTTCGGGTTGCATCGTCGCCATCATCATCGCCATCAGGCCCCCCATCGAGGTGCCGATCAGACCCATGCGGTCGATCGCGAGCCCGTCGAGCAGCGCGAACATGTCCTCGACATATATGGCTGGCGTGTAATTTTTCGGGTCCGGGTCATGGTCCGACCGTCCCCGGCCGCGCTGGTCGGGGACGATCAGTTTATATTTGCCAGAGAGATGCCCGGCCAGCGCCTCGAAATCCCCGCTGTTCCGGGTCAGCCCGTGCATCAGCAGCAGCGGCCGGCCCTCGCCCTCATAGATGCGGGCGTAGAGGTCCAGCCGGCCGTCGGCGCTGCGATAGCCGTGGTCGGCATATGTCATCCTATCGACCTGGCGATCGATCAGAATTTGATGCCGGCGGTGACAAAGACCTGGCGCGGATTGCCGTAAAAGGCGGTCAGCGTGCCTTCGGGGCCCAGCGTCGGGATCGGCTGGCCGTTGGCTCCGGTCGCGATGACGCCGGTCCTGGGATCAGCGGCGACGAATGTGTAGCCCGAGGTCTTGTAGCGCTTGTTGGTCAGGTTCTTGCCGTGCACGCCGATGCTCCAGCGCTTGTCCGGGGCGTTGTAGACCAGATTGGCGTCCAGCAGGGCAAAGCCCTTCTGGTCGATATAGGGGTTAGCAATCTCGAACTGGTTGACCTTGCTGCGATAGGAGAGCGTTGTGCCGAAATAGACATCGCCTTCCCCGACCGGCGTCGAATAGGAGAAGGTACCGCTGGCGGTCCATTCCGGCGTGTTCTGGACCGAGCGGAACTCCGCCACATCGGTGGGAGTGCCGCCGATATTGGTGATATATTCGTCATATTTGGCATCAATATAGCCCATCGAACCCGACAGCATTACCCGATCACCGCTGGCCAGCATATCCTGACCAAGCCGCGCGCTGGCCTCCAGTTCGACTCCCTTCAGTGTCGCCTTGCCGGCATTGTTGATCACGCCGCAGAAGGAGGGCAGGCCGGCTACGGTACAGGCCACCGATCCGGGGATCTGCACGTCCTTGTAGTCGGAATAGAATCCCGCGAGCGCGACATTGAGCGCGCCGTCGAGCAGGCTGCCCTTGTAGCCCACTTCGTAGCTGTCCACCGATTCCGGCTCGAAGCTGAGGAAGTCGGCGACCTCGGCATCGCTCGGGATGCCGTTGGTGTTGCTGGTTGGCGCGTTGATGCCGACGCCGCGGGGGTCGAAGCCGCCGCCCTTGAATCCCTGCGAGAAGCTGGCATAGATGTTGTGGTCCGGTGTCGGCTTGAAGCTCACGGACGCGCGCGGGGTGAATTTTTTGAAATTGGCGCTGCCCTGGAAATCGGTGCCGGGTGCGCCGGCCGCGATACCCGCACCGCCAAAGGTCGGTGATCCGCCGCCGACATAATTCTGCCGGAGAATGCTGGCCGTCCGCTTATCCCATGTATAGCGGCCGCCGACCGACAGGCTGAGCTGCTCGGTAAAGTCATAGGTGAAATCGGCGAAAACCGCATAGGTTTCGGTATCGACATCGGCTTCCGTGAAGGCCGTAAGGCCAGCGACCGTGGTGAACAGCCGGACATCGAACAGGGTATCCGCTCTGGCATCGAGATAATAGAATCCGACCAGGCCGTTGAGCTTGTCGCCTTCATAGAGCAGCTGGAATTCCTGGCTGATCTGCTCGTTCAGATAGAGACCGGGAACGTCGAGATCGACCGCCGGCAGCGCGTCGAAATCGATCGGCGTCGCCGTGTCATCCTTGCGCCAGGCGCTGATCGACCGGAAGGTGACGGTATCGGTGAGATTGGCCGTGATATTCATCGCCAGACCATAAGCCTCGATATCCTGGATCGGGTCGTTGAGCCCGCCGCGGGTATCAAAGACATCGTCCAGCACCGGCGCGCCGGAAACGGCACCCGGAATGAGACGATGGCCACCGCGCGGATTGCTCTTGTCCCTGGTATAGTCGCCGGAAATGCGGATCAGCACCGGTTCGCCATAGCCGCCCAGTTCGACGGTACCGCGAGCGGCCCAGATATCCTTGTTGTAATTTTCCAGGCCCGTGGTCAGATTTTTGCCAAAGCCGCCGCGCGACAGACGCGCGCCCGATGCGCCAACCCGGACCAGATCGGAAATCGGCATGCTGGCGGTGACCACCGCTTCGGCCTGATCATAGCTGCCATAGGTCACCCGCGCCTTGAACGACGGGTCCTGCGGCAGCGCCTTGGTCACATATTTGACCGCGCCGCCAATCGTGTTGCGGCCGTAGAGCGTGCCCTGCGGTCCGCGCAGCACCTCGATGCGCTCGACGTCGTAAATATCGAGCACGGCGGCCTGCGGCCGGTTGAGATAGACATCGTCGAGATAGATGCCAACGCCCTGCTCGAAGCCCGAAACCGGGTCCTGTTGCCCGATGCCGCGGATGAAGGCGGAGAGGGTGGAGTTGGTGCCGCGCGATGCTTCCAGAGTGGTGTTGGGCGTGGTCTGGCCGATATCGGTGATATCGATCGCGCCCTGCTGCTCCAGCTTTTCGGAGGAGAAAGAGGTGATCGCGATCGGCACATCGATCTGGCGCTCTTCGCGGCGGCGCGCTGTAACAACGATAAAGCCTTCGTCGCCGCTCTGCTCGGCCGCTTCGCTGGCCTGGGCATGGACGCTGGCAGGAGCGATGAGACCACCCGCTAGTCCGGTAACAATGGCTGCATAGCTGACGGTGTGCTGGAATTTCATGATAGCATCCTCCTTGAATATATGCCCGGCATTTCCGGGTCGTGAAAGGCGCTATATTGAAACATGAATCAAATTTCAACTTAGAAATTTGCCAAGCCGGTCAAATACGGTTAGCCGTGACATTATGGCCACTGAATATAGCGAACATATCGAGTCTCAGGACAAGCAGCCGCGCACCGCGCGCGGCCTGAAGACCAAGCGCAAGCTGCTGGATGCGGCGGCGCTGGAATTCGGCGAGAAGGGCTTTCACGAAGCCTCGATCACCGGAATCACCCAGCGCGCCGGAACCGCCCTCGGCAGTTTCTATACCTATTTCGATTCAAAGGACGAATTGTTCAGCGCGCTGGTCAAGGATATGAGCGCGCGCGTGAAGAGCCATGCGGCGAGCGCGATGACCGAATGGCAGGGCGCGCTCGAACGGGAAAAGCTGGCGCTTGAGGCGTTTATGAATTTTGCCCGCGAGCACAAGGAAATCTACCGGATCATCGACGAATCCGAATTTGTCGATCCGGCCAGCTATCGCTTGCATTATGAGGACACCGCAAAGCGTAT
>JAUCYS010000026.1 GCA_030373505.1 Parasphingorhabdus sp.
TTGCGATTTTAGCCTCGTTCAATCGGAGCGCAGCGGAGATCATGGGCGAAGCCCATAAATCCTACTCCCGCAACCAACAAATTTTCTTGGTGAGCAATGCGAACCTAGCAAATTGTTGTCCCCGCGTAGGCGGGGACCCAGCTCCTGAACTTCATTCCACAACCTACAGGCCCCTCTCGGGAACGATGCCCCGCATTGCCCGCCGCCTGCGCCAGGCCCAACCCCACTCCCGCAACCAACAAATCACCCCGCCTCAGCGCGGGGTTTTTTTGTGTCTGGGGCCTGTCGGATCAGGTCAGGTTTCCCACCTGCTGGCGGGGCGGCCGCGCTACAGACTTTCTCCCGCAGCTACCGGATCGCCGCCGCTCCGGGTTCTGCGTCAGATTGCCGCTTTGTCTGCAGGCGAGCAGGCCGATAATAGTGGATTGTCCGTGCCTGCCCGCATAGAACGGCGCGGGAGAGGAGAGAGGTTTATGGTCGCCAGCACGTTCGAGCTTTTCAAAATAGGGGTCGGTCCGTCGAGTTCTCATACCATGGGACCGATGCTGGCCGCGGCAATGTTTGTCGAGCGTCTGGCCGATGCCGGTCAGCTCGATGAGGTCACTCGCGTGGAGACCCTGCTGTTTGGCTCGCTGGCGCTGACCGGCAAGGGCCATGCCACCGACCGGGCGATTCTGCTGGGCCTGTCCGGGCAGCGACCGGAACATATCGAACCGGATGCAGCCGACATGCTGGTGGAGGAGATCCGGTCCTGTTCGGAAATCCGCCTGAATGGCTCCCACGCGATCCCGTTCGATGAAGAGACGGACGTCATCTTTGACCAGAAAAAACGGCTCGATTTTCACAGCAATGCGATGCGCTTTACCGCCTATCTCGATGATCAGCCGGTCGAGAGCCGGGTCTATTATTCCGTCGGCGGCGGGGCGGTGCTGGACGAGGACCAGATTGGCAGCAACAATCCGGAAAGCGGCCTGTGGGACGTGCCCTATCGCTTTTGCTCGGGCGCGGACCTGCTGCGGATTGCGGCGGACGAGGGGCTGTCGATCGCCGAGATCATGCGCGCCAACGAGCGAACCCGTCAGGAGGACGAAGCGATCAGCGCCGGAATTCGCGCGATTGCCGATGCCATGTCCGCCTGCATCGATCGCGGGATCCTGCAGGACGGGATTCTTCCGGGCGGCCTGCGGGTCAAGCGGCGGGCCCCGCTGATCCATGCACGGCTGATGGAGCGGCAGGAGCGGGCGCTGTCCGACCCGCTGACGATTCTCGACTGGGTCAATCTCTGGGCGCTGGCGGTCAACGAGGAAAATGCTGCTGGCGGCAAGGTGGTCACCGCGCCGACCAATGGCGCTGCCGGAATCGTCCCGTCGGTGTTGCGCTTCTACGAACGATTCGCGCCAAAGGCGGATGCCGCAGGCGTCGAGACATTTTTGCTGACCGCGGCAGCGATCGGCTCGCTGTTCAAGGAGAATGCCTCTATCTCGGGCGCCGAGGTCGGCTGTCAGGGCGAGGTCGGTGTCGCCTGCTCGATGGCAGCCGCCGGCCTGACCGCAGCCTGGGGCGGCACTCCGTTGCAGGTCGAAAATGCAGCGGAGATCGGCATGGAGCATAATCTCGGTCTGACCTGCGATCCGGTTGGCGGGCTGGTGCAGGTGCCTTGCATCGAGCGCAATGCGGTGGGCGCGGTCAAGGCCATCGAAGCGGCGCGGCTGGCGATATTGGGGGATGGCACGCACCGGGTCAGTCTGGACGAGGTCATCGAGACGATGCGCAAGACCGGGCTCGACATGTCGGAGCGGTACAAGGAAACATCGCAGGGAGGGCTCGCGGTCAATCTGGTCGAGTGCTGAACGGAACGGGGGGATTATAATGAAGAAGCTGGGCATAGCATTGTTGCTGATGGTGCTGCTGGTGGTCGGGGCAGGCCTGCTGTTTCGGGAGCCGATCGGCGAGCGGCTGTTTGCCCGCGCGGTAGAGACCGGCGTCGCGCGCGATGTCATCGGCGACCTGCCGGATGGCATCCACGTCGCTCTGTGCGGGACCGGCTCGCCGCTGCCCGATCCAAGCCGCGCCGGCCCCTGTTCGGCTGTGATCATCGATGGCAAGATGTTCATTGTCGATATCGGCGGCGGCGCGGTGCGCAATCTCGGCCTGATGGGGCTGGCCCCGGGGGCAACGGAAGCACTGCTGCTGACCCATTTTCACAGCGACCATATCGACGGCATGGGGGAGTTGATGCTGCAGCGCTGGGCCGCCGGGGGGCGGGATGCGCCGCTGCCGGTGATCGCGCCGGAAGGCGTGGAGCCGATCGTTGACGGACTGAACGCCGCCTATGCGGCCGATGCGACCTATCGCATCGCCCATCATGGTGAAGCGACCATCCTGCCCGGTGGCTTCGGCGCCGTGGCACGGCCCTTTGCCATTCCCGCCGGACAGGAGCAGATGCTGGTCTATGACCGGGGCGGAATCCGGATTACCGCCTTTGCCGTCGACCACAAGCCGATCGCGCCGGCGGTCGGCTACCGGTTCGACTATAAGGGCCGTTCGGTCGTGTTCAGCGGCGACACGGTTAAATTGCCGTCCACGGCCAGGGCCTGCAATGGCTGCGACCTGCTGGTGCACGAAGCGCTCAATGCCGAGATGGTTGGCACAATGGAAAGGGAATTCGCGAAGGCCGGACGCAAGCGGCTGGAAAAGATCATGGCGGACATCCAGAACTATCACACGACGCCGGTCGAGGCCGCGGAGGTCGCGACGGACGGCAAGGCCAAGATGCTGGTGCTCTCGCATATCGTGCCGGCGCTGCCGCTGTCCTATCTGGAAGCATATTATATGAAGGGTGTCGGCGATGCCTTTGACGGGCCGGTGGTGCTGGGGCAGGACGGGATGCTGTTCAGCCTGCCCGCCAATAAGAATAGTGTTGAACAGGCGGATTTGCTTTAATCTGGTGGCGATCCCTGTGCTCCTGCGCGGGCAGGAGCCCATCTCCTGAACGGACGTCTGAACGAACAAGCGGGAGATGGGCCCCCGCCTGCGCGGGAGCAAAATCATGACGATGAACCGATATTGGCGGCTGAACAGCCGTCCCGAGGGCAGCGATGTGTCGGGCGCGCTTTCGCTGGAAAGCGAGCCGATGCCGGAGCTGGCCGAGGGCGAGGTGCTGGTCCGCGCGGCCTATCTGTCGATGGATGCCGGGACGCGGATGTGGATGACCGAGCGCGAGGACGGCTATCAGCCGCCGCTGGCGCTGGGCACTAAGATGGTCGGGTTGGTGCTCGGCCATGTCGCCGCGTCGCGCCATGCCGGCTTCGCCGAGGGCGATCTGGTGCGCGGCTTCGGACAATGGGCCGAAAATAGCGTGATGCAGCCGGAGCTGGCCGGGCTGATGACGGTCGATGACAGCATCGACGATATCAGGCAGCATTTCGGCGTGCTCGGCTTCAACGGCTGGACCGCGCTGTGGGGCATCAGGGAAACGGCCGGGGTGAAAGCGGGCGACAATGTGCTGGTCTCTGCCGCTGCCGGATCGACCGGTGTGCTCGCCTGTCAGGTGGCCAAAATTCTGGGGGCGAATGTCTATGGCCTGGCCGGCGGGCCGGAGAAATGCCGCTGGCTGGAAGAGGAACTGGGTATCACCCGGGCGATCGACTACAAGAAGGAGGATATCGCTGCCGCGCTGGCGAAGGTCGAGGGCGGGATCAACGCCTATTTCGACAATGTCGGCGGGCCGATACTGGATGCAGTTCTGCCCAATATGGCGCTTTACGGCCGGATCGCGCTATGCGGTCTGCTGGCCCAATATGAGGGCGACGGGCGCGGCCGCGGGCCGGAACAGTTCGACCAGATCCTGATGAAGCGGCTGCGGATCGAGGGCTTTTTCTCGCCGGACTTTGCCGATCAGGGCGAGCGGCTGACGGCGGAACTGAAGCAATGGCTCGATCAGGGGCTGATCGATACGCCGTTCGATGTCACCGACGGCATGGAAAATGTGCTGACCGCCTATGAGAAGCTGTTTACCGGCGGCAATATCGGCAAGGTGCTGGTAAAAATCTAGACCCCGTCACTCCGATGACTGCCGGAAGCGCAGGCCCCAGAGTGACAGGGCCATGATGACCAGCGCGTAGCTGATCGCCATGGCCGAAATTCCGGGCCATCCGGCATATTCATAGGTCGCGGTCGCCAGCCAGCTCGACAGGCCGCCACCGATGAACATGATGACAATATAGATGGTCATCAGACGGGTCCGGATGTCCGGCGCGCGGCTGAACAGGATCGTCCGGCTGCAAATATCGACCGCGGCGCCGCCAATGGTATTGAGAATGACCGCGATCACCAGCAGCCAGAGATTATGGCCGGCAAAGGGGAGGAGGAAGACACCCGCCAACTGGGCCAGACAGAAATAGATGCGTGCGCGCTCGGCACCGATCCGGTCGGCGAAACGACCGGAAAAGGGGGAAGCGAAAACGTTGATAATGGCAATCACGGCAAGATAGCCGACCGTGTCGACGCCGTAGCCCGTGCGCGGCAAATGCAGGCCGATCGCCAGCCAGAGCGCCAGAAACAGGCCGAAGGAGAGCGCCTGGATCAGGCCGCCGAGCGGGACTTCGGGCAGAGATTTCATGATCGGCCAGAGCGAGCGGAGCAGTTCGCTGTAGCGCGGCGGTGCGACGCCGGAAGGCCTTTCGTCCCGTTTGCGCTCCATGATCAGGGGCAGCAGGATCACCAGCAGGGCCATGCTCGCCACCCCGACCCAATAGGCCGAGCGCCAGCCGAAATAATGACCGAGCAGGCCGCCGCCGACCCGGCTGCCCAATATTCCTAGGGTCACGCCAGCGCCCATGATCCCCGTGACATGGCCAATGCGGTGGGGCGCAACGCGCCGGGATACATAGGCTGGCAGCAGATAGGGCGCGATCGTGAAAACGCCCAGCAGGGAAGAGGCCGCGACAAACAATATAAAGCTTGCCGAAAGCGCCATCGCCAGCATCGCGAAAAACTGGCCGATGACGAAGATCGTCACCAGCTTGCGGTTGTTGATCCGGTCGCCGAGCGGCAGCAGAAACAATATGCCGAGCGCCAGGGCAATCTGGTTGAGCGCGGGAGCAAGCCCGATCGCCGCGCCGCTGACGCCAAATTCTTCCGCAACCGGGGTGATCAGCGGATGGATATAATAGCCGTTGGCGACCACCGCTGCCGAGGAGAGGGCGAAGAGGAACAGCCGGCGTTCGCTGATAGGGTCAGGCGCATGGCGTTCGCTGGTTTCGGGGCTGTTCATTCCGGCGTGCGTTTACGCGATAACCGCCGAGCGGAAAACAAAATTCCCCCGGCTATCGCCTATCAATTATGTCTGCCAGATTCGCGGCGGCCTGATCATAGACCCGGTCACGCAACAGCGCGACCAGCTTCGGGTCGGCGATATCGGGATGGCCGCTGGAGAACGGAGGCTGCGGATCATATTCCAGAGAGAGCTGGATTGATTTCGCGACCTCCTCACCGGCGATTTCCGCGACCACGCTCAGGGCAAAATCAATGCCCGAGGTTACGCCGCCAGCGGTGATGACATTGCCGTCCCTGACCACCCGCGCCTTTTCATATCTTGCCCCGAATTTTTCGAGCAGGCTGGTGTAGGCCCAATGGCTGGTCGCCCGTTTCCCTGCCAGCAGCCCTGCGGCACCCAGCGCTAGCGAACCCGTGCACACCGAGGTGACATATCGGGCCGTGGCGGCCTGGTCGCGCAGAAATTGCAGTGATGCTTCATCCTGAATCACGTCCCTTGTGCCAAAGCCGCCGGGCACACAGAGCAGATCGGCCTGCGGGCAATCGGCGAAATTCGTCGAGGGCAGAATGGCGAAGCCGCTGTCGGTCTGGACCGGCTTTACCGCTTTGGCGGCGGTGTGGACCACAGCGCCCGGAATACGCGACAGCAATTGCGCGGGGCCAGTGAAATCCAGCTGGGTAATGCCGTCGAACAACAGAAAAACTATGTGGAAGGCTTTTGGGTCATCGGTCATCGGGCTGCTCCGCGATTCGAGAAATGCCCAGGCGATCGGCGTCAATAATCTGTTCGCTCCCCGATGGGTTTCCATCCTGATCTCGCCAGTCACGAACCGGTCCTGCTTATCATTTTCCATGCGGGCGGACAATCGGTTTCGGTTCCGCCTGGCGGCCAGCCTTTATTAATCGATGTGCTGCTACAATCTCGCCATGGCTTACGGGAGTTATCATAGCGGGCAGGACCGCGCCCGATCGCTGGCGGCGGTGATCGCCATCCATGTTGTCATCGGCTATTTGCTGGTGAGCGGCATGGGTATGGATATCGCGAGGCAGGTCGATAATGGATTCACGGTCATCCGGATCAGTCCGCCGGCCCCTGCCGAACCTGCTCCGGACAATCAGCCGGCAAAAGCCGAAGAGGGCGCGGCGTCCCCCGAAAATCTGCGATCCGAGCCGAGCCAGATTGTGCTGCCGCCCCCGGAAGTGAAGCTGCCGATCAAAACGCCGGTGGTGGTCGCGCCGATCGCCGGACCCGGAAATGACGCCAGCGCAGGCGCTTCGGATCAGGCCGGCCCGGGTGCTGGCAGCGGCGGCCAGGGTGATGGATCGGGAAGCGGGAGTAGCGGCGACGGTACCGGCAGCGGTGGCATTGTCTCCGGTCCGCGCCATCTGTCCGGCACGCTGACCCGCAGGGATATTCCCCGTTCCGTCTGGAAAGCCGAAACGCGCGGCAGAGTCGTGGTGCGGTTCACGGTCGCCGCGGATGGCCGAGCGCGCAACTGCCATATCCGGCAAGGCAGCGGCCATCCGGAACTGGATGCGATCACCTGCCGGCTGATTGAGCAGCGTTTCCGCTTCGAACCGGCGCGCGACACCAATGGCCGGGCGGTGGCCAGTCCTTATGGCTGGGTGCAGGAATGGTGGCGCGATGGCCGCGGCCCGCAGTTGATGAAGGAGGCCCGCTGACATTATCATAGAGTCGCGCTTGCCGATCACCACGCCCTGTCTCCGCAGGAGATTGTTGGCCGCGGTGATCGGGGACCCGGTTGATTTCGGGTTTGGGGCCGATTCTAGAATATTCCGGAAAGAATATAGAAGCCGAGAGCGATAAAGCATCCGAATGTGCTGAATGCACCGATAGCGCGCAAGGCAGGGAACAGCCTACCGACACCCGCGCCGTGCGAACCCGAGGCCGTCGACAGGGCTATGGCGTGCAGGATCCGGCCAAAGACGAAGATAATGGCGATGACCCGGACCACATCATCCGGCACCACGGTCATTTCCGCCAGCGCCAGCACGACCAGAAACAGGGCTGCATTTTCAGCAAGATTGCCATGGCGGCGAATCTTGCGTTCCAGCGCCGGGTCGTCGCCCGTACCCAGGGCGATCCTGTTGCGAAGACGGTGCAGGCCGACCAATATCATTAATAGCGCCTGCAGCATGGCCAGTATCGCACCGGCGACTGCGGCTATCATCGGTATCGTCACTGGGCTTTCTCCTGATCCATTATATTCTATTTTCGGAGAAATTTTCCGGGTTGGCAATCCGGCAGGTCAAAAATCGTTGTAAGTGTCGAAAATCTGCCAAATATCACGCTATTCAATACCAGGAAATTAACCATTGATTTGCACAGCTATGCAACCTGTGTCCACTATCGCAGCATGTCATGAAATCTTCCTTGTCCAGCTTGTCGCCAATCCGGCAGACCGCGATTCTTTCCGCGATCGCGGCATTATTGTCGGTCACGTTTACGGGAGCGGCATATCTGATATTTTTTGGTATGGACAACCGGTTCTGGTCCGCGATGAACATGGCGCTGCTGATACCCTGGACCATTACCATTCCGCTGAGTTTTCATCAGGCGAAACAGCGATTCAAGCTTGTCGGCCTGGCCAACCGGCTCGCCGAAGCGCAAAGCAGATTGCGGGACGCCAACCGGGCGCTCGAGCGGCGAGCGAATTTTGACGGGTTGACAGGCCTGCTTAGCCGCGACAGTTTTTTCGACCAGCTTGAGCTGATGCGCATGGATGACAAAGCCAATGTGCTGATGATTGTCGATGTCGATCATTTCAAGAGTATCAACGACAATTTTGGCCACCCGGTCGGGGACCAGGCGCTGATTTCGCTTGGCAAAGTATTCCGCAAGACGCTGCGCGCCACTGATCTTGTCGGACGCATAGGGGGCGAGGAATTTGGTATATTCCTGCGCGATACCAGCCTGCCGGAGGGGCAGGTTATCGGTGAAATCATACGCCATGAAATCGAGAATATGATTTTTGAACCTTATGCCAACATGCGGCACGTGATCACGGTCAGCATTGGCGTGACCGATGTGGCAGGGCACCATCGGCGCGCCGCGATAATGGGCAATGCCGATACCGCCCTGTTCACGGCCAAGCGACGGGGACGCAACCAGGTGGTCGTGTTCGAGCCGGGCATGCGGGCCAAACCGCGGCCCACTCAGGAAAAAGCGCAGAGCTTCCAGATGGCCATGATGCAATTTCCGCTGATGCAGAATTTGAAATGACGAAGTCCGCTGGCACTGCTAGTGCTCGCGGCTATGACGGAATCACCAGACAGCAAACCCAATCACCTCTATCTCGTTGACGGCTCGGCCTATATTTTCCGTGCCTATCACCGTCTGCCGCCGCTGACCAACGTGCGGGGCGAGCCGGTTGGCGCGGTCTATGGTTATACGACAATGCTGTGGAAGCTGGCCGACGAACTCAACAAGGCGGACGGCCCGACCCATATGGCGGTGGTGCTCGACAAGGCCGGCACCAGTTTCCGCAATGATCTTTACGAGCATTACAAGGCCAACCGGCCAGAAGCGCCCGAGGATTTGAAGCCGCAATTCCCGATGATCCGCGATGCGACGCGCGCCTTTTCGCTGCCGCTGATCGAGGAAGAGAATGTCGAGGCCGACGACATGATCGCCTCCTATACCAAGGCGGCGCTGGAAGCCGGCTGGAAGGTCACCATCGTCTCGTCCGACAAGGATCTGATGCAGCTGATCGAGCCGCAGGGCGAGAGCCGCGTCGACATGCTCGACACGATGAAAAATGCGCGGATGAACCGGGCGACGGTCGAGGAGAAATTCGGCGTCGGGCCGGAGAAACTGGGCGATGTGCTCGGCCTGATGGGCGACAGTTCCGACAATATTCCGGGCGTCCCCGGCATCGGACCGAAAACGGCGTCGAAGCTGATCAACGAATATGGCGATATCGAAAGCGTGCTGCAGGCGGCGCCGGAGATGAAGAAATCGAAAATGCGCGACAATCTGATCGAATATGCAGAGCAGGCGCGGCTGTCGCGAATCCTGGTGACGCTCAGGGACGATTGTCCGCTGCCCGATACGCTGGAGAGTTTCCTGATCCAGGATATTCCGGACGCGCCGCTGCGCGAATTTCTCTCGCATCACGGCTTCAACAGCCTGCTCAGAAAGCTGGGCGGGGATGGCCATGCCGAGCCGCAGAATCCCGATATAGCCGACAGCGCTCCCGCCGAGGCGGTTGCCAAATTGCCGGATGCTCCGGCAATTGACCGCTCGAACTATGAATGCGTGCAGACGATCGCGGCGCTCGACCAGTGGATTGCCCGGGCGACCGAACAGGGTGTCTGCGCGGTCGATCTCGAGACCGACAGCCTGGAAAGCGTGACTGCCCGGATCGTCGGTGTCTGCCTGGCCACCGGCCCCAATCAGGCCTGCTATATCCCGCTCGGTCATGCCAGCGGCGACATGTTCGGCGAGACGCCGGAGCAGATCGGGCTCGACCAAGCATTGGCGAAGCTGAAACCGCTGTTCGAGGATGATGCGGTGCTCAAGGTCGGGCAGAATCTGAAATATGACATGGGCGTATTGGCTCAGCATGATATCCGGATCGCGCCGTTTGACGACACGCTGGTGATGAGCTTCAACCTCGACGCCGGCCTGCATGGCCATGGCATGGATGAACTGTCCAAACTGCATCTCGGCCATGAATGCATCAGCTTCGAGTCGCTGACCGGCACCGGCAAGAAGGCGATCGGCTTTGCCGAGGTGCCGCTGGACAAGGCGACCGAATATGGCGCCGAGGATGCGGATGTTACACTGCGACTCTGGGAAATCCTGCGCTTGCGGATGGTGCCGGAGCGGGCGACGCGGGTCTACCAGATGGTCGACCGGCCGCTGGTGCCGGTGATTGCCGGGATGGAAGCAACCGGCGTGCTGGTGGACCGCGAGGAGCTGTCGCGGCTCTCCGCCACCTTTGCCGAGGAGATGGCCAAGCTGGAACTGCAGATCCACGAACTGGCAGGAGAGAGTTTCTCGATCGGCAGCCCCAAGCAGCTTGGTGAAATCCTGTTCGGCAAGCTTGGCCTGAAGGGCGGAAAGAAGGGCAAGTCGGGGCAATATTCGACCGATGTCACGGTGCTCGAGCGGCTGGCCGGCGACGGCGAACCAATTGCCCAGAAGATCGTCGACTGGCGGCAGCTGTCGAAGCTGAAATCCACCTATACCGATGCGCTGCAGGAGCAGATCAACGCGAAGACCGGACGGGTTCACACCTCTTACAGTCTGAGCGGCGCGCAGACCGGACGCCTGTCCTCGACCGAGCCCAATTTGCAGAATATTCCGATCCGCACCGAAATCGGGCGGCAGATTCGGCAGGCTTTTGTCGCGGCGCCCGGCAATGTCATCCTCGCTGCCGACTATAGCCAGATCGAGCTCCGGCTGGCGGCGCATATTGCCGATGTGGCGACGCTGAAAGAGGCCTTTGCCGCCGGCGAGGATATCCACAACCGCACCGCGCGCGAACTGTTTGGCAGTGAGGAGCGCGACGCCCGTGCCCGCGCCAAGACGATCAATTTCGCCATTCTCTACGGCATTTCGCGCTGGGGCCTCGCCAAGCGGCTGGAGGTCGACGCCGACGAGGCGCAGGCGATGATCGACACCTATTTCGAGCGCTTCCCGGGGATCAACCACTATATCTCGACGACGCTGCAGTCGGTGCGCGAGACCGGTTATACGGAAACCCTGTTCGGCCGGAAAACCTGGTTCGAACGGATCAAGTCGCCCAACCAGGGGGAGCGGCAGGGCAGCGAGCGGGCCGCGATCAACGCGCCGATCCAGGGAACGTGCGCCGATATCATCAAGCGGGCGATGGCTCGCATGGGGCTGGCTCTGGCCGAGGCCGGGTTGGGCGATGTCAAAATGCTGATGCAGGTGCACGACGAACTGGTGTTCGAGGTGCCCGAGGGCGATGTCGAGGCGGCGAGCGCGGTGATCCGCGGCGTGATGTCCGGCGCGGCGGAACCGGCTCTGAAACTATCGGTGCCGCTGGATGTGGATATCGGGACGGGCAAGAATTGGGACGAAGCGCATTGAGCTGATCGCGGTCCGGTTCGTCAGGTCTTGATCCAGAAGCGGATGAAAAAACCGACCGCGCTGATCACCAGCACGCCCATCGCCCAATAGGCCAGCATCCAGGTCAGACGCTTCGGCAAAGGCGCGCTGTCCGCAGATTTGCCATCGGATGAGAGCGGATCAAAGGCCATCAGTGATAGCCGTCGGATCCGACCTTGCCGCGGAACACCCAGTAGGACCAGGCGGTATAGGCGAGGATGATCGGCACCATGATCGCGGCGCCGACCAGCATGAACAGCTGGCTTTCATAAGGCGCGGCGGCTTCCCAGATTGTCACGCGCCCGGGGATGACATCGGGCCACATCGATACCGCGAGACCGACAAGACTGAGGCCGAAGAGGCCAAGGGCATAGAAAAAGGGAGTGGCCTCCTGCTTTTTCGAGAGGCTGCGGAAGAACAGCACCGAGAGGATCAGCGTGGCAAGCGGAATTTGGGCGGTGGCGAGGACGCCGGGATAGGCGAGCCAGCGGGTATAATATTCGGCCTCGAGGAAAGGTGTCGCAATGCTGACGATGCCGATGGCGACTAGCAGCAGGATGCCCAGGCGACCGGCATAGCTGTAGCACTGGCGCTGCAGCGGCCCTTCGGTCTTCCAGATCAGCCAGCAACAGCCGAGCAATGCATAGCCGACCAAGAGCGCGAAGCCGGTGAGCAGGCTGAACGGTGTGAGCCATTCCCACCAGCCGCCGGCATAGGCGCGGCCCTCGACCGTGATCCCCTGCAGCAGGGCACCGAGAGTGATACCCTGGGCAAAGGTTGCGATTACCGAACCGACGGTGAAGGCCAGATCCCAGCGAGCGCGGTGAGACGGGTCACGCCAGCGGAATTCGAAGGCGACGCCGCGCAACACCAGTCCCAGCAGCATGGCGATCAGCGGCGCGTAGAGCGCCGGGAGGATGATCGCATAGGCGAGCGGGAAGGCCGCGAGCAGGCCGCCGCCGCCGAGCACCAGCCAGGTTTCATTGCCGTCCCAGACCGGCGCGATGCTGTTCATCGCCATGTCCCGATCGGGACCGACCTTGAAATTGGGAAACAATATGCCGATGCCCAGATCGAAGCCGTCCATGATCACGTAGACGACGACGGCAAAGGCGATGATGCCGGCCCAGATGACGGTCAGGTCGATGCCGTTCATGGCGCTGCTCCTTCCTCATGATCGCCCTCAAGCACCGCCGCCGCCGGGGTGATGCCGGCCGAGCGGATCGGGGCATCCTCGGGCGTCGGTTCGTGCGCTTCGGGCGTTTTGGCGGCCAGCTTGAACAGATAGACGATGCCGGCACCGAAGACGACGAAATAGACGAGCACGAAGGCCAGCAGCGAGGCGGCGACCGCGGGGGCGTCGAGCGGCGCGGCGCTCTCGCTGGTGCGCAGCAGGCCGTAGACGGTGAACGGCTGGCGTCCGACCTCGGTGGTCACCCAGCCGGCGAGCACGGCGATGAAACCGGATGGCCCCATCACCAGCGCGGCGCGGTGCAGCCAGGGCCAGTCGTAGAGTTTCCTGCGCGTCCGGGCGAACAGGCTCCACAGGCCGAGGCCGAGCATGGCGAAGCCGAGGCCGACCATGATCCGGAATGACCAGAAGACAATGCCGACCGGCGGTTCGTCCCGGTCGGGAATCGTGTCGAGCCCGGCGAGCGGGGCATTGAGATCATGTTTCAGGATCAGCGACGAGGCTTTCGGTATCTCTATCGCATAGTCGACGCGCTTTTCCTTGCTGTTGGGGATGCCGAACAGGATCAGCGGCGCGCCATCGGGGTGGCTCTGATAATGGCCTTCCATCGCCATCACTTTGGCCGGCTGATGCTCGAGCGTGTTGAGACCGTGCAGATCGCCCATGAAGATCTGCGCCGGAGCGACCAGCGCCGCCATCCACATCGCCATCGAGAACATCTTGCGCGCGCCGGGGTTGGTCCGGTCCTTCAACAGATGCCAGGCACCGACGGCGCCGACGGCAAAGGCGGTGGTCAGATAGGCGGCCAGCACCGTGTGAACCAGACGATAGGGGAAGCTGGGGTTCCAGACGATGTCCCACCAGCCGGCGGCGGGGACAAACTGCCCGACATCGTTGATCGCATAGCCGACCGGCGTCTGCATCCAGCTGTTGACCGACAGGATCCAGAAGGCGGAGATGAAGGTGCCCACGGCCACGGCCAGCGTTGCGACAAAATGCAGCTTGCGGCCGACCTTGTTGATGCCGAACAGCATCACGCCGAGAAAGCCGGCTTCGAGGAAAAAGGCGGTGAGCACTTCATAGGCCATCAACGGGCCGATGACCGGCCCGGCCTTGTCGGAGAAGACCGACCAGTTGGTGCCGAACTGGTAGGACATGACGATGCCGGACACGACGCCCATGGCAAAGACCACGGCAAAAATCTTGAGCCAGTAGCGGTAGAGGTTGGCGTAGACGCCCTTGTCGGTTTTCAGCCACAGCCCTTCGAGCACCGCGAGATAGCTGGCGATGCCGATGGTGAAGGCGGGAAACAGGAAGTGGAAGCTGACGGTGAAGGCAAATTGTATCCGCGCGAGATTGATTGCGAGATCGTTTTCCATCATATCATGCCTCTGGCCATCCAGTTGTCAGGGTCGGTGTCGGCTTCATCCTCGGCATCCGCAATTGCAATTAACGCCGAATAGGCTGCATTTTGCGAAAGGAAGACCTTGCCGGAGAGCTGCTCGAGAAAATGCGAGCGTTTCAGCCGGTCCATGACCGGTCCCTTCACTTCGGAAAGGTGCAGCGAAATGCCGCTATCTTCGAGCCGGTGGTTGATCGCCTCGATGCTTTCCAGCGCGGAGGCATCGATAGCATTGACCGCCGAGCACATCAATATGACGTGGCGAACGGTCTTCTGTTCGGCCACCTGTTCGAGAATGAACTCCTCCAGCCAGCGGGCGTTGAGATAGGTCAGGCTTTCATCGATGCGGATGGTCAGTAGGCGCGGATCGGTGAATACCTTGTGGCGGTCGACATTTCGGAAATGCTCGGTTTCGGGAACCCGGCCGACGATCGCCGCGTGGGGACGGGAGCTGCGCCACAGGAAAAGGGCGAGGCTGAGGCCGACGCCGGCGATCACGCCCGGCTCGACGCCGGCGAGCAGGGTGACACCAATGGTCGCCGCCATCGCGGAAAAGTCCATTTTCGAATAGCGCCAGATGGTCTGCGGTGTCTTGAGATCGACCAGGCTGAGCACGGCGACGATGATGGTCGCAGCGAGGGTGGCGATCGGCAGCGAAGCGAGCAGGGGGGTCAGGAACAGCGCCGCCAGGGCGATGCCGACGGCAGTGAAGGCGCCGGCGGCTGGGGTTTCGGCACCGGCATCGAAATTGACAACCGAACGGGCAAAGCCGCCGGTGACCGGATAGCCGCCGGAAAAGGCTGCCGATATATTGGCAGCACCGAGACCGATCAGTTCCTGGTCCGGGTCGATCCGCTGCCGCCTTTTGGCCGCCAGTGTCTGGCCGACCGAAACGGATTCGACAAAGCCGATGATGCTCAGCAGCATCGCCGGGACGGCCAGCCGTTGCCACAGTTCGAGATCGACCAGCGGCACGGAAAAGGGCGGCAGGCTTTGCGGGATATCGCCGACGACCTTGACTCCCTGGGCTTCCAGCCCCAGCAGAATCGTCGCTATCGTCGAAACGGCAACGGCGGCGATCGGCCCGGCCTTGGCCAGCAGTTCGGCGGGCCGGGCGGGAAGTCCGAGGCGCATCAGCAAGGGCTTCAGTCCCTTGCGCACCCAGAAGAGAAAGGCGGTTGCGGAGACGCCGATGATCAGCGTCGGGATATTGGTGGTGCCGATCGTTGCGGCGATGCTGGAGACCAGTTCGGGCATGGCCGCTCCGCTCGCCTTGATGCCGAAGATCGACTTCAGCTGGCTGGTGGCGATGATGATGCCGCTGGCGGTGATAAAGCCCGAGACCACCGGATGGGACAGGAGATTGGCGAGAAAACCCAGTTTGAATATGCCGAGAAGCAGAAGAAACAGGCCCGAGAGCAGGGCGAGGACCAGGGCGGCGGCGATAAAGTCCGCGCTGCCGGGCGGCGCAATGGCGCTGGCTGCGGTCAGGGTCATCAGCGAGACCACCGCAACCGGTCCGACCGCCAGCGTCCGGCTGGTGCCGAACAGCGCGTAGGCGATCAGCGGCAGGATCGATGCATAGAGACCGATCTCCGGCGGCAGGCCGGCGAGCATGGCATAGGCGAGGCTCTGCGGGATCAGCATGATGGTCACGATGATCGCCGCGACGCCGTCATTTGTCAGGGTCGTGCTGTTATAGCGGCTTCCCCAATCGAGGATTGGCAAATAGCGGGAAATTTTCATGCGCTATCTAGTCCGCGCCGATGCGGTGCGGCTTGACCATCCATTCGCGCCCCTTGAGCATGCCGTGCCAGTAAACCGGCGGCAGGATCGTGTCCTTGAGCAACCACGACAGCCGTGATGGCCGCGTGCCATCGATCAGCCAGTTGGGGAAGCTGGGCAGCAATTTGCCGCCATAGCCGAATTCGGCAAGAACGACCTTGCCGCGCTCGACGGTCAGCGGGCAGCTGCCATAGCCGTCATAGTCGGCGACCGGTACCTTGCCTTCGAGAGCAGCGAGGGCGTTCACGGCAACGATCGGCGCCTGTTTGCGGACTGCTGCCATCGTCTTGGCATTGGGCGCGCTGCAGGCGTCGCCGAGCGCGAAGATATTGGCATATTTCGGGTGGCGCAGGGTCGCTGGGTCGACATCGACAAAGCCGCTTTCCGCTGCCAGCGGACTGGAGCGGATGAAATCGGGAGCCAGTTGCGGGGGGACGACGTGGATCATGTCGAACGGCACTTCGACCCGTTTCATCTCCTCGCCCTGCTTCTGCTGGAAGGTGGCAATTCTGGCCGGACCATCGACCGCGACCAGCGTGGATTGCATGTGCAGATGGGCGTTATAGCGTTCGACATATTCCATCAGCGCCGGGACATATTCCTTGACCCCGAACAATGCCGGGCCGCTGTTGTGAAACTGTACATCGATATTGTCGAGGACGCCGGCTCTTTCCCACTTGCTGCAGGACAGATACATCGCCTTTTGCGGCGCGCCGGCGCATTTGATCGGCATCGGCGGCTGGGT